>NZ_JAPPSU010000010.1:0-164063 GCF_026719175.1 Citrobacter sp. R4
CAGCCACGGGATCATCCCGCTGTCGCAGTAGGCGAAATCACGGAAGTAGTGGTGGGCGCTCATTTCGCCGCCGTAAATAGCATCTTCCGCACGCATCCGCTCTTTGATGAACGCATGACCGGTTTTCGACATCACCGGCGTGCCGCCTGCGGCCTTCACCACGTCGACAGTGTTCCAGGACAGGCGCGGGTCGTGGATGATCTTCGCGCCCGGGTGTTTTTCGAGGAACGCTTCCGCCAGCAGGCCGACGATGTAGTAGCCCTCAATAAACTGCCCTTTTTCGTCGAACAGGAAGCAGCGGTCAAAGTCGCCGTCAAAAGCAATCCCCATGTCCGCGCCGTGCTCAATCACCGCATTGCGGGTATCGTCGCGACATTCCGGCAGCAGCGGATTAGGAATACCGTTCGGGAAGTTGCCGTCCGGGGTGTTATGCACCTTGATGAACTCCACCGGTACGCCCCGGGCCTTAAAGCGCGCTTCAATAGCGTCCACCACCGGACCCGCCGCGCCGTTACCCGAGTTGATCACCAGCTTCAGCGGGGTGAGGTTGTTGACGTTGATGTAGCCAAACAGATGATCGATATAGGCGTCGCGCAGGGTGATCTGTTTATAGCTGCCGCGCTTAGCCATATTGACCGGCGGGAAGTCGTTGGCTTCCGCCAGGCGCTGGACGTCGCGCAGGCCGGTGTCGCCGCTGATTGGGCGCGCGCCCTCACGCACCAGCTTCATACCGTTGTAGTCCATCGGGTTATGGCTGGCGGTGACTTCAATGCCACCGTCAACACCGAGGTGGAAGGTGGCGAAATAGATCTCTTCGGTGCCGGAAAGGCCGATATCCAGCACATCGACGCCCGCGTCCTGTAACCCCTTCGCCAGCGCCAGCTTCAGCGCCTCACTGGTCAGACGCACGTCGCCGCCGAGTACAATGGTTTTCGGTTTGAGAAATTCGCCGTAGGCGCGGCCAATCCGCCACGCAATTTCTTCGTTCAGCTCTTCGCCCAGCCTGCCGCGAATATCATAGGCTTTGAAACAGGTTAATTTTACCATTATTATCTCTACAATAATCGTTAATATGTCAAATAGTAATAACATCAAACATAAGAAGATAGAATTTTTTAATTATTAAGTGAGTTATAACCTTCCGTATCGGTCACTAATTCGTACAATATCATCCTCTTCCAAATAATCTCCAGAACGAACCTCAATTAACTCCAAAGGAATTTTCCCTGGATTTTCTAAGGTATGAACCATGCCTAAAGGAATATATACTGATTCATTTTCACCAACTAGTTTCACTTCTTCATCGATAGTTACTTTAGCCGTGCCAGCTACAATAATCCAATGCTCTGAGCGGTGATAATGCATTTGTAAGGACAAACCCTCTCCGGGATTTACAGTAAGTCGTTTAACATGGTAGCGTTTACCAACATCGACAGAATCATATTTTCCCCAAGGGCGATAAACTTCTCGATGCCTATAACATTCCAAACGACCGTTTGCTTTAATCTGCTCAACGACTTTTTTGACATCCTGAACTCGATCGCGATGCGAGACAAGAACTGCATCTTTAGTTTGCACAATGACCAAGTCACTAACACCAATTGTCGAAACTAAATTTGATTCTGCATAAATGTAACAGCCGTTGGTGTCATATTTTATTACATCTCCTTTTATACAATTACCAGCTTCATCTTTATTGCTAATTGCCCATAAGGATGACCATGAACCAACATCGCTCCACTGAGCGTTCATTGGTACAATAACTGCTTCATCAGTATTTTCCATAACGGCATAATCTATCGATTCGTCAGGGCAAGCAATGAAGGAATCACGATCAATACGTACAAAATCTAAATCCTGAGAAATAGTACTTATCGCTTTCTTACATGCATTTAAGATATCTGGCCTGTGTTTATTAAGCTCTTCTAAATATCTTCCTGCACAAAAAAGAAACATACCACTATTCCAGTAATACTCTCCCGATGATATATAGCTTTCTGCCGTTTCCAAATCAGGTTTTTCTACAAACTCCTCAACAGAGAATGCTTTTGATGATATATCGCAAGCAGTGCCACGACGTATATATCCGTATCCCGTCTCGGGAGAATCTGGTATAATACCAAATGTTACTAACTTACCTTGTTTAGCGTGGGGTATTGCATAATTAACCGCTAAGTGGAATGCTTTTTCATCACCAATTATATGGTCAGCAGCTAATACCAACATTAAAGGATCTTCTTCATTCTCTTGTCTATTGCATAAATTCAATGCAGCAATTGCAATCGCAGGCGCTGTATTTCGACCAATCGGTTCTAGGATAATATTATTAGTTAGCATGTCAATTTGGCGCAATTGTTCTGCCACGATGAAGCGATGACTTTCGTTACAAATAACTATTGGCTTGGTACATTTCAATCCATCAAGACGCTTGATAGTGGTTTGCAGCATTGTTTGATCTCCCTGCAAACATTGGAATTGTTTAGGGTAAAGATCACGCGATAATGGCCATAGTCTGGATCCCGTACCTCCGGCCATAATAATAGGATATATCATTTTTCTAACAACCTCCCAATTCCTGAAACTAAATTTGTTAATTGCGATTGCCAACTAAATTTGTTACTAACAAAATCCAACCCATTTTCAGCAATTTTCTTGTAATAACCAAGATCCCGTAATAATAAAGTGAGCGCTTTCTTATACTCTTCGACAGTATCAGCGACAATTATTTCTTTTTCTTTAATAGCACCTAGCCCTTCAAACCCAACGGATGAAGTAATCGTGGGCAACCCTAGCGCCATATATTCCAGTATCTTATTTTGTACGCCCGCGCCGATTCTCATTGGACAGATACCCACGTGCCCATCGATAACATTTACAGAAATGTTATCAACCATACCAACAACGTTTATGTATGGAATTTTTTTCAATTTACATTTGTTTTTTTCAGATATTTTCCCTACAACCTTAAGATTAAAAGTATGAATAACCTGCAATTCAGGCAATATATTTTTTGCAAACCATGTCACAGCATCAAAATTTTGCAACGTATCCATATTTCCGATAAATATTAAATTCACCGTATCACTCAAGTCAATTTTTCGAGCTATAAATGGATACTTTTCGACATCAACTCCATTACCACTAACGACAATATTATTTATAGTTGGTTCAGCGTAAAGGTAGTTCTTATCGACACTTGAAATCAACGAAATCAGAGAAAAATGATTAACCATTGCTTTTTCATAATTATATAATCGAGATCTTTCAAAACTATATATTATTTTTTTAAACGAGAATAAGGAAGGCGAATTACTGGCGCGTTCATAATTCATTGAGATAGCGTCAGTCATTTCTAAAACATGCAGACCCTTTTTATCTTTGACATAATCACCAACTCTTATCAGGTGTGAGAGAGTTAAGTCATGTTCTTCAATTAGCTTTTCGACTTTCAACTTAAAATCTTCATTATAGTAATAAGCAATCTGAAGAGGTTTTTTAGTAGGGATAGCCTTAAGCACATTAAAATATGAATATAAACGAGGCTGAAAGATACGATAAATTTTAGTAAAGATTGGTTCTTCAACTCTGTATTTTAACTCAGTCTGATCTTCACATAGACTAAGGAGAGTTAATTCGTAATATTTTGATAGTTCCTGGCATATTTTATAGATTCTAAGCCTGTCCCCACCAACTACAGGAAAAGGAAAACGGGGAGTTAACACAAGAATTTTATTTTTCTTCATATAGCCTACACAATTCGTCTTTTATTAATTTATGCTCTAATAATTCACAATCAGTTTGATCATTTTTATGAGTAAAGCACCTGCGTACAGCTATATTAAATGTCATATCATCATTATAAAAAAAAGTATTATTTGATTTTTGCTCCAGAAAAGGATCTATATTCGAACAAAGTACATTCTTATTAATCAATTTTGCCTCGGCGACTGCCCTACCATACCCCTCCGCTTTTGAGTGGGCCCACACAAACGAGCAGTTTGCATATAATGACACCACTTCCTCTAAAGAAACAGAGCCAACCACTTCAACTTTCTTTAAATCAGGATAGTTTTTTAAAACTTGTTTTGCGAAATTTATGTTACGACCGAGCCCTAAAATTTTCAACGGAATCTGCAGATCGCTTGGCAAGGTTGAAAACAAACGCAGCGCCCCAACTAAGTCTTTATTATCTCCATGCCCCGAAACCAGGAGTATAAATTGCCCATTATCACTTTTTGTTTTTTTTGCAATTTCTTCAAATGAGAAGAAAGTATTAGGGAAATGATAAGATTTACTTCTCTGAAAAAGTCGCAATCTTTTTATAAGGCGAGAAGTACTTTTTGATATAAAGGAAAATCTTGACCCATGTCTGGATGCATATAAAATACAGAAAGATACATAACGAGAAGAAAGAGATTTATTAACTTGTTTTAAACTGATTAAATCATGAATAATTACTAAAGATTTATTTGCCAGTATATCAACAATTGATGCACTATTATAGGGATATATATTAATTTTCGAACTAATCACCCCTCCCACAAAAGGAGTAATCAGCTGTTCATAAATCACAAATAAGATATTGTGTATAATATTCGGCATCCTTCTCAAAAATTTAGGACACGTTAACTCTATAACTTCAAAATTTTCTTTTTTTAATTGTTTAACTAATTCCGATGTATAAATGGGAATTCCTCTTTTCAATACTCCCCAAAAGTAATTATTAATGACAATTCTCATCACTCAATTCCTTATATTGTTGCGCAATTTGCTCCCAACGAAATGACTCAGCATATATACTGGCAGCTTTTAAAAGTTGCAATGAATCATTAGGCCTTAGGTAATTATTAATGAGAGAAGTTTTCAATTCATCAAGAGTGTTACACAAAATACATTTATCTTTAAACGAAGAGGAAAATTTCCCTTTATAACTGATAATTAATGCGTCATTTTGCATGGCCGCAAGTGCAGTACCTCGCCGCTCAGATATTCCGTCAGGGAAAGGTAATAGTGCAATACGTGAAGAAGCTAGCAACTCTGCCACTTCATTCTCATCTTTATTTAAGATTAGTTTAATGTTTAATAAATTGGCCTTTTGTAAAACATTTTCTTCATATTTTAGATCAATACCTGGCTTAAAACCTAAGAGTAAGATATTTGCTTCAGGGTGTACCATTTTTAAATTAGTTACAGCATCAAAAAAATGTTCGATCCCTTTCCCTTTAGAAATTATGCCAAAATACACAACATCAAATATTTTATTTTTTGATTTCCTTGCCATTGGTATATTCGAAGCAATAGGTATTATTTTAATCCTGCTGGGCTTAAATCCATCTGTAGCTAAGACCTCATACTCATATATATTTGTTACAATTATTGTCTTGCACAACTTAAAGATTTTTAAAAAGATACGAGCCCGCCGTGAAAGGCTACTATACTCATGTAGTGTCAATGATATATTAAGATTTAGTAAGAAAGCGAATAAAAAAGCCAGATGAGGTGTAAAGGCAGTAAATTTGTTTTTCGAATATCCTACAGTTGGATATTGAATATTAATGAGTTGAATTTTATCTTTTGACAGAAGTATATTTCTAACATAATCCCACAGGCCAGACTTAATAATTACTGTTGAAGTCATCTGAGTTAAAGATTTATTTAGATTATAAAGATAATCTCCTACACCGCATTTATCCGGTGGATACGAACCTGTATAAAAAAGAATCATCACTCAAGACCTACTCTGTGTTCTGAAGAAAAAATTGACAAGTATGGATAAAACAATTCAGGGTATGATTTCAAAATTGAGTTACTTTGAAAACATAAATACGCTATTAATAAAAATATAAAAACAGGAGACCTTGAAAACCCCCCTATTTTTTTGAAAACATATGGCCAAATAAATATTTCGGTTATAGTAAAGTAGATACTCATGACCGAAAACATAGCCGATACTGGAGAAAACAGCAGGTAAAAGGAAATGCCTGCCAAATAAAATTTTAAAAACGAAATCACCATTTCATTATTTTTTAACTCAGTTTTAAATATTACGTATGTAAATATCACAACTACGATGCTTCTCTTTAATATTCCACCAAACCCTAAACTTCCATATTGTTCAGGTGAATCAATATATGCGTTAAGCTTAGCTTTAATAACCTCTCCTGGAATATAGTTCAAAACTTCAAATAATATATTCTTTAAAAACAATGAAAGAGGTATGAAAGCAACCATTGAAATAACTAATAATATATACTGGTCTCTAACTTTACTCTTCTTTATGAATATTCCCAAGAACATAATTAAGGCTGACGCATGAAATGTTGCAGCTAACATAATTAAAAGTGAAGCTTTTAGCATTCTGTTTGTAAATAAATAACACAAAGAAAAGGACAGAATACCAATAGCTATAATTCTTCTTTCTGCCCCAAAAAAAGACCCCAAATAATAGTAAGAATAAAAAAATGCAATTGCAATAACTATTAACTCATAATCTTTAATTAAGTTTTTACATGTCTTAAAAAGAAGATAAACAGGAATAAGCGAAGTGATAATCAAAAATATAGTATAGTTATTGGTAAAAAAACGAATCAAATTTACATATAAAACATATCCCGGTTCAAAATCATGTCGCTGATTCGGAACTAAAAAATCCTCATAATAGGGTAACCAGTCAGTACCCGTTTCCCATCTTAAGGCACTAAACAAAACTAAAAAAGCCCCTCCCAAGAATAAGGAAACATTTTTATAGACTGTTGTTTTTATAAAAGCCACAAAAGGAAATATAAAGCAAAATAAGTAATAAATCATCCTTGCTCCAAATATAACATAATCTAATCGAGTAAAATCTATCTTACTTTAGAAATATCATACCATATTCTAAACATTTTTTTCGCTTGTGCTAAATTTCCCTTCCTTAATGAATTAATGATCAACATAATTAATTTTATATTCATCAATATAATTAATTTCGGATAATGTTTCTTTAAAAATATTCTCTGACTACGAAAATAATGGTAAGTCGAGAAGTAAGATTTTTGATCGCCGATAGTTGCACTTTCCTTATGATATACGATGGATTCAAGACAGTAATTCAATGTATATCCTTTTTTTCTCGCCCGCAAGCAAAAATCCAATTCTTCAAAATAAAGAAAAAAATTTTCGTCAAGTAAACCAATGGCATCAAAAATTTCCCTAGGCACTAACATCGATGCACCTATTATATAATCAATATTTTTTTCATGTGCATCTATAATGTCAGAAGATTTAATATGTCTCGTTGATAATGAAATTTTACTAAACCGACCTCCGATCCCCTGTTCAAGACTGGTATCGGGATAGTATATGAGTTTAGAACCACATATATGAGTTGTATCTTTTTCCTGACAAGAAGATATCATATTCGAAAGCGAATACATATCAACAATCGTATCATTATTTAATATCCAAATATACTCACAATCAACTTGTGTTAATGAAAATTTTATCCCTATATTATTACCTGCAGCAAAACCTGCATTCTTATCATTATATAGTATACTTATAGATTTCTCACCATTTCCGTATACACTATCTTTTTTGCTTATAACCGAATCTGCTATAGTATAAGAATTATAACTATACTTTTTCTCTGCCAGAATTTTGTGAAATTCATTAATAAATCGTTCCTCTGATTTATTATCTATAATCACAATGCTGGTTTTTTTATATTCCAATAAACTTAGTGAATCAATGCATGCTATCGTATCTTTAACATTGTTCCACATAAGTACGCAAATATATACCATCTTGCTTTCCTTAATATACACCATCTGCAAATATTTTTTTTATTCTAATGGTCCACTCAAAGTTCTGGTGGACATAATTTACTCTTTCTTTATAGGAATTAGTTAGATCCTGTGCATTATCTATAATTTCTTGTATTTCCTTTGCAACTTCATGTTTGCTTGAACGAATGATTTTACCGTACTTACCATTATTGGTGATATCTTTAACTCCACCGACAGGAGTAGAAATGATATAACATCCGTGATAAGCAGCTTCAGTCATTGCTAACGAAAATCCTTCCCAGCGGGAAGTTGACAAATAGACCTTTGCCCTAAGATATATTTTATCCAATTCATCTCGATCTTTGTTTCCACATAAGAAAATATTATTTTTAAGTACGGGATCTTGCTCCAGAAGCTTTTTCAGTTGTATCTCAAAATCATTATTATAACCACCTATAAATAACATTTTCCAATCATCTTTCCATGTTACATCTCTTACAGCTTCGAGTATAATTTCATGATTTTTTTGATATGCACCAATTCTGCCAACAACAATTATAACATTTTCTCGCTCAACGCATTGTTCTACCATATGAGAAATAACTCTATTATCATCCCAAATGCAATTCGGTAAAACTTGCAGTTTTTTAAAAAAAGTATGTTTCTTTAGTAAGACATAGAGTTCAGAATCCTCAATAGTAATAAAATCACACAGTAATACTTGTAGATATAAGGTAAACCTAGTCTTTATTTTATTCTCAGCTATATGTTTCATCATTCGTAAAGCATTTGGCATGTCCATATCAAGCTTAAGAAAAGACTTAACTCCCAGCAATTTCGCAAAAACAAGCCAGATATAATTTTTTTTACTTAGATGATAAACATTTATCAGGGTAACTCTATTTATAACAATTATAAACAAAGCTTTAATAAAATATGTCATCCATAATCGACTAGAAATACTATATAGCTTTACACCATTAAATTCTTCTTCATATTTTTTTTTGCCACGACATATTATTATTCCAGGCTCTTTTGTCAGCTCTGTAAAAATCTGAGGTATTATACCCACATCTTTTGTCCAGTGAACAGATTCAAAACCCTCAAAAATTGTAGCTATTTTATATTTCATGTCTTTGTTTAAACGTCCCGGATTTTATATGAAGAAAAATCATGATTGCGACACCAACTGTTTCCCCTATAGCAAGAGATAACAATCCTCCGTTAAAATTAAATCTTTGAACCAATGGTATCATTAATAATAAAGTTGTTGTTGCTACACCTAAATTAGCATAAGTTGTAATTTTCTCTTTATGTGTGATTACACTAATTTGTGTATCAATGAAGACAGCCATTGCTACAGCAAATACCAGAAAAGAGGATATAAATGAAGTTAAATTTATTGTAGGAATAGCTACCCTTGCTAAATATTCCGCAACCATATTTATAGTAAAAAAAAGTCCAATGCATCCTGTTGCAGTTATAAAAAAATATCGACTAAACAAGCGAGTAACGTGGGCTTTGAAATTTTCTTTTTCATATTCTTTTTGGCTATCCTTCATAAGAACACGATTAATTATTCCTGGAAAAGAATTCACACCATTAATCAGTTGCTTATATAGATTCAAAAACGCTAAATCTTGTCTACTGGCAACAATAGAGATAATAACTTGATCCAAATATTGATATATTGAACCAAGAGCTGCATTAGAAATAAAATAATTTACATTAGAGAGATTTTTTTTGGGGGATGATATTTTTATTATTATTCTTTCATCTTTAATAAGTAATAAATAGCCTGTAATATTTGAAGCAATTAATGCTCCAGCACTTACTAATGCAAAGTAAATAATATTACTCGTAATATTCGAAAGAACATATATAGCAATTAATGATAAGATTTTTATAGCTAATGTTCTATAGAATAAAATACTTAGTTCGCCTTTCCCATAAAAATACCATTCAACACAGATGCAGTGTGATAAAGTAACTACCGAAAATATAATAAAGATTGGATCATTATAAACATTCATTGCAAAAATGAATATAAGTTGTATTATAAATGCAAATAATATGAATAAAAACTGAACACCAATGATTTCACCAAGGGTCTCATGATCACTTAGATAAGCTCTAAGATAATATGAAAAAAGGCCATTTGAAAATATTGCGATCAAAATATTGGTTATCAATCCTGCATATACATAATGCCCGTAACTACTTAAACCAACAGAGACTGTTATTAGAGGAATGCTAAACATCGGGAAAAAAGCATTTACAACATTTAGCAGCAAGGAATAGCTTAGATTCTTATTTCGCTTCATTAATCCCATAAAAAGGCTCTGCATTTTTATCTTTATCTGAAAGAATGGGTTCCTGATTAATTGGCCAATTTATTTCGATAGTTTTATCATTCCAACTCAATATTTTTTCATGTTCTTTAGAATAATAATTAGTAGTTTTATAAAGAAACTCTGCGTTATCACTTAATACTAAAAAGCCATGAGCGAAACCTTCTGGAATCCATAATTGCCGTTTATTTTCTGCAGAAATATTGATGCCCACCCATTTTCCATATGTTACTGAATTAGCTCGGATATCAACGACAACATCAAAAACCTCACCTACAACACAGCGTACTAATTTACCTTGCGCAAATGGAGGCATCTGATAATGCAGACCGCGCAGCACTCCTTTAGTAGATTTTGAATGATTATCCTGGACAAACTCAACCTTTCGGCCTACGGCTTCTTCAAAAACTTTTTGATTAAAGCTTTCCATGAAGAACCCACGGTCATCGCCAAATACCTTAGGTTCAAAAATTAGTACATCAGGAATTTCTGTTTTAATAACCTTCATTTTATTAATAACCCTTAATCATTTTTAAAAGATACTGGCCATAGGCATTTTTTTTCAATGGCTCAGCCAACTTTTTAACCTGTGCCGCATCAATAAAACCCTTACGATAAGCAATCTCTTCCGGACAAGAGACCTTCAGCCCCTGACGTTCCTCAATTGTGGCAATAAAATTGCTCGCCTCTATCAGGCTTTGATGCGTTCCGGTATCCAGCCAGGCATAGCCACGGCCCATCATGGCAACAGATAATCTTCCCTGTTCCATATAAATACGGTTGATATCGGTGATTTCCAGTTCACCACGCGCGGAAGGCTTCAGATTTCTGGCCATCTCAACAACACTGTTATCGTAGAAATAAAGCCCCGTTACCGCATAATTGCTTTTTGGCTCAAGCGGTTTTTCTTCCAGGCTGATAGCAGTACCATTTTTATCAAACTCCACCACGCCATAGCGCTCGGGGTCGTTCACATGATATGCAAAAACAGTCGCCCCGCTTTCTTTATTCACGGCAGCGTCCATCAGTTTCGGAAGATCGTGACCGTAGAAAATATTATCCCCAAGTACTAATGCACAATCATCATTACCAATAAATTCTTCGCCAATGATAAATGCCTGCGCCAGACCGTCAGGGCTTGGCTGCACTTTATACTGAAGATTTAATCCCCACTGACTACCATCGCCAAGCAGTTGCTCAAAGCGTGGCGTGTCCTGTGGAGTGCTGATAATGAGAATATCCCGAATACCCGCTAGCATCAGGGTAGAAAGCGGATAGTAAATCATTGGCTTATCATAAATAGGCAGCAATTGTTTACTCACAGCCATTGTAACCGGGTAAAGACGAGTGCCGGAGCCACCAGCGAGAATAATCCCTTTACGCGTTTTCATATCTTCTTCTCTTAAACACAAAATGCCCACATTCGGGCATTAAAAATTGTTAAATTGCTGTCGTTGTAAACAACTCATCCAGCATACGTTTGACACCCGTTTCCCATTGTGGGAGGACTAAATCAAAAGTTTTCTGGAATTTATCCGAGTTCAGTCTGGAGTTAGCAGGACGTTTCGCTGGAGTCGGGTATGAGCTGGTTGGGACCGCTTTAAGCCTGGTCAGAGCTAAATTTACTCCCGATTTCTGCGCTTCAGCGAATACAAAAGAAGCATAGTCATACCAGGTGGTTGTGCCACTGGCCACCAGATGATAAAGCCCTGCCACTTCCTGTTTAACCATGGCAACACGAATGGCATGTGCAGTACAATCCGCGAGCAGCTCAGCCCCCGTTGGCGCACCATACTGATCGTTAATAACAGCCATTTCAGCGCGTTCTTTCGCGAGGCGTAATATGGTCTTCGCAAAGTTATTGCCCTTACCTGCATAGACCCAACTGGTACGGAATATCAGATGCCGGGAACAATGCGTCTGTAGTGCCTTTTCACCTGCCAGCTTTGTTTCACCATAAACATTCAGTGGAGCCGTTGCATCTGTCTCGCGCCATGGTGTCTCACCAGTACCCGGAAAAACATAGTCGGTGGAATAATGCACCACCCAGGTCCCCATCTCTTGCGCAGCTTTTGCTATCGCTTCGACGCTCGTTGCGTTCAGTAACTGGGCAAACTCAACCTCTGTTTCTGCTTTATCCACGGCGGTATGCGCTGCTGCATTGACAATGACATCGGGGCGGATGCGGCGAACCGTCTCTGCGACACCTTCAGGATCACTAAAATCGCCACAGTAGTCGGTAGAATGAACATCAAGTGCAATAAGGTTTCCTAATGGTGCGAGTGAACGTTGCAACTCCCAGCCCACCTGCCCTGTCTTACCGAACAAAAGGATGTTCATTACTGACGTTCCCCATAGTTTTGTTCGATCCAGCTCTGATAAGCACCGCTTTTAATGTTTTCAACCCACTGCGCGTTTGCTAAATACCACTGCACAGTTTTACGAATCCCACTTTCAAAGGTTTCCTGCGGTTTCCAGCCCAACTCGCGACTAATTTTATCAGCATCAATCGCATAGCGGCGATCGTGACCCGGACGATCCGTAACGTAGGTGATTTGATCGCGATACGATCCCTCTTTGGGCACAATCTCATCCAGCAAATCACAGATGTTATGGACGACATCGAGATTTTTCTTCTCGTTGTGACCGCCAATATTATAGGTCTCACCAGGCGTTCCCTGGGTGACAACGGTATAGAGCGCGCGGGCGTGATCTTCAACATACAGCCAGTCACGAATCTGATCGCCTTTACCATAAATAGGCAACGGTTTTCCTTCCAGTGCATTGAGGATAACCAACGGGATCAGTTTTTCCGGGAAGTGATACGGACCGTAGTTGTTTGAACAATTGGTCACAATGGTTGGCAAACCATATGTCCGCAACCATGCACGAACAAGATGATCGCTTGACGCTTTTGATGCTGAATACGGACTGCTTGGCGCATACGCTGTTGTTTCAGTAAACAGCGGAAGTTTACTACCCACTTCCACTTCATCCGGGTGCGGTAAGTCCCCATAGACTTCATCAGTTGAAATGTGGTGAAAACGGAAGGCTGTCTTTTTCTCACTATCAAGCGACGACCAGTATTCGCGTGCCGCTTCCAGAAGCACATAGGTACCGACGATGTTGGTTTCGATAAATGCAGCAGGCCCGGTAATAGAGCGATCAACATGGCTTTCTGCCGCCAAATGCATTACCGCATCTGGCTGATGCTCGGCAAATACACGCGCCATTGCTGCCGAATCGCAGATATCCGCATGTTCAAAAATATAACGGTCGCTTTCTGAAATATCATTAAGTGATTCCAGATTACCAGCATATGTGAGTTTATCGATATTAATTACGCTATCGCGGGTATTATTTATTATATGGCGAACCACCGCAGAACCAATAAAACCTGCACCACCAGTAACAAGTATTTTCACGTTACGATTCCGAATAAGTTAACAAAATCGGCATTGAGGTACCGATTATTAATTAAAAAATGAATTAGTTTCGACACGCTACCGCCCCTGGCTTTACAGCTACCAGTGCACTGCGCTCTTTCAAAGGTATGTCAAAGCCCGCCTTTACGCGCAGGCTTTCTAAACTCAAACGCTAATTGTCTTACCAAATGATGTTAGAAACAAGCAAAAATCCTGCAAAAAGCGGTTTAAATTTCAATAGATAACTCTTTGAAAAGATACGTATTTTCTTATTTCAACAAAAACGGCAGTAAACATACCCGGCACAGGTTAAATATGCCTAGAATGTTTACTGCCGTTAACTGTTTCGCGTTGGTCAAACCAACCGTTAATTTCGCTTACTCGCTAAGCAACTTCTCAATGCTTTTCCTGAACTTAGGCCCTTCTTTCAGGTTCCGCAGTCCGTACTTCACAAACGCCTGCATATAGCCCATTTTTTTACCGCAGTCGTAGCTGTCGCCGGTCATCAGCATCGCGTCAACCGATTGTTTTTTGGCCAGTTCTGCAATGGCGTCGGTCAACTGGATACGTCCCCAAGCGCCCGGTTCGGTGCGCTCCAATTCTGCCCAGATATCTGCGGAAAGCACATAACGCCCCACAGCCATCAGATCGGAATCCAGGGTCTGCGGCTGATCCGGTTTCTCAATAAATTCGACGATGCGGCTGACTTTACCTTCGTTATCCAGCGGTTCTTTGGTCTGGATGACGGAGTATTCAGAAAGGTCACCCTTCATACGTTTCGCCAACACCTGGCTGCGGCCGGTTTCATTGAAGCGCGCCACCATCGCCGCGAGGTTATAGCGCAGCGGATCGGCACTGGCATTATCAATGATGATGTCAGGCAGGACGACGACAAACGGGTTATCGCCAATTACCGGTCGGGCACAGAGAATGGAATGGCCCAACCCCAGCGGCTGCGCCTGACGGACGTTCATGATCGTCACGCCCGGCGGGCAAATGGATTGCACTTCCGCCAGCAGTTGGCGCTTCACGCGTTGCTCGAGAAGCGACTCTAATTCATAGGAGGTGTCGAAGTGGTTCTCAACGGCGTTCTTGGACGCATGAGTCACCAGAAGGATTTCTTTGATCCCTGCAGCCACGATCTCGTCAACGATGTATTGAATCATCGGCTTGTCGACGATCGGCAGCATCTCTTTGGGTATTGCCTTAGTGGCAGGCAACATGTGCATACCCAGACCCGCTACCGGTATAACTGCTTTCAAATTAATCATTATTTCATCCACCTGTAAAATGGTTGCTGAATTATAGCTCTTTGACTCGTTTTCGCCAGCATGAATTATTTTGTGAAATCATTGCCGTGACGTCTGATGCTACGCGTATCACCTGTGAATTGCAGTAGCCATATTCCTAAGTATGGGTCAGTTTCGCCAGGAATGGTCGCAAAACTACCCCCTCCCCTCCGGCAACCGGAAGTTAATCGCGTCCACATTCACGACCTGATGATTTATCCGGTCAATGTCGACCGAGCTTTGGCCTTTTTCGTTGACCGCCTGCACATTCGCCAGCGACAGCAGGGTGTCGTTTTTGGCCATAAACTTACCGCGCACGTCTTTGCGCAGGTCAAAATGCATCTTCAGCGCCGGGCCAACGGTGGATTCCTGCATCACCTTGATATTGCGTAAGAAAAGGTGCTGAGGCTTGTTGTGTAACTCCAGCGTTGCCCGCTTCATGTCGATGTTGGTGAGGGCGACAAAAGAAGTCGCGTTGCCGGATGAAATTTGTATTCCGCGCAGTTTATACGCAAGTTGGGTATTATCCAGGCGGATATTATTCAATTTCAAATTTTGCGGAATCGACAGGTAGTTGCCTTTTACCACCCCGTAGCCAATCAGCATGCCGGCGCTATTTACCATATTGATATTATCAATGACGAAATTATCACAGCCATAAATAGCCACCGTTGCGTTATCAATCCCGGCCTTTTTACTGAAATCGGGAGTGATATTTTTCGCCTTTACGTTGCGAATGACAAAATGCTTGCCGTTCTCGACGTGTACCAGTTGGCGGCAGTCGGAACCGGTGATGTTGGCGACGACAAAATTTTTAACCGTCTGTGTTTCTGGATAGGTGTTGTCGTAAGTGCTGCCCGCCAGGCCAATCCCAATACCCCAGTTGATCTTGCCGTTGGTACAGTTAATCCGCTCAATCACATGGTCAGAAATGAGGATGTTGCGGTCATTAATCGCCACATTCCACTCAATGGCGTCGCCCTGTAAGTCGGTGAATGTCCCGTTGGTGATCCTCGCGCCGTCAACCTGATTATGAAAACCCTGACGCAGGATGGCATAGTTCGCCTGGGTCACAGTGATGTTGTCGATGACCAGATTACGCATCACCTGCGGTTTTTTCCCACCGATATAAATTTGCGTCACCGGGCCGAAGCCGCTCATCGCAATATCCCTGATGACACAGTCAGAGCCGCGCACGTCCAGCGTGATATTGTGCAGGCTGCCGCCCTTCTCACCGGTGACCTGGCTGCCGTCCTGAAGAACAAAACGCCCACGTCCATTGCCGCGCAACGCCCCTTCCACCCGTAATGTCTTACCCGGCGGAATAAAAATAGCGGCGTTGATGTTGTCGCAAACCAGACCCGCCGGAACCCGCACGGTTTGTGCGTCGGCAAAGGCCTGCCTGAAGGAAGCGATCCAGTCTTTGGGGTTATAGTCCTGGATGTTGGCGGTGTTGCCCGCGGTCACGGCGCGGGCAAAAGGAGAATGGAGTGCAGGAAGCGCGGCAAGCACGGAGCCTGCCGCCAGGAAGGTGCGTCGGGAGAGCGTCGTTTCTGGCATACAACCTCGGTTTACATCGTTTGCAGCAGGCTGGCTAACTGACGGTTGATCACCTGCTGGTTAAAATCGTGTTCAACTTTTTCACGTGCGTGCTTCACCACTGGCTCAAGCGTTGCGCGATCGATCTGGCTAAACCCGGCAAGCTGCGCCGCCAGCGCCTGCGCATCGTTTTCCGGCACCAGCCAGCCTGACTTTCCGGCTTCGACCAGTTCCGGAATACCGCTGTGGACGGTGGAAACAACGGGGATCCCCACCGCCATCGCCTCCATCAGCGCGACCGGAATGCCTTCCATATCGCCATCCGCGCCAGTAATGGAGGGCAGCAAAAAGAGATCCGCCTCGTCGAGCATCGCCTTCACTTCGTGGCTCGGTTTGAAGCCCGGCATCTCAATCACGTCATCAAGCTGATACTGTTCGATAAGCGTCCGCAAACGCCGTTCCCATGGCCCCATCCCGAGGATACGATAACGAAACGCGACGCCCTGCTCTTTGAGCTGGCGACAGGCTTCTATCGCCACGTGCAGCCCTTTTTTCTCGGTCAGACGCGCCACAGAGATCATCTCAAGCGGCGTGCCGGGCGCTTTCACCGGGCGATGGCTGAAGCGCGCCATGTCCACCCCCATCCGCGAGACGGCGATTTTTTCCGCCGGGCAGCCCATGCTTTTCAGGCGCTTAGCCCACAGGTCGCTAATAGGCAGCATCAGGTCGCCACGGTGAAACAACTGCTGGTATTCAGAGGCATAGTGATTCAGAACCTCCCGGCTGGAGATATCAATGCCGTGGAAAATGGTCGCAATTTTGCCTCTGATCACCCCCAGTTCACGCAGCTTGGTCGCCGTTACGCCGGCAGGGCCAAAATGCGCGATGAACACATCGGCCTGCAAAGGCGCGCTCACCTGCGCGCAAATAGACGACAGGATCAGATTGCGTGATTCGTCGCCATAGCGGGAGAAATTCAGTGATTTCCACGTCGCCGCCCGGTGCAGTCCCGGCAGCGTTTTCAACGCCCGGTAACGCAGTTTCGCCAGCCGACCCTGCGGTTCATCCTGCAGCCAGCGGGTCTTCGCCGCCAGGTTGTATTTTTCCCAGGCGGCATGGGTGTTTTGCGTATCACCTTTTTGCAGGGCGACGATGTCCACATCAAATCCCATATCAATAAACGCCGTGATCTGATTAAGGACAAACGTCTCTGATGAGAGTGGGAATTTCAGCAGAAAAAAGCTGACCTTCATCGCCCCTCCCGAATTCTGTCGAGAACGGATTTAATCATGGCAAACCCCTTGGTTCGCTCCTGCGTGACGGCGTTATCCACTTTTTCACTGAGCGCGGGCAGTTGCGCCAGCGTATCCGCGACCACGCCTTGCAGCGACCCGTTCAGCAGGTGACGAATATCAATCGCCAGCTCTGGCAGGCCTAACTGCTGCATGATCCCGGCGGATTTGTGCTCGTAGTTAATCGCGATAGCGGGCGTGCCAAAGTTCATCGAAATGATGGCGGAATGCAGACGAGTACCGATGGTCAAAACACAGGAAGCAAGGATCTTGCCCAGTTCCACATCGTTCAGTTCATCCATCGCGATATGGAAATGCGCCGATGGCTTCACAAATTTCGCCATCCGGAGCGCCACCATGCGGTCATCGCGGTTATAGCGGTCAATACTGGTACAGGTTGAAAGCACCAGCACCTGATAGCCATCGTCAATCAGTCTGTTCACAACTTCCGCAAAAGCCTGCTCATACGCTTGCTGAGTCGTGCCCAGACGTTTGTCGAAGGGCTCGAGATCGCGCAAGGTGATGGCCACGGTTTTTCTCCGCGCGGTGACATCCAGCCAGTGCTGTACCGCATAACTGGCGACAAAATCATCATGGCGGCGCTCTACCAGCCATGCGGTATCCACGCCTTGTTCCACTTTACGGGTGTCGATTTGGGCGGCGGTCATCAAATCGCGGCTGACCGTTTCACGCAGGATCAGCGCATCAGTGCGCCCAAAAACGTAATGAGCCAACTGATTAAAGTCCGGGTTCTGGAAAGGCCCGACGCTATGGCCGACCATATAAATCGGTTTGTTCGCCATAAACGCGCATAAGGGATACTCAAAATGGGTCAGGCCGTACAGGTCCACGTAGTTAGAGCCACCAACCTGAATGACCGCGTCATACTGGGCGATAAACCGGGCAAAGTCGGCAAATTCCGGCGCTAGCACAAAGTTACGCAGCGATCCTTCCTGCGCAACCTTCGCCAGTAAAATTTTGTGCTGAAAGCGACGGCGCAACACTTTTTTGACCCGGCCATTCAGCCCGGTCATCTGCTGCTGTTTCTGGCTTAGTTGATACAGCGGATCGGCAATAATTGGCCGTCCCTGTAACCAGGCGGAACTGACCGGGAAACGGCTCATCACATCCATGTCGACTTCAGGTTCTTGTTGGCGGATGGCATCGAGTAAACCGCGCATAATGGCGCTATCACCACGGTTCCCACAGGTGTGGTTGCCTAATACTAATAATTTCATAAGTTGCCTCTTATCGATTTATTTACCTGTCATCCGACACGTAATAATTTTTTCATTCTTGCACTGCCGAACAGCTGTCTTTTCATTTCCATGACCAGCGCGTTGCGTGAAAAAATAAGCATTAAAATAAAACTCACTATTCCGACCACGACCTGTAAAGTGAAGACACCGGACAGCGGCAAGGCTTTGTCAAATAACTTCCCTGCGCCGTAGGCGGTGATAAATGTGGGCAACGAGAGATAAAACGGTAGCCACAGACTCAGAATGTACTGGCGGTAGCTGGAACCGAGCACCGGCTTAATCATGATGAAATAGCTCAGTACGGTATTCACGATCTGCACCAGCAGGAAGCCCAGCGTCACGCCAATCGCCCCCCCCATCTGCCCGCCGATAATGATTGCCGGAATAAAGAGAAAAGTTTTAAACACATTGAATTTAAAACTGATATCCACCCGCGCTTTCGCCATCAGTAAGGAACCAATCGGGTTACCCACCGAGCGCAGCAGACCGACGATGCACAGCAGTTGCAGCACCTGGATAATACTGTTCCACTTTTCGCCAAACACCAGCGGCACGAAGTTATCCGAAACCACCATCAGCCCGAGCAGCGCCGGAAAGTTAATGATTCCCACAACGGACAGCAGTTTGTAAAAGTTCACGCGCAGCTTTTCCGTGTCGTCCTGAATCTTGGCAAACGCCGGGAACAGCACGCGGGTGATGATCGGGTTAAGCTTCATTGGCGGCACCACCGCCACGTTATAAGCCAGATTGTAGCCACCCGCGACGCTGGCGCCGAGAATGCGCGCCAGTACCAGCGTGGAAAGGTTAGTATTGACGTAGTTGACGATGCTGTCCGCCGTCAGCCAGGCGCCAAAGCGCAGGTTTGACGAGACGGACTTCAGGGAAAAATGCAGGCCCGGGCGATAAATCTTGCGGCCAAAATAACCGAACAGCAGGGTGCGCACGACACTGTTGACCAGATACCCCAGAATCGCGGTTAACGCCAACGGCCAGAAATGGGCGCTGACTACCGTGAAAGTAAAGCCCGCCAGCACCGCGCTGGTTTCGATCATACCGATCTTGTTGAACTCCAGCTCTTTTTGCATCAGCGCGCGGAACTGCTGCCCATGCGGGATCACGACAAACACCAGCGAAAGGGTTTTTATCAGCGGCGTCAGATCCGGATTATGCAACACGCCCGCGATAACATCGCTCAGCAGATATACCGCCACGCACACCACAATTCCCAGCCCCACGTTCAGCCAGTACAGGGTGGTAAGCTCGAGGTGACTGATCGTTTTGCGCTGGATAATCGAGTTGGCAATGCCGAAGTCGCACAGGGTATCCGCCAATGCGATGATGACCAGCGAGACGGTCAGCAGGCCGAACTGATGATTATCGATAATCCGCGCAAGGACGGTCATCTGAATCAGCCCAAGACTGATGATAATGACCGTGGCGATGGCCGACCATTTGGCGCCGCTGATGGTTTTTTCTCGTAAGCTCATCTTAATACGCCGCTTTGTTAACGAAACCTTTGAAAACGGTCAGAAAAACGATTTTGATGTCGAACCAGATGCTCCATTCGCGGATGTATTCCAGGTCGAATTCGACGCGTTTTTCCATTTTCTCCAGCGTGTCGGTTTCGCCGCGCCAGCCGTTGATCTGCGCCCATCCGGTAATGCCTGGCTTTACCTTGTGGCGCAGCATGTAGCCTTCAATCAGTTGTCGATACTGTTCGTTGTGCGCCACCGCATGTGGACGCGGGCCGACAATCGACATCCCGCCGGTCAGCACATTGATAAACTGTGGCAGCTCATCAAGCGAAGTGCGGCGCAGGAAATTACCCACTTTCGTCACGCGCGGATCGTTCTGCGTCGCCTGCGTAACCACCTTGTCGTTTTCCATCACCTTCATTGAACGGAACTTCCACACGTTGATCGGCTTGCCGTCCATACCGTAGCGGGTCTGGCGGAAGATTACCGGACCTGGCGAGGTCAGCTTCACCGCCAGCGCGATACCGCACAGTACCGGTGAAATCAGCAGCAGGATAAGCGAGGCGAGCACAATATCCTCCGCGCGTTTCAGCAGTCGGTTAATGCCCGACAGCGGCGTGTCATACAGCGGCACCACCGGCACGCCGCTCACTTCTTCAATGCGCGAATGCAGGATGTTGAAGGTAAAGACGTCCGGGATAAGGATCACCGAACAGGTGGTATCCGCCAGTTCGCGCACCAGCTTTTTGACCTGCGCGCCGTCGCTCATCGACATGGCGATATAGACGTTATGGATGCGTGAGGCTTTGGCATCCTCAATCAATTGTTCAAAATTTCCGGCCCAGTCGGAAGATACACCGCCCGGTTTCGGGTCGTGATAGACGCCGACCACCTCAAAGCCCAGCCACGGTTCGTTGCGAAAACTGTCGAGCAGCGCCTGTCCGGCTGGCAGGTCGCCCGCTACCGCCACCAGGCGTTTGTTATAGCCGCGGTTGCGCAGCCAGCCCGCGCCGTAGCGGATAAACGAACGGCAGAGCACAAGGCCGATGCTGCTCAACAGATACCACGCCAGCCAGGTGCCCAGGCGATTATCGAAATCCTGGTTAAACGCCACCAGACCCGCGCAAAAAACGAGGCTCAGCGTCCAGTTTTGCAGCAGGAGCGTCAGTTCTGTGGAAATTTTGACGCCGCGCCAGGATCGGTAAAAATCGGTCATGCCGCCCAGCATCTGAAAAACAACCAGCGTAATCAGCGCCACCAACAGGTGCATATACAGGAAGGGCCATCCACTCACTTCGCAGACCAGCCACAGCCCACCAAACATGATGGTGATATCTGAAAAGCGTTGCACCATAGAGATTAACGATGCATTGGTTTTCGCTCGTTCGCGCTTTTTTAGATTTGTCATCGTTGTTCCTGTTATTAGCCCCTTACCCGCGACCGGGTAAGGGAAGACCTGACCTTACTGATTCAGCAGCGTCAGCAGAGTGCGCGTTCGCGCTTCCATCAGCGGGATATCACCGCGCGATTCGACGTTCAGGCGTACCACCGGCTCGGTGTTTGACGAACGCAGGTTAAAGCGCCAGTCGGCAAACGACATGCTGATGCCGTCAGTGCGATCCACCGACAGCGCCTCTTTCGCGAAATGCGCCTCCACGCGGGCGATCGCCGTCGCCGGTTCCGCCAGCTGGCTGTTGATTTCACCGCTCGCCGGGAACGCCGCCATCCGGTCGCGGACCAGCTCGCCCAGCGACTGCCCTTTCAGGCATACCAGCTCCGCCACCAGCAGCCACGGGATCATCCCGCTGTCGCAGTAGGCGAAATCACGGAAGTAGTGGTGGGC
This sequence comes from Citrobacter sp. R4, assembly GCF_026719175.1. NCBI lineage: Bacteria > Pseudomonadati > Pseudomonadota > Gammaproteobacteria > Enterobacterales > Enterobacteriaceae > Citrobacter > Citrobacter sp. R4. The sequence goes on from NZ_JAPPSU010000010.1 coordinate 22,240, forward strand.
GCTCATTTCGCCGCCGTAAATAGCATCTTCCGCACGCATCCGCTCTTTGATGAACGCATGACCGGTTTTCGACATCACCGGCGTGCCGCCTGCGGCCTTCACCACATCGACGGTGTTCCAGGACAGGCGCGGGTCGTGGATGATCTTCGCGCCCGGGTGTTTTTCGAGGAACGCTTCCGCCAGCAGGCCGACGATGTAGTAGCCCTCAATAAACTGCCCTTTTTCGTCGAACAGGAAGCAGCGGTCGAAATCGCCGTCAAAAGCAATCCCCATGTCCGCGCCGTGCTCAATCACCGCATTGCGGGTATCGTCGCGGCATTCCGGCAGCAGCGGATTAGGAATACCGTTCGGGAAGTTGCCGTCCGGGGTGTTATGCACCTTGATGAACTCCACCGGTACGCCCCGGGCCTTAAAGCGCGCTTCAATAGCGTCCACCACCGGACCCGCCGCGCCGTTACCCGAGTTGATCACCAGCTTCAGCGGGGTCAGGTTGTTGACGTTGATGTAGCCAAACAGATGATCGATATAGGCGTCGCGCAGGGTGAGCTGTTTATAGCTGCCGCGCTTAGCCATATTGACCGGCGGGAAGTCGTTGGCTTCCGCCAGGCGCTGGACGTCGCGCAGGCCGGTGTCGCCGCTGATGGGGCGCGCGCCCTCGCGCACCAGCTTCATGCCGTTGTAGTCCATCGGGTTATGGCTGGCGGTGACTTCAATGCCACCGTCAACGCCGAGGTGGAAGGTGGCGAAATAGATCTCTTCGGTGCCGGAAAGGCCGATATCCAGCACATCGACGCCCGCGTCCTGCAACCCCTTCGCCAGCGCCAGCTTCAGCGCCTCACTGGTCAGACGCACGTCGCCGCCGAGTACAATGGTTTTCGGTTTGAGAAATTCGCCGTAGGCGCGGCCAATCCGCCACGCAATATCTTCGTTTAATTCTTCGCCCAGTCTGCCGCGAATATCGTAGGCTTTGAAACAGGTTAATTTTGTCATGTTTTTTTACCCTTCTTCAGGCAACAGTTAGCCCTCTCCCGGAAGGAGAATTATCATTTCGGATACCCATTCGATTTCGCGTTACAGGAAGCCTGCGCCCCTGCGCCGCGAAAGATGATGGTCAGACGCGGCCGTAGCGATCCTCGAAGCGAACGATGTCGTCCTCTTCCAGATAGGCGCCGGAGCGCACCTCAATTAAGTCGAGCGGAATTTTTCCCGGGTTTTCCAGACAGTGGGTCGCGCCCAGCGGAATATAAACAGACTCGTTTTCACCAAGCAGTTTGATCTCGCCGTTGATGGTGACTTTGGCGGTGCCCGCCACCACCACCCAGTGTTCGGCGCGGTGGTGGTGCATCTGCACCGACAGCCCCTCGCCCGGTTTAACGGTAATGCGTTTCACCTGGTAGCGGTCACCGGCGTCGATAGAGTCGTATTTGCCCCACGGACGGTACACTTCACGGTGAATATGGTGTTCATGACGCCCGTCGGCTTTGATTTGTTCAACCACTTTTTTGACATCCTGCACCGCGTTGCGATCGGCAATCAGCACCGCGTCTTTGGTCTGCACCACCACCAGGTCTTTCACGCCAACGGTCGTCACCAGGCCAGACTCGGCATAGACGTAGCTGTTCTCGGTTTTGTGGCTGATCACATCGCCGTGGTGTACGTTACCTTCGGCGGTATGCGCGCTAATCTCCCATAGCGAGGACCAGGAACCCACGTCGCTCCAGCCCGCGTCCATCGGCATCACTACCGCATCCGCCGTGCGTTCCATTACCGCGTAATCCACCGATTCTTCCGGACAGGCGAGAAACGCCTCTTCATCCACCCGAATGAAGTCCAGATCCGGGTCAACGACGCTCATCGCTTTTTCGCAGGCCGACAGAATATCGGGACGGTATTTTTGCAGTTCTTCCAGATAACGACCGGCGCGGAACAGGAACATACCGCTGTTCCAGTAGTAATCGCCGGTTGCCACATACGCCTGAGCGGTTTCCAGATTCGGTTTTTCGACAAACTGCGCCACCTCAAAGGCCACCGCGTCTTTCTCGCCCGGCACCACCTCGCCGCGACGAATATAGCCATAGCCGGTTTCCGGCAGATCCGGCACGATGCCAAAAGTCACCAGCTTACCCGCCTCAGCGTACGGCATGGCGTTACGTACGGCCTCACGGAAAGCGTCTTCGTTGGCAATCACATGATCGGCCGCCAGCACCAGCATCAGCGGATCGCTGTCCGGACTGTGGCGTTTTGCCGCCAGCGCAGCCAGCGCGATCGCCGGCGCGGTGTTACGACCCGCCGGTTCGAGAATGATGTTTTCCGTGAGTTTATTGAGCTGTCGCAGCTGTTCGGCGACAATAAAACGGTGCTGCTCGTTGCAGATCACCACCGGGCTTTCGCACTCCACGCCGTTCAGACGACAAATGGTCGTTTGCAGCATGGTCAGATCGCCCTTCAGGCATAAAAACTGCTTTGGATAAAGTACGCGGGAAAGCGGCCACAAACGGCTACCGGAGCCACCAGCCATCACAACCGGATAGAGTTTATTTTGCCCCATGATTCATCCCCGAATATCTGTAATAAATTGACGTAACACGTTCTCTTTATCGAGCGTGCGTTCGGCATATTCACGTGCCACCGTGTTGTGTTTTGGCATGGCGAGTGCGGTGGTAATCCCCGCGACCAGCGCCGGGACCGATTCCGGCTCAACGCAAACGGCGATACCCGGCGCGTTGCTGCACAACTGGCCCAGTTCCGTTTCCGGTTCGGCGGTGATGACCGCGTTGCCGCCGACCGCCAGAATGTTGGTTAACTTGGACGGTAAAACCGCATCCGCCGCGCCGCGCTTTTGCACCACCAGATGGCAATCGCCCATTTTCAGCAGCGCAGGCAACGCTTCGTAAGGCTGCAACGGATAAAACCTGATGTTATCGAGGCCGCGCTCACGGGCCATTTTTTCCAGTCGCGCTTTGCCGCCGCCCTGCCCGACAATGGCGAACACCAGCGGCTTATCGCGCAACTGAGCCGCGGCTTCGATGACGTTTTCCAGCCCCTGCTTTTCGCCGATATTGCCGGAATAAAGCACGATTCTTTTGTCATCCGGCAGACCAAGCTGATTGCGCAGCGCAAGCACATCCGCGTCATTGACGTTCTGAAAGCGCGCCACTTCCGACCAGTTCGGAAAGAAAATCACTTTTTCCGCCGGGACGCCTTTTTCCTGCGCTTTATTCATCATTGAACGCGAAATGGTGGAAACGTTGTCGACGTTATGCAGGCCGCTGCGCTCAAAGGCGGAGGCCAGCTTCGCCACTTTGCCGCTCTTGCCCTTTCCGGCCAGACCGAGTCCAAGCATCGCGTCCACTTCATAATCCTGAATATGCAGTAAGGTGCGCGCGCCAGACAGCTTCGCCAGCAGGCGCATGCCCGGTGTGCAAAACAGCGTCGGCACCACGCCGATAATGCGATCCGGCTTCCAGCGGCGCTGGGCCATCAGCGGGAAAAAGCTGCTCAGCGCGAAACTGCCGAGATGCAATAATCGTTTCAGCGTCGAGGGTTGCTTCGGCACATATAGCGGGCAACGCCAGACGGTGGCATCGCCCTCTTCCCGGCGGTAGCGCCAGGCGGAATAGCGCTCGCCCACCTTCCACTGCGGGTAGTACGGCGGCGCGGTAATGACCCGCACCTCATGCCCCTGACGCGCCATCCACTCGACCATCTCGCCAGTGTATTTGCCGATGCCGGTCAGCTCCGGCGAGTAGTTGATTCCATACACCAAAATTTTCATAAGCCCGGCACTCCGGACTGACGATCGGCCAGGAAATAGGCACGACTGTTGTCGTGCACGTTGTCGCTGGCAAGCAGCGCCTCTGGCGACAGCCAGCGGTAGTCGTCATGCTGAGAATCAGGCAGAGGCAGGTCTGCCTCTCTCACCTTCAGACGGAACCCCAGCACGATGTAGTGCGTGGTGAAGTCGCTGCCCGAAAAGTTATCGTCATAGAAGTGCTGCCAGACCCCGTAAAACTGGCCCGCTGCCATCGGCAGTCGCAGGCCCAGTTCCGCCAGAGTAAGGCGCGCAAAGGCATCGCTGAGCGTTTCATCCTTCTGCACACGCCCGCCGGGCACGAACCAAAAGCCCTGTGCAGGACGATTCGTTCGTTTTCCCAGCAGGAACTCGCCGCGTTCGTTTTCCACAATCAAATCAATGGAGATCAGCGGCGTGGAACGAACGATCGTGGCAAAATCTTCCTGACGTAAAAACATGCTTACCCCCGGAACCGGTGCTGATTCTCAAGGAACCACTGGTAGGTGCTGGCGAGGCCAGCGTCCAGCGAGATCTCGTGATACCAGCCCAGTTGATGCAGGCGGGTGACGTCGAGCAGTTTGCGCGGCGTGCCGTCCGGTTTGGTGGCGTCGAACACCACGCGGCCCTTGTAGCCCACCACATGCGCGATCGTCTGCGCCAGCTCGCGGATGGTGCAGTCAACGCCGGTACCGACATTAATGTGCGACAGCATCGGCTGGGTGTTTTCCTGCCAGACTTCGCGATCCAGCTCCATCACGTGAATGCTGGCGGCGGCCATGTCGTCAACGTGGAGGAATTCACGCATCGGCGTACCGCTGCCCCACACCACCACATCCGGCGCGTTTTCCACGGTCGCCTCATGAAAACGACGCAGCAGCGCCGGGATCACATGGGAATTGCTCGGGTGGAAGTTGTCGTGCGGCCCGTACAGGTTGGTCGGCATCACCGAGCGATAGTCGCGGTCATACTGACGGTTGTAGGACTCGCACAGCTTGATCCCGGCAATTTTGGCAATGGCGTAAGGCTCATTGGTTGGCTCAAGCGTTCCCTGCAACAGCTCGCTCTCAGCCATCGGCTGTTTCGCCAGCTTCGGGTAGATGCACGATGACCCGAGGAACAACAGCTTATTGACGTTATTCAGGTGCGCGGCATGGATGATGTTGCTTTCCATCATCATGTTCTCAAAGATGAAATCCGCCGGGTAGGTGTTATTCGCGACAATGCCGCCCACTTTCGCCGCCGCCAGATACACCTGATCGATGCGTTCACTGGCGAAGAAGTCATGAACGGCACGACTGTCCAGCAGGTTCAGTTCCTCACGAGTGCGCACGATCAGTTCCACGTCGCCGCGCTGTTCAAGCTGGCGTTTTATCGCGGAACCGACCATCCCGCGATGGCCGGCAATGAAAATTCGTTGTTTGCTCATTCTCAGGACTCCAGCGCGATGGCAACCTCGTAACCGTGAGACTTCAGCAGGGAGTGTTTCTTCGCCGCTTCCAGATCTTTCGCGACCATTTCGGAAACCATTTCCTGCAGGGTAATTTCCGGTTTCCAGCCCAGCTTCTCGTGCGCTTTGCTCGGATCGCCCAGCAGGGTTTCCACTTCCGCAGGACGGAAATAACGCGGGTCGACGGCAACAATCACATCGCCTGCCTTCACGCCTGGCGCGTCGTGGCCCGTGACGGAGACGACAATGCCTTTCTCATTTACGCCTTCGCCTTCAAAGCGCAGTTTGATGCCCAGCTGTGCCGCGGCCATCTCAACGAACTGACGCACTGAGTACTGCACGCCGGTGGCGATAACGAAGTCTTCCGGCTGTTCCTGCTGCAGCATCATCCACTGCATCTTGACGTAATCTTTCGCATGGCCCCAGTCACGCAGGGAATCCATGTTGCCGAGGTACAGGCATGACTCCAGGCCCTGCGCGATGTTAGCGATCGCGCGGGTAATTTTGCGGGTGACAAAGGTTTCGCCGCGGCGTGGGGATTCGTGGTTGAACAGAATGCCGTTACAGGCGTAAATGCCATAAGACTCGCGGTAGTTAACGGTGATCCAGTAGGCATACAGTTTCGCCACGGCATACGGTGAACGCGGATAGAACGGCGTGGTCTCTTTCTGCGGAATTTCCTGCACCAGACCGTACAGCTCAGAGGTGGACGCCTGATAGAAACGGGTTTTCTTTTCGAGGCCCAGGAAACGAATCGCTTCCAGCAGACGCAGGGTCCCCATGGCGTCAACATCGGCGGTGTATTCCGGCGACTCGAAGGAGACCGCAACGTGACTCATCGCGCCCAGGTTATACACTTCATCCGGCTGCACTTCCTGCAGGATACGGGTCAGGTTGGAAGAGTCCGTCAGGTCACCGTAATGCAGATGGAATTTGGGGTTGCTGGCGTGCGGATCCTGATAAATATGATCAACACGTTCCGTGTTAAAAGAAGAGGCACGACGCTTAATACCGTGCACTTCATACCCTTTTTCCAGTAGCAGCTCTGCCAGGTAAGAACCATCTTGTCCGGTAACGCCGGTGATGAGAGCGACTTTAGACATGTTTATTTTCCTCTGTACTTATCAAAGTTTTCAAACCCTGCTCATAAGGCTATCTGTCTTGCCATTCTGAACCGGGCTCTTCGTTTCAACGCGTTCGCGTATCACCACTGCGGGATTGCCACGGCAAATCGTATTTGCCGGTAGCGATTTAAAAACGCTGCTGCGGGCGCCAACGACCGTGCCATCGCCAATCGTCACACCGGGCGCAACGAAGACATCGGTTGCCAGCCAGCACTTCTCGCCAATCACAATCGGCGTGGCGGTAATATCAAAATGCGCGCTGGCGTGATCGTGACTGCCGGTACATAAATAACTTTTTTGCGAGACCACCGAGTTTGCGCCGATAATAATCTCGCCGAGGGTGTATAAATTGACCTCATCGCCGACCCAGGCGTAATCCCCTAACGTTAATTTCCACGGATAGGTAATTTTTACCGAAGGTCGGATGACTACGTTTTTTCCTATTTTTGCGCCAAATAATCGGAGCAAAAATGCGCGCCAGCGATAAAGGACCTGCGGAGACCAGGCAAATAATGTCGCCTGTACCGCCCACCACAATTGAACTTTTATGCCATTCGCGCCACGAAAACCTTTCGGCACGGAAAAGCCGCGTAAATCCTGCATATTATTTCCTTATATTTATGATTTGTTATATAAGGCTTTCGTTTTACCCGTCGTGCGCTGGCGTAAATGCCATGACAACTCCGCCCAGAAACCGGGGACATGTAATATGTTACGCTGGACCTTTTTCGCATCTTCGCAGAGTTCAAGATTATTCGTTGTCGACACGCCGCCCATAGAAAATTCAGACACCAGGCCATTTAATTTTTTAAAACGATAACCCGCTTTATACATTCTGGCGGCCAGCGCATAGTCGGATGACACTTTATATTGCAAATCGTAATGCCAGATTTTTAACCCTCTGACCGGGAAAAAGATCGCCTGATGGCTGGCTGGCAGACTGTGATAGATATACCAGCCGGGTTTCGCGCTGCGTTTAATTTTATGACCATTGCCAAAATCCAGCAGCGCATCACCGGTCATCATGGCGTCATCTTTTTGTGTCTTCAGCTGACGCACGAACCGGGCAGCATCCGGATGAAAAATATCACCGGAATTGAGGAACAGCGCAAACGTTCCCTGCGCCATCTCTATGCCCTTATTCATCGCATCATAGATGCCATTATCCGGTTCGCTCACAAAGCGTAAGTCGTACTCGCCATTGAGGTTTTCGAGAAACTCGCGGGTCCCGTCGTTCGAGCCGCCATCCACCACAATCCACTCGAAGCTGATATCATTTGCCTGGGCCAGGTGCGCAAGTGACGCATGGGTTTTGACAATGCCGTCCAGATTGCGAAACGCGACGGTGATAATGCTGAGCAGCATAGGAATAACCTCATCATACTTTTGTAATATTGAGCGCTTTGCGCAAAATAAACGGACAGACAATTAAAAACGCATATTCCGGGCTAAATATTGAACCGGTAAAAAACAGTGACACCGGGGTAAAAAGATAAAGCTGCACCCGAAAATTCTGATTATCACCAAACGCATTAAGCGTCATTTTTACCACTTTCCCCATGTACCACAGAGTCATGAGCACCGCGAACCAGGAAAAATAAATAATCAGCAGATACAAACCATTGTCTATTGTTTTTCCGACATCCGCACCGTTAAAGATTCCGAATGATGCGACATATTCGTAAAGTGAGCCAAATCTGACAACGCCGTCAATATGGGTCAAAGAATAGCCGACCATAACCAGCGGGCCGACGATACGATAATAAGACGATGACCCTTCTGTGCCTAAATCACCGAGGCGCGTGGAGATATAAGGAAATGCGAACATCACCCCCACCAGAAATACGGTTAATGAAATTATCGCCAGCGGCAGTTTTTTCTTAATCGCATCCTTATTCAGATACTGAAATGCCCATTCCAGCAGGTAAAACAAGATAAATGTCATTACCCCTGAAAACGATCCTGATAATACTATCCCTGCCAGAATCATAGCATCGGTTTTAGGTGTTTTGATACCAAACTGTTTGATGCTGAGCCAAATTGAGATTAACGCCAGAGCAAAAAAGGCCGGTTCGAAATAGAGTGCGGTGGTTCGCTTGCCGCCAAATTTAATAAAGTTCAGTACATAACTGTTACTGTAAATAAGATATTTCGAAATCACTTCCATTAAGCTGCTGCCGCCGGTGAGGATAATTTGCGCCATCTCGGCAGCGGCGAGCAGTACCACCAGCCCTACCACCAGATAAAAAAAGCGCAGGATCTTGCGGTGGTTGTGCGGCGAAATAGTTTTAAAGCGAATACTCCAGACCATGCCGATAATGATCACAATGTAAACAAACAGCATGGTGGAAGTGACGTACTTGCTGGCGTCCAGCGACTGGCCGAAAAGGTAGTTAAACGCCGTCAGCCCGGCGCCGATCCCCAATGCAATCATCAGTTTTTTCAGGTTGATGCGTTCCACATAAAGCAGCAGCAAAACCGGCAAAAAGGTGACGATGGTGATGGGAAAACTTTCGCCCAACTGGGCAATTTTGACGTTGACCAGCAGGTAGATCAGCGGCAGCAGCAGATAGCTACAGATTCTGATAGAACGAGACATATTCCTCCAGCATCTGTTGTCCACTGTAAGCCGCCCGGCTGCGCTCGCGAAAGGCGTCGAGCGAAGTGCCAAAGACGGCCTGCGCGATATCGGCTTTGCCTAATTGCACCAGGCGAAGTACGACGCTGTCGTCGAAGGTTTTACCGCCGGATTTTTGCAGGACCTCCTGCGCCGCCTCGCTATGGGTGGCGATAACCGGCACGCCAATCGACAATGCTTCGCAGAGAATCAACGGATAGTTATCCACCCGTGAACTGAACACCAGCGCGTCCATCTGGTTCAGTGCGCTCATCAGCTTACGCTTGTCGGTTTCAAATCCGTGATTGACCACGTTCGTTCCGTCAAACGGCGAAAACTTACCGAAGGTATGTAATTCGATCGCCTCGCCCAGCGCCATCATTTCGCGCACCAGCCGCTGGTTGGTTTTACCGTCATAGCGCAGATCGTGGGCCACCACCGCGATTTTCGGTTTTCCTTCCGTCGCGCTGACCGGGGTCAGCTCCGCGAGAATCGCTTCGGTCGCCACGTCGATACCGTTATTGATGATGCGGCAACGCCCTGCCCCGTACAGGCTGTTAAAGGCATCGGCGACGTGCTGGCTTGGTGAGATAAACTGACAGCCGAGCGCCAGCATGTCACGGAAAAGCTGGCGCTTACCGTGCACCAGCGCATGGGCGCGGTCGACCTTCACCGGTGGGTAATTGTTCAGCGTCGGGCATTTCCGGCAGTCCGACTTCCAGCCTTCGCAACCGTCGGTAAAGGCGCAGCGGCCAGTTACGCTCCAGTGGTCGTGCAGCGTCCAGACCAGCGTGACGTCCGGCTTGTGGTTTTTCACCTTTTCGCAAAACGCCACCACCTCGGCCAGATTCAGCCAGTAGCTGTGCAGGACGTGAAAATGCAGCACCAGCGGCCCCGGCGTGCGGGTGACGCTGCGGTATACATTATTGAGATTGCCAAACAGGTCGCGGTTAAACAGACGAAACAGAGCGATATTCGCCACCGACGTCAACCGTGGCGTCTGCTTACTCACATGCGGATAATGATTGTGGCTGACGCTTTTCTTTCCGCCTTTGCCGTAGCCGTACACGAAACGTGAAGCCAGTCCTTTTTGCAGCGCGCGCTGATGCAGATCTAATGCCACCCCAGCCGCACCGCCTTCCGCCAGCCGCACATTAAATTGCAGAATGTTCATTTTATTCCCTTCACTCGTGCCTTCTCGCCTACCACCAGCGCATTGTCCGGCACGGCGTCAAGCACCACGCTCCCGGCGCCAATGGTCACGTTATTACCAATAGTGATATCACCCAGCACAATGACGTTCGCGCCCAGCTCCACCCCGTTGCCAATCACCGGGCAGGCGAGGCTGTCGGCGCCGCGGTTGCCGATGGTGACACCATGACGAATCGTAAAATCGTCCCCGGCGACCACGTTTTTATTTATCACCACGGCATAACCGTGATGAATAGTGAAACGTCGGCCAATGGTCGCTGCGGCCTGTATCTCGTAGCCAAACAGGCATTCGGTGATCAGGCGATACAGCACCAGCACCGGCGCGGCCCACAGGTTGTTAAGGACATTTTTTTTGCGCCAGACGGAACAAAAGTGGGCGACGCGATAAGCCAGCACCATGCAGCACGGGCGCAGACTCCAGCTGTTGGCGCGAATATCTTCCAGCATGCTTAACGCCCTCGCAGTCCGTCAGCCAGCCGTTTGCCGTTACGAACGGACAGCAGCGTGAGCAACGTGCGCCAGGTCATCCGTTTATTGCGGATCTGGTAAAGGGTGAACAGCTGATATTTCTTGCTCGCGCGGTCGAATTTATCTTTGTGCTTGCGATAAAAATGGAAATAGCCGGAGAATTTTTTCGGCGACGAGGTGATCTGCATTTCGCCGTGGTTGATATGCAGGATCTGCGTCGCGTCTTCCACCTTCCACGGTTCGCCGTACTCCACCACCATGCGCAGGAAAATATCGTAATCCTGCGCCGCCTTCAGTTCAGTGTCGAACAGGCACTCTTTAAAACGCCACGCCCAGGTAAACACCTGGTTGCCGATGATGTTGCGCTTGTAGAACAGGCGGCGAGAGTACGGGGACTTCGGGTAGAGCGGCAGACTGGCCGGTTGCGAATAGACTTCGCCCTCACAGACATAATCGTTCGCGTAAAGGAACGCATGAGTGACCAACTGATGCTTATGGGCGAGAAACACGCTCAGGCGATTTGGCGTCCATTCATCGTCATCGTCAATACCGGTGATGTACTGCCCGTTCGCCTGTCGGATCGCCTGGTTACGCACCGCGCAGGCGCCGGAATTGACGTCGTTATGGGTATAACGCACCCGTGGATCGTTTAACCCTTCGACGAACTGCTGCAGCTGTTCATAGGCGCTGGAGCAATCATCGACAATGATCATTTCCCAGTGGGTATAGTCCTGGCGCAGCACCGATTTGATGGCCCGAATCGCCAGTTGTTGCCTGTTCCAGGTGGGCATATAGATTGAAATCAGCGGGTTGTCTTTATTCATGCTCGTTCCCCAAAGCGTTTTCGCCGGATGGCGTTTCGCTGCCATCCGGTATTCTCGTTTTTTATTTGGAATCTGACTTATATTCGTACTCGTAATACCCGTAATCCTGGTATCCGGTGGCGCGACGGAAGATAGAGTTGAGGATCACCCCTTTCACCTGAATGCCGTTTTGCCCGAAGCGGCTGAGGCTGGTCTCCACCTCTTTCAGAGTATTCACGGCGTAACGCGCCACCATCAGGGTGGTTCCCGCGTGGCGACCGACAATCGCCGCGTCAGTCACGGCCAGAATCGGCGGCGTATCGATCAGCACCAGGTCATAGTGACTGCTGGCCCACTTGATCAACTCGCCAAAACGTTCACTCATCAGCAGTTCCGACGGATTTGGCGGCACCTGGCCACGCGGGACGAGATCGAAGTTTGGGATAGAGGTTGGTCTGGCGCAGGCGGAAATATCTCCCTTGCCGACCAGAATATCGGACAGGCCGTTCACGTTGTTGGTGCCGAGCAACTCATGGGTGTACCCCTTGCGCATGTCGCAGTCGATCAACAACACGCGCTTGTTGGTCTGGCTGATGACCGCCGCCAGGTTGGCGCAGACAAAAGTTTTACCGATTGATGGGCTGACCCCGGTCAGCATCAGCACGTTGTTCTGCGCCTGCATCATGGCGAAGTGCAGGCTGGTACGCAGACTACGCACCGCTTCAATCGCCAGATCGGTCGGGTTCCCTACCGCCAGCAACTGGCTCTGCTTGTAACGCTTCACGCCTTTGATGGTTTTCACGTTATCGCGCGCTTTCTGCCATTCCGACAGCGGAATGCTGGCGTAAACGCTGATCCCGTTCTCTTCAAGCACCTGCGGGCTTTCGATACCGCGATTGAACAACGAACGCAGCAGGACGCCGACGATTGACAACATCAGGCCAAGAATAATGCTGCCCAGTATGATCAGCCCCTTCTTCGGCTTCAGTACACCCGGTTGGGCAATCGCCGGGTCAACAATTCGCACGTCGCCGACGGTGCTGGCCTCGTTGATCTGCAGCTCCTGTTGCTTATTCAGCAGCTGCATGTAGACCTGCTGACCGGACTCCACGTCACGGGTCAGACGCACAATCTCCTGCTGCGTTTTCGGCATTGCCGTCACGCGCCCGTTGAGCTTCGCTTTTTCATCCTCCAGCGCCTGGCGTTTTTCCAGCAGCGTGCGGTAAGCCGGGTGCGCTTTGGTGTACAGCTTAGAGATTTCCGCTTCTTTAAATGTCAGCTCATTCAACTGGGCGTCGATATTGACCATTGAGTCCAGCACCGCTTTTGCTTCCAGCGGCAGGTCAACGGAGTCTTTATCCTGGCGGAAGGCGTTGAGTTTGTTCTCCGCGACGTCCAGACGGCTGCGCACTTCCGGCAGTTGTTTTGCCAGGAATGCCAGGCTTTTCGCTGCCTCTTCCGATTTACGCGCCACGTTCTGTTCAAGGTAGTTGCGGGTAATGCTGTCGAGAATTTCGCGAATTTGTTCGCGATCCTCACCGGTAAACGTCAGGCTTAACACGCCGGTGTCCTTGCCGGTTTCGGTTACCGTCAGGTTGTTTTGCAGGGTGTTGATCATCCCGAGCGTGGAGAATTTATTGACGGTAAATTCGGTGTCGGGGCGGGCATGGATCTCGCTCACCACCATCGTCACGCCGTCTTTGTTCAGGGTTTGACCGATCTGCCCACGGGCGCTAAACCCGCCGTCGCTGGTCAGCGCGTAGGACTTATCGTCCAACACGTTCAGCGTGAAAACCTGGTCGTTCATTCCCTTCGGCAAGGTAAAGGTGGTAACTTTCACCGTCTCATTCTGGCGTCCCATCAGCCGTTCCCAGCCTGCGCCAAACAGCGGGAAGGTGTTTTTGCTGACGGAGATATCCAGGTCCAGGTCATCCACCGTTTTGCCTAACACCAGACGCGAGCGAATCAGCTGAATTTCGGCCTCAGAAGCGGGGGGTTTATCGGACAACGCCGAGTTAATATCCTGCACCAGCGAGCTGCCAGCGTTCTGTTCAATCTGCACCAGCGCATCCGCACTGTAGATTGGCGTGGCGAAGAGCGTGTAAATCACTGCGCAAAGTGCGAATAATGCCGTAATCCCCAGCACCCACCAGCGTGCTTCAATGACGGTGCCCACCAGGCGGCCGATATCGATTTCATCGTTGCCCGTTACCGGAGCGGCAGACTGTCTTACTTTTTCTGTCATTATTTTACCTGCTCTGCGTTCAATGCCTGCGCCCACTGGCGGGCAGACCGTTCAAGTAATGCGTACACCGCTTCAAACGCCTCGCGGCTTTTACGATACGGGTCGGGAATGTCGCGCTCATCGTCCCAGTGACCAAACAGCATGACTTTGCCGCGCATTTCCGGCGCCAGCTCATGCAGAGACGCAATGTGTCTTTTCTCCATTGCCAGGATCAGGTCATAGTCCCGACACAGCCGTCCGGTGATTTGCCGCGCGCAGTGTCCTTCCAGCGACAGGCCGTGATCGGCCGCCACGCTAAGGGCAGACGCGTCTGCGCCCTTTCCCACCAGCGCGCCAAGCCCCGCCGACTCGACGGTCAGCGCCGGGTGGTAGCGCTTCAATAAGCGTTCTGCCGTTGGGGAACGGCAAATGTTCCCCACGCAAACAACTAATATTTTGTTAAACATGACGATTACCAGGCGTGAATGTCGCTGGCCGTATCCGTCATATAACGGACACCGCTGATGGTCGGCAGCAACTGATTGATCAGACGGTTCCAGCGCGCAACCGGTGCGGTGGTGACATACACCACGTCATAAGGCTGCAGACGGAATTCCGTCGCCATGACCAGAGAGGTCGCATCAGACATATCGAGCTGATAAATATTGGCAATCTTGCCGCCCGGACCTTTGCCTTTCAGCGGACGGATCACGAAGATGCCGCTGGCGTTGGAGGTGGTCAGATCGATACCTTCGGCGTTGCCCAGCGCTTCGGTCAGCGTCATGCCGCTGAAGTCCATTTTGAGCGTGCTCTGTTTCTTCACTTCACCCATCACAAACACTTTCAGATCGTCATTGCGCGGAACATAAAGAATGTCGCCCGGATACAGCAGGCGATTCTGGCTGAGATCGCCGTTTTGCATCAGCGCCTGCAGGGAAATCCGTTGTTCTTTGCCGTTATGGGTCAGCACGACGTTGCGCCAGTCGGCGTCTTCGGTCAGGCCGCCTGCGGCGTTGATCGCATCCAGTACGGTGAGCGGCACGTTGGTGATCGCCTGCTGGCCGGATTTGTTCACCTGGCCGGAGATATAGGCTTTTTGCGAACGGAACGCGGCGATATTAACGTCCACCTGCGGGTCAGCGATGTACTTCGCTAAGCGCCCGGTAATATCACTGCGGATCTCTGCGAGTGTTTTCCCCACCACGCTAACCTTGCCGATATAGGGATAAAACATCGTGCCGTCCGGCTGCACCCAGTTGCCGGTGTCGCTGGAGCTGCGGTACTGCCCCGCTGGCGTTGTCAGCTCAGGGTGGTCCCATACCGTCACGTTCAGAACATCCCCTGCCCCGACGCGGTACTGATAGCTGGCAAGCTCCTGGTCCAGCGACATATTCGGCTGCGCCACGTTTGGCCGCGGACGCAATTGCTCAACCAGTCGTGGGGTGAGTGGATACACATTCACCATCCGGTCGAGATCAAAATCAGCGTCCTGCTGTTTAATCACGTCTTTACCCATCGTAGACATATTGCTGCCCGGAAGTACTGTGCAACCGCTTATCAAGGTTACCGACACCAATAATGGCATCAATTTCATTTTGGATTTCATCATTGATTATTTATCACTTTGGCAGAGTAATTATCCTGTGCAATTTAAATAGCGACTTCGCCGTACACATTTACATTGCAGTTAATTGAAAAGAAATTTAACTGGCATCAGTCCTAAAAAATTTGAATTCATCCGTAAGCTATTGACAGAATAATGCAGACTCGTCATCAGGCGTTCAGGCACGCTACCGCCCTTGGCTTTTTAGCTACCAATACACTGATTAAGTTAGATTTTTGCAAACCTCGTGATTTTTCTCCTGCCACAACAGAGAAATACGTAAGGTAATAAGAATGTCGGCGATTAATGATTAACGATGCCGGTCAATATATTTCTTCACACCTCATTAACGCTGGAAGAATTGTTACAGCTAACGTATTAGCAGGCAAGGCAACAAGCCTGCTATTTTGTCTTTTTAAGATTAATATTAAGTCATATAAAGCGGCATTTTTAGGAATTACTTGATGTTGACAAAATGCATATATTCCACCGACCCTGCGATATATCCGAAATTGTTTTTAATCCAGAATTTATTCCCAACAGAAACATTAAGGTTATTATTACGGGTGGGAAGAAATACAAAAGCAGGATAAATCCCGCTCTGGCATTGCATTTTCCGCCAGCTTTATCCATGATCGAATTGTGACAATTGTCATATAACGAAGGGTTTTACGCTTACTATGGAATGGATTGCCGATCCGTCAATCTGGGCCGGTCTCGTCACGCTGGTGGTGATCGAGCTGGTCCTTGGCATTGATAATTTAGTCTTTATTGCCATCCTCGCCGAAAAACTGCCGCCCGCGCAACGAGACCGCGCGCGCATCACCGGTCTGATTCTGGCGATGCTGATGCGCCTGCTCTTGCTGGCGTCAATCTCCTGGCTGGTCACCCTGACGAAGCCGCTCTTTAGCGTTCAGAGCTTAAGCTTTAGCGCGCGCGACCTGATCATGCTGTTCGGCGGGTTCTTCCTGCTGTTTAAAGCCACGATGGAGCTTAACGAACGGCTGGAAGGGAAAGACAGCGACAACCCCACCCAACGCAAAGGGGCTAAATTCTGGGGCGTGGTGGCGCAAATCGTGGTGCTGGACGCCATCTTCTCGCTCGATTCGGTCATTACCGCCGTCGGCATGGTGGATCACCTGGCGGTGATGATGGCGGCGGTGATTATCGCGATTACGCTGATGCTGCTCGCCAGCAAATCACTGACCCGTTTTGTCAACAGCCACCCGACCATCGTCATTCTCTGTCTGAGTTTCCTGTTAATGATCGGCTTTAGCCTGGTGGCGGAAGGTTTTGGTTTCCACATTCCGAAGGGCTACCTGTACGCCGCCATCGGCTTCTCGGTGATGATTGAAGCCCTGAACCAGTTGGCTATCTTTAACCGCCGCCGCTTTCTTTCCGCAAACCATACGCTGCGCCAGCGAACGACCGAAGCAGTGATGCGCCTGTTAAGCGGGAAGAAAGAGGATGCCGAACTGGACGCGGAAACAGCCTCGATGCTGGTGGATCATGACGACACGCAAATTTTCAACCCGCAGGAGCGGCGGATGATTGAGCGCGTACTCAACCTGAACCAGCGCACCGTCAGCAGCATTATGACCTCGCGCCATGATATCGAGCATATCGATCTCTGCGCGCCCGAGGCGGATATCCGCGCCCTGCTCGAAAAAAACCAGCATACGCGACTGGTGGTCACCGGCGAAGATGACCAGGAGGATCTGCTTGGCGTGGTGCACGTTATCGATCTGCTCCAGCAGTCGCTGCGTGGAGAGCCGCTCAACCTGCGGGTACTGGTACGCCAGCCGCTGGTGTTCCCGGAAACGCTCCCGCTGCTGCCGGCGCTGGAGCAGTTCCGCAACGCCCGCACGCATTTTGCCTTTGTGGTTGACGAGTTTGGGTCTGTCGAAGGGATTGTGACGCTGAGCGACGTGATGGAAACCATTGCCGGTAATTTGCCGAACGAAGTGGAAGAGATCGACGCCCGCCATGATATTCAGAAAAATCAGGACGGTTCGTGGACGGCAAACGGTCATATGCCGCTGGACGATCTGGTGCAATACGTTCCCCTGCCGCTCGATGAGAAACGCGAGTATCACACCATCGCCGGCCTGTTGATGGAATATCTGCAGCGTATACCGAAAGAGGGTGAGGAGGTTCAGGTGGGCGACTACTTGCTGAAAACGCTACAGGTAGAAAGTCATCGCGTACAGAAGGTGCAACTGATTCCGTTACGCGCGGACGAAGACGGGGAATACGACGCGTAGTGGCAATCGCCGGACAGCGGCGCTTCGCGCCCTGTCCGGCCTTACAAAAAGGGACTCGCCAGAGGCGGTTTACAGCTTATCCAGCAGCTTCCTGACGTCTTTGCCGTCGCGGGTATCTTTGTTCCGCTCCGCCCAGTCATTGAGACGACGTTTCGCTTCATCCTGGACATGCTTACGCAGCACTTGATCAACCTGCAGGTTATAATTCAGCGCCTGCCACTTACCGTAAACCCGCAGCGGCACCGGCGTGTTCTTCAGGAAATCGATCAACTTACCTTCCCCTTTCCAGCCGCCGAGCACCCGAACGTTAAACTGCGTGTCGCACGACTCTCCGACCAGATCGAGCGTACCTTTACCGGTCAGGGCCAGCACAGAGGATTCGCCTTCCATGCTGTTCAGCCCCAGCTTACCGTGGTCGAGCGTCAGGTCAGTGACGAAACGATCGAGACGGGTGGCGTTATCGTAATTACGCATCGCCTCAACGTCGCCGCCGCTGCGCTCCACCGCCTGCTGAACCAACTGCTGAAAGTTCATGCCATCCATCCGCGTATCGCGCATCTCGACGCGCGCCTGGCCTTGCCAGTTATGGCGAAACGCATGGGCATCAATGTCCGCGCCGGAAAAATCGCCCGTCAGCGACATTTTACCGGTCAGGGCAATGGGATAATGGAACGCGTTTAGAATCGTGCCTATCTCCACATCATTAAGACGCGGCTGGAACACCACGCGCGGAGTGTCAGCGCTGGCATCCAGCGTGCCGGGCAGTGAAATCGTGCCGCCATCAAGCTTGCCCTCGAGCTGCGCGATTTTCAGCACGCCGGCCTGATTCGTCATTCGCGTCGAAACGGCCGAGAAATTCATCCCGCGCCATAATACGCTCTCCGCATTCAGCGCGATCTCCGCGGAAAACCCCTTCAGCCCCTGGTAGGCCGGTTCATCGACCCGGCTGGCGATGACCGGTCGGGCCAGAGACGATGACGTCACGCCCTGCTCGCCACCGCCGTTAGCGCCGCTGCTGTTTTCCGACAGCGGAATAATGGAATCCAGATTCAGCTTGCCGAAATTCAGGTTAATGCGCCAGGCCGGTTGCTCCGTCAACGTCACCTGGGCGCTTCCGGTCAGCGTACTGTCGTTCGCGGTCAGGTCAAGCTGGCTGAACGAGAGTAATTTCGCGTCTTCCTGCCACTGCGCCTGAAGCTGTCCTTGTCCCTGAATCCCCTGTTTCGGCAGATCGGCTCCCTGGAGCTGCCAGCTAAGCTGCTGGATCCCGGCAGAGAGGTTATGCGGATAGTCGGACGCATCCACCGTACCGTTTAAGGCCAGATTCAAATCACGCTGATCGCGGTTAATCCGCCCGGAAAACTCAAAAGCGCCGCGATGCTGCGCATCCTGCTCCATTTGCAGGCGGATATCGCGAACGGTGACCTGCTCATCATTTTCATGCTGGAACACCAGCACGCTGTCGGCTACCCGCAGGCTGGCGATATCAAACGACCAGCCGCGATCTTCCGCGACGTCCGGTAAGTTATTGTCTTTAGGAGGCACCGGCGCGTTCTCATTGCGCGCCGCTTCCGTTTGCGGGGTGAGCTGAATCACCGCGCCTTTGAGCATCACCTGCTTGACGCTCAGCTGATGGCTAAGCAACGGCCACAGCGCAACGTCAAGCCGCATGTTATCGGCGCGCACCAGCGGTTCACTGGCGCCTTTCGCCGTCAACGCCATGCGTCCGGAGAGGATACTGAGCTGAGGCCAGACGTGCCAGCGCAATGGGCCATCCAGCTGTAGCTGATAGCCGCTACGCGCCGCGACCTGTTGCACCATATAGGTACGGAAGTCGTTCGGGTTGACCAGCATTACTAACGCAGAAAAGCCGGCCACCAGCACGACCAGCAAAATCATCAGCGTCGTCAGAAATCGTCTCATGCTATCCTCAGTGGATCAGACTCAGTCTTTATCAATCCGGCTGGCGACCGCGCCCTGCTGATCGCGATATTTGGCATCTTCGCGACGGTTATAGGGGCGAAGCGCCGGACCGGAAAGCGGTTCAAAGCTCAGCGCGCCGATCAACATGCCGGGGCGCAGCGCCAGCGGCAGTTTACCGGAGTTATAAAATTCCAGCACGATACAGCCGGACCAGCCGGGATCGATACGGTGGGCGGTCACGTGTACCATCAAGCCAAGACGCGCCAGGGAGGAGCGGCCATCCAGCCAACCGACTAAATCCGCGGGTAAGGTCACCGACTCATAGGTCACCGCCAGCGCCAGTTCGCCCGGATGGAGATAAAACGCTTCGCCGTCGGCCAGCGCAATCTCGTCGCTCATTACGCGGTCGAGAGCGGCGCTGACTTCATCTTTTGGCCCACTTAAATCGATAAATGCTGCGGTGTGGCCGCTGAAGGTACGGAATTTATTGCCAAGGCGCACATCCACCGTCGCGCCATTAATACGCTCCACAGGCGGACGCGGGTTGATCGACAAACGGCCTTCATCAAGCCAGGCTTCAATATCTCGGTCACACAGACGCATGGCACTTTCTCCTTTCGTGCAGCAGGCCCTTAACGCATTGTGTCGCAAGGGCAAACCAGGTTATCACTGAACGGTACACAATTCGCAGGGCTTATTCAAAGAACTGACTGATTTTCGCTTTCAGAATATCGATGGCGATGCGGTTTTTCCCGCCGCGCGGCACGATAATATCCGCATACTGCTTGGATGGCTCGATAAACTGCAGGAACATCGGACGCACCGTTTTCTGGTATTGCGCCATCACGGAATCCATGGAACGCCCGCGCTCGTTAACGTCGCGCTTGATGCGGCGCATCAGGCAGATATCCAGCGGTGTATCGACAAAAATAGAGAAGTTCATCTCTTCGCGCAAACGGGCGTCGGTGAGCAGCAAAATGCCTTCCAGAATAATGACTTTCTTCGGCTCCACGCGCACGGTTTCTTTCATGCGGGTGTGTTCGACGTAGCTGTAGACCGGCAGTTCAATCGCGCAGCCGCGCTTAAGCGCTTGCAGATGTTGAAACAACAGGCTGTGATCCATCGCGTTGGGATGGTCATAGTTGGTTTTTACGCGTTCTTCCATCGACAGATGGCTTTGATCTTTATAGTAGCTGTCTTCGGGGATCACGCCGATATGTTCGTCACCGACTTGTTCACGTAATTCACGATAAAGAGTACTGGCAATAAGACTTTTGCCAGAAGCCGATGCGCCAGCAATACCGATAATGACGCACTGATGAGACTGATCAGTCATAAATTTAGCGACCTGAATAACCTGTAAGGAAGGGAGACGCCGGAGCGTCAAACGCCGGCAATTATACACAAATTCAGACAAGATGCATCGCGGCGAAACGTCACGCCAGCCCCGTCCCTGCGCCCTGATGACTTCTGGATTGACGGCAAATTATGCGCAGCCGGGATATAAAAGGTAAAAAGTTTGTACTAGCATAAACACAGACTCACACTGACGCGTCCTGGCGTGCTTCGACGTTCCCGGCTATTCGGATAGGGTAATGAGTAAACCAACCCAACATGTTTTAGTTCCCTTACCGCACCCTCTGCTGCGCTTCGTCAGTTTAGGTCTGGCGGCGTTTGTTTTTACGCTCTTTTCACTGGAATTATCCCAGTTCGGCAATGCGTTAGCGCCTCTGTGGTTTCCTACCTCCATCATGATGGTGGCTTTTTACCGCCATGCCGGTCGCATGTGGCCGGGCATCGCCCTCGCCTGTTCTCTGGGCAGTATTGGCGCCTCGCTGGTGCTGTTTCCCCCGGGCGCGCTCAACTTTACCTATACGGCGATAAACATTATTGAAGCGGCAACAGGCGCGCTGTTGCTGCGCAAGCTCCTGCCTGGGTATAACCCGTTACAGAATCTGAACGACTGGATCCGTCTGGCCTTCGGCAGCGCGGTGATCCCCCCACTGCTCGGCGGGATGCTGGTCTGGATGTTGTCTCCGCACGATACCCCGCTGCGGGCGTTTCTGTTCTGGGTGCTGTCAGAATCCATCGGCGCGCTGGCGCTGGTGCCATTGGGCTTGCTGTTTAAGCCACACTATCTGCTGCGCCACCGCAACCCTCGCCTGCTGCTGGAAACGTTGCTGACGCTGATCGTCACGCTGGTGCTAAGCTGGCTGGCGATGAAGTTTGTCCCCTGGCCGTTTACCTGCGTCATCGTGTTGCTGATGTGGAGCGCGGTGCGCCTGCCGCGCATGGAAGCTTTTTTAGTCTTTCTCGCCACGGTGATGGTGGTTTCACTGATGCTGGCCGCCGACCCGTCGCTGCTGGTTACGCCGAAGGTGAATCTGCTGACGCATCTGCCGTGGCTGCCGTTCCTGATGATCCTGCTGCCGGCGAATATCATGACCATGGTGATGTATGCGTTTCGCGCGGAACGTAAACACATTACGGAAAGCGAAGAACGCTTCCGTAACGCCATGGAATATTCCGCCATCGGCATGGCGTTGGTCGGCACCGAAGGACAGTGGTTACAGGTCAACAAAGCGTTGTGTCAGTTTCTTGGCTACCCGCAGGACGAACTGCGCACGCTCACGT
Organism: Citrobacter sp. R4; assembly: GCF_026719175.1. Taxonomy (NCBI): domain Bacteria; kingdom Pseudomonadati; phylum Pseudomonadota; class Gammaproteobacteria; order Enterobacterales; family Enterobacteriaceae; genus Citrobacter; species Citrobacter sp. R4. Next base: position 44,352 of record NZ_JAPPSU010000010.1, read on the forward strand.
TTCAGCAACTGACCTGGCCGGAAGATCTGCATAACGATCTGGAGCAGCTCGACATGCTGGTGCGCGGCGACATCAACAGCTATTCGCTGGAGAAGCGCTATTACACCCGCAGCGGTGAAGTGGTGTGGGCGCTGCTGGCGGTTTCTCTGGTTCGTCATACTGACGGCACGCCGCTCTACTTTATTGCTCAGATTGAAGACATTAACGATCTTAAACACACGGAATGGGTAAATAAGCGCCTGAATGAAGCGCTGTTTCAGGAAAAAGAGCGGCTGCACATTACCCTCGACTCCATCGGCGAGGCGGTGATCTGTGTAGACGTCGATATGAAAATCACCTTTATGAACCCGGTCGCTGAAAAAATGAGCGGCTGGCAGCAAGAGAACGCCATCGGCGTACCCTTACTGACAGTGCTGCACATTACCTTGGGCAATAACGGTCCGCTGATGGAAAACATCTACAGCGCGGATATGTCCCGCTCGGCCATCGAACAGGACGTGGTGCTGCACTGTCGCAACGGCGGCAGCTACGATATTCACTACAGCATCACTCCGCTCACGACGCTGGACGGCGGGAACATTGGTTCGGTTCTTGTGATCCAGGATGTCACCGAGTCACGCAAGATGCTGCGCCAACTGAGCTACAGCGCCACGCATGATGCGCTCACACAGCTGACTAATCGCCCCAGCTTTGAGACCCGGCTAAAGCAGTTGCTGCAAACGGTGCGCAGTACCCACCAGCATCATGCGCTGGTATTTATCGATCTCGACCGTTTTAAAGCTGTCAATGACAGCGCCGGTCACGCCGCGGGCGACGCGTTACTGCGCGAACTCGCCCAACTGATGCTCAGTTTGCTTCGTCCTGGCGACGTACTGGCGCGTCTGGGCGGTGATGAGTTTGGCCTGTTGTTGCCGGACTGTCATCTTGAAAGCGCGCGCGTTATCGCCACCCGGCTCATCACCGCGGTTAACGAGTACCCTTTTATGTGGGAAGGCCGTCTGCACCGGGTTGGGGCCAGCGCGGGCATCACCCTCATTGACGACGACAACTGCCAGCCGGTGGAAGTGATGTCACAGGCCGATATCGCCTGTTACGCCTCGAAAAATAGCGGTCGCGGTCAGGTCACCGTCTACGAGCCGCAGCAGGAAATGGCGCAGCACCCGCGCGCCATGATGTCGCTGGATGAACAGTGGCACATGATAAAAGAAAACCATCTGCTGATGTTAGCCCGCGGCGTCGCGTCGCCGCGTATTCCGGAAGCGCGCAGCTTGTGGCTCATCTCACTTCGTCTGTGGACCAGCGAGGGCGAGGTTATGGAAGAACAGGCGTTTCGCGCCGGGCTGGCAGACCCGGCGCTCAATCATGCGTTGGATCGGCGGGTCTTTCATGCCTTTTTCCATCATGCCGCCCCGGCGGTCGCGCACAAAGGACTGAGCATCGCCCTGCCGCTGTCCGTCGCCGGATTAACCAGCGCGACACTGATAGACGAACTGCTGCAACAGCTGGAAAAAAGTCCGCTGCCGGGGCGTCTGCTGCACCTGATTATTCCGGCGGAAGCACTGCTGCTCCACGCGCAAGAAGCCGCGCCCGCCTTGCGGACCCTTCGTCAGGCGGGCTGTCGCATTATCCTCAGCCAGATCGGGCGCGACCTGCAAATCTTTAATCTGCTGGCCCCCAATATGGCCGACTACCTGCTGCTCGACAGCGAGCTTAGCGCCAGCATCCACAGTAACCTGATGGATGAAATGCTGGTATCGATCATCCACGGTCACGCCCAGCGTCTGGGATGCAAAACTATCGCCGGTCCGGTGCAGGCGGCGGTAGTCATGGATACGCTGTCGGGTATCGGCATCGACCAGATCTATGGCGACATCATTACGGAAGCCCAGCCTCTGGATCTGCTACTGAATACCAGTTACTTCGCCATCAACTGACGGTTGCCAGCCGTCGGTATACCAAATGTGCAACAGGGCGTAGGAGCGCCAGGGTTTCCAGCGCTCCGCGTAGCGCCGGATCTGCGCCGACGTCATGCCCGCAAATCGCTGTTTGATCAAGTAATCATCCGGCAAAAACACGTCTTTCGCCTGCCAGCCTCTGAGTGCGAAATAGTTCGCCGTCCAGCGTCCAATCCCCGGAAACGCCTGTAGCGCTTTCACCCCAGACTCAACATCTTCAGGCGCGCTGGTGGGCAGTATCCCGTCACGCGCGGCCAGCGCGAGGTGGATCAGCGCCTCAGCGCGTTTAAGCGGCATCCCCAGCGCTTTCAGATCCAGCGGATCGGCGCCGGCAAGGATGTCAGGGCCGGGGAAACAGACGTAGCCTGGCGCGTCGGCCAGCGGTTCGCCATAGCGCTGCGCCACTTTTGCAGTGAGCTTTGCCGCCATCGCCACGCTGACTAACTGCCCCAGGATTGCCCGTACACCTTGCTCAAAGGCATCTACCGAACCGGGCAGGCGCAACCCCGGACGCGCCGCGCCCAGATCGCCAAGTGCCCGGGTGATTTTCGTCGGCTCGCAGCCGAGATCGAACAACCGCGCCATTTTTTCCAGACAGACATCCGCTACCGGCAGCAGCCCCCCGGTTAAGGTGACCGCCAGCGTATGCGTCCGTTCATCGGGCACCACGGTGACTATCCCCCGATGCTCCCCTACCGCCAGGCTACGCGTATAGCGCATATCACCGACCATTTCCACACCGCTCACCGCACGAGCGGCGAGAAAACCCAACATCCAGGACCAGTCATAAGGCGGCTGCCAGTTCAGGAAAAACATCACCCACTCCTTTTTCTGCAAACCCTGAGCATAACCCCTATTCCATTGTTACGCCTTGCTTTCATATTCCAGTTGTCGGCGCGATGACATTTCGCTAAAGTCACGCCCCTTCTTCACTGGCATGGGGATTTATTAGGTGTTTATTGGCTTTGATTACGGTACCGCGAACTGCTCGGTCGCGATCATGCGCGACGGCGCGCCGCAGTTACTGAAAATGGAAAACGACAGCACGCTGTTACCGTCAATGCTCTGCGCGCCCACCCGGGAAGCCGTGAGCGAATGGCTGTTCCGCCATCACGCTGTACCAACGCCGGATGAAGAGACGCAGGCGCTGCTGCGCCGGGCGATCCGCTTCAACCGCGACGAAGATATCGAGGTTCACGGCGGCAGCGTCCAGTTCGGCCTGTCTTCGCTGGCGCAATACGTTGACGATCCGGAAGAGGTCTACTTCGTTAAGTCGCCCAAGTCTTTTTTGGGCGCCAACGGACTCAAACCACAGCAGGTTGCGCTGTTTGAAGATTTGGTTTGCGCCATGATGCTGCACATCCGAAATCAGGCGCAACATCAGCTTGCCGACGCGATTACCCAGGCCGTCATTGGTCGCCCGATCAACTTTCAGGGGCTGGGCGGTGACGAAGCCAACCGTCAGGCGCAGGGCATTCTGCAGCGGGCCGCTACCCGCGCCGGATTCCAGGATGTGGTCTTTCAGTACGAGCCGGTCGCGGCAGGGCTGGATTATGAAGCCACCCTGCAGGAAGAAAAACGCGTACTGGTCGTGGACATCGGCGGCGGAACCACCGACTGTTCGCTGCTGCTGATGGGACCCCAATGGCACCATCGCGCCGACCGTGGTTCCAGCCTGCTCGGACACAGCGGCTGCCGCGTTGGCGGCAACGACCTCGACATCGCGCTGGCGTTCAAAAACCTGATGCCGCTACTCGGCATGGGCGGCGAGACCGAAAAAGGCATTGCCCTGCCGGTGCTGCCGTGGTGGAACGCCGTGGCCATCAACGACGTTCCGGCGCAGAGCGATTTTTACAGCAGTGCCAACGGTCGCCTGTTGGACACGCTGGTACGCGATGCCCGCGAACCGGAAAAAGTGGCGTTGCTGGTGAAAGTCTGGAGTCAGCGGTTGAGCCATCGTCTGGCGCGCCGCGCAGAGGAGTGCAAAATCGCCCTTTCCGACCAGTCAGAATTTACCGCCACACTGCCGTTTATCAGCGATGAACTGGCGACCGCCATCAGCCAGCAGGGGCTTGAAACAGCGCTGGATCAACCGTTAACGCGCATTCTGGAACAGGTGCGACTGGCGCTGGATAACGCTCAGGAGAAACCGGATGTGATCTACCTGACCGGCGGCAGCGCCCGCTCGCCGCTGATTAAAAAAGCGCTGGCGAGGCAATTGCCGGGCATTCCGATTGCCGGCGGCGATGACTTTGGTTCGGTGACCGCCGGACTGGCGCGCTGGGCGGAAGTTGTTTTCCGCTAACCGCCTCGCAGGCTGCAAGCTAACGCATTGACATGAGCGTTGGTGTGGCTTAGTTTCAGGAGTGAGGGTAAGGGAGGGTCGCCCCTCCCCCTGGTGTCTGAGTAAGCCTGGAAGCTCATGACTAAGAGTCTCACCAGTATGATGACTGACTTCATCATAACCCTTTCCTTATTCTGGCCCCTTCCTCGGGAGGGGCTTTCCCTTTTCAGCGTCATGCTGAAATTCGTGGCTTACCTCCTTCATCGCCTTGCCGCCACTCTATCGCCATTTTCCGCCAGCGCTTTTTTCGTTATCGATTGTTGCGTAACGTCTCGCAAAGCGCGCCGCCATTAGGATGAATCCGTACCGGGTTTCATAATTCCTCCATTTTTCTCCCTTGATGGCTGTCTAAACTAGTATCATTCCGTGAAACGTTTCAGGATGAGAAACTCATAACGATGAAAGGCAGTAACAAATCCCGCTGGGTGATAGCTCTCGCGGTGGTCGTGGCGGCCATCGCCGCAGTCTGGTTCTGGCAAAACCATAGCGAGCCGCAGAGCGCGGCCCCGGGCGCGACCGGGCAGGCGAAAGCGCCTGCGGGCGCGGGTCGTCGCGGGATGCGCGCCGGTCCGCTGGCGCCCGTACAGGCGGCGACCGCCGTTGAACAGGCGGTGCCGCGTTATCTCAGCGGATTAGGAACGATTACCGCCGCCAATACCGTGACGGTGCGCAGTCGCGTCGACGGGCAGCTACTGGCGCTGCACTTCGAAGAAGGCCAACAGGTCAAAGCGGGCGACCTGCTCGCTGAAATCGACCCCAGCCAGTTTAAAGTCGCGCTGGCACAGGCGCAGGGCCAACTGGCGAAAGATAAAGCGACGCTGGCGAACGCCCGCCGCGATCTGGCCCGTTACCAGCAACTGGTCAAAAGCAACTTAGTTTCTCGCCAGGAGCTGGACGCCCAACAGGCGCTGGTCAGTGAAACCGAAGGCACGATTAAAGCCGATGAAGCCAGCGTTGCCAGCGCGCAATTGCAGCTTGACTGGAGCCGCATCACCGCGCCAGTGGACGGTCGCGTGGGGCTGAAACAGGTGGATGTGGGTAACCAGATTTCCAGCGGCGACACCACAGGTATTGTGGTGATCACCCAGACGCATCCGATCGATCTCATTTTTACCCTGCCGGAAAGCGATATCGCCACGGTGATGCAGGCGAAAAAAAGCGGTAAGCCGCTGGTGGTGGAAGCCTGGGATCGCACCAACGCGCAGAAGCTGAGCGAAGGCGTGCTGCTGAGTCTCGACAATCAGATTGACCCCACCACCGGCACCATCAAAGTGAAAGCCCGCTTCACGAACCAGGATGACACGCTGTTCCCCAATCAGTTTGTTAACGCGAGAATGCTGGTGGATACCGAACAGAACGCGGTGGTTATACCCACCGCCGCCCTGCAGATGGGCAACGAAGGTCATTTTGTCTGGGTGTTAAATGACGAAAACAAAGTCAGTAAGCATCGGGTACAAACCGGTATTCAGGACAGCCAGAAGGTGGTGATCAGCGCCGGGATTTCCGCTGGCGACCGCGTGGTTACCGACGGTATTGACCGTCTTACCGAAGGGGCGAAAGTGGAGGTGGTGGAAGCACAAAGCGCCACCGCGCCTGAAGCAAAAGCCACCGCGCGCGAATACGCCAAGAAAGGAGCGCGCTCCTGATGCAGGTATTACCTCCAGGCAGCACCGGCGGCCCGTCGCGTCTGTTTATTATGCGTCCTGTCGCCACCACCCTGCTGATGGTGGCGATACTGCTGGCCGGGATCATCGGCTATCGTTTTCTGCCCATCTCCGCACTGCCGGAGGTGGACTATCCAACCATTCAGGTGGTCACGCTCTATCCCGGCGCCAGTCCGGATGTGATGACCTCCGCCGTCACCGCCCCGTTAGAACGCCAGTTCGGCCAGATGTCCGGCCTCAAGCAAATGTCGTCGCAAAGTTCCGGCGGCGCTTCGGTGGTCACGCTTCAGTTCCAGCTCACCCTGCCGCTGGACGTGGCCGAACAGGAGGTGCAGGCGGCGATTAACGCGGCGACCAACCTGCTGCCAAACGATCTGCCGAACCCACCGGTGTACAGCAAAGTCAACCCGGCGGATCCGCCCATCATGACGCTTGCCGTCACCTCCAGCGCCATGCCGATGACGCAGGTTGAAGATATGGTGGAAACGCGCGTCGCGCAGAAAATTTCCCAGGTATCCGGCGTCGGTCTGGTGACCCTCTCCGGCGGGCAGCGTCCGGCGGTGCGGGTGAAGCTCAACGCCCCGGCGATCGCCGCGTTGGGACTGACCAGCGAAACGGTACGCAACGCCATCACCGGCGCCAACGTTAACTCGGCGAAGGGGAGCCTTGACGGCCCGACTCGTGCGGTGACGCTCTCTGCCAACGACCAGATGCAGTCCGCCGAGGAATACCGTCAACTGATCATCGCCTATCAAAACGGCGCGCCGGTGCGGCTGGGCGATGTCGCTACCGTCGAACAAGGGGCGGAGAATAGCTGGCTCGGCGCCTGGGCCAATAAAGAACAGGCGATTGTGATGAACGTTCAGCGCCAGCCCGGCGCCAATATCATCGCTACCGCCGACAGCATTCAACAGATGCTGCCGCAACTGAAAGAAAGCCTGCCGAAGTCGGTAAACGTGACGGTGCTGTCCGACCGCACCACGAACATTCGCGCTTCGGTCAGCGACACCCAGTTTGAACTGATGCTGGCGATCGCGCTGGTCGTGATGATTATTTATCTTTTCCTGCGTAACGTTCCCGCCACCATTATTCCCGGCGTCGCCGTTCCGCTGTCGCTGGTGGGCACCTTCGCGGTGATGGTGTTTCTGGATTTCTCGATCAATAACCTGACGCTGATGGCGCTGACCATCGCGACCGGTTTTGTGGTCGACGACGCCATCGTGGTGATTGAGAATATTTCGCGTTATATCGAAAAGGGCGAAAAACCGCTGGCCGCCGCACTGAAAGGGGCGGGCGAAATCGGTTTTACCATTATCTCCCTCACCCTCTCGCTGATTGCGGTACTGATTCCGCTGCTGTTTATGGGCGATATCGTTGGACGCCTGTTTCGCGAGTTTGCCGTCACGCTGGCGGTGGCAATACTTATTTCTGCCGTGGTGTCGCTTACCCTGACGCCGATGATGTGCGCCCGAATGCTGAGCCAGGCATCCTTGCGCAAGCAAAATCGCTTTTCCCGGGCCTCGGAACGTCTGTTTGAGCGGGTGATCGCCGGGTATGGCCGCTGGCTGGCGAAAGTGCTTAACCACCCGTGGTTGACGCTCAGCGTGGCGTTGGGCACGCTGCTGTTAAGCGTGATGCTGTGGGTGGTCATCCCGAAAGGCTTCTTCCCTGTGCAGGATAACGGCATTATTCAGGGCACTCTGCAGGCGCCGCAGTCCAGTTCGTTTGTCAGCATGGCGCAGCGTCAGCGGCAGGTGTCCGACGTGATCCTCAAAGACCCGGCGGTGGAGAGCTTAACGGCGTTCGTTGGCGTCGATGGCACTAACCCGTCGCTGAACAGCGCGCGGCTGCAAATCAACCTGAAGCCGCTCGACGATCGTGACGATCGGGTGCAGAAGGTGATCGCCCGTCTGCAGGAGGCGGTGGCGCGCGTTCCCGGCGTTAACCTCTATCTTCAGCCGACGCAGGATCTGACCATCGACACCCAGGTGAGCCGCACCCAGTATCAGTTTACGCTTCAGGCCACGTCACTGGACGCCCTCAGCGCCTGGGTGCCTCAGTTGATGGACAAACTGCAGCAGTTGCCGCAGCTTTCCGATGTCAGCAGCGACTGGCAGGACAAGGGCCTGGTGGCGTATGTGAAGGTCGATCGCGACAGCGCCAGCCGGTTAGGCATCAGCATGGCGGATGTCGATAACGCCCTGTATAACGCTTTTGGCCAGCGGCTGATTTCAACGATTTATACCCAGGCTAATCAGTACCGCGTGGTCCTGGAGCATAATACCGAAAGCACGCCAGGACTGGCGGCGCTGGACACCATTCGCCTGACCAGCAGCGACGGCGGCATCGTGCCGCTGAGCGCTATCGCCAGCGTTGAACAGCGCTTTGCGCCGCTCTCCATTAACCATCTGGATCAGTTTCCGGTCGCCACCCTGTCGTTTAACGTGCCGGACGGCTATTCGCTGGGCGATGCGGTGCAGGCGATTCTCGACGCGGAAAAAACGCTTAATCTGCCTGTGGACATCACCACCCAGTTCCAGGGAAGCACCCTCGCCTTCCAGGCTGCGCTGGGCAGTACGGTGTGGCTGATTGTCGCAGCGGTGGTGGCGATGTACATCGTGCTCGGCGTGCTGTACGAGAGCTTTATTCATCCGATCACCATCCTGTCCACCCTGCCAACCGCTGGCGTCGGCGCGCTGCTGGCGCTGATGATCGCCGGAAGCGAACTGGATGTGATAGCGATCATCGGCATCATTTTGCTGATCGGCATCGTCAAGAAAAACGCCATCATGATGATCGACTTTGCCCTTGCCGCCGAACGCGAACAGGGCATGGCGCCGCGCGACGCGATTTATCAGGCCTGCCTGCTGCGTTTTCGCCCGATCCTGATGACCACCCTTGCCGCGCTGCTGGGCGCTCTGCCGCTGATGCTCAGCACCGGCGTTGGCGCAGAGCTGCGCCGTCCGCTGGGGATTGGCATGGTCGGCGGTCTGCTGGTGAGCCAGGTGCTGACGTTGTTTACCACGCCGGTTATTTATCTGCTGTTTGATCGGCTGTCGCTGTACGTAAAAAGCCGCTTCCCCCGTCAGGATGAGGAAGCGTAAATGAAATTTTTCGCCCTGTTCATCTATCGCCCGGTGGCGACGATTTTGATTTCCGTCGCCATTACCTTGTGCGGCGTGTTGGGGTTTCGTCTGCTGCCCGTCGCCCCGCTGCCGCAGGTGGATTTTCCCGTGATTATGGTCAGCGCCTCGCTACCGGGCGCGTCGCCGGAAACCATGGCGTCGTCGGTGGCGACGCCGCTGGAGCGATCGCTGGGTCGCATCGCCGGCGTCAGCGAAATGACCTCAAGCAGTTCGCTTGGCAGCACGCGGATCATTCTGCAGTTTAATTTTGATCGCGACATTAACGGTGCGGCGCGCGACGTACAGGCGGCGATCAATGCCGCGCAAAGCCTGCTGCCCAGCGGGATGCCGAGCCGCCCCACCTACCGTAAAGCCAACCCGTCCGATGCGCCGATCATGATCCTGACGCTCACCTCGGACACGTATTCGCAGGGCGAGCTGTATGACTTCGCCTCCACGCAGCTGGCGCAGACTATCGCGCAGATAGACGGTGTCGGGGATGTTGACGTGGGCGGCAGTTCGCTGCCCGCCGTGCGCGTGGGATTAAATCCGCAGGCGCTGTTTAATCAGGGCGTGTCGCTTGACGACGTGCGCACCGCCATCAGCGATGCCAACGTGCGAAAACCGCAGGGCGCGCTGGAGGACGCCAGCCATCGCTGGCAGATCCAGACCAACGACGAACTGAAAACCGCAACAGACTATCAGCCGCTGGTGATCCACTATAACAACGGCGGCGCGGTACGCCTGGGGGACGTCGCAACGGTGACCGACGCTGTGCAGGACGTGCGCAACGCCGGGATGACCAACGCTAAACCGGCTATTTTGCTGATGATCCGCAAGCTGCCGGAAGCCAATATTATCCAGACGGTCGACAGCATTCGGGCAAAGCTGCCGGAGCTACAGTCCACCATTCCGGCGGCAATCGATCTGCAAATCGCCCAGGACCGCTCTCCCACCATCCGCGCCTCACTGGAAGAAGTCGAGCAAACGCTGGTGATTTCCGTCGCGCTGGTGATTCTGGTGGTCTTTTTGTTCCTGCGCTCCGGGCGGGCAACGCTGATCCCCGCCGTGGCGGTACCCGTTTCGCTGATAGGCACCTTCGCCGCGATGTATCTCTGCGGCTTTAGCCTGAACAACCTGTCTCTGATGGCCCTGACGATTGCTACCGGCTTTGTCGTCGATGACGCCATCGTCGTGCTGGAAAATATCTCGCGTCATCTGGAAGCAGGGATGAAACCGTTGCAGGCGGCGCTGCAGGGAACGCGCGAGGTGGGCTTTACCGTCCTCTCGATGAGCCTGTCGCTGGTGGCGGTGTTTTTACCGCTGCTGCTGATGGGCGGCTTACCGGGACGCCTGCTGCGCGAATTTGCCGTCACGCTGTCGGTCGCCATTGGCATTTCGCTGCTGGTGTCCCTGACGCTGACGCCGATGATGTGCGGCTGGATGCTGAAATCCAGCAAACCGCGCGAACAAAAACGGCTGCGCGGCTTTGGCCGGATGCTGGTTGCCCTGCAGCAGGGATACGGCAAATCGCTAAAATGGGTATTGAATCATACCCGCCTGGTGGGCGTGGTGCTGCTCGGCACCATTGCCCTTAACGTCTGGCTGTATATTTCGATTCCGAAAACCTTTTTTCCGGAACAGGATACCGGCGTGCTGATGGGCGGGATCCAGGCCGACCAGAGTATCTCCTTCCAGGCAATGCGCGGGAAACTCCAGGACTTCATGAAAATCATTCGTGACGACCCGGCCGTGGATAATGTTACGGGTTTCACTGGCGGTTCGCGCGTTAACAGCGGGATGATGTTCATTACCCTAAAACCTCGCGGCGAGCGTAATGAAACGGCGCAGCAGGTGATTGACCGCCTGCGCGTGAAGCTGGCAAAAGAGCCGGGAGCAAACCTGTTCCTGATGGCGGTGCAGGATATTCGTGTCGGCGGACGCCAGTCGAACGCCAGCTATCAGTACACGCTGCTGTCGGACGATCTGGCCGCCCTGCGGGAATGGGAGCCGAAGATCCGTAAAGCGCTGGCAGCCCTGCCCCAACTGGCGGATGTCAATTCGGATCAACAGGATAACGGCGCCGAGATGAATCTGGTTTACGATCGCGAAACCATGTCGCGCCTCGGTATCGACGTGCAGGCGGCGAACAGCCTGTTGAACAACGCCTTTGGCCAGCGGCAAATCTCCACCATTTACCAGCCGATGAACCAGTACAAAGTGGTGATGGAAGTCGATCCGCGCTATACCCAGGACATCAGCGCGCTGGAGAAAATGTTCGTGATAAACAGCGATGGCAAGGCAATTCCGCTCTCCTATTTCGCCAAATGGCGACCGGCTAACGCGCCGCTGTCAGTGAATCATCAGGGGCTGTCTGCGGCTTCGACCGTTTCCTTTAACCTGCCGACCGGTTCGTCGCTGTCTGAGGCCAGCGAGGCTATCACCCGCGCGATGACCCAGCTTGGCGTGCCGTCGACCGTACGCGGCAGTTTCGCCGGCACCGCGCAGGTGTTCCAGGAAACCATGAATTCACAGGTGATCCTGATTATCGCCGCGATCGCCACGGTCTATATCGTGCTCGGAATATTGTATGAAAGCTATGTTCACCCGCTCACGATTCTCTCCACCCTGCCTTCAGCGGGCGTTGGGGCATTGCTGGCGCTGGAAATTTTCAACGCCCCATTCAGCCTGATTGCGCTGATTGGCATCATGCTGTTAATTGGTATTGTAAAGAAAAACGCCATTATGATGGTCGACTTTGCGCTGGAAGCGCAAAGACAGGGTAACCTCAGCCCGCAGGAAGCGATTTTCCAGGCCTGTCTGCTGCGTTTTCGCCCGATAATGATGACCACGCTGGCCGCGTTATTTGGCGCGCTGCCGCTGGTGCTTTCCGGCGGCGACGGCTCCGAACTGCGCCAGCCGCTGGGGATCACCATTGTCGGCGGTCTGGTGATGAGCCAGCTGTTAACGCTCTATACCACACCGGTGGTGTATCTCTTTTTCGACCGCCTGCGGCTGCGTTTTTCCCGGAATAAAGGTGACCCGATAACTGACCTATGACAGAACTTCCTAACAGCACCCGCTGGCAACTGTGGATTGTAGCCTTCGGCTTTTTTATGCAGTCGCTGGATACCACCATTGTGAATACCGCGCTTCCCTCGATGGCGACAAGTCTCGGGGAAAGCCCGCTTCACATGCATAGGGTGATTGTGTCATATGTACTGACCGTGGCGGTGATGCTCCCCGCCAGCGGCTGGCTGGCGGATCGGGTGGGCGTGCGGAATATCTTTTTTACGGCGATTACGCTGTTTACGCTGGGATCGCTGTTCTGCGCGTGGTCCAGCACGCTAAACGAACTGGTGATGGCGCGCGTATTACAGGGCGTGGGCGGCGCAATGATGGTGCCGGTTGGCAGGCTGACGGTGATGAAGATCGTTCCGCGCGCGCAGTACATGGCGGCGATGACTTTCGTCACGCTGCCGGGTCAGGTCGGTCCGCTGCTGGGACCCGCGCTGGGCGGGATCCTCGTGGAATACGCCTCCTGGCACTGGATCTTTCTGATTAATCTGCCGGTGGGCATCGTCGGCGCCATTGCCACGCTGATGCTGATGCCCAACTACACCCTGCAAACCCGGCGTTTCGACCTGTCGGGTTTTCTGCTGCTGGCCGCCGGCATGGCGCTGCTGACTATTGCGCTGGACGGCAGCAAAGAGACGGGAATGACTCACTTCACCCTCGGCGCGCTGGTGGTATGCGGCATCGCGGCGATTTTGCTGTACCTCAACCATGCCAGAAACAATCCACGCGCCCTGTTCAGCCTGACCCTGTTTCACACGCCGACCTTTTCGCTCGGTTTGCTGGGCAGTTTTGCCGGACGCATCGGCAGCGGCATGCTGCCCTTTATGACCCCGGTCTTTTTGCAGATTGGCCTTGGCTTCTCGCCGTTTCACGCCGGGCTGATGATGATCCCGATGGTCCTTGGCAGCATGGGCATGAAGCGCATTGTGGTGCAGGTGGTTAACCGCTTTGGCTATCGTCGGGTGCTGGTATGCACCACGCTGGGGCTCGCAGGCGTAACGCTGCTGTTTATGTCCGCCGCCCTGCTGGGCTGGTACTACGTGTTGCCGTTTGTCCTGCTGTTGCAGGGGATGATTAACTCGACGCGTTTCTCATCCATGAACACCCTGACGCTGAAAGATCTGCCGGATGAGCTGGCCAGCAGCGGCAACAGTTTATTGTCGATGATTATGCAACTGTCGATGAGTATCGGCGTGACCGTGGCTGGCCTGCTGTTGGGTATGTTCGGACAGCAGCACATCACCGCCGACAGCGGCGCAACCCACACCGTTTTTATATACACCTGGCTTTGCATGGCGGTGATCATCGCTCTGCCCGCCATTGTCTTTGCCCGTGTCCCCAATGACACGCATAAAAATGTCGTCATTGCGCGGCGCAAAAGGAGAACCAGATGAAGCTCTGGCGGCCCGGCATTACCGGCAAACTGTTTCTGGCGATTTTCGCCACCTGCATCGTACTGCTTATCAGTATGCATTGGGCGGTTCGCATCAGCTTTGAGCGCGGATTTATCGACTACATCAAGCACGGCAACGAGCAGCGCTTAACCCTGCTGGGCGACGCGCTGGGCGAACAGTATGCGCTGCACGGCAACTGGCGCTTTTTGCGAAATAACGACCGCTTTGTGTTTCAGATCCTGCGCTCGTTCGAGCATGAGAGAGATGACGACAAGCCCGGGCCCGGCATGCCGCCGCATGGCTGGCGCACTCAGTTCTGGGTGGTCGATCAAAACGCCAGAGTCCTGGTCGGCCCACGCGGTCCGGTGCCGCACGACGGCTCACGGCGGCCGATTATCGTCAATGGCGTGGAGGTTGGCGCAGTGATCGCCTCTCCTGTAGAGCGCCTGACCCGCAATACCGACATTAATTTCGACAAGCAGCAGCGGCGTACCAGTTGGCTTATCGTCGCGCTCGCCACGCTGCTCGCGGCCCTGGCGACCTTCCTGCTGGCGCGTGGGCTGCTGGCCCCGGTCAAACGCCTGGTTGACGGGACTCACAAGCTGGCGGCGGGCGATTTTACTACCCGGGTGACCGCCACCAGCGCTGACGAGCTGGGCAAACTGGCGCAGGACTTTAACCAACTGGCCAGTACCCTGGAAAAGAACCAGCAGATGCGCCGCGATTTCATGGCCGATATCTCTCATGAACTGCGCACGCCGCTGGCGGTACTGCGCGGAGAACTGGAGGCGATTCAGGACGGCGTTCGCCAGTTCACGCCGGAGTCGGTGGCATCATTACAGGCTGAAGTGGCGACGCTGACCAAGCTGGTGGACGATCTGCACCAGCTTTCCATGTCCGACGAAGGCGCGCTGGCCTATCAAAAAACGTCCGTGGATTTAATCCCGCTGCTGGAAGTGGCGGGAGGCGCGTTCCGGGAACGCTTTGCCAGCCGTGACCTGACGTTACAGCTTTCCCTGCCGGACAGCATCCAGATGTTTGGCGATCGGGATCGTCTGATGCAGCTTTTTAACAACCTGCTGGAAAACAGCCTGCGCTACACCGACAGCGGCGGAAAATTGCACATCAGCGCCGAACAGCGCGACAAACGGGTGCTTCTCGTTTTTGCCGATTCTGCGCCGGGCGTCAGCGATGAGCAGTTACATAAACTGTTTGAGCGCTTTTACCGCGCCGAAGGCTCCCGCAACCGCGCCAGCGGCGGCTCCGGACTGGGGCTGGCGATTTGCGTCAACATTGTTGAAGCGCACAATGGCCGCATCCACGCTGCCCATTCGCCTTTTGGCGGGGTTAGCATTACAGTAGAATTTCCGCTGGAACGCGATATACAGAGAGACGTATGACTGAGTTACCCATTGATGAAAACACACCGCGTATTCTAATCGTGGAAGATGAACCCAAGCTGGGGCAGTTACTGATCGACTATCTGCGCGCCGCGAGCTATGCCCCGACGCTGATTAGCCATGGCGACAAGGTGCTGCCCTATGTGCGCCAGACGCCGCCCGACCTGATCCTGCTGGATCTGATGCTGCCGGGGACTGACGGCCTGACCCTGTGCCGTGAAATACGCCGCTTCTCTGACGTGCCGATTGTGATGGTCACGGCCAAGATTGAAGAGATCGACCGTCTGCTGGGGCTGGAGATTGGCGCGGATGATTACATCTGCAAACCGTACAGCCCGCGAGAAGTCGTCGCCCGCGTGAAGACCATCCTGCGCCGTTGTAAGCCGCAGCGCGAGCTACAACAGATGGACGCCGAAAGCCCGCTGATTGTCGACGAAGGCCGTTTCCAGGCCTCCTGGCGCGGGAAGATGCTCGACCTGACCCCGGCGGAATTTCGTCTGCTTAAAACCCTTTCGCACGAACCGGGAAAAGTGTTTTCCCGCGAACAGTTGCTCAACCGTTTGTATGATGATTATCGGGTCGTCACCGACCGCACCATTGACAGCCATATCAAAAACCTGCGCCGTAAGCTGGAAGCGCTGGACGAAGAGCAGTCGTTTATCCGCGCGGTGTACGGCGTAGGCTACCGCTGGGAAGCGGACGCCTGCAGGATGGCCTGACGACGCCACGCTTATCCGGCCTGTTTATCCTCCGTCAGGTCGGATAAGGAGTTTCCCTTTACTTTACCTGCCTTCTTCGCGGCGCTACAATGCCCGCCCTTAACGTGAGGACTCTCCTCCTGCCGCTTCATCAGGTGAAGCGGATCTGACCTGTCATCAGAACGAGAACACTATGTTTAAACCGGAACTCCTTTCCCCGGCGGGAACGCTGAAAAACATGCGTTACGCTTTCGCCTATGGCGCTGACGCCGTGTATGCGGGCCAGCCGCGCTACTCCCTGCGCGTGCGCAACAACGAATTCAACCACGAAAACCTTCAGCTTGGCATCAATGAAGCCCATGCGCTGGGGAAAAAATTCTACGTGGTGGTGAACATCGCGCCGCACAACGCAAAGCTGAAAACCTTTATCCGCGACCTCAAACCGGTGGTGGAAATGGGTCCGGATGCCCTGATCATGTCTGACCCCGGGCTTATCATGCTGGTGCGGGAAAACTTCCCCGATATGCCGATCCATCTCTCCGTACAGGCCAACGCCGTCAACTGGGCAACGGTAAAATTCTGGCATCAGATGGGGTTAACGCGCGTGATCCTTTCCCGCGAACTGTCGCTGGAAGAAATAGAGGAGATCCGCAATCAGGTGCCGGACATGGAGATCGAAATTTTCGTGCACGGCGCGCTGTGCATGGCCTACTCCGGCCGTTGCCTGCTCTCTGGCTACATCAATAAACGTGACCCGAATCAGGGCACCTGCACTAACGCCTGCCGCTGGGAGTACAACGTCCAGGAAGGCAAAGAGGATGTGGTCGGCAATATTGTTCACAAATACGAACCGATTCCGGTGCAAAACGTCGAGCCGACGCTGGGTATTGGCGCGCCTACCGATAAAGTGTTCATGATAGAAGAAGCCCAACGGCCCGGCGAGTACATGACCGCGTTCGAGGATGAGCACGGCACCTATATCATGAACTCAAAAGATCTGCGCGCCATCGCTCACGTTGAGCGCCTGACCCACATGGGCGTGCACTCGCTGAAAATTGAAGGCCGCACCAAATCTTTCTACTATTGCGCCCGCACCGCGCAGGTGTACCGGAAAGCCATTGACGACGCCGCCGCCGGTAAACCGTTCGATCCGCAGTTGCTGGAAACCCTGGAAGGTCTGGCGCACCGTGGCTACACCGAAGGCTTCCTGCGTCGTCATACCCACGACGACTACCAGAACTATGACTATGGTTATTCGGTGTCTGAGCGCCAGCAGTTCGTGGGGGAATTCACCGGCGAGCGTAAAGGTGAGTTAGCCGCCGTTGCGGTAAAGAACAAGTTTTCTGTCGGCGACAGCCTTGAGCTGATGACGCCGCAGGGCAACGTCAACTTTACTCTGGAACAAATGGAAAACGGCAAAGGCGAAGCGATGCCGGTCGCACCGGGCGACGGTTATACCGTATGGATCCCTGTACCGCAGGATCTTACGCTGGATTATGCTCTGCTGATGCGCAATTTTTCCGGTGAATCAACGCGTAATCCGCACGGTAAATAGTTAATCAGGGTTATTTTTTCATGCCAGGATGATTCTTAGAAACCGATCACATACCGCTTCGTTCTTTAAGGGTATTATCCGCCGTGCTGAAAAACATAACCCATAAATGCTAGCTGTACCAGGAACCACCTCCTTAGCCTGCGTAATCTCCCTTACGCAGGCTTATTTTTTGGGCGGCTGTTTTTTTATTTCCAGCCGCCATTCTGCAAAAAGCGGAACTCTTTTTCAGTCAGTTCTGTCCGCGCGGTTTTTCATTCTGCTATACACTTCTTGTGTTCTGATAAAACAATAAGGCAAAAACGAGAATGGCTAATTTTCCCGCCAGTTTACTGATTCTGAACGGCAAGGGGGCCGATAACCCCACGCTTCGTGAAGCGATTGGGTTGCTTCGTGACGAAGGCGTAGAAATTCATGTTCGCGTTACGTGGGAAAAAGGCGATGCGCAGCGCTATGTTGAAGAAGCCCGCCGTCTCGGCGTGGAAACGGTGATTGCCGGCGGCGGCGACGGAACAATTAATGAAGTGGCGACCGCGTTAATTCAGTGCGAAGGCCAGGCCGTTCCGGCGCTGGGTATTCTGCCGCTCGGCACAGCCAACGATTTCGCTACCAGTGTCGGCATACCAGACGCGCTGGATAAAGCGCTGAAGCTGGCCATCGCCGGGAACGCCGTCGCGATTGATATCGCAAAAGTGAACGACAAAACCTGCTTTATCAATATGGCGACCGGCGGATTCGGTACCCGCATTACCACCGAAACGCCGGAAAAGCTGAAGGCCGCGCTGGGGGGCGTGTCGTATATCATCCACGGTCTGATGCGCATGGATACGCTGAAACCTGACCGCTGCGAAATTCGCGGCGAGAACTTTCAGTGGCAGGGTGACGCGCTGGTGATCGGCATTGGCAACGGTCGCCAGGCGGGTGGCGGACAGCAGCTCTGCCCGGACGCGCTGATTAACGATGGTTTACTGCAACTGCGAATCTTTACCGGCGAGGAGATCCTGCCCGCGCTGTTTTCCACCCTCAAGCCGCCGGAAGAAAATCCCAATATCGTCGACGGCGCCTCCTCGTGGTTCGAGATACGCGCGCCGCACGACATTACCTTTAACCTGGACGGCGAACCGCTGAGCGGTCAGTCTTTTCATATTAAAACCCTCCCCGCCGCGCTACGCTGCCGTTTACCACCGGACTGTCCGTTGTTGCGTTAATGCTTCCTTCTGGTCGTGATGAAAAGGCTGCGACCACGCGCCGCAGCCCTGCTGGTCAGGCGATAGTGACCTTATTGTCGAGGTAGACATCCTGTACAGCGTTGATCAGCTTCACACCGTCCGCCATCGACTTTTTGAAGGCTTTGCGGCCGAGGATCAGCCCCATACCGCCAGCACGTTTGTTGATGACCGCCGTACGTACCGCGTCGGTCAGATCGGTCTCGCCGCCCGCCGCGCCGCCGGAGTTAATCAGACCCGCACGTCCCATATAGCAGTTCGCCAACTGGTAACGCACCAGATCGATCGGGTTGTCGCTGGTCAGTTTGCTGTAGACGCGATCGTCGGTGTAGCCGAAATTAACCGCTTTATAGCCGCCATTATTTTCCGCCATTTTCTGCTTCACGATATCCGCGCCGATGGTCGCCGCCAGATGGTTAGCCTGGCCGGTGAGATCCGCAGAAACGTGGTAGTCGGTCCCCTCTTTCTTAAACGCCGAATTACGCAAATACGCCCACAGCACGGTGACCATCCCCAGCTCATGCGCCCGTTCAAAGGCCGCGGAAATCTCTTCAATTTGCCGACGGGACTGCTCGGAACCGAAGTAGATCGTCGCGCCGACGGCGACCGCCCCCATATTGAACGCCTGCTCGACGCTGGCATACAGGGTCTGATCGTATTCCGTTGGGTAGCTTAACGTTTCGTTGTGGTTCAACTTCACCAGGAACGGAATACGGTGGGCGTAGCGGCGCGAGACGGAAGCCAACACGCCGTATGTGGATGCCACACAGTTACAGCCGGCTTCAATCGCCAGCTCAACAATATTCTTTGGATCAAAATAGAGCGGGTTGGCGGCAAACGACGCGCCTGCCGAGTGTTCCACGCCCTGGTCAACCGGTAAAATAGACAGATAACCGGTTCCCGCCAGACGTCCGGTATTATACAGCGTCTGCATGTTACGCAGCACCGCAGGCGGACGGTTATTGTCCACCATCACGCGGTCAACGTAGTCATGTCCTGGCAGATAAAGTTGGTCAGAAGGTATGGTCATACAACGATGCTGTAACAGGCTGTCGGCGTCTTTGCCAAGCAACTGCGCAATATCAGTCATAGCTATGCTCCCGTAAGTTCCGAGGGATTCGGAATGTGGATTGTCCTGACCCGCTTTTGCGGGCAGCATTAAGCCTGGTACCGACCGGCCATTTTTTCCATTTTCAGCGCACTTTTCAGCGCTATCTGCTGGCACGATTCACTGACGAAAAAGTGTTATGACGGTCAAGATTTCGCCGCAAAGGTATTTTAAAGGTATTATTTAATGGTACTGTCATGACGTACCTTACCTGTCATGAAGGATTTAATGATGAAAACTACAGTGAAACTGTCATTCATGATGTTCGTTGAGTGGTTTATCTGGGGAGCCTGGTTCGTTCCGCTGTGGCTCTGGTTAAGCAAAAGCGGCTTTACTGCCGGTGAGATTGGCTGGTCTTACGCCTGTACGGCGATAGCGGCGATCCTCTCGCCGATCCTTGTGGGTTCGCTGACCGACCGCTTTTTCTCGGCGCAAAAGGTGCTCGCTGTGCTGATGTTCGCAGGCGCGGCGCTGATGTATTTTGCCGCCCGACAAACGACCTTTGCCGGGTTCTTTCCGTTGCTGCTGGCCTATTCGCTGACCTATATGCCCACTATCGCCCTGACCAACAGTATCGCTTTCGCCAACGTGCCGGACGTGGAACGTGATTTTCCGCGCATCCGCGTAATGGGGACGATTGGCTGGATTGCGTCGGGTCTTGCCTGCGGGTTTCTGCCGCAGATGCTGGGTTATAACGATATCTCGCCGACCAATATTCCGTTGCTTATTACCGCCGCCAGTTCCGCGCTGCTGGGCGTGTTCGCTTTCTTTTTGCCGGACACTCCGCCAAAAAGCACAGGGAAAATGGACTTCCGGGTCATGCTCGGGCTGGACGCGCTGATCCTGCTGCGCGACCGTAACTTCCTCGTTTTTTTCTTCTGTTCGTTTTTGTTCGCGATGCCGCTGGCGTTTTATTACATCTTCGCCAACGGGTATCTGACGGAAGTCGGCATGAAAAACGCCACCGGCTGGATGACGCTCGGTCAGTTCTCCGAAATCTTCTTCATGCTGGCGCTGCCGTTTTTTACCAAACGTTTTGGTATTAAGAAGGTATTATTACTTGGTCTTATCACCGCGGCGATCCGGTACGCGTTCTTTATCTACGGCGGCGCAGAGGAATACTTCACCTATGCGTTGCTGTTTCTTGGCATTTTGCTGCACGGCGTCAGTTACGACTTCTACTACGTGACCGCCTATATCTACGTGGATAAAAAAGCGCCAGTGCATATGCGCACCGCGGCCCAGGGACTGATCACCCTATGCTGTCAGGGCTTCGGCAGCCTGCTGGGCTATCGTCTTGGCGGCGTGATGATGGAAAAAATGTTTGCTTATCAGGAACCGGTTAACGGTCTCACCTTCAACTGGGCGGGAATGTGGACGTTCGGCGCGGTGATGATCGCTGTCATTGCCGTACTGTTTATGATTTTCTTTCGCGAATCAGACAAAGAGATCACCGCTATTGAGGTTCGCGATTCTGCGTTGACACAAGGAGAAGTAAAATGAAAGCAGAGCGTATTCTCGGTGCTCTTTACGGGCAGGCGTTAGGGGATGCGATGGGGATGCCCTCTGAGCTGTGGCCGAGAAGCCGCGTGAAAGCGCACTTCGGTTGGATCGACCGCTTTCTGCCAGGTCCGCAGGAGAACAGCGCGGCCTGTTATTTTAAGCGTGCGGAGTTTACCGATGATACTTCGATGGCGCTCTGTCTGGCAGATGCGCTCCTGGCGCGCGACGGCGACATTGATCCCGACCTGATTGGCCACACGATTCTCGACTGGGCGCAGGGCTTTGACGCTTTCAATAAAAATGTTCTCGGGCCGACGTCGAAGATTGCACTTAACGCCATACGCGACGGTAAACCGGTAGCGGAGCTGGAAAACAACGGCGTCACTAACGGCGCGGCGATGCGCGTGTCGCCGTTGGGATGCCTGTTGCCGCCGCGCGATCTCGACGCCTTTATTGATGACGTGGCGCTGGCGTCCAGCCCCACCCACAAGTCGGATCTGGCCATTGCCGGCGCGGTAGTGGTGGCCTGGGCCATTTCCCGGGCGGTAGACGGCGACGCGTGGTCCGACATCGTGGCATCACTGCCCGCCATTGCCCGACACGCTCAGGAAAAACGCATCACCACTTTCAGCGCCTCGCTGGCTGCACGGCTGGAATTGGCGTTAAAAATCGTCCGCCAGGCCGATGGCCCTGAAGCCGCCAGTGAACAGCTGTATCAGATCGTGGGCGCGGGCACCAGCACGCTGGAGTCGGTCGCCTGCGCCATCGCTATGGTCGAGCTGGCGCAGACCGATCCGAACCGCTGCGCGATACTTTGCGCTAACCTGGGCGGCGATACCGATACCATCGGCGCGATGGCGACCGCCATTTGCGGCGCGCTGCACGGCATTGATGCCATCGATTCCACACTGAAACGAGAGCTGGATACGGTGAACCGCCTCGATTTCACCCGCTATGCTACGGAGCTGGCGCGTCTGCGTCAGCGACGGGAGGGAATATGAACGCTTCACGCCTGTACGGGATGCTTGCGGATCTCGACTCCCGCCAGCCGGTCACGGTAGTCGGCGCGGCGGTCATTGATGTTATCGCCGACGCTTACGCTCTGCCCTGGCGCGGCTGCGACATCGAGCTTAAGCAGCAAAGCGTTAACGTCGGCGGCTGCGCGCTAAACATCGCCGTCGCGCTAAAGCGCCTTGGGATTACGGCGACCAATGCCCTGCCGCTCGGCCAGGGCGTATGGGCGGAGATTATCCGCAACCGGATGGCCAAAGAGGGCTTATACAGCCCGATTGATCATGCTCAGGGTGATAACGGCTGGTGTCTTGCCCTGGTTGAGCCGGACGGTGAACGCACCTTTATGTCTTTTAGCGGCGTGGAAAATGCCTTGAACGCCGACTGGCTGGCTCAGCTCTCGGTGCCGCGAGGTAGCCTGATTTATCTGTCCGGCTATCAACTTGCGTCGCCGTGCGGCGAATTACTGGCGGACTGGCTTGAAAACCTCACGGACGTGACGCCCGTTATTGATTTTGGTCCGCGGATTGGCGATATCCCCGATGCGCTGATGGCCCGTATTCTGGCCTGTCGTCCGCTGGTGTCGCTTAATCGCCAGGAGGCGGACATCGTCAGCGATCGCTTTACGCTAAGCAAGGAAATCCGGACATTTGGCGCAGAATGGGTCAGGCGTTTCGCTGCGCCACTGGTAGTGCGTCATGACAAAGACGGAGCATGGTATTTCACTGACGATGCCGCTGGCTGCGTCCCCGCCTTCCCGACAACGGTGGTTGATACCATTGGCGCGGGCGACAGTCATGCCGGGGGATTGCTGGCCGGTCTGGCCTCTGGCTGGTCAGTTGCGGACGCGGTGCTGCTTGGTAACGCCGTCGCGTCGTGGGTCGTGGGACACCGGGGCGGCGACTGTGCGCCGTTCCGTGAACAGCTGCTGGTTTCGCTCAAGAGATAAATCATAAAGCCGCATCGGCGCAAACCAGTGCGGCTTCTGCCTCATGCAGACGACCGGTCTGCAAAAGCGCTACTCCTCGCAAACAAAGACATATAAATCGCTACGGCAATAGCTAATACTGTACTCAATGGGCCGCTGCTGCTGGTCGAGCGCGACCTGTTTAATGACCAGCACGGGGATTTTAGCATCCAGCTGAATATGCGACTGGAATTCGGCGTCCGGCATTTTTGCGCTCACCCGTGAGCGGGTTCGCTGCGGATGAATATGCTGACTACGGAAATAATCATATAATGATACGCCGATATCATCCGCATCATGAATAAGATGCGCAGGTACCCAGGATTCCTCGATGGATACCGCCTCTTCATCAACATAGCGGATCCGCTTAAGTAAAAAGACATCGCTTCCGGTTTCGACCGCCAGCTGTTGCGCCACGTCATCCGGGCATTTTACCACCCGCTTGTTGACCCACAGGGTGTCCGGTTTTTTCCCGCGCAGGACCACCTGCTGAGAGAAACCGCGCGCCTCTTTCAGGGAGTACTCAAAAATGTTGTTAATTTGCGTACCGTACCCACGCGCGCGCGTCACCACGCCTTCATCCTCAAGCGCCTGCATCGCCTTGCGCACCGTTATGCGCGAAACGCCGGTCAACTGACTCAGATCGCGCTCGCCGGGCAGAATATTGCCATGCTCCAGCACGCCGCTGCGCACGGCGTTTTTTACCGTTTCGGCGAACTTAATGTACAACGGTGTATTGTCCACCGCTGCGATACGTTCGTTGAGCTGTGCGATAAGCCGGGTATGCGCTTGTTCCATGGACGTTTTTCCTGACAGCAAGTCTTTTGCCAGTATATACGCTACCACCAGGCATGGAAATGATGAACCGGTCCTATCCCCTCCCCAACTTCCAGCGTATCCGCCTGGGCCAGCGCCGCAGAAAGCCAGCTTTTCGCCTCCCGCACCGTTTCGGTCCAGTCGGCATGGCGCGGGCGCAGCGCCGCGAGCGCCGCAGAGAGCGTACAGCCCGTACCGTGGGTATTTTTGGTCATCACCCGCGGCGCGGTAAAACGCTGCTCGCCCGTCGGCGTAAAAAGCCAGTCCGGGCTTTGCGTATCGTCCAGATGTCCGCCCTTCATCAGCACCGCGCCACATCCCAGCGCCAGCAACGCACGTCCCTGCTCCAGCATCTCTTTTTCCGTACGGGCATGCGGACATGACAAAAGCGCCGCGGCCTCGGGCAGATTGGGCGTAATCAGCGAAACCTGCGGCAGTAAACGCGTCCGCAGGGTGGCGACAGCCGAAGGCGATAGCAGCGGATCGCCGCTTTTCGCCAGCATAACCGTATCCAGCACCACATTTTTCACCTGATGGCGCCGAAGACGTTCAGCTACCGCTTCCACAATATCGGTTTCGGCGAGCATACCGATTTTGGTGGTATCGATACGCACATCGCTGAACACCGAGTCCAGCTGTGCGGCGACAAAATCAGGCTCAATACGATAAACCGACTGCACGCCACGGGTGTTTTGCGCCACCAGCGCGGTGATGACCGAGCAGCCATACGCGCCAAGCGCAGAAAAGGTTTTCAGATCGGCCTGAATGCCCGCGCCGCCGCTGGGGTCCGTCCCGGCGATAGTTAATGCGTTGATCCGTTTCATGCTATCGCCTCCTGGTCGAGTTGATACAGCGCGTCGAGGAATGCCGGGATAAAACTCCCCGGGCCGCGACAGATTTCGCTGGCACGTTGTCCGGCGCGTTTCATCCACCAGCAGGCGGATGCGACATTTTCTGTCCGACTGCCCGGCAGCGCGCAGACAGCCGCCACAGCAGCCGAGAGCGCGCAGCCGGTGCCCACAACGCGGGTCATTAACGGATCGCCGCCTGCGACAATCAGAGTACGTTCGCCATCGGTGACATAATCTATTTCCCCGGTGACCACGACAACGGCCCCCACCCGTAAGGCCAGCCGCTTCGCCGCGGGCAACGCAGCGGCGGCAGCGTCGGTGGTATCCACACCGCGACCGCCGGCTCGCTCACCGGCTAAGGCGAGAATTTCAGAGGCATTGCCGCGAATGGCGGCGGGTTTCAGGTTCAATATGTCCAGGCAGAACTCACGGCGATAGTCGAGCGCTCCCACCGCGACGGGGTCGAGCGTCCACGGAGTATGCGCGCTGTTCGCCCGTTCAACCGCCGCCCGCATCGCTACTGCGCGCGGCTGGGTTAGCGTGCCGACGTTGATCAACAGCGCGCTGGCAATCGCGGCGAACTGACACGCTTCGTCAGGTTCAATCACCATCGCGGGGGAAGCGCCGAGCGCCAGCAGGGTATTGGCGGTAAAGCTCTGAACCACATCATTGGTCATGCAATGGGTTAACGGAGAGTGTTGTCGAAAATGTTGCAGAGTACGCACCGCAAGTGCGGGGCTGAGCAGGTCAGGCTGCATAGTTACGCTCCTGCCCGCGCGAAGAAGGGACACGAGCAGTGTCTGACTTCCCTACGCTGGCATTATCCAGATCAGGTGGTACGGGTATTTCTCAGCCTTCACCAGGAAGGGCACCCCGAGTCAATGTGCATAAATGCGTTATGCAAGATTAAAAGGGTAAAGTAAGCCTCTGCGCTTTGCAAGATGGTTTTAAACTGGAGGCAGGAAGGATAAGAATCACCTTATATCAGATTATTTTCCCGTCGCCGCCTCCTGTTATCAAATAACCCACGCTAATTATTTACGCAATCGCCACATTAACGTAATGTCATCATTTTATTTTTTGGCATTTATTTTCCAGGAGGCATTTCATATGATCTGCATCAACGTCATGCGGGCTTATTTAAAACATAGTCTTTATATTCAACAGGCCGATTGCTGACATTAATACAATGTCTCTCTCATTCCGCGCTTGACTCCAAATTCAGTCTGGCCAACGTGTACGTTAATTACTTTGAAAGACTTAAAATTTTTAATTTTGCAGGTCAGTATGTATTTTCTGTTTCTGCTTTGTGGCTTTTTCGCCGGGGCGATGTACGCCCAGCGACTAAGCTTTTGTGTATGGGGTTAAATATAATGGTGGTGATGTGAAAAACGTAACGAGGTTATGTCTGATTCCTGTTGTCGTCGCGCTGGCGGCATGTGCGTCGCCAGCCGACAGCATGGCAAAATACGGTGGGCAAAAAAATGTTAACGATATAGCGCAACATGCACAGGCAGCGAACGCCAGTCATGTTGCCGATCCATTGCGAATGGCAGAATTCAGCGGGCCGGGGATGAACGCCAGTATTAACAACGGATTTACCGTTGCACATATTAATCACAAAAAAGCGACCGTCAAACGCGTCAATGCCGCTTACTACGAAGTCAGCGGTAACGAATATATCCTCTCCATCTCGCTTAATGATGAAGGGGTTGAAACGGCCTCTTACACTAAAGCGCATAGCCGCGTACACGGTATCCTTCAGGTGGTGCAGAAATAACCATCCCCCCGCCCGGCGCGGGGTTTTGCTCGAACGCTTTCCTCCAGTCAGTCTGTTCAGATAAGACATATCTCATGTCGCAATGAGATGCGGCGGAAGTAATCTCTGTTTGTGAAACGCCGGAGAGGAAGGTTACAATTTTTACTCAAAAGCCGGGAATCTCACAAAAAGGCGCTTGCCTGACCTGGCTCTGCGGTTGAATCATGTACGACCTTGATGGATAACCCGAAGAGTGGAGTGTGTATGGGTATAAAAAATACTATGTTGCTGGGCGCATTGCTGCTCGCTTCCAGCGCGGTCTGGGCCGCACCTGCTACAACCGTCGCCGCAAAGGGGATTGATCAATATGAGCTCAGCAGCTTCGTGGCTGACTTCACCCATTTTAAACCCGGCGATACGGTTCCCGAGATGTACCGCACCGATGAGTACAACATCAAACAGTGGAAATTACGTAATCTGCCCGCGCCCGATGCCGGAACCCACTGGACCTACATGGGTGGCGCGTATGTGCTGATCAACGACGCTGACGGTAAGATCATCAAAGCCTACGACGGCGAAATTTTTTATCATCGGTGACGCTATACGCACTCTCCTCCAGGAGAGTGCGGCAAGAAGATGCTCAGTTATAAGTCACAATGATTAACGCTTTGGATTGCAAGGCGCCTGCTTTAACTTTTTTGGGATCAATCACGTAGTAGGTGGCAAAAACAGGAATGGATTCTACCGCGTTGACGGCGCTGCCTTTGCTAAACGTTTTGAACGTACTGTTTAGCGTGGTCCCTTTATTTATTTTGAGCGGTTGACGACCGGCATCCCTGAGTATAAATCCTACCCCGTTTTCTGTATCGGGGGTCAGTACTGCTTCATTTTCATCCCAGACAAAGTCGCTTCGCAGATTGACGGAAATCTGCCGGGATGCCAACGCCGCGTTACGCACCTGGTTTTTACAGTCTAAGAGAATATCGCCTTGTTGCAAAAATTCATTCACTTCTCCTTTAGTACGAAGTTTGGTTACAGGAATTGGATCCAACGAAATAGTTAAATTTTGCGGGGCACAGGTGGTTTCTTTCCGATGATACGTTATTGTTAAATTAGACTTATAAACTCCCTGTCCATTCAGCGAAGCTAAAATTCCGGCTATACACTCACGATTACCCAGACACGCAAGGTACCGTAAACCGATGTATAACCATTCCCCTAAACTTCTTTGATTTGTTGCACCTGACAATACGGCGATATTATCTATTGTGGCAGAGTACCCCCCCTGCGCAGAATACGTCACAGCTTCCGTGGTATTTATTTCAGATTGCGTAATTTTAAAAGGCGAATCGATTACACCATTTTTGTTACGCATACTTATCGAAGCACTGCTTTGCCATTCCACTTTCACTTTCAATTTAACGCTATCATTTGGACCCATGCCTATAATATGTTCAGATGTTTCTAATTTAGAGACGGTATCATTACCAGTACAGTTAGTATCAGTAAAAGTGTTAGCAATAAGAACTGTCTCCTCACCGCCCAGCATCAGACTGTCGGAAATAATAGTATAATCTTTGGCATTCGTTATTGTCGCACTGCATGCTGCATAACTAAACTGAGACAATAACGATAACATAAACAAAAATAACAGTCTTTTCATAGCATCACCTGCATATTAACGACAAATATAAATGTTGTTTTCATCTATCTGCTTATCAAATGTGATCTGACAGAAAAGACCTTGTTGTTTATCTGTAGCGATTTTAACCCACGAGGGGACGGTTTCAGTACGAATGAATATCCGGCTTCCCTGACCTACCAGCCCAACATTATTTCCGTGATGATCTTCAACCTCATACCCAAAGGGTAACGGTTCGCCATTTAGACGCCGGGCCTGAAAATAAAACGGTTTACTTTTTTCCGTATCAAATACCATTAACACGACTGCCCCACGGTAAGGTACAGTGACTTTCCGGTTACCCACCAGGGCGACCTCACTGTCAGTATCAGAGACGTCCAGTGAAATGAAATTTTGCCGATAGGGGGTTAATGCTTCATAGACAGCGTAACCCTTCGCATTGGTACGTAAATATGATCGTCCCTGCACGGTCGCATCGTTAAGGTGCGGCGCCTTAATAATCGCAATAGTATCATTAAGACGCGGCGCTAAATGGACGCCGTCGGACCAGGCCACTAGCCCCCCCTGGATATTACCGCCAACCTGATGATAATGACTGGACTGGCTGTAACTGCCTGCGACGGTCGCTAACGGTGTATTCCAGGTTAGCGCTCCGCCAAATGTCGTTTGGTGCTCCTGCCGCTGATTGCTTAGATTCGTGGTGTAATTAAACTGATCGCGTTGGCCAAAGGTACCACTTAAGCTGGCGTTATTTGACGCATAACCTTTTTCGTCAAAGGTGGTGGAATTCGAAAAATGGCTTTCGCGATGCACGCCAGACCCCGCTTCTCCCCACGAAAAAGGGACTGAGAAATAGAGATTAAAACGTTTGTCTTCCCGGTTGTTACTGTCATACGTCTGAGTGGCGGATAAGGTAAAGCTCACGCGTTGCCATGCGGTGCTGTAACTTAACTGGTAGTCCTTTCCACTACCGCTACGTCCCCAATAGTCTCGCCATAACGCGCTGGCGGTAAAATAACCCCAGCCATCCGGCAAAGACTGGTTGATATTGAGCGTGAACGTATTTTTACGCCCAAAATCATTTTTGTAATAGTCTGCAATATCATATATATCATCCTCATCACGTTGATAATGATCCCGATTATTGGCCCAAATATGATCGTTAAAAGACCGATAGTTACGTGATGAATAACGATAAGCCGCAAGAGAAAAATGGGTAGCCGACTGCGGTAAATATTTATTCCAGGCGACCTGGTAGCTTTGCCCGTCCAATGCATCGCCATTGTCCTGCTTGCTATACGAGAGTGTTCCGTCGACTGAGACCGCACCAATAAATGTATTCCACCCTGACCCAAGGGTGAACGAGCGATAATCGTTGGCAAGTATTGTTCCGCCATATAGCGTCAACAGGTTATTGATCCCGTACTGGTAGGTTCCTTGCAAAAAATCGGTTTGCTCGGATGCTCCCTCAATATCACTTTTCCCGGCGACAAATTCATACTTCGCCACGCCGGGTTGAACCATATTGGTAACCGAAGAATAAGGAACGATATAACGAGAAACGGAACCATTTGTCTCTTTAACGCTCACGTCAAGATCGGCGCCGCCCCCGGCGAGCTGAAGATCCTCAAACATAAAAGGCCCCGGGGGCACTTCTTTTTGATAGACAATAAAGCCGTTTTGCTCAATCGTTACCAATGCATTACTTTGCGCTACACCACGTACAACCGGAGCGAAATTTTGCTTAGAATGCGGCAACATCTGCATATCCCGCCAGAAGCGCACGCCGCGAAAGCGTACCGTTTCGAACATATCCCCGCTGCTGTACTGCTCGCCAATTCGCATCGTTCCCATCACCGAAGGGAAATCACGCTCCAGATATAAGGTATTGCTTTGCCATTTGCCTTTCGCGTTCTCGTTTTTGGAAAAATTCGCGTTTGAATGTAATTGCCAGCCCAGTAGATTTACCCCACTGACAAAGTTCGCGTACGTATTTTTCTCGCTGCCACCCTTTTTATAATGGCTATAATATTCACTGGCATAGTAAGAGGTATAAAATGCGTTAATCCCACGATCCCATGTTTCCGGCGGCGAATACCCAGCTTCATATTCCAGCACAAACGCCTGCGGCACACTAAGATAAAGGTTAAAAGAACCCGTATCATAGAATACGCTACCACCTTGCACCACACTATTGAGAGGAACGCAGTCGTTTCTTAAACTTTCAACTGGAGACGGATATTTGATTCCCAGGCTGGCGATCAGTTCCCGGTGAATGCAGGTATTTTCCGTCTTATCCTGAATGTCAATATTATAAGTACCGCGCCACTCTTTATTGACATAGACATCCATCTCATAGACCCCGGCCATAGGTTTATTACTGTCGATCTGATATCGGGATACTTTTTCGCCTTTTATTCCGCCGAACATAAAATGCGTATCGAATGATTCTTCTTCTGCCCAAGCGGGCGAAATGAGCAATGCTGAAAGTATCGACAGAGTGATGGTGTTAAACTTTTCCATTACCTATCCTTAGATGTTATTTCCATTTTTAATTTATTGCTTTTATTGATTCACTCAAATAATTTCCTGAATCATCGATTAACGTCACGGTAAAGTCATTCGCAATTGACGTGCAAGTTATTGCCTGGGACGTTCCTGGGGCAAGCAGCAGCGTTTGTTTGTTGACTCTATCTTTCGCTTTAATTTCCGGAATGGTAATCCAATTCGCTGAATTATTTTTTAGCTTTATCCCGGTATGCGTACGGATAATCTGCAAGCGAGAAAACGTATTTTTATCAACTCTCCTGATACCTTGTGGTCGGTAAATTAATTTTATTCGGTTTTGCAAAGCAAATTTAATGACATTTTTATCTTTGCTGCTTTCTGAGTTTGGAGGAATATCCAGAACGTTCAGATAGAACATACTCTCACGATCCGACGGTAAATGATGAGCAAGCTGCTTAATTTTCAGCTGCTGACCTGAATTGGTCGCGACCCTGATGACGGGCGGCGTCACCATAAAGGGAACATGTATTTTCTCCGGCGGCAGACTGGTATCGCCATCATCTATCCATGCCTGAATCAGAGCGCTTCGCTTGTCATCATTCATTAATTGCACTGTAATATCTTTATTCTGTGCGGGATAAATAACGCGTGTTCCATAAATATAAATGCCGCTCCACGCTGGCATAGCGGCGCAGACCAGCCATAACGCTATAATTCTTTTCATGGCAGTTAACCTTTTACATGTAAGGCAGGCGGCAAAATTTAGCCGCCCAAAATATTTAGTCGGTCAGGACTGTCATCGTCAGAACGGATTCAACAGGGCCGGGAGTGACATTCGTTGTCACCGCCGCATAGCGGGCAAAAAATTTCATAGTATAAACGCCATTGACAGCATCATCTTTGTTGAGGGGGAAATTACCCGCTTCATCGGGTTTTACCTGGCTCCCATTAAGATAAACCGCGAAACCGGCCCCATTGTCGTCGGCGTTATTTCTGGTCACCTTTAACCCATCCACAAACTGTGAAGGGTTAAAACTAATACGTGGATTATTATTATCTGCACATTTAACTTGTAAGCTAACTTCCGGGCTTGTATATCCGCTGTAAACATCACCTGCGTTTAAACCCGTTAATCTGTCGGCACCGACCTGGGACAGTTCAATAGTCGCGTTATTTTCTCCTTCGAAAGTACAGGATGTTCCCACAATTTCGCCTTTGATTTTTAATTCCCCCATATCTTCATTTGCAGCAAACGCCCCTGCACTCATAAAAATACCCGACAGTACTGCAGCAGCAATAATAGAATTGTTCATAGTCTTTTCCCTATTAAAGATATTTCCGTTTATTACAGTGTGTTTCCAACGCAGTGAAATTTACACTCTCAGAAAGTTATCGCAATGTGAACACGTTGTTTTATTGATTTAAAACAATTTACATTGCGCAATATAATTGCAACAAATGAATTAAGCTTAAAGGTATATTTAGAATTAATGAATTAATACGCGTTTAAGAGGCTTTTTATTTTATTGAGGAATATAAAAATACAAATCATTCATTTAAATGATCTGTATTACGTTACAGGCGTAAATATAACGTTATTCAGGGTGAGTAAAGAACGCGTTGTTTTTGCGGTCAACGCCAAAGGGAAGGCGCGAGGGGAATTTACCTGAAGTGAACCACTCAAATCATTCACCACATCAATATAGCACTGATGCGGTGAACGTTTCCATGTCAGGCGGTCGGGCGGTATTACACGGCGCGGAAGGCGATTTCTCCGGGGATCACTTCCCCCTGCCAGTACAATTGCGCGGCAACACGTCCCGCCAGCGCACGGTACATTGCGGTAAATTCGCTTTCCGGACGGCTGGTTACCGTTGGGGTACCGCGGTCAAGGTCTTCGCGCAGGCTAATATGCAGCGGCATCTGCCCCAGCAGTTGGGTGTGATATTGCGCAGCCAGCTTCTCCGCGCCGCCGGTACCAAAGATAGGCTCATGGTGGCCGCAGTTGCTGCAAATGTGCATGCTCATATTTTCGACGATACCGAGTACCGGCACCTCGACTTTTTCAAACATGACGATGCCTTTTTTGGCGTCGATCAGCGCGATATCCTGCGGCGTGGTCACCACCACAGCACCGGTTACCGGGATGTTCTGCGCCAGCGTCAGCTGAATGTCACCGGTGCCCGGCGGCATATCCAGTACCAGGTAATCCAGATCCGGCCACAGCGTCTCCTGCAGCATCTGCAACAGCGCTTTGCTGGCCATCGGGCCGCGCCACACCATCGCGTTATCGTCGGTTACCAGATAGCCAATGGAATTGGTTGCCAGGCCATGCGACATAATCGGCGCCATGTGGGTTCCGTCCGGCGACGTCGGGCGCTGATTTTCCGCCCCCAGCATGGTGGGGATCGACGGGCCATAGATATCGGCGTCAAGAATACCGACTTTTGCCCCTTCCGCCGCTAATGCCAGCGCCAGGTTAACTGCGGTAGAAGACTTACCGACCCCGCCCTTCCCGGAACTGACCGCGATGATATTTTTCACCCCGTTCACGCCCGGCTGATTTTTCACCCGCTTCAGGGTGGCGATGTTATGCGACAGTTTCCAGTCAATCGCTTTCGCACCCGTGATACGCAGCAGATCAGCGCTGCATTGCTCTTTTAGCACCTCAA
The DNA here is from genome assembly GCF_026719175.1 of Citrobacter sp. R4. Classification (NCBI taxonomy): domain Bacteria; kingdom Pseudomonadati; phylum Pseudomonadota; class Gammaproteobacteria; order Enterobacterales; family Enterobacteriaceae; genus Citrobacter; species Citrobacter sp. R4. The sequence goes on from NZ_JAPPSU010000010.1 coordinate 77,625, forward strand.
ACGCGCTATGCCAGACGAATGGCATCACCAGCTCAACGTGCAGCGTGTCATCCATCCACGCGACATGGTGCAGCGCTTTCAGGGTCGTCAGATTATGCTTCAAAGTGGGGTGCTGAAAATTCGCCAGCGTCCCGGCGACCATCGCGCGCAGGGTCTCTGGTGATTTGGCCTGGGATTGTGCGTTCATCCCGACTCCTTTTTGTTGTTCTGAAAAGTACAAGTGTAGCGACCTAGTGTACTCCAGCGGTAATGATTAATCATTTATGGTTTGATGCCCTTATTTCTTGGCGTAGTTATTACCTTTCAGGTAACATCAAAACCCCCTTTTAACAGAGAAGAAGTAATACCTACTATGACTCAAGTCGCGAAGAAAATTCTGGTAACGTGCGCGCTGCCGTACGCCAACGGCTCAATCCACCTCGGCCATATGCTGGAGCACATCCAGGCTGATGTCTGGGTCCGTTACCAGCGAATGCGCGGCCACGAGGTCAACTTCATCTGTGCCGACGACGCCCACGGCACGCCGATCATGCTGAAAGCGCAGCAGCTTGGCATTACGCCGGAGCAGATGATTGGCGAGATGAGTCAGGAGCACCAGACCGATTTCGCCGGGTTCAACATTAGCTACGACAACTATCACTCCACGCACAGCGAGGAAAACCGTGAGCTGTCAGAGCTTATCTACACCCGTCTGAAAGAAAACGGCTTCATTAAAAATCGCACCATTTCTCAGCTGTACGATCCGGAAAAAGGCATGTTCCTGCCGGACCGTTTTGTGAAAGGCACCTGCCCGAAATGTAAATCGCCGGACCAATACGGCGACAACTGCGAGGTGTGCGGCGCGACTTACAGCCCGACGGAGCTGATCGAGCCGAAATCCGTGGTTTCCGGCGCGACGCCGGTGATGCGTGACTCTGAACATTTCTTCTTTGATCTGCCGTCGTTCAGCGAAATGCTACAGGCGTGGACCCGCAGCGGCGCGTTGCAGGAGCAGGTCGCGAACAAAATGCAGGAATGGTTCGAATCCGGCCTGCAACAGTGGGATATCTCCCGCGACGCGCCTTACTTCGGCTTTGAAATTCCGAACGCGCCGGGCAAATACTTCTACGTCTGGCTGGATGCGCCAATTGGCTATATGGGGTCGTTCAAGAACCTGTGCGACAAGCGCGGCGACAGCGTAAGCTTCGACGAATACTGGAAAAAAGACTCCAGCGCCGAGCTGTATCACTTTATCGGCAAAGACATTGTTTACTTCCACAGCCTGTTCTGGCCCGCGATGCTGGAAGGCAGTCACTTCCGTAAGCCGACCAACCTGTTTGTACACGGCTACGTGACGGTGAACGGCGCCAAGATGTCCAAGTCTCGCGGAACGTTCATTAAAGCCAGCACCTGGCTGAACCACTTCGACGCCGACAGCCTGCGCTACTACTACACCGCCAAGCTCTCTTCCCGCATCGACGATATTGACCTGAACCTGGAAGACTTCGTGCAGCGCGTCAACGCCGATATCGTTAATAAGGTGGTTAACCTGGCGTCGCGTAACGCGGGTTTTATCAATAAACGTTTCGACGGCGTACTGGCGGCGGAGCTGGCTGACCCTGAGCTGTATAAAACCTTCACCGACGCGGCAGCGGTTATTGGCGACGCGTGGGAAAGCCGCGAATTTGGCAAAGCGATCCGTGAAATCATGGCGCTGGCCGACCTGGCAAACCGTTACGTGGACGAACAGGCGCCGTGGGTTGTGGCTAAACAGGAAGGCCGTGACGCCGACCTGCAGGCGATCTGCTCAATGGGCATCAACCTATTCCGTGTGCTGATGACGTATCTGAAGCCGGTTCTTCCGACCCTGTCCGAACGCGTGGAGGCTTTCCTCAACACCGAACTGACCTGGGATGCTATCCAGCAGCCATTGCTGGGCCATAAGGTAAATACCTTCAAAGCGCTGTATAACCGCATCGACATGAAGCAGGTCGAAGCGCTGGTTGAAGCGTCGAAAGAGGAAGTAAAGGCGGCGACAGCGCCGGTCACCGGTCCGCTGGCTGACGATCCGATTCAGGAAACCATCACTTTTGACGACTTCGCCAAAGTCGATCTGCGCGTGGCGTTGATTGAAAACGCCGAGTTTGTGGAAGGTTCGGACAAGCTGCTGCGCCTGACGCTGGATCTCGGCGGCGAGAAGCGTAACGTCTTCTCCGGCATTCGTTCCGCGTACCCTGACCCGCAGGCGCTGATTGGCCGCCACACGGTGATGGTTGCTAACCTCGCGCCGCGTAAAATGCGCTTCGGCATCTCGGAAGGGATGGTGATGGCCGCAGGCCCGGGCGGGAAAGATATCTTTCTGTTAACCCCTGACGAAGGCGCAAAGCCGGGTCAGCAGGTTAAATAACCAAAAAGCCGGAGATCGTCTCCGGCTTTTTTTACGCCTTCTTGCCCTGTGGCGGCTTCGCACTATGTTCCCGGTTCGTCAGCCCGCGTAAAAAATAACGCATAAACTGATCGCCGCACTCGCGGTAGTTCTTATGGTCCGGTGCGCGCATCATCGCGGTAATTTCCGGCATTGATACGCGGAAATTCTGTTCGGTCATGATGGCGAGGATATCGTCCGTTTTCAGAGAAAACGCGATGCGCAGTTTCTTCAGCACCGTGTTGTTATTCACGCGGCGTTCGAGGGCCAATTCCGGCGCAGAATCGTCTTTTCCGCGCTTGTCATAAATCAGGCCGTTGAGGAATCCGCTCAGGACAATATCCGGGCAGCGCACAAAACCGTCTTCATCCTCTTTGGTCATCCAGGTATCAAAACCCGCAGAGGTCGATTCCATACCGGCAAGCGCAAGAATGCGTACCATGTCGTTATTATTGGCTTTCAGGGTGTAGCGCAAGCTACGAAGAATATCATTACTAAGCATAGAGCCTTCAACTGTCGATGATGCATTGGCGCGCAGTGTACCAGTTTTACAGGCCAATCGCCTCTTTCAAACTTTTCAGATAGCGCCGGCTCACCGGCACGGTTAATCCGTTGCGTAAAATCAGCTCCGCCTGGCCATTATCTTCCAGCCGAATCTCCTGAAGATGCGCCATGTTCACAAGATATTGCCGGTGGCAGCGCAGCAGCGGCGTACGGCTTTCCAGTGTTCTGAGCGTCAGTTCGGTAAAGCCTTCTTTTCCTTCGCTGCTGGTGACAAAAACGCCGCTCATTCGGCTGCTGACGAAAGCGACATCATCCATCTGCAACAGATAAATCCGGCTGTGTCCGCTACAGGGAATAAACTTCAGCGCCTGCTGGTTTTCCGGCAGCACGGAAACGTCCTGTTTGCTGCGCTCCTGGCGCAAGCGGTTAAGGGTTTTCTCCAGACGCGCCTCTTCAATGGGCTTTAACAGATAATCAAAGGCGTGTTCTTCAAAGGCTTTGATAGCGTATTCATCAAAAGCGGTCAAAAAAACGATATATGGACGGTGTTCCGGGTCGAGCATACCGACCATCTCCAGTCCGCTGATGCGCGGCATCTGAATGTCGAGGAACAGCACGTCCGGGCGTAATTTATGCACCGCGCCAATCGCTTCTACCGCATTCGCGCACTCCCCGACAATCTCAATATCGCTCTGTTCCTGTAGCAGGATCCGCAGATTTTCCCGCGCTAGCGGTTCATCATCCACAATCAGCACTTTAATCATGCGTTCTCCTCCAGCGGAAGTCGTAGGGTTATTCGGGTAAAGCGGTCAGGCTCGCAGGCCACGCTAATGCCATAGTCATCGCCAAAACGCTCACGCAGGCGTTTGTCCACCAGATTCATTCCCAGGCCGCTGGCATTGGTCGTCGGTTGATACAGCCCGGCGTTATCTTCTATGTCCAGCATCAGGTGTTGTCCCTCCTGACGGGCGGTAATGGACACTTCGCCCGTCTCCAGCAGTTGCGATGTGCCGTGTTTGATGGCGTTTTCCACAATGGGTTGAAGGGTAAACGCCGGAAGTTGCTGGTGAGCCAGCGCCTCCGGCACGTTCAGATTCACCTTTAAGCGCGACTGAAATCGCGCCTTTTCAATTTGCAGATAGGCGTTGACGTGCTCAATTTCATCGGCAAGCGTCACAATTTCTGAGGGTCGCTTCAGGTTTTTGCGAAAGAAGGTGGACAGATACTGCACCAGTTGGCCCGCCTGCTCGCTGTCGCGGCGCACCACCGCTTTAATGGTATTGAGCGCATTGAACAGAAAATGCGGATTCACCTGGGCGTGCAGCAGCTTGATTTCCGACTGGGTCAGCATCGCTTTCTGGCGCTCGTACTGTCCGGCCAGAATCTGGGCGGACAACAGCTGGGCAATCCCCTCCCCGAGCGTCCTGTTGATGGAGCTGAACAAGCGGTTCTTGGCTTCATACAGCTTGATGGTGCCCATCACCCGCTGGTTTTCGCCGCGCAGCGGGATCACCAGCGTTGATCCCAGTTTGCACTGCGGATGCAGCGAACAGCGGTACGGCACTTCGTTACCGTCGGCGTAAACCACCTCGCCGGTTTCAATCGCCCGCAGCGTATAGCTCGATGAGATCGGCTTGCCCGGCAGGTGATGGTCATCGCCAATGCCGGTAAAGGCCAGCAGCTTCTCCCGGTCGGTAATCGCCACCGCGCCGATATCCAGCTCCTGGTACAGTACCTGCGCGACCTTCATGCTGTTCACTTCGTTAAAGCCCTGGCGCAAAATCCCCTCCGTCGAGGCCGCCACCTTCAGGGCGGTAGCGGAAAACGCCGAAGTGTATTTTTCGAACATGGCGCGCTTGTCGAGCAGAATGCGCATGAACAGCGCCGCCCCGACGGTGTTGGTCACCATCATCGGCGCGGCGATATTACTGACCAGCCGATACGCATCGTCAAAAGGCCGGGCGATCAGCAAAATGATCAGCATCTGCACCAGTTCGGCGACAAAGGTAATCGCGCCTGCGGTCAGCGGATTAAAGACTTTGTCGGTCCGCCCCCGCCGCGTCAGAACGCTGTGTACCAGCCCGCCGAGCAAACCTTCGACGATGGTGGAGATCATGCAGCTCAGGGCGGTCATCCCGCCCATGGAGTAGCGATGAAGGCCGCCGGTTAACCCAACCAATCCGCCGACCACCGGCCCACCGAGCAGCCCACCCATCACCGCGCCTATCGCCCGGGTATTGGCGATAGAATCGTCGATATGCAGGCCAAAATAGGTGCCGAGAATGCAAAAGATGGAGAAGGTGACGTAGCACAACAGCTTGTGCGGTAAGCGGACAGTGACCTGCATTAAGGGGATGAACAGACGCGTTTTGCTCATCAGCCATGCGATAACCAAAAACACGCACATCTGCTGAAGCAGCAGCAACACCAGATTAAACTCGTACATACCCGCAGACCACACTTCTATTAAAACCGCGTAACATACATCGACTGCGTTGATCTTTCTTTGAACTGTTGCAAAAAAAGATGAAATCGTGAGTACGATCACTCAATGTCGCCGCCGACTCTCAGATTTTTACCGCTAAATTGATTAAAAAACAGACAAAACTACCTGGTTCGAAAAAGAGCGTCTAAAGTTAAACTGGGACCTCGCGAGCAAGGATTAAAAGATGGCGCTTTACACCATAGGTGAAGTGGCTCTGCTTTGTGATATCAACCCTGTCACGCTTCGCGCGTGGCAGCGGCGTTATGGATTACTGAAACCGCAGCGAACAGACGGCGGACATCGTCTTTTCAACGACTCGGATATCGACCGCATCCGCGAGATCAAACGCTGGATCGACAACGGCGTCCAGGTCAGCAAAGTCAAAGTGCTGTTGAGCAATGACACGTTCGATCGGCAAAACGGCTGGCGCGAGCATCAGGAAACGCTCCTGCATTACCTGCAAAACAATAATCTGCACAGCATCAGAGTCTGGCTTAAAGAGCGCGGCCAGGATTATCCGGCGCAAACGCTCACCAGCCATCTGTTTATTCCGCTACGCCGCCGTCTCCAGTGCCCGCAGCCGACGCTTCAGGCGCTGCTGGGCATTCTCGATGGCGTGTTAATTAACTACATTGCGATTTGTCTCGCCTCGGCGAGAAAGAAACAGGGCAAAGACGCGCTGGTGGTAGGCTGGAATATTCACGACACCACCCGATTATGGCTTGAGGGCTGGATCGCCAGCCAGCAGGGTTGGCGCGTTGACGTACTGGCGCACTCCCTGAACCAGCTTCGCCCGGAACAGTTTGAAGGCCGCACCCTCCTGGTGTGGTGCGGCGAAAACCAGACACCGGCGCAGCAACAGCAGCTGGCGACCTGGCGTGCCCAGGGATACGATATTTATCCACTTGGCATTTAATGATTCATTAACAGGAGCGCTTCTCTGTATAATCTCTTGGTTAACATAAGGAGAACATCATGAGCGCAACGAAAATCGGCGTTATCGCCCTCTTTTTACTCATGGCTATCGGCGGTATCGGCGGCGTCATGCTCGCGGGTTATACCTTCATTTTGCGTGCTGGCTAAGCCGCTGAACTAATCGTTCAAACAGGCGGTCAATGACGATCGCCGCCAGCGCGACCAGTAACGCCCCCTGAATGACATAGGCGGTATTAAAGCCGCTCAGGCCGATAATGATCGGCGTGCCCAGCGTACTCGCCCCAACCGTAGAGGCAATGGTCGCCGTGCCAATATTGATGATTACCGAGGTGCGGATCCCCGCCAGAATGACAGGCGCAGCCAGCGGCAGTTCGACCTTTCGCAGCTGCTGGCCGCGGCTCATTCCCATCCCGCTGGCGATTTCCCGTACGCTTGCCGGGACAGACCCCAACCCCGCCAGCGTCGCCTGTAGCACCGGCAGCACGCCGTAGAGGATCAGCGCAATAATCGCCGGCTGCTGGCCAAACCCCATCACCGGCACCGCGATTGCCAGCACGGCGACGGGCGGAAAGGTTTGTCCTACTGCGGCAATGGTTTCCACCAGCGGACGAAACTCCGCCCCGGCAGGTCGCGTGACCGCGATCCCCGCCCCGACGCCAATCAGCACCGCAATCAGGCTCGACACGCCGACCAGCCAGAAGTGGGCCAGCGCCAGCGCGACAAAGCTCTCCTGTTGGTAGACCGGACGCGGCAGTTCAGGAAACAGGCGAGCGAACAGCGCCTCGCTATGCGGCAAGCCTACCAGCATCAGCACAAATACGACGATAAGCCAGAGCAGCGGATCAGTCAGTCGTTTCATCACGCAACGTCTCCGAAAGCAAATCGCGAAAGTGCAGCGTACCGCAGGCAACGCCTTGCTGGTTAACCACCGGTAAGATTTCCCGGTTATGCGCCACAAACAGGGAGAGCGCGTCGCGTAGCGTCATCGTTTCCGTTAACGCATCGCCGTCAGTGTGCTCATCACGCCGCACATAGTCGGCGACGTTACGCAGCGACAGCAGACGTACGCCCAGTTCGCTACGTCCGAAAAACTGGCGAACAAAATCATCGGTCGGCGCGGTCAACATCTGGAGCGGCGTGCCCTGCTGCACCACTTCGCCGCCGTCCATCAGTACCAGATGTTCCGCCAGGCGTAACGCCTCGTCAATATCGTGGGTCACCAGCACAATGGTTCGCCCGAGCAGGCGGTGAATACGGGTCATCTCCTGCTGTAATGCGCCACGGGTAACCGGGTCCAGCGCGCCAAACGGCTCATCCATCAGCAGCACCTGCGGGTCGGCGGCCAGCGCGCGCGCTACGCCCACCCGCTGCTGTTGCCCGCCGGACAACTGATGCGGATAGCGTTCCCGCAGCCCCGGCTCCAGCCCCAGCAGCGCCATCAGTTCATCGACACGATCGTCACGTTTCTGTCGCGACCACTTGAGCAACTGCGGCACGGTGGCAATGTTTTGCGCCACGGTCCAGTGTGGAAACAGACCGATCGACTGAATGGCGTATCCCATACGTCGGCGAAGTTCGAGCAGCGGCAGAGAGCGGATCTCCTCACCGGCAAAGCGAATTCGTCCGCTGTCATGTTCCACCAGGCGGTTGATCATCTTCAGCGTGGTTGATTTTCCCGAACCGGAGGTGCCAATCAGCACCGAAAAACTGCCTTCTTTAAAATGCAGATTGAGATCGTTAACCGCTCTCTGCTCACCGAAGGTTTTACTCACGTGGTTAAATTCAATCATGATGGGTTACCTTCAGCAAAGCGCTCCCTAAGTCAAACAGCGCGTCAATCACTACCGCCAGCACAATCACCGGGATCACGCCAAGCAACACTAAATCGATGGCGCTGCTGAGCAGTCCCTGAAAAACCAACGCGCCGAAGCCGCCCGCGCCAATCAACGCGGCAATCACGGCCATCCCGACTGTTTGTACCATGACCACGCGCAGGCTGCGCAAAAATACCGGTAACGCCAGCGGCAACTGGACGTGAAAAAAGCGCTGGGCGGCGCCCATGCCCATCGCGCGCGCGCTTTCCAGCACGTCACGCGGCACCTGGTCCAGCCCGGCGACCACGCCGCGCACCAGCGGCAGCAGCGCGTACAGCACCAGCGCGATCAGCGCCGGCGTCAGACCGGTTCCCGCGACGCCCAACGATGAAAGCCACGGGAAGGCCTTTACCAGCCCGGCGAGCGGCGCAATTAACAGACCAAACAGCGCCACCGACGGAATGGTTTGGATCACGTTTAACACGGTAAACACCGGTCCCTGACGGGCAGCGGAAAAGTGGCACCAGATGCCCAGCGGCACGCCAATCGCCAGCGCAGGCAAAACGGTTCCCAGCAGCAGCGTCAGATGCTGCGCCAGCGCGTCGTCAAAGACGTCCTGCCGGTTGGCGTATTCTTTAAGCAGAGAAAGCGCGTCGAACGCGCCGGAAAACAGCAGCGCCAGCGGCACGATGGCGATCTGGGCATGCAGAACCCAGCGCCAGAGCGGCTGGACGGTGATTCTGCGAATCGCGTCGCTACAGGCCAGCAGCCCTAACGCCAGCGCCAGCCACAGACCGCTTCCCAGGCTGGTCCGCGCCAACGGCGAGCCCGTTTCAGCCAGATGGCTGGCGGCTTTTCCCGCGCTCCAGAGCATCAGGATCACCAACAGTTGCGCAACAGCAAGCGTGAGCGCAGCGCCTCGTCTTCCCGGCACGAAGCACAGCGTGAGCAAGGCGCACCCGGCGCCCACCAGCAGCGAAACCGAACCGGGCCAGACTGCCCAGATCGGACGCCCCTCGCCAGAAACCAGTCGGTTAGGAGCATAGTTTACGAACGGCAGCGCGGCGGCAACTGCGGTGAGCGCCACCAGCAGCAACAGCACGCGGTTAATACTGACTTTTGCCACGTCACCCAGCCTTATTTCAGTCCTTTTACTTCACCCATCCCTTTTGCTTCAGGTAATCTGCGGCGACTTTTTTCGCGTCCAGCCCTTCCACGGCAATACTGGCGTTTAACTGCTGCAGGGTTTTCGCATCAAGGCTGGCGAATACCGGCTGCAGCCATTCGGCCATTTGAGGATAGTCTTTCAGCACTGCTTCACGCACTACCGGCGCAGGGGCATAGATCGGCTGTACGCCTTTCGGATCGCTCAGGGTTTGCAACCCCAACGCGGCCACCGGACCGTCCGTACCGTAAGCCATCGCCGCGTTTACGCCAGACGTTTGCTGTGCTGCCGCTTTGATCGTTACCGCGGTGTCGCCGCCCGCCAGCGAAAGCAGTTGATCCTGACTCAGTTTAAAATCGTAGGCTTTTTCAAAAGCGGGAAGCGCATCGGCGCGCTCAATAAACTCGGCCGAGGCGGCCAGCTTAAAGGTTCCACCCGCTTTCAGGTAGCGTCCGAGATCGGCCAGCGAAGTGAGTTTATTTTTCTCAGCGACATCGCTACGCACTGCGATGGTCCAGGTATTATTGGCCGGCGCTGGCGTTAACCACACCAGCTTATGCTGTTCGGCATCGAGCTTTTTGACCTTCTCATAGCCCGCGTTGGCGTTTTTCCACGCCGGGTCGTTTTCATCTTTAAAGAAGAAGGCCCCGTTGCCGGTGTATTCCGGATAAATATCCAGTTCGCCGGAGGTGATTGCCCCGCGCACAACCGGAGTCGTGCCCAGTTGGACTTTATTGACCGTTTTAACGCCGTGGCTTTCCAGCACCTGCAAAATGATATTGCCGAGCAGAGCCCCTTCGGTGTCGATTTTCGACCCCACCGTCACCGGCGACGCCGCCTGCAGGGGTAAACTCACCGCCGCTAACAGCGCCAGCGAGCCCGCACAGATCTTTGAGAGTGTCATTATGCTTTCCTCATCCTTTTGCCGCCCTTTTCAGCGACTTGAGCAAAAAGCATAGTCGAAAAGTATCTCTTTAACCGGAGAATTCAGTTTTTTCGCGCCAGCGCAAAAAAGAGAGACGGGATTACGCCCGCCTCTCGTCTCTGTTACAGCAGCTCAAATTCCCCTTGCTTGACCCGCGCTGAGTCTACGCCGATAAAGACGTTAAACTTGCCCGGTTCGGCATCATACTGCATTTGTTGATTCCAGAACTTCAACGCCTCGACGTCGATCGGGAAACTGACGGTCTGAGTTTCCCCCGGTTTCAGGGTCACCTTCTTAAAGCCCTTCAGCGCTTTCACGGGACGACTCACAGACGCCGTCACGTCCTGCAGGTACATCTGAATCACCGTCGCGCCTTCCCGTTTACCGGTGTTCGTCACCTGCACGCTCGCGGTTACGCTGCCGTCACGCGTCATGCTCGGGGCGGAAAGTTTGACGTCAGACACGGTAAACGTGGTGTAGCTCAGACCGTAGCCAAACGGATACAGCGGGCCGTTAGCCTCGTCAAAGTAGCGTGACGTGTATTTATTGGGTTTATCGGCGTTATACGGACGACCGGTATTAAGGTGGCTGTAGTAGACCGGGATCTGCCCGACGGAACGCGGGAAAGACATCGGCAGTTTACCGGACGGGTTGTAGTCGCCAAACAGCACGTCGGCAATGGCGTTACCGCCTTCGGTACCGGCAAACCAGGTCTCCAGGATCGCGTCGGCCTGTTGATTTTCTTTCACCAGCGCCAGCGGACGGCCATTCATCAGCACCAGCACCAGCGGCTTGCCGGTCGCTTTCAGCGCCGCGATCAGATCGCGCTGGCTCTGCGGAATAGTGATATCGGTCCGGCTGGAGGCTTCGTGGGCCATGCCCTGCGCTTCACCGACGACGGCAACCACCACGTCGGACTGTTTCGCCGCGTTCACCGCTTCGTCGATCATCGCTTTCGGCGTGCGTGGATCCACCTTCACCGCTTCTTCGTACTGGTTGAGGAACGTGACGATGTCTTTATCGTCAGTGACATTCGCGCCTTTGGCGTAAACGATTTTTGCTTTATCACCCACGGCGTTCTGAATGCCGGTCAGTACGGTCACAGACTGATCCGCCACCCCCGCCGCGGACCAACTGCCCATCACGTCACGTTTGCTGTCTGCCAGGGGGCCTACCACCGCAATGGTGCCGGATTTTTTTAACGGTAGGGTTTCCAGACGGTTTTTCAGCAGTACCAGACTTTCGCGCGCCACTTCTCGCGCCTCTTTACGATGCAGGCGGCTTTCGGCGTTAGTGTCCGCCGGGTCAGACTCTTTCGGCCCCAGATGGCTGTACGGATCGTTGAACAGCCCCATATCATATTTGACGTTCAGCACATGACGGGCGGCGTCGTCCAGTTCTTCCATCGTCACCTTGCCGGATTTGATCAGCCCCGGCAGGTATTTGCTGTAATACTCGTCGCTCATGCTCATGTTAATGCCGGACTTGAGCGCCACGCGCACCGCATCCTCGGGATCGGCGGCGGTGCCGTGTTTTATCAGCTCTTTGATCGCGCCGTGGTCGGAAACGGTAATCCCCTTAAAGCCCCATTTGTCGCGCAGAATATCTTTGAGCAGCCAGGCATCAGACGTGGCGGGCGTTCCGTTCAGCGAGTTCAGCGCCACCATGACGGCGCCACTGCCCGCGTCCAGCCCCGCTTTGTACGGCGGCATATAGTCGTTAAACAGACGCTGTGGACTCATGTCGACGGTGTTGTACTCTTTGCCGCCTTCCACCGCGCCGTAGGCGGCGAAGTGCTTCACGCTGGTCATCACCGAATAGCGGTCCGCCGGGCTTTTACCCTGCATCGCTTCCACCATCGTCTTGCCCATGATCGATGTGAGATAGGTGTCCTCGCCAAAGCCTTCGGAAGCGCGTCCCCAGCGCGGGTCGCGGGAAACGTCGACCATCGGCGCCCAGGTCATATTCAGGCCGTCATCTGCCGCTTCATATGCCGACACGCGCCCGACGGTTTTCACCGCCTCAAGGTTAAAAGAGGAAGCCAGGCCCAGGCTGATGGGGAAAACGGTACGCTGACCGTGCAACACGTCATACGCGAAAAAGAGAGGGATCTTCAGGCGGCTCAGTTCCATCACCTGATCCTGCATTTTGCGGATATCCTGGCGGGTGACGGTATTGAAGATCGCCCCAACCTGTCCGTCCTTGATCATTTCACGGATCGCTTCTTTCGGGTTATCCGGGCCGACGCTAATCAAGCGAAGCTGACCAATCTTCTCGTCAACGGTCATTTTGGTCAGGAGTTCAGTCACAAACGCATCCCGCGCTTCCGGCGTCAGCGGGTGGTTACCAAACAGATCTTCCGCCAGCGCTGGCTGCAACGCCAGACTCACCGCGACACCTACAGAACATAGCCATTTCATGTTGTTTCTCTCTTTCTCATTAGCCCGACGTGGCTGCGAAAATATAACAAAAACCGCACGTTGCCATAAGCCTAATTGGCCGCCACGCAGAAAGCGAAGGTTATTCTCTTAATTTTCACCGCCGCTGATTCACAGACAGGGTAAATGAGTAAGCGCAGGGTCAGACAAAGCGCTATGCTTGAACGTGATATTTTGTCCCACCACAAGGAGTGGAAAATGTCTTCCCTGACAACAACTGATAATAAAGCCTTTCTGAATGAACTCGCCCGTCTCGTGGGTCATTCACACCTGCTGACTGAACCTGAGAAAACCGCCCGCTATCGCAAGGGCTTCCGTTCCGGCCAGGGCGATGCGCTGGCGGTGGTCTTTCCCGGCTCGCTGCTTGAACTCTGGCGCGTCCTTAACGCCTGCGTGAATGCCGACAAAATTATTCTGATGCAGGCCGCCAACACGGGCCTGACCGAAGGTTCAACGCCAAACGGCAACGACTACGATCGCGATATTGTGATTATCAGCACTCTGCGCCTCGACAAGCTGCACCTCCTTGGCAAAGGCGAGCAGGTGCTGGCCTGGCCGGGCACCACGCTGTATTCACTGGAAAAAGCGCTGAAACCGTTGGGACGCGAACCGCATTCGGTCATTGGTTCGTCGTGCATTGGCGCCTCGGTGATTGGCGGCATCTGTAATAACTCCGGCGGCTCGCTGGTTCAGCGCGGCCCTGCCTATACCGAAATGTCGTTGTTTGCGCGTATTGATGAAAACGGCAAGCTCCAGTTGGTTAACCATCTCGGCATCGACCTTGGTCAAACGCCGGAGCAGATCCTCAGTCAACTGGACGATGAGCGCATCAAAGAAGAAAACGTGCGTCACGACGGGCGTCACGCCCACGATCACGACTACGTAACCCGCGTGCGCGATATCGAGGCTGACACGCCGGCGCGTTATAACGCCGACCCGGACCGCCTGTTTGAAGCCTCCGGCTGCGCCGGAAAGCTGGCGGTGTTTGCGGTACGCCTCGACACTTTTGAAGCGGAAAAAAACCAGCAGGTGTTTTACATCGGCACCAATCAGCCTGACGTGCTGACCGAAATCCGCCGCCATATTCTGGCAAACTTTGAGAATCTGCCGGTCGCGGGCGAGTATATGCATCGTGATATTTACGATATCGCGGAGCAGTACGGTAAAGATACGTTCCTGATGATCGACAAGCTCGGTACCGACAAAATGCCGTTCTTCTTTACCCTGAAGGGCCGTACCGATGCAATGCTGGAGAAAGTGAAATTTTTCCGTCCGCACTTCACTGACCGCGCAATGCAGAAGTTCGGTCATCTGTTCCCCAGTCATTTGCCGCCGCGAATGAAAAGCTGGCGCGATAAATACGAGCATCATCTGCTGTTAAAAATGGCCGGGGACGGCGTGGCGGAAGCGCAAAACTGGCTGAGCGAATTCTTTAAAACCGCAGAAGGCGACTTCTTCGCCTGTACGCCGGAGGAAGGCAGCAAAGCATTCCTGCACCGTTTCGCGGCGGCGGGCGCGGCAATCCGCTATCAGGCAGTGCATGCCGATGACGTGGAAGATATTCTGGCGCTGGACATCGCCTTGCGTCGTAATGACACCGAGTGGTATGAACATCTGCCGCCGGAACTTGACAGCCAGTTAGTGCATAAGCTCTATTACGGACACTTTATGTGCTACGTCTTTCATCAGGATTACATCGTTAAAAAAGGCGTTGACGTACATGCGTTGAAAGCGCAGATGCTTGAACTGCTTCACCAGCGCGGCGCGCAGTATCCCGCCGAGCACAACGTCGGGCATCTGTACAAAGCACCGGAGGCGTTGACCCGTTTTTATCGCGAAAATGACCCGACCAACAGTATGAATCCCGGAATTGGCAAAACCAGCAAGCAGAAATTCTGGAAAGACCCCTCTACCGGGCAAACCGCGTAAGCAGGCCCGCCGTGCAGGCTGGATCTGCTCGAAATATCGTGCAAAAGTAACGACATGTGCCGGAGCTATGACTCCGGCTTTTTATCCTGAAGGTGATAACCATGTCTGCTGCCGATACGCTTTCTGGTGATGATATTGTGGTGCGCGACGCATCGCCCGGCGACGTAGAGGCCATTTCCGCGCTGTACGCCTGGCATGTGCTGAATGGTCGCGCCTCTTTCGAAGAGATCCCCCCGACGGTAGAAGAGATGCGCCAGAGAATGCTCAAGGTCGCGCAGTATGGCCTGCCCTGGCTGGTGGCTTTGTATCGCGGCGTGGTGGTGGGCTATTGCTATGCCACTCAGTACCGCCCTCGCCCCGCCTACCGTTATACCCTGGAAGAGTCGATATACGTTGACGCCAGCATGACCGGGCGCGGTATCGGTAGCCTGTTAATGTCCACGCTCATCAGTCGCTGTGAAGCAGGCCCATGGCGACAAATGGTGGCGGTGATCGGCGACGGGCACAATAACCCTGGCTCATTACGGTTACATAAAAAACATGGTTTTGAAATTGCCGGACAGCTTCGCAGCGTCGGCTACAAGAAAGGCGACTGGCGGGACACATTGATTATGCAGCGCCCGCTTAACGAGGGTGACTGGACGCTGCCGGAATAACGTTGATGTCGCCGGATGGCGGAGAACCGCCTTATTCGGCTTTCAGCTCAATCGTTTTGCGCGGTCTGCTGCGCCATCTGCGCGGCTTTTTGCTTTTTATAGCTTAATGCCGCCGCCGGAACCGGCATCACTTTGCCGGTCTCAATCCAGGTACGTAAACGGCTGGCGTCGGCAAAATGGGTATATTTGCCAAAGGCGTCCATCACGACCAGCGCCACCGGTTTGTGATTAATTACCGTGCGCATCACCAGGCAGTGCCCCGCCGCATTCGTGAAGCCCGTTTTCGTCAACTGAATGTCCCAGTTGTCGCGGTACACCAGATGGTTGGTATTGCGAAACGGCAGGGTATACGCCGGGTTCGAGAAGGTCGCCATATCCTCACGCGTCGTACTCAGTTGTCCAATCAGCGGATACTGCTTGCTGGCAATCAGCATTTTGGTGAGATCGCGCGCGGTAGATACGTTGTGAATGGATAACCCGGTCGGCTCGACAAAACGCGTATGGGTCATGCCGAGCGCTTTCGCCTTCGCATTCATCGCCTTAATAAAGGCGTTATAGCCTCCCGGATAATGGTGCGCCAGGCTTGCCGCCGCGCGGTTTTCCGAGGACATCAGCGCCAGCAACAGCATGTTTTTACGACTGATCTCACTGTTCAGCCGCACGCGGGAATAGACGCCCTTCATTTCTGGCGTCTGGCTGATATCGATCTTCAGCTTCTCGTCCAGCGGCAGTCGCGCGTCCAGCACGACCATCGCGGTCATTAATTTGGTTATCGAGGCGATCGGGCGCACCCGATCCGGATGGTTCGAATAGATCACCTTATTGGTGTTCAGATCGACGATCATCGCGCTACCGGAGGCGATTTCCGGTTGGGAGGCCGCGGTCGTCGCCGCCGCTTTGGCCATCGCCTGCGGTGCAAAAGGCACCGCCAGCATTAACGCCAGGCTAAGAACAGAAACTCGGAATGTCAGCATGATGAGATTTCAGAAAATGATTCACACGTGTGATAACACGCACCGCTTGAGTGAGAATTTACTTAAGCTAGCGAAAGAATCATAGCGAGCTAATAACGTTGCCGCCATAAGAGAATCGTCAGGAAAGGCTGCATTGCTGGCTTTTACACCAACAATGCAGAGAATGACCTCAGAAGACCCGGTAACCGTATCCCCACAGAATAACGGTCAGCGCGAGCAGCACTTCCAGCACCAGCACGCCAATCGCCAGCGTCGAACTGGAGAAGCTCAGCCCCTCCTCCTTATTAATGTTCAGGAAGGTCGGTATACCGAGATACAGTAAGTAACCGGTATAAAACAGCGCCACCGTTCCCACCAGCGCGCACAGCCAGACCAGCGGATACAACGCCACCACCCCACTCAGAAACAGCGGGGTCGCAACATAACCGGCAAACACCATACAGTGCGCCAGCGATGGGCGCTGCGGAAAGCTACGCGCCATCCACCAGATCACCCGTCCCATCACCGCCACGCCAGCGAGCATGACGGCGTAGAACAGCACAGCCAGCGCAAGCCCCGTTACCGGCGACAGCTTCAGCACGTTGCCGTCGCCAAAATTCCAGCCGATTTGCGTGGTGCCAATAAACGCGCAGATAACCGGAATCGCCGCCATCAGCAGTACATGATGGGTGTAGTGATGCGATACCGTTTCATTCTCGCTTTTGATCACCTGCATTTCACGATCGGGATGGGAAAACAACCCCCAGACATGGTTCATACCGCCCCCTTGTGTCAGTTCCGGCCCCTAACACCTCAAGTATAATTCGCTTTTCGATTATTTTATGTACAGATCAGGAAATGTCAGGGCAGACGCTCCCCTCCCTCCTTTTTCATTCAGCAACATAAATTCACAAGGTGTATGCTTAAACGTGCGGAGGTCATTCAGACATATGGATATAAACAGTCTTATTGCACAATACGGTTATGCCGCGCTGGTCATCGGTAGTCTGGCGGAAGGCGAAACTGTGACCTTGCTGGGCGGCGTCGCCTCTCATCAGGGATTACTGAAGTTTCCTTTGGTGGTATTGGCCGTCGCCGTAGGCGGCATGATTGGCGATCAGGTATTGTATTTGCTCGGGCGCCGCTACGGTGACTCGCTCCTGCGCCGTTTTTCCCGTCATCGTGACAAAATCCGCCAGGCGCAAAAGATGATCCAGCGTCGTCCATATCTGTTCGTCATCGGCACGCGCTTTATGTACGGTTTTCGCGTCATTGGCCCGCTGCTGATTGGCGCAAGCCATCTGCCGCCAAAAATTTTTCTGCCGCTGAATATTCTCGGGGCGCTGATCTGGGCGCTGATCTTCACCATACTCGGCTACGCGGGTGGTGAAGTCATTGCCCCCTGGCTGCACAGCCTTGATCACCATCTAAAACATCTGGTCTGGCTGTTTCTTGCCATTGCGCTGGTGGTCGGCGTTCGCGGGTGGCTAAAACGCCGCAGCCGCCGCAAAGCCGACTAATACGAACGCTACTGCGGTGTAAACTGTGGATTGGCGAGCATAAATCCGCCGTCGACGATCAGCGACTGGCCGGTGGTGTAGCTTGCCCCGTCCGAACACAGCCACGCCACCAGGCTGGCAATTTCGCGCGTCGCCCCCATTCTGCCCAGTGGGATCGACGGTTCAGCGCCAGGCTTCACGTCGCTGTCGTCCATATCATTCATCGGGGTGGCGATGGCTCCCGGCGCCACGGCGTTGACCAGAATATTGTGTTTGACCAGTTCAAGCGCCATGGATTTGGTCAGCCCGCCAAGGGCGTGTTTCGCGGCGGTATAAGCGCTGGCCTCGGGCAGCGGCGTATGCTCATGTACCGAGGTGATATTGATAATACGGCCGCCCTCCCCCTGTTTTACCATCTGGCGAGCAGCCAGTTGGGAACAGAGAAATGCGCCGTCGACGTCCACCGTGAAAATCTGTCGCCAGTCATCGAAGGGCATCTCAAGAAACGCGGCTTTGCGCATTGTGCCAGCATTATTCACCAGCACGTCAATCCGGCCCAGCCGGGTAATCAGTTGCTCAAGCGCCTGTACCCCCGCAGGTAGCTGGCTGAGATCTAACTGGACGGTCTCAGCGCGAACGCCGTGCTTCATCACCTCTTGCGCTGTCGCGCGCGCGCCCTGTTCATCGGAATGCCAGGTGATGCCAATATCAAATCCCTGCTGCGCCAGATGCAGGGCGCAGGCTTTGCCGATACCTGAATCAGACGCGGTGACAATGGCCACTTTTCTCATAATATCTCCGGTTGAATCAAACTGAACCTTAAGAATCTGTCTCATCAGGCTCTAAGTATAGAAGCTCAGTCTGAGAGAGCCGGAAAGATCAGGAGTGCGGGTAGCCGCCGCCGAGCGCGCTGGTGAGCTGTACCGAGGCGTCCAGCCACTGGCCTTGTAAAATCAGGCCCTTACCCTGTTCGCGCAGCGCCGGAATTTTCGCCTCGCTAACGCGGGAACCGGCAATAATCCCCGCCCTGAAACGCGCTTCAGCCAACGTTACCACCCGCCGGGCATCGTGCTCAATCTGCTGCTGATGGGCATTTTTTTGCGCCAGCGTTGCCACCTGACTGGCGGCGCGTGCGACGTCATTTACCGCCGCCACCACCGCTTTGTTGTAATTCGCGATCGACAAATCGCTTTGCGCCTGGGCGATATCCAGATTCGCGTTCAGTCTGCCGCTGTCGAAAATCGGTAGCGTCAGCCCGGCGGTAACGCCCATCTGCTGCGCGGAACTGCGGAACAGATCGCTTAAATGCAGCGCATCCTGTTGCAGAAAAGCCATCAGGTTGATATCAGGATAAAACGCCGCTTTCGCCGCCTCCACGCTGCTGAGCGACGATTCGATATACCAGTGCGCCGCCTGCAAATCTGCCCTGCGCGCCAGCAATTCATAGCCCAGGCAATCCGGCAGTCGGCTTTCCACGTTCGGCAGCGCCACCGGGTGAAGCGCCAGCGAGGTCGACTGGGCATTAATGAGCGCGCTGAGCCGCGCCTCTATGACCTTCATCTTTCCGGCAGCATCATTCAGTTGCTGTTGTGTTTTGCTGTCATCGATATCGGTTTCAACACCCTCGACCGAAGACGTTATCCCGTTCTGGTACAGCTGGCGATCGCTGTTAATAATATTGCGTTGTTCGTCTTCGATTTGCTGGAGCAGTGTGCTTAACGCCGCCTGCGTTTGCCATTCCCAGTACAACCGCGTGACGCTGCTTGCCAGCAACTGGCGGGTCTGCTCACGTTCCGCTTCCCGCGCTTTCACCGCGCCGATTCGCGCCGTCACTTCCGCACGATTTTTCCCCCATAAATCCAGATCCCAACCGGCGGTTAAGCCAAATGTACCGTTGGTATACCACGGTCCCGTGGTGCCTGCCGCGGGATCGGTCAGTGCGAACGGCCCCATTAACCCTTCCGCTGACATTTTCTGCCGCTCGAGATCCGCTGAAAAATCCAGTTGCGGACCGTCCTGGGTTTCAACCGCTTTCGCCTGCGCTTCCGCCAGTTGAATGCGTTGTTCAGCCACCTGCATATCCGGCGAGTGCAGCAGGGCGTGCTCAATCAGACCGTTGAGCTGGGGATCGTGATATACCTGCCACCATTGGCTTTCCGGCCACCCTTTTTTGAGTGACGCAGGCAGTGAGGCGTCAACGTGAGTCGCGGGGGTTTGCTGCGCCAGCGTCTGATGACTGTCATGCATGGGGGCGCATCCCGCCAGCAAAAGTGCTAAGGGGAAGCACGCTTTCACAGCGTGAAAAGAGTTACGATTCATGAAGAAGTTCTGCTTAGAAAGGGTGCGCGGAGCTTACCCGTTGTTGAATGCGGTTTTTTAGTTACGCGTGGCATAACATCTTTGGCAAATAACCGTCATATCCGGCAATGTATTTTTCAAATAAATATCATTAATTGGATTTATTTATCTGATTTATGTGTTTGTTATTTACGGACGATATCCCGGCGGCAGGTTGCAGAAGATTTCCTATACTTAATCTGAACTTACCAATAAGGGAACGGCAATGAAGATTTTACTGTGGGTGATTTTGATTATTTTTCTGATTGGGCTGTTGGTGGTCACCGGCGTGTTTAAGATGATTTTTTAACGGCTGCGCCGGGTAGCGACGCTTCGCTTACCCGGCCAGTTATCAGAGGGTTATCGCCTGGATCGCCCGTGCAATGTCCGGTGAATGATTTAACGCGCGGATGTGCTGAAAGAGAACGGTGGCTTCATCATATTCTTTACGCAAATACCCCAGCCACTGCTTGATGCGCGCCACGTGATAAAGCCCGGTATCTCCCTGCTTTTCCAGACGGGTATATTTTTGCAGTAGCGCCACCACCTCCGGCCACGGCATCCGCGGCTGGTTGTATTTCACCACCCGGCTGAGGTTAGGAATATTCAGCGCGCCACGGCCAATCATTATCGCGTCACAGCCGCTTGCCGCCATGCAGGCCTGCGCGCTTTGCCAGTCCCAGATTTCCCCATTGGCGATCACCGGAATGGTCAGACGCTGGCGAATCTCGCCGATAGCCTGCCAGTTGATGTGTTCGGCTTTGTAGCCCTGCTCTTTCGTGCGGCCATGCACCACCAGCTCACTGGCCCCGGCCTGCTGCACGGCGTCGGCGATCTCAAATTTTTTATCGCCGCTGTCCCAGCCGAGACGGACTTTTACCGTCACCGGCAGGTGGGCAGGTACCGCCTCACGCATCGCTTTGGCGCCCTGATAAATCAGCTCCGGATCTTTCAGAAGCGTCGCGCCGCCACCGCTGCCGTTAACCATTTTCGACGGGCAGCCGCAGTTGAGATCGACGCCGTAGGATCCCAGCTCAACGGCGCGGGCGGCGTTCTCCGCCAGCCACTGTGGATATTGGCCCAGCAGTTGCACGCGCACCAGCGTCCCGGAAGGCGTTCGGCTGCCGTTCATCAGTTCCGGACACAGGCGATGAAACACTTTTACCGGCAGAAGTTGATCCACCACGCGCACAAATTCGGTGATGCATAAATCGTAGTCATTCACTTCCGTCAGAAGCTCGCGTACCAGGGAGTCGAGTACGCCTTCCATCGGCGCCAGTAAAACACGCATAAGGTTATCCGCAAAAAAAGAGGCGCTATCATAGCGCCTCTCTGCGAGGATCAAAACCTTTTGCCGGATGGCGGTAAAACGGCTGCCCAGGCCGGAGATGAAGCACAGCGCTAGCGCGGCAGCAGACAGTTATCCTCTTTCCAGCCGTATAACCACTCCATGCCGCGATAAAATTCGGCCTGCGATTTGCCTTTCCACAGCAGATTACGCACCTGACGTTCGACGCCCGCAGCGTGGTAGACGCGCCCCATTTCGCGGGTCGACCAGACAATTCGCGCCGTGCGCGGAATACGCACCGACTCATACAGCGCAAAGGCGCTTGCCGCATCGCCCTCGCATATTTCCAGCGCTTTGCCGAGGGTCACCGCATCTTCCAGCGCCATGCATGCGCCCTGGGCCATATACTGCGCGACCGGGTGCGCGGCGTCACCGACCAGCGTAATGCGCTCCGTTCCCCATTTTTCCACCGGTTCGCGATCGGCGGTGGACCAGCGACGCCAGGAGGTGGGTTTGTCGAGCATCTGACGTGGACGAGGATGGATACCGGCAAAATACGAGAGCACCTCTTCTTTACTGCCGTCCTTCACCCCCCACTCCTCCTGCTGACGGCTATGGAACGTCACCACTAGGTTGTACTGCTTGCCGCCGCGTAGCGGATAGTGAACAAGGTGACAGTGCGGCCCCGCCCACAGTACCGGCGCGTTAATGCGTAAATCTTCCGGCATATCGTCACAGTCAATCACCGCCCGGTAGACCACATGTCCGGTCACCCGCGGGGAATCCCCCAGCAGACTCTGGCGCACAATCGACTTCACGCCGTCACAGCCCACCAGAATATCGGCTGTCCAGCTGTTTCCCTGCTCATCAAATACCGTGACGTCGTCCGGCGTCTGGCGAATATCCACCACATTGGTGGACGTCCGGTATTCAACATCAGGATGGGTCAGCACCGCTTCCCAGACCGATGCATGAATGTCGACGCGGTGAATCACGGCATACGGCCCGCCGAAATGGTCGCGAAACGCCTGGCCGGTTTCAATGCGGACAACTTCCTCCGCGTTTACCGCATCCATCATGGTGATATGGTCGGTAAATACCGCCCGCTGGCGCGCTACGTCGCCAACACCGAGGCTGTCCAGCGCCGAAAAGGCATTTGGGCCAAGCTGGATGCCTGCGCCAATCTCGCCAATCTCATGCGCCTTTTCCAGCAGCATCACCTTGATACCCTGGCGCGCCAGCGAAAGCGCGGTTGCTGCCCCGCCGATGCCGCCGCCAACGATAATTGCGCTCTTCACTTTAGCCATTGTCGTTCTCCTTCTCAGGCTGAGAGTTTATCTTGTTGATTTTCGGGCGCGGCGGCGATAAACGCCGGAAGCTGTGTGCAGGCTTCATACACCGCATTGCAGCGCGGAAAGGCGCTTAAGTCACACCCCATACGCAGCGCGTTCGCCCACTGCGGGATCAAGCAACAGTCGGCAAGCGTTGGACGGTTTCCAACGCAGTACGACTGAGACTGGCTTTGACGCAACAACTGTTCAACAGCGCTCAGCCCCTGCTGGATCCAGTGCGCGTACCAGCGTTTTTTATCCTCTTCGCTGATCTTCAGTTCGTCAGTGAGATAGCGCAGCACCCGCAAATTATTCACCGGATGAATATCACAGGCGATAGCGTAGACAATCTCCAGTACCTGGCTGCGCGCCGGATCGCTGGCCGGCAGCAGTGGCGACTGCGGGAAATGCCGGTCCAGCCAGTCGATAATCGCCAGCGACTGGCCAAGCGCGTCGCCGTCATCGGTCACCAGCGTTGGCACCAGCCCCACCGGATTCATCCGCCGGTAGGCCAGTTCATTTTGCTGACCAATGCGGATATTGACGCCCACCGTCTGGTAGTCGATACCTTTCAGCGCCAGTGCAATGCGCACGCGGTACGAGGCCGAACTATTGAAAAAACTGTACAGCTTCATGTCTCACCTCAGACAATCTTCACGGCGAGGGGGGTTAACCCGTCCACGTTACCGGTGATCACATCGCCCTTCACCACTGCCCCCACCCCTTCCGGCGTGCCGGTAAAAATGAGATCCCCCGGTTGCAGTTCGAAAAAGCCGGACAGATAGCTAATGGTTTCGTTCACCGACCAGATGAGGTGGCGGATGTCGCTGCGCTGATGATCTTCGCCGTTGACCTGGAGCCAGATAGGCGCGGCATTAACGTCCGGCGCCTGGCTGGCTTTATGCAGCGGCGCGATAGGCGCAGAGAGATCGAACGCTTTGCCAATCTCCCACGGACGGCCCATCTGGCGCATCTCCATCTGCCGATCGCGGCGGGTCATATCCAGTCCGGTGGCATAGCCCCAGACATATTCATGGGCGTTTTCTAACGGGATATCACTGCCTTTTTTGCCTATCGCCACCACCAGCTCAATTTCATAGTGGTAATTGTCGGTTTGCGCCGGATACGGCAGTTCGAGCGTTTCACCTGCCGGCACCGGCACTACGGCATCGGCGGGCTTGCAGAAGAAGAACGGCGGCTCGCGATCCGGGTCGAAGCCCATTTCCCGGGCATGGGCGGCGTAGTTGCGTCCGACGCAATACACGCGGCGGACGGGGAAGCGTTCATCGCTGCCGACCACCGGTACGGTAACGGGCGCTTGCGGTTCAAATACATACTGAGTCATTGTTTTCTCCCTTATTAATAACGTGCTTCGCGGAATAACCCGAGCGCTTCCTGTACCGGCCGGTCTGAAAAACTGAATAACACGGTGTCATCGGAGGATGTAAACGACACGCCGTGCCAGGTCGGCACCACGAAAATGTCTTTGGCGGTAAAGGTGAAGGTTTCATTGCCGATGGTCACTTCGCCGCTGCCCTCCACCACGTGGTAAATGGTGCTGTCGGTGGTGCGCGCCATCCGCGAGACAAAGCCTTTCGGCAACAGCTGCAGGAAAGTGCCCATCGATGGCATCGGGTATCCGCCGGTGACCGGGTTGACGTAGCGCATTTTGTAGCCGTCCCACTCGTCGGCCTCGCCGAAACGGGTCAGATCGTGCAGCGCTTCGCGACTGCGATCGTAGCGATAGTTGAAGATCGGTGATGAATTCCCCTTTTGCTGACGCAGCGGCAGCATGTTAGCGGCATAGCGCGGCAGGTAATCGCCCTCTTTGCGCGTCACCGGTTGCTGATCTTCCGGGTAATCCTCGGCAAAGCCGCAGCCGAGAAGATTCACCAGCGGCAGGTCCAGCCCGTCAAGCCAGACAACCGGCTCATCGCCCGGGTTGCCATGGTCATGCCACTGCCATTGCGGCGTCAGAATAAAGTCACCGACGTGCATCTGCGTACGCTCGCCATCCACGGCAGTGAACGCCCCTTTCCCTTCCACAATAAACCGCAGCGCCGACTGGTTATGGCGGTGGCTCGGGGCGACCTCTCCCGGCATGATCAGCTGAAGCCCGGCATACAGCGTCGAGGTGATAGAGGATTGTCCGCGCAGCATCGGGTTTTCCAGCACCAGCACGCGGCGCACCGCCTCTTTTGCGCCAATCAGGTTGCCGCTCTCCAGCAGCAGCGGACGAATTTCCTGGTAGTTCCAGTAAGCCGGCGCGCAGTTGGCGTTCGGGGTTTGCGGCACCAGGTGATGCAGCGACTCCCACAGCGGGGTCAGGTTTTGCCCCGAAATATGCTGATAGAACTGCTGACGGCTGTTTTTGACATCCTGGTTATGTTCAGACATAGGGATTCTCCTTATTCATTTACCATACCGCCAGTGCGCGGTACGTTATCGGGGACAGAGGCTGACTGACGGACAACCACGATCAGCAGGGTCAACATCACCGCGCTGATCGCCGCCGGGACAGCGATAATGAAAAACAGCGTATCGAATGAGAAATTCATCGCCATCATCACGCCGCCGGAGAGCGATCCGACGATGGCGCCGCAGCGACCCACCGCGTTTGACCAACTGACGCCTGTCGCGCGGCTTTGCGTCGGGTAGAGCGTGGCGGTTAAGGCGTTCAGTCCCACCTGCGATCCGCTGATCCCTACCCCGGTACCAAAAATCGCCAGCGCCATCAGCCACAGGCCGTTTTCGCTCAGGCCAATCATGATGATGCACACCGCGCCCAGCGCATAGCTCACCGCCAGAACCCGGAACGGGTTGTGTTTATCCATCAGTACGCCCAGCGCCAGCGCCCCCAGCGTACCGCCAATCTGGAAAGCCGCCGTCACCCAGGAGGCCTGCTGGAGGTCAATGCCGCGGTGGTTGAGCAGCGTGGGCATCCAGCTTGAAAGCAGATAAATAATCAGCAGGCTCATGAAGAACACCACCCATAACATCAGGGTAATGGGCAACTGGCGACCCACGAAAAGCTGACGAATGCTGCCTTTGGCGATCGCCGCCGCTTCGTTAAGGTAAAAATGCGTGTCCTCGTAACGCTGACGGGTAATGGCGCTGACCGTGCGTGCAATGGTGGCCTGCGGCAGTTGGCGACGAACCTGCCAGCGCGGAGATTCCGGCAGCACGAACAGCAGCGCGGCGAACAGCATTAACGGCAGCACCCCGCCAAGGATCAGAATGCCGTGCCAGCCAATGACCGCCACCAGTTGGGCGCTGACGATCCCCCCCATCGCCGAACCGAGGGTAAAGCCGCAGAACATCAGGGTCACCAGCGCGCCGCGCCGCCGCGCAGGCAGATATTCAGAGGTCATGGTGATGGTGTTCGGCATCGCGCCGCCCAGCCCAAGCCCGGTCAAAAAGCGCAGGAATACCAGCGTTTGCAGATCCGGCGAAAACGCCGAGATCAGACTCAGAGCGCCGAACAGCGCCACGCAAAGCTCGATAACCCGTTTGCGGCCAAAGCGGTCGGAAAGTGGGCCGCAGAGCAGCGCGCCCGCCGTCAGCCCCAGCAGTCCCGCGCCAAACAGCGGCGCGAGGTCACCGGCGGTCAGTTGCCAGTGGCTGCGAATGTCGGGTGCAATAAAGCCAATCGCGGCAGTATCAAAGCCGTCCAGCATCACCACCAGAAAGCAGCAGATGATCACCCGCCACTGGGTTTTGCCGACGGGGGCGGCATCGATCAGAGCCTGTAGTTCACGTCGTTGAGTCATTGTGTATGCCTCGGTGCAGGTAAGGTAAGAGGTTCTTTTGTTTTTGGTATGTTACGAGTTTGTAGATAGGGCGATAAAATGTACAATGGCTTTTCATGCAGAGACATAACCTGGAGGTTATCGCGGATGGCAAACTGGGCGCAGAAATTGAAACTTCATCACCTGCAAACGCTGATGGCGCTGGGCGAGCAAGGCAATCTCACGCAGGTGGCGCGAATGATGAATATCAGCCAGCCCGCGCTGTCGAAATGGTTGTCACAGCTCGAAGATGAGATAGGGATCACGCTCTTCGAACGTCACAGTAAAGGCCTGCGCCCGTCCGAAGGCGGCAAATTGTTGTTGCAGCATGCTCAGCGCTTAATCAACGACATGGAGCGATCCCAGTATGAAATTGCCCGCTTTAAGGCCGGTGGTCTGGTCGGCAGCCTGAAAATCGGTTGCTCGCCGGTGGCGACTGACTGTGTGTCACAGGCGATCCTCGGTTTGCTCAGCGAGATGCCGACGCTGCACCTCAACATCGAAGAAAAAGTGATGACGCCGCTGCTGCACGATCTGCTGGCGGGGTCAGTGGATGTGGTGGTTGGCCGGGTTGGCGGGCGGGCGCTCCAGCTTCCGCTGAACTATCAGGTCCTGTATACCGAACCCGTCTGCTTTGTTGCGCGGCCGGATCACCCGCTGGCCAGCCATGCCAGCCTCTCCTGGAACGATCTCGCCAGTTGGCGCTGGATCGTCTGGCCCACGGGGACGCCCATCCGCATCAGCATTGATAACGCGCTGGTCGATAACGGCGTGATGCTGCCAGAAAACACCATTGAATCGGCATCCATGAACGTCAGCACTAACCTGCTGCAAAGCAGCGACATGATCTCTATTCTTTCTTTACGGCTGGCGCAGCGCTATGCCAGCCAGGAGCAACTGGTGATCCTGAACCTGCCGAAGATAGAGCAGAAAGGCAGCGTCGGCGTGTTCTGGCGCAACAACGAAACGCCTTCGGCGGCGCTCAGCCGCTTTCTGCACTTTTTGACACAGGTCTAGCCCGACGAAAGGAGAACATGGCACGATGTTCCCGTTGTCTATCCTCAGTATGCTAAGAATTCATGATGTGATCGGTAGCACGTTTTAACGTTTAATTGTATGATGAATCCATCTCATTTAAGGCGTATCCCATGAGTAAGACACTGAATATCATCTGGCAATATTTACGCGCTTTCGTGCTGATCTATGCCTGCCTGTATGCGGGCATTTTTATTGCAACTCTGCTTCCTGTCGCCATTTCCGGCAGCATTATCGGCATGCTGATCCTGTTTGTCCTGCTGGCGCTACAAATCATCCCCGCTAAATGGGTCAATCCTGGCTGCTATGTCCTGATTCGCTATATGGCGCTGCTGTTTGTGCCAATTGGCGTGGGCGTGATGCAGTATTTTGACTTACTGCGCGCGCAGTTTGGCCCGGTGGTGGTCTCGTGCGCCATCAGTACGCTGGTGGTTTTTCTGGTGGTCAGCTGGAGTTCGCACCTGGTTCACGGTGAACGTAAAGTGGTTGGACAGAAAGGATCAAAAGAATGATGGCCTATATCTGGTGGTCGCTGCCGCTGACCTTAGCGGTCTTTTTTGCCGCGCGGAAGCTGGCGGCGCGCTTTAAGTTTCCGTTGCTGAACCCGCTGCTGGTGGCGATGGTGGTCATCATTCCGTTTTTGCTGCTTACGGGGATTCCCTACGATCACTATTTCAAAGGCAGTGAAGTGTTAAACGATCTGCTGCAACCGGCGGTCGTGGCGCTGGCCTATCCGCTATATGAACAGTTGCACCAAATCCGCGCCCGCTGGAAATCCATCATCACCATCTGCTTTGTCGGCAGCGTTGTGGCGATGGTGACCGGCACCTCGGTTGCGCTGCTGATGGGGGCAACTCCGGAAATTGCCGCGTCGGTGTTGCCAAAATCCGTCACCACGCCAATCGCAATGGCGGTGGGCGGCAGCATTGGCGGCATCCCGGCAGTGAGCGCGGTTTGCGTGATATTTGTCGGTATTCTCGGCGCCGTCTTTGGCCACACCCTGTTAAATGCCATGCGTATTCGTACTAAAGCCGCGCGTGGCCTGGCGATGGGAACGGCTTCTCACGCCCTCGGCACCGCCCGCTGCGCGGAGCTGGATTATCAGGAAGGGGCGTTCAGTTCGCTGGCGCTGGTGATCTGCGGGATCATCACCTCCCTGATCGCGCCGTTTTTGTTTCCGCTCATTCTGGCGGTAGCCGGCTAAAATTTGCGATACGTCGCGCATTTTTCATTTAAGTTTCATAAGTTGCACAAATAATGAGATTCATATCACATATAAAGCCCTGGCAGGCCCGTACACTACGATCCCATTACATTATTTTGAGGCAACGCCATGCACCCACGTTTTCACACTGCCTTTGGCCAACTTGCGGATAATTTGCAATCAGCGCTGGCGCCGATCCTGGCGGAAACGCATTTCCCCGCCTTGCTGACCGCAGAGCAGGTCGCGTGGCTGAAAAGCGCCACGGGACTTGACGAAGACGCGCTGGCATTTGCGCTGCTGCCCCTGGCTGCGGCCTGCGCCTGTACCCCGCTCTCCCATTTCAACGTCGGCGCGATTGCGCGCGGCGTCAGCGGCACGTGGTATTTCGGCGGCAATATGGAATATCTGGGCGCCACCATGCAGCAAACCGTCCATGCCGAGCAAAGCGCTATCAGTCACGCGTGGCTGCGCGGGGAAAAAGGCCTTGCGGCGATCACTGTCAACTACACGCCATGTGGTCACTGTCGTCAGTTTATGAATGAACTGAACAGCGGGCTGGATCTGCGCATTCATCTGCCAGGACGCGAACCGCATACCCTGCGCGACTATCTGCCGGACGCCTTCGGCCCTAAAGATCTGGACATTAAGACGCTCTTGATGGACGAGCAGGATCATGGCTTCTCCGCCGAAGGCGACGCGCTGGCGCAGGCGGCCGTTGCCGCGGCGAACCGCTCACATATGCCTTACAGCCAGTCACCAAGCGGCGTGGCGCTGGCGTGCAAAGACGGCAACATTTTTAGCGGAAGCTACGCCGAAAATGCGGCGTTTAACCCGACTCTGCCGCCGCTTCAGGGCGCGCTGAATTTATTGAATCTCAACGGATATGATTTTGCCGATATTCAGCGGGCGGTGCTGGCGGAAAAAGCGGACGCCTCGTTGATTCAGTGGGATGCCACCGCCGCAACGCTGAAGGCATTGGGCTGCAATAATATCGACCGCGTATTGTTAGCATAAACCTGTCATCATCCAGGCCGGCGTGAGCAACGTCCCCCTCCCGCACAATTGCCGTTGCTTTTTCCTGCCTGGATGTTACGCGTTTTTTCCCGGGCGTATTGCTGAAAATCCCTTCAATCAGACTGCCGTTTCTTGCGCTTCGCAGGCGGGTAAAGTAGCCTGATTGAAATTTCATCCCGTTACCGAGTTTTCTTCATGCTAAAGCGCGTTTTTTACAGCCTGTTAGTCCTGATCGGCTTGCTGCTGTTGACCGTGCTCGGCCTTGACCGCTGGATGAGCTGGAAAACCGCGCCTTATATTTATGATGAACTGCAGGACCTTCCCTATCGTCAGGTCGGCGTGGTGCTCGGCACCGCGAAATATTATCGCGCTGGCGTCATCAACCAGTACTACCGTTACCGCATTCAGGGCGCGCTCAACGCCTATAACAGCGGGAAAGTGAACTATTTGCTGCTTAGCGGCGACAACGCCCTGCAGAGTTATAACGAACCGAGAACCATGCGTAAGGATCTGATTGCCGCAGGCGTCGATCCGGCGGACATCGTGCTGGATTATGCCGGG
Source organism: Citrobacter sp. R4 (assembly GCF_026719175.1). Classification (NCBI taxonomy): domain Bacteria; kingdom Pseudomonadati; phylum Pseudomonadota; class Gammaproteobacteria; order Enterobacterales; family Enterobacteriaceae; genus Citrobacter; species Citrobacter sp. R4. Next base: position 107,891 of record NZ_JAPPSU010000010.1, read on the forward strand.
TTCCGCACGCTGGATTCAATTGTCCGCACCCGCAAGGTTTTTGACACCAACGACTTTATTATCATCACTCAGCGCTTCCACTGCGAGCGCGCGCTGTTTATCGCTCTGCATATGGGCATTCAGGCGCAGTGCTACGCCGTCCCGTCGCCGAAGGATATGCTGACGGTTCGGGTTCGCGAGTTTGGCGCACGCTTTGGCGCGCTGGCGGACCTGTACTTGTTTAAGCGTGAACCGCGTTTCCTCGGCCCGCTGGTGCCTATCCCGACACAGCATCAGATCCCCGATGACGCGCAGGGTTACCCGGCGGTTACGCCAGAGCAGTTGCTGGAATTGCAAAAGAAACTGGGAAAATAACATGGAAGATAAAACGATTTTTATCGTCATTGGCGTACTGATGATCGTCCTGTGGACCTTTCGTGAAGGGCTCAAAGCGCTACGCGCAGGCAGTGTAGAAAAAACGGTAAAAGGCTCGCAGACGCCGCTTATCATTCAGCGGACCGGGCAACCGGGCGTCTACTGGAGCTACGTTATCGCCTATTTTGGCGTTGCCGTTGGCGCGCTGGTTGTCGGCGTCTGGTTAGTGTTCTTTAAATAAAAAACCGGCGCAGAGGCTCTGCGCCGGTTTTTTTGTCCTGCCGGTTACTTCTTACGTGCGTACTTCAGGGAGTCCAGCGCAACGGCGAAAATGATAATGCCGCCCTTGATAATGTACTGCCAGTACGGGTTAACGCCGATATAGGTCAGACCGTAGTTGATAACCGTAAAGATAATGACCCCGGTCACCACGCCCAACACCGTCCCAACGCCGCCGCTAAACGATACGCCGCCTACGACACACGCGGCAATCGCATCCAGTTCATACATAAAGCCGAGGTTATTGGTGGCGGAGCCGATACGCCCCGCTTCCAGCAAACCGCCAAACGCGTAGAACACGCCGGAGAGGGCATAGATCATCAGCAGGTTCAGCGCGACGTTGACGCCAGACACTTTCGCCGCTTCCGGGTTGCCGCCGATAGCGAAAATGTTTTTACCGAAGCGGGTTTTGTTCCACAACACCCACACGAACGCCACGGCGATCAGTGCATAGAACGTGATATAGGAAAGCCGGAAGCTGCCTAACGCGATAAAGCCCTGCGCGAAGGTCGAGAAACCGCTGTCAAAGCCGGAAATCGGCGATGCCCCAACGAAGTCGTAATACAGGGAGTTAATACCGTACACGATAATCATCGTACCCAGCGTGGTAATAAACGGCGTCACGTTCAGATAGGCGATAATGATGCCGTTGATCAGGCCGATAATCGCGCCAATAGCGCAGACAATCAGGATCACCAGCGCAATCGGCATGGTCGCCATTTCCGGAAAGACCTTATTGGCGTTCTCCATCGACTGCAATAGTGTTGCCGCAACCACCGCCGCCAGCCCGACCTGACGCCCGGCTGACAGGTCTGTCCCCTGGGTGACGATCAGCCCCGCCACACCGAGGGCGATAATAATGCGCACCGAGGACTGAGTCAGAATGTTACTCAGGTTAAGCAGACTTAAGAACGTGGGATCCTGAAAAATAATAATTGCCAGTAACACTAAAAGAACGACGTAAATACCGCCCTCTTTCAGATAAGTGAGAAAACTTTTCTTATTTAACGCACTCATGAGGAGCCCCTGATCTTAAAGGTGCAAAGACGCAAGACGCAAAATTTCATTTTGCGTAGTCGTTTTAGTATCAACAATTCCAGACACGAGTCCGTTGCTCATGACCAGAATACGATCGGTTATCCCTAACAATTCCGGCATTTCGGAGGAGATAATGATGATCCCTTTTCCTTTTTTGGCCAGTTCCGCAATTAACTGATAGATTTCAAATTTGGCGCCAACGTCAATTCCACGCGTGGGTTCGTCGAGCATTAATATCTCCGGCTGGGTCAGCAGCCAGCGACCAATAATCACTTTCTGCTGGTTGCCTCCGGAAAGCGAACCAATTTGCGTGCGGTGGCCAGGGGTTTTTACCCGCATGGAGTCAATAACCCACTGGGTGTCGCTTTTCATCCGCGAATTGTCTAACAGACCGACCTTGTTTTTATAATTATGGATATTGGAGATTAAGGAGTTAAAACCAATATCCAGATAGGCATAAATACCGGTAGAGCGTCGCTCCTCGGTAACCAGCGCAAAGCCGTGATTGATGGCTTCGTTCGCATTATGGTTATTGATTTTTTTGCCGTGCAGGGTAATGGTGCCGGAAGATTTCTCACGAATACCAAACAGCGTTTCGACGATGTCGGTACGTTTTGCGCCTACCAGCCCGGCAATACCGAGAATTTCACCTTTATGCAGATCAAAAGAGACGTCACGAATCGACGGCTGGCGCAGCGACGTCAGATTACGCACTTCCAGTATCACTTCACCGGGTTTGTTCTCTTTATCCGGGAAACGCTGGTTCAGCGAGCGTCCAACCATCATGGCGATGATCTTGTCCATATCCAGCCCTTCGAGCGGCTGAGTGGCAATCCACTGGCCGTCGCGCAGCACCGTGACCTCATCGCAGAGCTGGAAAATCTCTTCCATTTTATGCGAGATATACACAATGCCGCAGCCGCGTTCTTTCAGCTTACGAATAATCGTAAACAGATGATTAACCTCTTTTTCGGTTAACGACGAGGTCGGCTCATCCATGATGACGATTTTGGCATTATAGGAAAACGCCTTGGCAATTTCGATCATCTGCATTTGCGAAACGGAAAGCGTCCCGACGCGCGCCCGCGGGTCGATATCAATATCCAGTTCGTCAAATATCGCTTTTGTGTCGCGATACATTTTGTCCTGATCGACAAACATGCCTTTGGTGGGATAACGCCCGAGCCACATGTTGTCCATCACGGAGCGTTGTAATACCAGGTTTAATTCCTGATGAACCATTGAAATACCGTTTTCCAGCGCTTCTTTCGCTGAATGGAAATCGATCTCTTTCCCCTGAAATAATATGCTGCCAGAATCTTTTTGATAGATGCCAAAAAGACATTTCAATAGTGTCGATTTCCCCGCGCCGTTTTCTCCCATCAATGCATGAATAGAGTGTGGACGGACTTTTAAATTAACATTATCAAGTGCCTTAACGCCGGGAAAAGACTTGTTGATACCGCTCATTTCCAACAAGTATTCGCCTGAGGACGGTGTCGTTGTGCTGACCATAATTATACCTTGTCGGCCTCGCAGAGTGCGTGATTAAAGGGCGCGATCACAATCGCGCCCAACAGTCTTACTTTTTGGAGAACTCGGCCAGGTTATCTTTATCTACGCCCACGTAAGGAACGCGCACAATTTTGTTTTCAATTTTCCAGCTGGTGCCGTCTGCGGCGCCTTTGCCATCCGCCAGGTTTTTCGCCAGATCGAATGTCGCTTTCGCCTGGTTGTTGGCGTCATTCAGCACAGTACCGGCCATCGCTCCGGATTTCACCAGCGCCAGCGCTTCTGGCAGCGCATCCACGCCAAAGACCGGAATGCTGGTTTTGTTGTGCGCTTTCAGCGCTTCTACCGCCCCCATTGCCATCGCATCGTTGTTAGCGATAACCACTTCAATTTTGTTAGCGTTCGGGCCGGACAACCACGCGTCCATTTTGTCTTTCGCCTGAGCGGTATCCCACATGGCGGTATCTAACTGAAGCTGTTCGGTCTTGATGCCTTTGTCGTTCAATTCTTTAACCACGTAAGTGGTACGCGCTTCCGCGTCCGGGTGACCCGGCTCGCCTTTTAGCAGTACGAACTGAATCTGACCGTCTTTATTCAGATCCCAGCCCTGATTCGCCGCCCAGTGTTTCGCGATCAGATCGCCCTGGATAATACCGGATTCTTTGGAGTCAGTGCCGACGTAATAGGCTTTGTCATAACTGTCCAGCGCTTTACGGGAAGGTTCTTTGTTGAAGAAAACCACCGGCACGTTCTGGCCGCGGGCTTTTTCAATAACGGTGCCAGCCGCCGCCGGGTCGACCAGGTTGATCGCCAGCGCTTTCACCCCCTTCGCCAGCAGGACATCTATCTGATCGTTCTGTTTGGACTGGTCGTTTTGCGAGTCGTTCATCAGCAACTGGACGTCCGGCGCCGCTTTCGCGTCTGCTTCGATAGCCTTACGCACCACGGACATAAAGTTATCGTCATATTTATAGATTGTCACACCGATGCGAGTATCCGCGGCGTGCGCAGCCGCGCCGAACAACATGCCTGCCATTACAGCAGAAAGGGTCAACACCTTCTTATTCATGGTAACTCCGGTTTTATTATGCAGGGTAGTGCTTCAGATAAATGCCCGGCGGGACATAACGTTAATGAAGTGTTAATTGAACGCCGAGGCTCTTTTTAAAAAAATCGTTCTTCCTTGCCCGGTAACGCTCCAGAAGTAGGCTTTAATTTTGCTTAAAGCAGCTTTTATTCGTTAAAAGTGATTACTCACGGTTACATCGTAGTTACACTGCGCTAAGCGGTGCCATCATAGCGACGGCAATGTTAATATACTGTGAATTTACTCACATATTGAAAACGGTTACATCTGCCGACGTCATGAGTTAGTGATCACCACCGCATTCTGCCGGGCGGCGACGGAATGCCGCCTGACCAGCGTCGGCATAAAACAGTGGGTCGCCGTTGCGTCCAGCGTCCCCGCCGCGCCCTGTAATGCCAGTTCGGTCGCCAGTTTCGCCATTGACGCGATGGGATAACGCACCGTTGTCAGTTGTGGATCGGTGTAACGGGCAATGGGAATATCATCGAAACCAATGATCGAAAGATGCAGCGGGATAGCAATGCCGTTATCCTTGAGTGCCGTCAGCGCGCCGGCGGCCATGCTGTCGTTATAGGCGAAGACGGCGGTCAGTTGCAGGTTGCGCCCCAGCAGTTCGACCATTGCAGACTCCCCGCCCTGCATGTCCGGCGAGCCCACGCCTGTCCAGCTTTCCGGCGGCGTTATCCCCTGCTCGCCAAGCGCGCTCAGCCACCCTTCCCTGCGCATATCGTCATCTTCAATACCGTGGCTGGAGGCCAAATAACCAATCCGCTGGTGACCGTTGTTCAGCAGCATCCGGGTCGCCATTTTCGCGCCGCTGATGTTGTCCAGGCAGACGCAGCGATGAGCATAGCCAGGCACGATACGGTTAATCAGCACCATGCCGGGGATTTGATCCATAAATTCGCCCAGTTCACGATCGCTCAGCGCCTTTGAATGGACGATCAGCGCGTTACATCGCTGACGGATCAGCACTTCAATCGCATGGCGCTCTTTTTCCGCCTCATGATAGCTGTTGCCGATCAGGACATATTTCTGATGCTGTTGGGCGACCATATCGACCGCTTTCACCAGTGCGCCAAAAAAGGCATCAGAGACATCCATCACCACCACGCCGATGGTTTCACTCACCTGCGTCGCCAGCGCCTGCGCATTGGCGTTGGGGCGATAGCCCAGCAGCGTCACCGCTTTCATTACCGCCTCGCGCGTATCGGGACTGACCAGCGCGCTGTTGTTTAAAACCCGGGAAACCGTCGCCACGGATACGCCAGCCTGACGCGCCACATCACGTATGGTGATCATATTCACTACCCTGTTTGACAATGCAGTGGTTCACTGCACAACTGGCGGCTATTTTGTCAGCGGTAGGAAAAGCGCTACGTGAGTAAGGTCACAGGGATGAAAGCGCTTACATCCGTTTTGTTAATGATTGTGATCCAGATCGTTATCCGGATGTATGAGAGATGCGCGCTCCTGATGCCCGCAGGGTTAACTGACGCCATACCCATTCCACCGGCCCCTGCGGCAGGAAGCGCAACCAGAAAACGGAGAACAGCAGGTTTACCAGCCAGACGGGGATGACGAACAGCAGCAGCGTGCTACGATCAAACTGCATAAATAAGCCAAACTGATAAAACAGCGTGGTACAGAGGAGCGTTTGTAGCAGGTAGTTGGTCAGCGCCATCCGCCCAACGCAGGCGATGGCAAATACGAGTTTTAGACGACTTAGCTGCGGCCAGTAGCCGAACAGCAGCGCGGCATAGCCGATCGTTTGTAACGGCGCGCTCAGCTCGCGCGGCGCTTGTAACAAAAACGCGCACCAGCGGTAGCTCCACGCCAGTTGCCACTGCGCAACCACGGCAGGCAGATTAATCAGCAGGCCAACGGCAATCAGCAGGAAACCGGTGCGTCGATAGTGGGCAAGGCTATACTGCCCTTTCAGCCAACCGCTGCGCATCAGCGATGCCCCGACCAGCATCATCCCGGCCAGTTGCCAGCCATACTGCGCGCCCAGCGCCAGCAGACTGTTGGACAACGCGTCAACCCGGTTGCTGATGGCTTCCATACCCCCGTTCACCTTCCAGTATTTTTCATACAGAAGCGCCGCGTCGTCTGGCGTCCACGCGCGACTGGTTTGGCTGTCAGAGATCGCGCCGAGCAGCAGTAATACGCCAATACCGACCAGATACAGCAGAATGCCCGTATTCATCAGGCTTTTTACCGAAGGCGCATCGCGCACCAGCCGCCAGCAAATCAGCCCGACCAGGCCATAAGCCAGCAAAATATCGCCATCCCAGAACAACAGGGCATGCAAAAAACCCAGCAAAACCAGCAGGGTCAGTCGCGCCTGGATCCAGCGTTTTCCGCGCGGCAGCAGCATTTGCAGTCCGGCGCCAAACAACAAGGCAAAAAGCGTGAGGAATTTGGCCTGGGCGAACACATCGAGTACAGCCCAGGTCCAGGCATCCTGCGCGGTAATCTCGCCATACCAGGCAGGATTAAGGTAAGCCGCCTTTGGTAAACCAAAGGCGCTGATATTCAGAAGCAGAATGCCCAGAACGGCGACGCCACGAACAACATCCAGCGTGACATTTCGCGCCATAGCCTCTGCCCCGATCAGTTATGGTGACGCACTGCGCGCAAGAATTCCTGACGCGTATTCTGGCTGGACTTGAACAGACCGCCGAGCGAAGTGGTGGTGGTGGCGCTGGTCGCATCGCGGATGCCGCGCGCTTTCACGCAATAATGCACAGCATCAATCGATACCGCGACATTGTTCGTGCCGAGCAGGGTCTGCAAGGCGGTCAGGATCTGCTGGGTTAAGCGCTCCTGCACCTGCGGACGCTGTGCGAAGAACTGCACGATGCGATTGATTTTTGACAGGCCGATCACCGAATCTTTCGGGATATAGGCGACCGTCGCTTTACCGTCGATAGTCACAAAATGGTGCTCACAGGTACTGGTCAGCGTGATATCGCGCACCGTCACCATTTCATCCACCTTCATTTTGTTTTCTATGACGGTAATTTTCGGGAAGTTGGCGTAATCCAGACCAGAGAAAATTTCATCGACATACATTTTCGCAATGCGATGCGGCGTTTCCATCAGGCTGTCATCGCTCAGGTCGAGATTAAGCAGCTGCATAATTTCGGTCATATGGCCGGCGATAAGACGTTTGCGCGTTTCGTTATCCATCTCATGCACGGGCGGGCGCAACGGTGTTTCCAGCCCTCGCGCGACCAGCGCTTCATGTACCAGAGCCGCTTCTTTACTCAGTGATGACATCAATTTTTCTCCTGCAGGTGTGGCGCCTCTGCCCTGCGTGGGGCAAAGTTTGTCGGCTGTGTGACAGCCCGATTATTGTGCGTGAGGCCGTGCACATAATCCAGTATTCACAACGATAATTATTGAAATCGTCGTTGCCTTTCGTTCCGCCGCCAGAACAGACTGCGGAAATCTGTTAATTATACGTTGTGCAAATGATGAGGCATCTTTGCCGAATGCGGAAGTGAAAGTTACTCACAGCACCATGAATTATCTGTATTATGGGGCGTTTGCGAACACATTCCGATCACATAACAAGGAGCCACGCATGGAAATGCTTGAGGAGCACCGCTGTTTTGAAGGTTGGCAGCAACGCTGGCGACACGACTCCACCACGCTGAACTGTACAATGACGTTCAGCATTTTTCTTCCGCCGCCCCGCGACAACACACCGCCTCCGGTCCTGTACTGGCTCTCGGGCTTAACCTGTAATGACGAAAACTTTACCACCAAAGCGGGCGCGCAGCGGATTGCCGCAGAACTGGGGATGGTACTGGTCATGCCGGACACCAGCCCGCGCGGTGACGCGGTCGCCAACGATGACGGTTACGATCTCGGCCAGGGCGCCGGTTTCTACCTCAATGCCACGCAGCAGCCCTGGGCCGCGCATTTCCGCATGTACGACTATATTCGCGACGAGCTGCCTGCGCTGATCCAGGCGCAATTCAACGTCAGCGATCGCTGTGCGATCAGCGGCCATTCAATGGGCGGACACGGCGCGTTGGTACTGGCGTTAAAGAACCCCGGCAAATATACCAGCGTTTCCGCCTTTGCGCCGATCGTTAACCCCTGCCGCGTGCCCTGGGGCGAAAAAGCTTTTTCCGCTTATCTGGGTGAGGATAAAGCCGACTGGGCACAATGGGACAGCTGCGCGCTGATGTATGCCAGCAAGCCGGAAGAGGCCATACCGACGCTTATCGATCAGGGCGACAGCGATCAGTTCCTCGCCGATCAGCTCCAGCCTGCCGTTCTGGCGGAAGCCGCCCGGCAGACCGCGTGGCCCATGACACTGCGTATTCAGCCGGGCTACGATCACAGCTATTACTTTATCGCCTCCTTTATAGAGGATCATCTGCGGTTCCACGCCGAACATCTGATGAAATAATGCGCATGCCCGGCTATGTCGCCGGGCACAACGTCGGTGGGGGCACGCGCCCTCTCCTGTTTATCGGGCTTGCCGCGCCTCTCCAATTTTCCCGTCATATCTCCTTTTTTTCTTCATTTTTTCGTCACATTTACGTTTACGTATCCTGTTGACTTGCAAGCTTTTTCTTTATAAATCAACTAAACACAAATGATTTCAATTATCATTTGTGTTTACAAATATTGATTATTTTGTACAATTCTTCCGCTTCTTTACCGCAAAGAGTCCTTAAAAGACAAATACATACAGTTGTCATGGCCTTTTACATGACAAGCGGATTTTACTCGTTTAATGGAATGACAAAATGACCATACCTCACGTTAAGGCTCTCGCTGTCGCCGTCGGCGCGGCATGCCTCCCATCGCTCGTTCAGGCTGCCGATCAGGATACCGTTGTGGTGACAGCAACCGGATTTGAGCAGAAAATTCAGAACGCGCCTGCGTCGATTTCGGTTATCACCAAACAGCAACTTGAAGATAAAGCGTATCGCGACGTGACCGATGCGCTGAAAGACGTCCCCGGTGTCGTGGTCACGGGCGGCGGAAGCAGCAGCGACATCAGCATCCGCGGGATGGCGTCGCAGTACACGCTGTTCCTCGTCAACGGCAAACGCATTAGCACCCGCGGAACCCGCCCGAACAGCGACAATTCCGGTATCGAACAAGGCTGGCTGCCGCCGCTGGAGTCTATCGAACGTATCGAAGTGATTCGCGGCCCGATGTCCTCGCTGTACGGTTCCGATGCCATGGGCGGCGTGATTAACGTGATCACAAAAAAAGTCTCCAACACTAAAGGCTGGAGCGGCTCGCTGCATGGCGACGCCACTTTCCAGGAAGACAGTGATTCCGGCGATCTGTTTCAGACCAACGCCTATGCCTCCGGTCCGCTGATCGACGGCCTGCTGGGGGCGAAAGTGACCGGCCTGCTCTCTCGCCGCGCGGAAGACCAGATCGTCAACGGCTATAATGAACAGCGCCTGCGCAACGGCGGCCTGACCCTGAACTTCACGCCGGACGATAAAAACGATTTCGATTTTGATATTGCCCGCGAGCTTCAGGATCGCAACAGTACGCCGGGTAAATCCATGGCGGCGGAAACCTGCCGCAATGGCACCTGCAAACCGAACAGCAAAAGCGAAAACCGCTATGAGCATACGACATATTCACTGACTCACAGCGGCTACTATGAAGACGTCAACAGCACCAGCTACATCCAGCAGGAAGAAACCAACAATCCTGGCCGTGAGATGAAGTCCTATAACACCATCTTCAATAACCAGAACCAGATTTTCCTCGGGGCGCATACGCTGACGCTGGGCGGTCAGTATCGCTATGAAAAACTGACGGACAACGGCAACCAACTGGAAGCGGCAGACGGTCTGAACAAACTCACCCGCTGGAGCTGGGCGCTGTTTGCGGAAGACGAATGGGCGATGACCGACAGCTTCACGCTGACCGGCGGCATTCGGATGGATAAAGACGAAAACTACGGCGATAACTGGACACCGCGCGGTTACGGCGTCTGGCATCTGAACGATCAATGGACGTTGAAAGGCGGTGTATCTGCGGGCTATCGCGCGCCGGATCTGCGTCAGTCCTCTGCAAGCTGGGGGCAGGTCACCGGCGGGGGTCGTCTGAACGGAATCATCGTAGGCAACCCGGACCTGAAACCGGAAAAAAGCCTGAGCGAAGAGCTGGCGTTGCTGTGGGATAACGGTGAAAACCTTAACGCAGGCGTCACCCTGTTCAATACCGATTTCAAAGATAAAATCACCGAAGTGCGCCGCTGTAACAGCAGCGCCGACCCGGCCTGCACCATCGGCAGCACCCAGTATGATTTTGTCAGCGATCGCGTCAACGTTGATGAAGCCACTATGCGCGGCGTGGAATCCACCTTCGGCTGGAAAATCACCCCCGATATCAACTGGACGGCGAACTATACCTATACCGAATCAGAACAAAAGAGCGGACAGTTTTCTGGCAAACCGTTAAACAAAATGCCTAAGCATATGTTCAACACTACGCTGGACTGGCAGGCCACACAGGACGTGGGTTTCTGGAGCCGGGTGAACTTCCGCGGTAAAACCTCTGAATACCTGAGCCGAACCTCGATGTCGCAGGGCACGCCGTCGTATACCCAGGTGGATGTTGGCCTGCGCTATAACGCGAATAAAAACCTGCTGGTGACCGCCGGGGTGTATAACGTTCTGGATAAACAGATCGATTACGACACGTATGACACGGTACTGGATGGCCGTCGCTATACGGTGGGGCTGACGTATAACTTCTGAGGCTGAGAGCATAAAAAACCCCGGCATGATATATGTCGGGGTTTTTTGTTTGCCGGAAGGCGACGCAACGGTCTTTTCCGGCCTACAGGTAAGCGCTTAGCGCGGTTTCTTCAGGCGTTCGGGGAACTGCATTTCGCTGTAGCGAACAAAACGAGAGCCTTTTACCAGCTTGTAGCCAAACCAGATAATCAGGAACAGCGGGATACCAATGTAGGTTGCCGCGACGCCGCCCCAGTCAATGGTGTCTTTCAGGAATGCTTCGTAGTTCTGGCCGAGCGTAATGATCAGGCACAGCACAAAAGCGAAGATGGGTCCCAGCGGGAAGAAGCCTGAACGATACGGCAGGTCGTTAATATCGTTGCCCTGCATAACATAGCCGCGACGGAAGCGATAATGGCTGATCGCAATCCCCAGCCAGGCGATAAAACCGGTCATCCCCGAGGTGTTGAGCAACCACAAATAGACCGTCTGGTTTCCGAACATGGAGGTCAGGAAGCACAGACCGGCAATCACGGTGGTGGCATACAGCGCGTTACGCGGTACCCCGCCGCGGGACAGCTTCGCGAAAATACGCGGCGCTTTACCGTCGCAGGCCAGGGTGTAAAGCATACGGGTTGACGCATACATCCCGGAGTTACCCGCTGACAGTACCGCCGTCAGGATCACCGCATTCATTACCGCCGCCGCCGAAAGCAGACCCGCATGCTGGAACACCAGCGTGAACGGACTGACGCTGATGTCTTTCACATCGTTACGCAGCAGGCTCGGATTGGTATACGGAATGATCAGGCTGATAATCAGGATCGCGAAGACGTAAAACAACAGGATTCGCCAGAACACCTGACGTACCGCGCGCGGAATGTTTTTTTCCGGATCTTCAGACTCACCGGCGGCGATACCGATAAGCTCAGTCCCCTGGAAGGAGAAGCCGACAATCATCGCCACGCCGATCATCGCCGCAAAGCCGCCCGCAAACGGCGCATCGCCGGTTGTCCAGTTGCTCCAGCCCACCGGCTGCGTGCCTTTGAAAATACCGACAATCATCATGATGCCCACGATGATAAAGATGATTACCGTCGCCACTTTAATCAGCGAGAACCAGTATTCCGCTTCACCAAACCCGCGTACCGAGATGTAGTTCAACAGGAAAATCACCCCAAGGAACAGCGCGCTCCAGATCCAGCCGGGCGTGTCCGGGAACCACCAGCTCATCACCAGTTGCGCGGCGACCAGGTCAACAGCGATCGTCACCGCCCAGTTGTACCAGTAGTTCCAGCCCAGCGCAAAGCCAAAGCCTTCTTCAACATAGTTCTGGCCATAGGTGGCAAACGAACCTGAAACCGGCATATACGCCGCCAGTTCGCCAAGACTGGTCATCAGGAAGTAGACCATCAGGCCAATCAGGATATAGGAAAACAGCGCGCCGCCTGGACCCGCTGCTGAAATGGTTGCGCCAGATGCAACGAAAAGCCCCGTACCGATAGAGCCGCCGATGGCGATCATCGTCAGGTGGCGCGCCTTCAGTTCGCGACGTAGCGCGGGCGCTTCTGTGGTTTTAGTTTTGGAAACCATGTGAAAATGCTGTCCATCCAAAAAATGAGGCGCGATTGTAGCAGACGAAACGCCATCCTTCCGGCACAAATGCGCAGTTATAAGAGACCTTCATGACTGGCCGCGGATTATAAGTAAAGCACTAAAGTGTAGGCCGGACAGGACGATTTCGCGTCCCGGTTCGTTAAGGACGCGAAGAGGATGTCGGATAGAGGAGAGACCGCCTCCCGCTTGCGGAAGTTATTCGCAGTAGCGTAAAAAGCGCAGCAGCGCGTTTGACAGGTGTTTCTGGCGATGGTGAATGCGCCACAGGGTACGCACCAGCCGCGGCAGCGGTACCGCTACTTCGCTCAGCGTACCGGCGTGCAACTGTTCTTCAATCACCCGCCGCGACAGGCAACTGATGCCCAGTCCGTGGCGTACGGCGTGCTTAATGGCTTCCGAATTTCCCAGCTCCATCGCCATTTCAAATTTGGGTAAATGCGACAACAGCAGGTAGTCCACGATTTCCCGCGTGCCGGAACCCCGTTCACGCAAGATCCAGGGGGCGGCGGCAAGCTGCTCCAGCGTCACCGGTTTTTGCGCCAGCGGCGAAGAGGGCGCGGCAAACACCACCAGCTCATCCTCAAGCCACGGCTCCGAAATGATTTCCGTACTGTGACATGGCCCTTCGATCAAGCCGATATCGACGCGAAAATCGAGCACCGCGGTGATCACATCCTGACTGTTACCCACGCTCAGCTCCAGCGGTAAATCCGGGAAGTCATGACGATAACGGGCAATGACCGCAGGAAGAATATAGTTACCAATGGTGCTGCTGGCATAGACCCGAAGAGCGCCGTTATCTTCGCGAAACAGTTGTTCAATTTCCGAGGCCTGCTCCAGCAGCGCCAGCGCCCGTGGGTACAACAATCGCCCGTGTTCGTTCACCACCAGCCGCTTTCCCACCCGGTCAAATAGCTGAACGCCAAGCTGTCCTTCCAGGTCGGTGAGCGCCGCGCTGACCGCCGATTGCGACAGCGCCAGCATCACCGATGCCTGGGTTGTCGAGCCGCTTTTCAAAACTTCGGTGAATACTTCCAGTTGTCGCAGGGTAATGTGCATGGTCGCTTACCACTTATAAAGATTAATTATAAATATATAATCAATTTTATTTTTAAACCAGATCGCCGTAATCTTTTGCCCAGATAAAGGAGAAGGTTATGACAGAACTCACCTTAACGAATCATCGTCGTACTGTGTGGCATTTTATTCCGGGGCTCGCCCTGAGTGCAGTGATTACCGGGGTGGCCCTGTGGGGTGGTTCCATTCCCGCCGTAGCGGGGGCCGGGTTCAGCGCCCTCACCTTAGCTATTCTGTTGGGCATGGTGATAGGTAACACCGTATACCCGCACATCTGGAAAAGTTGTGACGGCGGCGTGCTGTTTGCCAAGCAGCATCTGTTACGTCTGGGGATCATTCTCTACGGCTTTCGCCTGACCTTCGCGCAAATTGCCGACGTCGGGGTAAGTGGGATCCTGATCGATATTCTGACCCTTTCCAGCACCTTTATGCTGGCCTGCTTCCTCGGGCAGAAGGTCTTTGGTCTGGACCGTCATACCAGTTGGTTGATTGGCGCGGGCAGCAGTATCTGCGGCGCGGCGGCCGTACTGGCGACCGAACCTGTCGTTAAAGCAGAAGCGAGCAAAGTGACGGTTGCGGTGGCGACGGTGGTGATCTTCGGTACGCTGGCGATCTTCCTCTACCCGGCGATGTATCCGCTGCTGGCGCACTGGTTCAGCCCGGAAACCTACGGCATTTACATAGGGTCAACCATGCATGAAGTGGCGCAGGTGGTTGCCGCCGGACATGCAATTAATCCGGATGCGGAAAACGCGGCGGTGATTGCTAAAATGCTGCGCGTGATGATGCTGGCGCCGTTCCTGATTTTCCTGGCGGCGCGGGTAAAACAGCTTTCCCCGGCAAGCGGTGCGGAAAAAAGCAAAATTACCATTCCATGGTTTGCGATTCTGTTCATCGTGGTGGCGATTTTCAACTCGTTCCACCTGTTACCGAAGGCGGTGGTCGATATGTTGATCACGCTGGACACGGTACTGCTGGCGATGGCGATGGCGGCGCTGGGGCTTACCACCCACGTGAGCGCGCTGAAAAAAGCGGGAGCGAAGCCGCTGCTGATGGCGCTGGTGCTGTTTGCCTGGCTGATTGTAGGCGGCGGCGTGATTAACATCCTGGTTCATCACGTTATTGCATAAACTGCTACATTCCCCCCCTGTTAACCCGTTATGATTGGAGATTGTCTTTATCAGATACGCAACGTCCTTCACGTTTTATCATGGTTGCGTAGGCGGGTTAACAGGAGTCCCTTATGAAATACATCGGAGCGCACGTCAGCGCGGCTGGCGGCCTGGCAAATGCCGCGATTCGCGCCGCGGAAATCGACGCGACGGCCTTTGCTTTATTTACCAAGAATCAGCGCCAGTGGCGCGCCGCCCCGCTTACCGCGCAAATCATTGATGACTTCAAAGCCGCCTGCGAGAAGTACCAGTACACCTCCGCGCAAATTCTGCCGCACGACAGCTATCTGATTAATCTCGGTCACCCGGTCAGCGACGCGCTGGAAAAATCCCGCGACGCGTTTCTCGATGAAATGCAGCGCTGCGAGCAGTTGGGGTTGTCGCTACTGAACTTCCACCCGGGCAGCCATCTCCAGCAAATTGCGGAAGAGGCGTGTCTGGCAAAGATTGCCGAGTCAATCAACATCGCCCTCTCGCGTACCGATGGCGTGACCGCGGTCATTGAAAATACCGCCGGTCAGGGCAGCAACCTCGGGTTTAAATTTGAACACCTCGCGGCGATTATCGATGGCGTGGAAGACAAGTCACGCGTCGGGGTATGCATCGACACCTGTCACGCTTTCGCGGCAGGCTACGATTTACGTTCCGCAGACGCGTGCGAGAAAACCTTCGCCGAATTTGAGCGAATCGTCGGCTTTCGCTATTTGCGCGGCATGCACCTTAACGATGCTAAAAGCGCCTTCGGCAGCCGCGTTGACCGCCATCATAGCTTAGGGGAAGGCAACATTGGCCACGATGCGTTCCGCTGGATCATGCAGGATCCGCGCTTTGACGGCATTCCGCTGATCCTTGAAACCATCAACCCGGATATCTGGGCCGAGGAGATCGCCTGGCTAAAGGCGCAGCAAACTGAACAGGCGGAAGCGTTGTCATGAACGACAGGGAAAAACAGATCCTTAAAATCCTGCGCCGCAATCCTCTGATTCAGCAAAATGAAATCGCGGATATCCTGCAGATCAGCCGCTCCCGCGTTGCCGCGCATATCATGGATTTGATGCGAAAAGGGGTGATTAAAGGCAAAGGGTATATCCTCACCGAGCAGGCGTACTGTGTGGTGGTCGGGGCGATCAACATGGATATTCGCGGCGTGGCGGATATCCATTATCCCCAGGCGGCGTCGAATCCCGGCAGCATCCAGTGCTCCGCGGGCGGCGTGGGGCGCAATATCGCCCATAACCTCGCGCTGTTAGGGCGCGATGTGCATCTGATTTCCGCCGTCGGCAGTGATTTTTACGGTGAAACGTTGCTGGAGCAAACGCGCCAGGCTGGGGTAAATATTTCCAGCTGTATCCGATTGCACGGGCATAACACCTCCACCTATCTCTCCATCGCCAACCAGCAGGAAGAGACGGTGCTGGCGATTAACGATACCCATATCCTGCAACAGCTGACGCCGCAGTTGCTGAACAGTTCCCGCGACTTAATCCGCCATTCCGGCGTGGTGCTTGCCGATTGCAACCTGACCCCGGAAGCCATTGAGTGGGTCTTTACGGTGGCCGACGATATTCCGGTGTTTATCGATACGGTGTCAGAGTTTAAGGCCACAAAAGTGAAAACCTGGTTCACGCGCATTCATACGCTGAAACCCACGCAAAAAGAGCTGGAAATATTGTGGGGCCACCCTGTTCACAACGAAGCGGATCGGATTGCCGCCGTTAATGCGTTGCATCAGCAGGGCGTTCAGCAGATTTTCGTCTGTCTGGAAGATGAGTCGGTATTTTGCAGCCAGAAAGACGGCGAGCAGTTCCTGCTCACACCGCCTGCGCACACGGTCGTCGACAGCTTCGGCGCTGACGACGGTTTTATGGCCGGGCTGATTTACAGCTTCCTGGAGGGCAACGATTTCCGCGAAAGCGCGCAGTTTGCTATGGCCTGTGCGGCGCTTTCGCGCGCCAGCGTCAGCATCAACAACCCTACCCTGTCTGCCGATAACGCCGCGTATTTGTTAGAGCACAGCGCCTGATGGCGCGGTGCTTCTTTCTGGCCGGACAGGACGCGAAGCGTTGCTGTCCGGCTCTGTTCGCTACGCCAGCCCGATAAAGAACCCGGCGATTGTCGCGCTCATCAGGTTAGAGAGTGTGGCCGCCGCCAGCGCCCGCATACCTAACTGCGCAATCTCCGGCGCGCGCTGGGGAGAAATGGCCGAAAACGCCCCGACAACCACGCCAATCGAGCCAAAGTTAGCAAACCCGCAGAGCGCGAAAGAGATAATGGCGATGGTTTTCACATCCAGCGTGCTCCCGGCCTGCAAATATGGCGAGAAGTTCAGATACGCGACAAACTCATTGATCGCCAGCTTCTGCCCGATCAGGCTACCGGCCAGCGTCGCATCGCTCCAGTCAACGCCCATAATCCACGCCAGCGGTGCAAGAATGTAGCCGAAAATGCCCTCCAGCGTTGCCGGACCAAAGCCCGCCCAGCCGCTGATGCCGCCGATAATGCCGTTAATCAGCGCGATTATCGCCACAAACGCCATCACAACCGTCGCCACCCCGGCGGCAATTTTCAGTCCGGTCATTGCGCCGCTGGCGGCGGCCTCAATAATACTTTTGGGCGGCGTCTCGGTGAATGAAAGATTCTCAAAGCTAACCCGAGATTCTTCCGTTGCCGGACTGAGAATACGGGCGAACAGGATCCCTCCGGGGATCGCCATTAACGATGCCGCCAACAGATAATCAATCGGTACGCCCATTCCGGCGTAGCCAATCATCATCGAACCGGCAATGGAGGCCATCCCGCTACAGATTGCGGTGAACAGTTCGTTGCGGTTAAGGCGATCGATAAACGGCTTTACAATCGCCGGGATCTCATTTTGCCCGAGGAAAATGGTGGTAACCGCCACAAACGACTCAATCTTGCTGATATTCAGCGCTTTCTGGAAAATACCGCCCAAAATACGGATCAGCAGGCCCATGACGCCGATGTAGTACAGCAGACTGATCAGCGCGGTGACAAAGATAATGGCGGGCAGCACGCGGAAGGCGAAAATAAACCCTGCGCCGTCAAACAGCACATCCATTTTTGGCCCAACCAGAGAGCCAAAGATAAATGCGCTGCCCGCGTCGCTGTAAGACATGACCTTGTGCACACCCAGCGCGGCCTGCTCCACCAGCCATTTCCCGGGGGGAAAATAGAGCATGATACCGCCAATGGCGATTTGCAAAACCAGCGCTGCGCCCACGGTGCGTAAACTGATGCGTTTTTTATTCACTGACAGTAAGTATGCGATCGCCAGCAGTACCGCCATACCCACGAGACTTCTCATGACGTCCATAATGATTTCCCTTCATGCCAGGAAACCCGGCGCGAAGCCAGGTTTTGGTTATTTCGGGCGACCGCATCCTGCCCGTGTGTGATCAGGCGAGACGCTGATACTCTTTAGCAATCTCACAGGCCAGAACGGCGTTATTGAACACCAGCTGAATATTCGACTTCAGGCTGTCGCCTCCGGTCAGCTCCGCCACGCGCGCCAGCAGGAACGGCGTGCTTTCTTTGCCCACTACGCCCTGCTCTTCGGCTTCCCGGACCGCCTGGTCAATGGCGGCATTGATTTTTTCCTCCGCCATCGCATACGCGTGCGGAATCGGGTTAGCGACCACCAGACCGCCGTTCAGACCGGCTTGCCACTTCACCGCCATCGCGCGGGCTATCTCTTTCGCGCTGTCGAGGCGAATGCTGACCTCAAACGGACTGGAGCGGCAGAAAAACGCCGGTAGCGCGGTAGTCTGATAACCAATTAACGGTACACCGAAGGTTTCTAAATATTCAGTGGTCAAGCCGAGGTCGAGAATAGATTTTGCGCCCGCGCACACGACTGTCACATTGGTATGCGCCAGTTCCTGCAAATCGGCGGAAATATCAAACGTATGCTCAGCTCCGCGATGAACGCCGCCAATTCCACCAGTGGCAAAAACATGAATACCGGCCAGTGCGGCAATAATCATGGTAGAGGCGACGGTCGTAGCGCCATGTTTTCCGGCGGCGACCACAAAAGGTAAATCGCGACGGCTGACTTTTGTGACGTTATGTCCTTCGCGACCTAATAATTCGATTTCGTCTTTGCTCAGTCCTACTTTCATTACGCCGCCAATAATGGCGATCGTTGCCGGCACGGCGCCGTGTTTACGAATCGTTTCTTCAACCTCAATTGCGGTTTGCGCATTTTGTGGAAAAGGCATACCGTGAGAAATAATTGTCGACTCCAGTGCAACAACAGGTTTTTTGTTATTTAAGGCTTCCTGTACTTCTGGTGAAATTTGTAATAATTCAGAGGAAATCGTTAATTCAGACATTCGGTGTTCTCCACAAGAGTTCTGACGTTCGCAACGGATAATTCAGGGTTATTTGTATATTCACTGGCCAGCGCCATAGCGGAACAACCCTGGGCAAATCGAATGGAATCCATTAATGGCATGTCTTCCATCCAGCAGGCGGCAAGTCCGGCCATCATGGCGTCACCTGCCCCGGTGACATTGATCACCTGCGTTTTAATCGGTGGCGACCAACCGCTGTCGCCCTGTTTTTCGCTGTAATACACCCCGTCGCCACCCATGCTCAGCACCAGACGATGCAGCCCGCGCGCGTGGAACCAGGCGGCCACGTTTTCCACATCATCGCGTCCGGCAAGCGCAATACCGCTCAGGGTTTCGGCTTCCAGACGATTGGGTTTAAGGGTATGAATACGGGACAGGCGGTCGCGAATTTTGACGCATTTCCACGCCGAGACCGGGTCGACAAACACCGGCACCCCACCGGCGTTATCCAACAGCCACGCCAGCGCGTCTTCACTGATATTGCAGTCGGCGACAATCACCTTCGCTCCGTGGATAAAATCACGATGCTGCGCAAGAAACGCTGCGGAAATATGGTCGGTAATACTCATGTCATTTATCGCCACCAGCATTTCACCGGTATTATCAAGCAGCGATAAATAACTCGACGTATTTTCGCCGGGAACGATCAAGCATTTGTCGACATGCACACCCGACTGGTTTGTTTGCGCCAGCAGCGAGCGACCGTAAAAATCTTCGCCAACCGCGGTCATTAACCAGGAGTGCTTACCCAATAAAGCAAGGTTATGCGCGATATTGCGCCCTACGCCGCCGGGCGTGAATTTTATTTTCCCTGGATTCGAATCCGCATAATTTAATGACGCATGCGAATATCCGGCGACATCCATATTGGCGGAACCAATGGTGAT
Source organism: Citrobacter sp. R4 (assembly GCF_026719175.1). Lineage (NCBI taxonomy): Bacteria > Pseudomonadati > Pseudomonadota > Gammaproteobacteria > Enterobacterales > Enterobacteriaceae > Citrobacter > Citrobacter sp. R4. Next base: position 128,024 of record NZ_JAPPSU010000010.1, read on the forward strand.
TATGTATTCCTTTTCGCGCATAGCACGCCCTCTGGTAAGAAAATACCATTACGATAGCGAGAATAAGGCCTGACTTCGCCTTAGTAAAAACTATTTGAGCACATGTTCATATTCAAACACGTGTTTATGGTAAACCTCTTTTGTCGAAAGTAAACGGGCTGACAAGCGCCAAAAGTGACAGATATGAACAGAATCACAATTTTTTATCGTGACAGTTTATTAGGGAGGAAAAACTTGAGAGGAAGAACACAAAACAGAGATAAAAAAAGGGCAGAGATCTCTCTGCCCTTGAGGTAATTCGGTTTATGCCGCTTTCGCGGCGATCTCGGCTTCCGGACGTTTCAGGAACGCATAGGCCAGCCCCGCCACCAGCGTACCGGCGACAATCGCCAGCAGGTATCCCAACACCGGGCTGATAGCGCCAGGGATCAGCAGCACAAACAGGCCGCCGTGCGGCGCCATCAGCTTCGCGCCGACGGCCATGGAGATCGCGCCGGTCAGCGCACCGCCAACGATACAGCACGGCAGAACGCGCATGGGATCACGCGCGGCGAACGGAATCGCCCCTTCGGTGATAAAGCACAGGCCGAGCACCAGCGCCGCTTTGCCGCCTTCCTGCTGCGCTTTATCAAACTTACGACGCGCAACCAGCGTAGCCAGACCCAGCGCCAGCGGTGGCACCATGCCTGCCGCCATTATCGCTGCCATTGGCGCGTAGGTTTGCGTACTGAGCAGACCCACGCCGAACGCGTATGCCGCTTTGTTGACCGGCCCCCCCATATCGGTACACATCATCCCGCCGAGGATCGCGCCCAACAGTACTGCGTTCGCGGTGCCCATGGTTTGCAGCCAGTGGGTCAGACCTTCCAGGATACCGGCTACGGGTTTGCCGATGAGGTAAATCATCGCCAGGCCCACCACCAGGCTGGAGATCAACGGAATAATCAGGATCGGCTTCAGCGCTTCCATACTCTGCGGCAGTTTCAGCCGGGTGCTGATCCCCTTCGCCACATACCCGGCAAGGAAACCGGCGATAATCCCGCCGATAAAGCCAGAACCGGTGCTGACAGCCAGCATACCGCCGATAAGGCCCGGCGTCAGACCCGGACGGTCAGCAATCGAGAAGGCAATATAGCCCGCCAGAACCGGCACCATCAGCGCGAACGCCGAGCCGCCGCCAATCTGCATCAGCGCCGCCGCCAGCGTGCCTTCTACTTTGAACGCTTCTATACCAAAGGCAAAGGAGAGCGCGATACACAGCCCGCCAGCCACCACCATCGGCAACATATAGGAAACGCCCGTCAGCAGATGACGGTAAGCGCCAGCACTCTCTTTCTTCCCTTCCGCCGCCGCAGACTGCGTTTTGGCCGTTGGTTGATACGGCGTCGCTTCCGCTACCGCTTTGTCCAGCTCCTGCGCCGTTTTCTTCAGGGCCAGCCCGGTAGAAGTACGGTACATCGGCTTACCGGCAAACTTCGCCAGATCCACTTCGATATCTGCCGCAACAATCACCAGATCCGCTTCAGCCACTTCTTCCGGCGTGATGGCATTGCCTGCGCCAACCGAACCGCGGGTTTCGACCTTCACCCACCAGCCGCGTTTTTTCGCTTCGGTTTCAATCGCTTCTGCCGCCATAAAAGTATGAGCGACGCCCGTCGGACAGGCGGTGACCGCCACCACGCGCTTCGGCCCGCTGGTTGCAGGCGCCACCGTCGTTGCGGTTGGCGCGCTATAGGGTTTTGCGTGACCTTTCGCTTCGCTCAGGAACAGTTCAGGATGCGCCACCGCCCGGGCAATGTCGCCCAGCCAGACTTTTTTGCCGTTCAGCGCGCTGTCTTCCGGGATACGATCGCCCAGGACGATAGCCAGCTCAGCATCGTTTGGGTTATCGATAATCTCCAGATGTGCTTTTTGTGCCGCCGCGCCAAGCAAGGTTTTCGCCATATACGCGCGAGCCTGCCCGAGGTTAGCGTCAATAATCAGCAGCGTTTTCATTATGCCTCTCCTGCTGTCAGTTAAACGGTTGTAAGTCGACGCGCGCCATCATTGCGGCCAACTGAGGACGATCGGTAATGCCGACATTGCTTTGGCTAACCGCCAGCGCGGCGACAGCGGTCGCCAGGCGCAGCGTATGCTCGCTGGATTCGCGCATCAGCAGGCCATAGATCAGGCCGCCAACCATCGAATCGCCTGCGCCCACGGTGCTCACAACGTCCACCGAAGGCGGTCTGGCGATCCATTCGCCCGACGCGTTCACCCACAGGGCGCCTTCTTCCCCGAGGGAGATCACCACGTGTGCGATGCCCTGCTCACGCAGGGCGTGGGCGGCTTCGATCACATCTTTCATCTCTGGCAGCTTGCGACCTGCCCAGATCTCCAGTTCGCGACGGTTCGGTTTAACCAGCCACGGCGCCGCTTTCAGGCCCGCGACCAGCGCTTCACGACTACTATCAAAGATAATGCACGGACACTGGCTGCGCAGGCGGGTCATCCAGTCGGTAAAGGCTTCCGGGCTAACGCCGGCCGGCAGGCTTCCGCTGACGCAAACCATATCGAACTGACCGAGCCAGCTCAGGGAATCGTTAACAAAACGCTCCCAGTCGGCAGGGGTCACGTCGAAACCAGAGAAGTTAAAGTCGGTGACTTCGCCATCTTTTTCCGTCAGCTTGACGTTGATACGGGTACGCCCTTGCACCACCTGAAAACGGTTAGCAATGCCCAGTTCGCTGAACAACTGCTGAAAACCGTCCTGGTTGTCTTTGCCGAGGAAACCGCCTACGGTGACGTCAATGCCCAGGTCTTTCAGCACCTTGGCGACATTGATGCCCTTGCCCGCCGCGTGCAGGCCGGTCGTTTTCACCAGATTGACTTCGCCGCGCTCAATTTCAGGGCAGAAGCCCACCAGATCATAAGCCGGGTTAAGAGTGATTGTGGCAACGCGTCTGCTCATTACGCGCCCTCCCCAAGACCGGCAGCGATAGCATCGCCTATCGCCTTCAGCGCCTGTTCAGCATCTGTCCCCTGCGCGGTAAAGCGCAGACGGTGTCCTTTTTTCACGCCCAGCGCTACCACTTTCATTAAACTGCGTCCATTAGCCGGTTTGCCGGTTCCATCAAGATTTGCCACGGTAATTTCACTGCTAAATTGTTTAATCGTATTGACCAGCATGGTCCCCGGACGGGCATGCAGCCCGTGTTCGTTGCGCACGACAAACTCTGCGCTCAGCAGATCCTCAGTCAATGCCTCATCGCTGGTCAGCAAGGCCAGCACTGTCGCCGCATCCGCGTTCAGCAGTCGGTCAGCTTTATTGTCGAGCAGCAGATCGCCCAGACGCTTCAGCACGGACACCGGCTGATCGTCAGCCATCGCAACGGTGACCAGCAGCGACGCTTTTTCGCCGCCAACATCGAAGGCCTTCGCCGCACGGCTGACAGCAACGGCGCTACGCAGGTTGCCTTCCGCGCTGTCGCTCAGCCAGACGCCTTGTCCCAGGTTCATCGGCAGTTCGTTGATGGTTTTGGCGACAAACGCCGCGTCCACGGCGCCCGCTTCTTTCAGCCGCGCTGCGTTCAGCGCCTGGAGCGTAACCAGAGATTGGGCCGCCACATCAAGCGACAGCGTGTCGTTGTCCAGCTTCAGTTGTTCGCTCTGTTTTTCTCCCATCAGCAGCGCGCGCAGTTCCTCTGCGGTGGTGGCGGATTTCAGCTGTTCAGCAACGGAATCATCACTAAGGACATGCGTCAGCTGACGCAGCAGTCCGAGGTGTTCGTCGGAGCTGGCGGCGATACCAATTGCCACATAGGCAACCTGACCTTCCCCCCAGGTGACGCCCTGCGGAAACTGAAAAACCTGTACGCCGGTTTTCAGCACCTGGTCACGCGTGTCGGTCGTGCCATGAGGAATAGCGATCCCGTTGCCGAGAAAGGTAGACGTCTGTTGCTCTCGCGCGAGCATGCCGTCAACATAGCCTTCCGCCACGTTGCCCGCCTGTACTAACGCGGCGGCAACCTGACGGATGGCCTCTTGTTTATCTCCGGCCTGTTCGCCCGGATGAATGTCCTGAACGGATAACTGGAACATGGTTCTCCTCTCCTGCTGAATTGAAACGATTCAGCTTGCATGAGAAAAAAGGCGCTAACGGGCTTCGTTGAGTGAAACACGACAGCGCTGAAACGTTTCAAGAAGTCTTGCGCTTTCTGCTTCAGCACGCAAGAAAAGTTGTATTTTTGATCGCAAAATTTAGATGTAATGCACATTTTTCCGCCATCGCTTTTGCCTTGCTGAAGCAAATCGGGCCGCGTTTCGTTTAAAGTTCAGCAGCGTCAGCACCCGCTTTGCATAATGAAATGCCATTTTGATTTTTCGTGTCGAATTTGATTCAGGCACCTGTTTATTTTCTGACAAGCGGCGTAAACTCCGCGTCTCGTCACCTCATTGATACTGAAACATGCATAACAGTCCCGCTGCCGCCGCGCCAAAAACGTTTGACCTGACGTCTACGGCCTTCCTTATTGTCGCCTTTCTTACCGGCATTGCCGGCGCGCTTCAGACCCCGACGCTGAGCCTTTTTCTCACCGATGAAGTGCATGCGCGACCGGGTATGGTCGGCTTCTTTTTTACCGGCAGCGCCGTGATCGGCATACTGGTAAGCCAGTTTCTGGCGGGACGTTCAGATAAAAAGGGCGATCGTAAAACGCTGATTGTTTTTTGCTGCGCGCTGGGGATGCTGGCCTGCGTGTTATTCGCCTGGAACCGCAACTACTTTGTTCTGCTGTTTATCGGGGTGTTCCTGAGCAGCTTTGGCTCGACAGCCAACCCGCAGATGTTTGCGCTGGCCCGCGAGCACGCCGACCGTACCGGGCGGGAAGCCGTAATGTTCAGCTCGATCCTACGCGCCCAGGTATCGCTGGCCTGGGTGATTGGTCCGCCGCTGGCCTATGCGCTGGCGATGGGCTTCAGCTTTACGGTAATGTACCTGAGCGCCGCAGTGGCGTTTGTGGTCTGCGGCGCGATGGTGTGGTTCTTTTTGCCCTCTATGCGTAAAGAGACCACGCTGGCGACCGGCGCGCTGGAAGCGCCGCGCCGCAACCGTCGCGATACCCTGCTGCTTTTCGCGATCTGTACGTTGATGTGGGGAACTAACAGCCTGTATATCATTAATATGCCGCTGTTTATTATCAACGAGTTACATCTTCCGGAGAAGCTGGCTGGCGTGATGATGGGAACCGCTGCCGGGCTGGAAATCCCAACCATGCTGATTGCGGGCTACTTCGCGAAACGTCTGGGTAAACGGCTGCTAATGTGCATCGCCGTCGCGGCGGGCCTCTGCTTTTATGCGGGAATGTTGGTCGCCCACTCCCCGGCGGTGTTGTTGGGTCTGCAATTGCTGAACGCTATCTATATCGGCATTCTTGGCGGTATCGGCATGCTCTATTTTCAGGATCTGATGCCGGGCCAGGCGGGTTCCGCCACCACCTTATATACCAACACCATTCGCGTGGGCTGGATCATCGCCGGTTCTCTGGCGGGCATTGCCGCGGAGATCTGGAATTACCACGCGGTGTTCTGGTTTGCGCTGGTGATGATTATTGCCACCATGGCCTGTCTGGCACGAATCAAAGATGTTTAAGGCGCGGTCATCGCTTCCAGTTCGATGAGGTACGTCATCGCCTGTTCGCGGCTGCGTCCGCACATTTCGGCGTCCGGTTGCAGTCCGGCACAAACTTTAGGACGCTGCGGCGAACCAAAAATTTTGCAGCGCAGGCGCGCGTCCAACTGGACGCACGGCGTATTGGCGGGCTTGCCATTGGGCATGCCGGGGATGGGGCTGGAAATCGAGGGGGCGGTGCAACACGCCCCGCAATCCGGACGGCATTCCATAACGGGCTCTCTTTTTTTGACGTCCGGACAGTACCACCTTTTGTATACCAGTAAAAGTGCGAATTCCGCTTGCCTGAAAGCCCCGGCGCGAGTAGTTTGACGCGATAATTTAGCTAATCTCCACAACAGGATCTTTTCGATGCCAAGAGCGAACGAAATCAAAAAAGGTATGGTACTGAACTACAACGGCAAGTTGCTGATTGTGAAAGATATCGATATTCAGTCTCCTACCGCCCGCGGCGCGGCGACGCTGTATAAAATGCGTTTCTCCGACGTCCGTACCGGTCTGAAAGTTGAAGAGCGCTTTAAGGGCGATGATATCGTTGATACCGTGACCCTGAACCGCCGTGGCGTCGATTTCTCTTATATCGACGGCAATGAATATGTCTTCATGGATAAAGAAGACTATACGCCTTATACCTTTACCCAGGATCAAATCGAAGAGGAATTGCAGTTTATTCCTGAAGGCGGCATGCCGGACATGCAGGTCCTGCTCTGGGACGGACAACTGTTGGCGCTTGAATTGCCGCAGACAGTGGATCTGGAGATCGTGGAAACCGCGCCAGGGATTAAAGGCGCCTCTGCCAGCGCACGTAACAAACCTGCGACCCTGAGTACCGGTCTGGTGATTCTGGTACCGGAATACCTGAGCGCCGGAGAGAAAATCCGCATTCATATCGAAGAACGTCGCTATATGGGACGCGCGGATTAACAGAAGAGGTAGCCGGATGGCGGTGTAAACCTTTTATCCGGCCAGTGCTCTCTTCGCTGTAGGCCTGATGAGCGCAGCGCCATCAGGCCTCTTTACGTCAATAACGCGTCATTACAGCAGATCGCGGAACTGAGTCTGTTTCAACGCCAGCTCAACGCCGCGCACTTCCGCCAGCCCTTTCAGACGGCCAATCGCCGAGTACCCTGGATTGGTTTTCTTATGCAGATCGTCCAGCATCTGATGCCCATGATCGGGACGCATTGGAATGGGGCGGAGATCTCCCGCCTGTTTACGACGCTGCTCTTCACGCAAAATAGCCGTCACCACGGCAACCATGTCGACATCGCCCTGCAGGTGCGCGCCTTCGTGGAAGGTTTTCGGATTGTCTTCACGGCAGGTGGAGCGCAGATGCGTAAAGTGAATACGATCGCCAAAGGTTTCGATCATTTTCACCAGGTCGTTGTCCGCGCGCACGCCGTAAGATCCTGTACACATGGTGAAGCCGTTGTGAATGCTGTCCACCGTCTCCTTCAGCCATTGCATGTCCTCAATGGTCGAGACGATGCGCGGCAAACCGAGGATCGGGCGCGGCGGATCGTCCGGATGAACGGCAAGACGGACGCCCACTTCTTCAGCCACCGGCACAATCGCGCGCAGAAATACGGCCATATTCTCACGCAAATCGTCTTTGCTGATGCCGTCATACTCCGCCAGGCGCGCGCGGAACTGATCGAGAGTATAACCCTCCTCCGCGCCCGGCAGGCCGGCGATAATATTACGGGTCAGCTTTTCGATATCCGCCGCGCTCATGGCGTTGAAATACGCCTGCGCCTGACGCTGTTCTTCATCGGTATAATCCGCTTCAGCACCTGCACGCTTCAGAATGTGCAGCTCAAAAGCGGCAAAGGCGATCTGATCAAAACGCAGCGCTTTTGAACCGTCCGGCAGCGTGTATTCCAGATCGGTACGCGTCCAGTCGAGGATCGGCATAAAGTTGTAGCAGACGGTATCGATACCGCAGGTAGCCAGATTGCGGATGCTCTGCTGGTAGTTAGCAATCCAGGTCTGATACTGACCGGAACGGGTTTTGATATCTTCATGCACCGGAATGCTTTCGACCACGGACCAGGTAAGCCCTTTCTCCGCCAGAACCGCCTGACGCTTTTTGATCTCTTCGACCGGCCACACTTCACCGTTTGGAATGTGGTGCAATGCCGTCACAACGCCCGTTGCGCCCGCCTGACGCACATCATCAAGCGATACCGGATCGTTTGGTCCGTACCAACGCCAGGTTTGTTCCATTGTTCACCTCACAAGTTGTTATACCAAAATAGGGTCATTGAATGACGACTACCATACAGGCTTCTCATCCCCGATCAATCAGGGCCGCATCATTGATTGATCCAGCTCACATTCCCTGGAATAATTCGGCTTACCAATTCAATTTGTTGTCATATAACTTTACACTGAGCGTGTTAATTTATCGTTAATCAGGTGTATAAAAAATGACTACTATTGCCTCAGCCATCCTGCCCGATAGCGTCCGGACGCCGCAGTATGACCGCAGCCGACTCGCCTCGCGTATCGTCCATTTCGGTTTCGGCGCGTTTCATCGCGCCCATCAGGCGCTACTTACCGACCGGGTACTGAATGCGCAAGGCGGCGACTGGGGCATTTGTGAGATCAGCTTGTTCAGCGGCGACAGGCTGATGAGTCAGCTCCGCGCTCAGGATCATTTATATACCGTGCTGGAGAAAGGCGCGAACGGCAACCAGGCGATCGTTATCGGCGCTGTCCATGAATGTCTGAACGCAAAGCTCGACTCGCTGACCGCGATTATTGAAAAATTTTGCGAGCCGCAGGTGGCGATTGTCTCGCTGACTATCACTGAGAAAGGCTACTGCATTGACCCCGCTACCGGCACGCTCGATCTGACCCATCCGCGTATTCGGCACGACATTGACTCACCGGGTGAGCCGCATTCCGCGCCGGGCATTCTGGTCGAAGCGTTGTCCCGCCGTCGTGAGCGGGGGCTACTCCCTTTTACCGTACTGTCCTGCGATAACATTCCTGACAACGGTCATGTGGTAAAAAACGCGGTGCTGGGAATGGCCGAAAAGCGCGATCCGGCGCTGGCAATGTGGATCCGCGAGCATGTCAGCTTTCCCGGGACGATGGTTGACCGGATTGTCCCCGCCGCCACAGACGAAACGCTGGATGAAATCTCCCGGGCGCTGGGCGTTGCCGACCCGTGCGGCATCAGCTGCGAGCCGTTTATCCAGTGGGTCATTGAAGATCGCTTCGTCGCCGGGCGCCCGGCATGGGAAACCGCGGGCGTTCAGTTGGTCACCGATGTCCGGCCCTGGGAAGAGATGAAGCTGCGAATGTTGAACGGCAGCCACTCATTCCTCGCGTATCTGGGTTACCTGTCCGGATTTCAGCATATCAGCGAATGTATGCAGGACGAGGCCTTCCGTGAAGCCGCGTATCAACTGATGATGCGCGAACAGGCGCCCACGCTGAGCATTACCGATGTCGATCTGCAGCGCTATGCCGGAAGCCTGATCGCCCGTTTCGCCAATCCGGCGCTGAAGCACAAAACCTGGCAAATCGCGATGGACGGCAGTCAAAAACTGCCGCAACGCATGCTGGCGGGGGTTCGAATTCACCTTGAACGCGGCAGCGCATGGCCGCTGCTGGCGCTGGGCATCGCGGGTTGGATGCGCTATGTGTGCGGCGTTGACGACGCGGGCGCGCCAATTGACGTTCGCGATCCGCTGAGCGACAAAATTCGTCTGCTCGTCGCCAACGTGGGTGAAAACGAGAAGGTGGCAAACCTGCTCACTTTACAGGAAGTTTTTGGTAGCGATCTGCCGAAAAACCCTGCTTTTGTGCAGGCTATTGAAACAGCCTGGCAGCATCTTGCCCGGCACGGCGCGCATCAGGCGGTCATCAGTACGTTAAAAATTTAACAATTTCTGCCATTAAGGCGAACGAATGCCGCGTTCGTTCGCCCCGCCCTTCTCTTTTCCGCTTTTTTTCGCCAGGATTAATGCAAATCGTTACGGCATATCGTTCTGGAGCAGGCGTGACCAAAACTAACCTCATCACTGGTTTTCTGGGAAGCGGAAAAACCACCTCCATCCTTCATCTGTTAGCACACAAAGATCCCGCAGAAAAATGGGCGGTGCTGGTTAATGAGTTCGGCGAGGTCGGTATCGACGGCGCGCTACTCGCCGACAGCGGCGCATTGCTGAAAGAAATTCCCGGCGGCTGCATGTGTTGCGTTAACGGCTTACCGATGCAGGTTGGCCTGAATACCCTGTTGCGTCAGGGAAAGCCGGATCGTCTGCTGATTGAACCAACGGGGCTGGGTCATCCAAAACAGATCCTCGACCTGCTTACCGCGCCGGTATACGAGCCGTGGATCGACTTACGCGCCACCTTATGTCTTCTCGACCCACGCCTCCTACTGGATGAAAAAACCGTTGCCAATGAGAATTTCCGCGACCAGTTGGCCGCAGCGGATATCGTGGTGGCGAATAAAAGCGATCGTGCAAGCGCAGAGAGCACGCGCGCGCTGGACGCCTGGTGGCGGCAAAATGGCGACAATCGCCAGCTCGTTCACGCCGAACACGGACAAATTGACGCTCAGTTGCTGGATTTACCCCGCCTTAACCTGAAAGCGCTCCCCGCCAGCGAAGCGCACTCGCACAGCCATCCGGAAAAAAGAGGGCTCGCGGCGCTGAGTCTGCCCGCCCAGCAGCGGTGGCGACGCAGCCTCAACAGTGGACAGGGGCACCAGGCCTGCGGCTGGATTTTCGATGCCGATACCGTTTTCGACACCATTGGCCTGCTGGAATGGGCGCGGCTGGCGCCGGTTGGACGGGTGAAAGGGGTGATGCGCATCCCGGAAGGGCTGGTGCGTATTAATCGCCAGGGTGACGATCTGCATATTGAAACGCAAAACGTTGCCCCGCCGGATAGCCGCATTGAGCTGATTTCCAGTCGTGATGCCGACTGGAATGCGCTGCAGTCCGCATTGTTGAAGCTTCGTTTAGCTGACCACGGGTAAGGTTGTCTGCCGCCAATAAACAGCGAAAAGATGTCACTATGAAAACCCGGTTGTCCCTGATACTTCTGCTGAACGCGGCAGGCCTGGCCTTATTCATGAGCTGGTATCTTCCTGCTCAGCACGGAATCTGGTCCACCGCCGATTCCAGCATTTTCCACTTCTTTAATCAGAAGCTGGTAGAAAGCCGCGCATTTCTGTGGCTGGTCGCGCTCACCAATAACCGCGCGTTTGACGGCTGTTCGCTGCTGGCGATGGGCTGTCTGATGCTCAGTTTTTGGCTGAAAGAGACCCCTGCGGGTCGCCGTCGCATCGTCATGACAGGTCTGGTGATGCTGCTTACCGCCGTGGTTCTCAATCAATTGGGCCAGGCGCTGCTGCCCGTCAAACGCGCCAGCCCAACGCTCAGCTTTGAACACATTTATCGCGTCAGCGAGCTGCTGCATATTCCGACGAAAGATGCATCGCGCGACAGTTTTCCTGGCGATCACGGCATGATGCTGCTTATTTTCGCCGCCTTTATGCTGCGCTATTTCGGCAAAACCGCTGGCGCGATCGGCCTGGTTATTGCGCTGGTTTTTGCTTTTCCGCGCGTGATGATTGGCGCCCACTGGCTGACTGATATCGTCGTTGGATCATTGACCGTGGTGTTGATTGGGCTGCCCTGGTGCCTGATGACACCATTAAGCGATCGGCTGATTGGACTTTTCGACCATTATCTTCCCGGTCAAAACAAACAAGTTTTAAACAAATAAATTAAAGTGATTAACATCATCAGGGGGTTTGCTTATCCCTCTGCTGATGTGCAAGGTAAATTTATCTTTATTATTGTCATTTTCCTGTCACACTATTCCTGTTATGAATGAGTAAGTTGCGTATATTTCCCTCTTTTTGTACTTAATTTAACCAATCCCGTTTATTCACTTTCCCTATCACAATTTCTTATAAAAATTCAGATAAAATCGCTCGCAAAGCCTGTTGCATTACGGTAACCTCGGACTCGTTTTGCCTCGCCAGGGAATTATTCTTGCCGCGAATAAATTTGTGCGTTCTGCCACACTTTTGTGCTTAAAGAATTGTCTCATTGTGCGCTGGTAATTAGTCTCGTCACGTTTGGCATTTTTTATAACGATATTTATCGTTAAGGACTTCAAGGGAAAACACACAAAATGGTCAAATCTCAACCGTTCTTGAGATATATCTTGCGCGGGATCCCCGCGGTAGCAGTAGCGGTACTGCTTTCGGCATGTAGTACGCCATCCAACACCGCAAAGAATGTGCATTCTGAGACGCTTGGTGTGAGTCAGGAGACTTCTTCACTGCAAGCTTCTCAGGATGAATTTGAGAGTATGGTGCGTAACCTCGATGTAAAATCGCGGATTATGGATCAGTATGCCGACTGGAAAGGCGTGCGTTATCGTCTCGGCGGCACCTCCAAGAAAGGCATTGATTGTTCCAGTTTTGTACAGCGTACATTCCGGGAACAGTTTGGTTTAGAGCTTCCACGCTCCACCTACGAACAGCAGGAAACCGGTAAATCGGTGTCACGCAGCAATCTGCGTACCGGCGATCTGGTTCTGTTTCGCGCAGGATCAACAGGTCGTCATGTGGGGATCTACATTGGTAATAACCAGTTTGTCCATGCATCCACCAGCAGCGGCGTCATCATCTCCAGCATGAACGAGCCGTACTGGAAAAAGCGCTACAACGAAGCGCGTCGGGTTCTTACCCGCAGTTAATCGTGAGGTTGCTATCCCTTGGCTATCCTGACGAGACTCCGGAATACATTGCAGGCACCGCTTCGGCGGTGCTTTTTTTTGCCCTGTCCCCCGCCCGTATTGGGGAAAAATATGTCTCGCCGAAGCAATCCAGGCTATAGTCTTGTAATTACGTCATTTTCGCCATCAGCGGCAACCGTAAGGTCAAACCCGGTATCATGTTCACTCGCGTCTTAACGTCTGGTCGAAAAATCATCTTGACCTGTCTGGTTACCGGGGTCATCGTTGCCCTGTTTATCAGCAGCCTGCAATTTCTGATGGCGTGGCATAAACGAGAAGTAAAATACGACACCTTAATTTCCGACATTCAGCATTATCTGGACAGCTATTTTGCTGACCTGAAAACCACGTCTGATGTCCTTCAGCCGTTCACCCTGAACACCTGCGAGCAGGTGGGCTCAGAGCTGACCTCCCGCGCCGCGTTTAGTCTGAACGTACGTGCATTTCTTCTGGTGAAGGAAAAAAAAGCCTTTTGCTCCTCGGCGACCGGCGCGATGGATACGCTGCTGAACGAACTGGTGCCCGCAATTGATATCAGCAAAGACATTGATATGGCGCTTCTGCCGGGCACGCCCATGATGCCCAATAAACCGGCCATGGCGATCTGGTATCGTAATCCTTTGTTGGTTAACAGCGGCGTATTCACCTCACTGAATATCAATCTCACCCCTTACCTGCTCTATACCGCAAGACAGGAGGAATTTGACGGTGTGGCGATTATCGTCGGCAACAACGCGCTTTCCACCTTTTCCGACCATTTGCTGACCCTTAACGAGCTGGGCGATAACCCGATACGTGAAGCCAAAATCGACGGTGTGCCGATGACGATTCGTCTGTACGCAACCAACTGGACCTGGCCGGAATTGTGGTATGCCCTGCTGCTTGGCGGCATGGGCGGCAGCATCGCCGGTTTGCTCTGTTATTACATTCTGTCTCTGCGCCTGCGCCCCGGCAGGGAGATCCTGATTGGCATTAAACGCGATCAGTTCTACGTGGTGTATCAACCGGTGGTCGATACGCAAACCCTGCGCGTGACCGGCCTCGAAGTACTGCTCCGCTGGAAGCATCCAACCGCCGGGGAGATCCCCCCCGATGCGTTTATCAATTACGCTGAAGCGCAGCAGATGATCGTGCCGCTGACGCAGCATCTGTTCAGGCTGATCGCACGCGACGCGCCTGCCTTACAAGCCGTTTTGCCCGTGGGGGCGAAATTTGGCATCAATATCGCGCCAGACCATCTGCACAGCAGCAGTTTTAAAGACGATGTGCGCCAGCTGGCTGCCGCGATGCCGCCAAATCATTTTCAGTTGGTGCTTGAAATTACCGAACGCGACATGCTCCAGCAGCACGAAGCCGCGCAATTGTTTGAATGGCTGCACAACGCAGGCTTTGAAATCGCAATCGACGACTTTGGTACCGGACACAGCGCGCTTATTTATCTGGAGCGTTACACCCTGGATTATCTGAAGATCGATCGCGGCTTTATTCACGCGATCGGTATGGAAACGGTCACTTCACCGGTGCTTGACGCCGTGCTCACCCTTGCGAAGCGCCTTAATATGATGACAGTGGCCGAAGGCGTGGAAACGCCCGAGCAGGCGAAATGGCTGCGAGACAGAGGCGTTCGCTTCCTCCAGGGCTACTGGATCAGCCGACCGCTGCCGCTCGACGATTTTGTGCGCTGGGTGTCAGAGCCCCCTACGCTGAAGAGGTAATACGCAAACTCGGATTCACAATACGCACAGCCTGCCCTATTATTCCCTTGCCTGCGCTGACAGGCAGTCACGATAAGGAATCCCGTTGCAAATGATTGTTCGCGTATTGCTGCTGATTGTTCTGTCAATGGCCTTTAGCATCCAGGCCCAGACAATTAAAGAGAGCTATGCTTTTTCCGTTCTGGGCGAGCCACGATACGCCTTTAATTTCGATCATTTTGATTACGTTAATCCGGCCGCGCCGAAAGGGGGACAGATCACCCTTTCCGCCATCGGCACCTTTGACAATTTCAATCGTTATGCCCTGCGCGGCAACCCCGGCGCGCGTACCGAGCAGCTTTACGACACGCTGTTCACCACGTCGGACGATGAGCCAGGCAGCTACTACCCATTAATTGCCGAGAGCGCTCGCTATGCCGACGACTATTCCTGGGTGGAAGTGACGATTAACCCGCGCGCCCGCTTTCACGACGGCACCCCCATTACGGCAAAAGATGTCGCCTTTACCTTCCACAAGTTTATGACCGAAGGCGTTCCTCAGTTCCGCCTGGTTTACAAAGGCACGACCGTAAAAGCCATTGCGCCGCTGACCGTGCGGATGGTGTTAGCGAAGCCAGGTAAAGAAGATATGCTCAGCCTGTTCTCGCTGCCGGTGATGCCGGCGTCTTACTGGAAAGATCATAAGCTCAGCGATCCATTATCGACGCCGCCGTTAAGCAGCGGACCTTACCGCATCAGCCAGTGGAAAATGGGTCAATACATTGTTTATACGCGGGTGAAAGAGTACTGGGCGGCTAACCTGCCGGTGAATCGCGGGCGCTGGAATTTTGACACTATCCGCTACGACTATTATCTCGACGACAATGTGGCTTTCGAAGCGTTTAAAGCCGGAGCATTTGACCTGCGTCTGGAAGGCGACGCGAAAAACTGGGCGACGCGTTACGTGGGAAAAAACTTTGATAAACAGTACATCGTCAAAGACGAGCAGAAGAATGAATCAGCGCAGGACACGCGCTGGCTGGCGTTTAATATCCAGCGTCCGGTGTTCAGCGACCGCCGCGTCCGCGAAGCCATCACGCTGGCCTTTGATTTTGAATGGATGAACAAAGCGCTGTTTTATAACGCCTGGAGCCGGGCAAACAGCTATTTCCAGAATACCGAGTATGCGGCCAGGGCGTATCCCGACGCGGACGAACTGGTGCTGCTCGCGCCAATGAAAAAGGATCTGCCACCGGAGATCTTTAGCCAGATCTATCAGCCCCCTGTTTCCAAAGGCGACGGCTACGATCGAGAGAATCTGCTGAAAGCGGACGCGCTCCTGAAAGAGGCGGGCTGGGTATTGAAAGGCCAGCAGCGGGTTAACAACGCGACCGGGAAACCGCTCATCTTTGAACTGCTCATCTCCGCAGGCAGCAACAGTCAGTGGGTTTTACCGTTCCAGCATAATCTTCAGCGCCTGGGCATCACGATGAATATTCGCCAGGTCGATAATTCCCAAATCACCAACCGTATGCGTAGCCGCGACTACGATATGATGCCGCGTCTGTGGCGGGCGATGCCGTGGCCAAGTTCCGATCTGCAAATCTCATGGGCCTCTGAATACATTGACTCCAGTTATAATGCGCCCGGCGTAAAGAGTCCGGTAATTGATCGCCTGATCGCGCAAATCATCGCCGCGCAGGGAAACAAAGAAAAACTTATTCCACTTGGTCGCGCGCTGGACCGGGTGCTGACATGGAATTACTACATGCTGCCAATGTGGTATATGGCGGAAGACAGACTGGCCTGGTGGGATAAGTTCTCCCGTCCCGCCATCCGCCCCATATATACTCTGGGCCTGGATACCTGGTGGTATGACGTGAATCGCGCGGCAAAACTACCCGCCTCCAGACGACAGGGAGAGTAAATGGGCGCCTATCTGATTCGCCGGCTGCTGCTGGTTATCCCGACGCTGTGGGCCATTATCACCATTAACTTTTTTATCGTGCAGATCGCCCCAGGCGGTCCGGTCGACCAGGCGATTGCCGCCATTGAGTTTGGCCAGGCTGGGGCGCTCCCTGGCGCGGGGAGCGAGGGCGTTCGGGCCAGCCATGCGCAAACCGGCATCGGCAATATCAGCGACAGTCACTACCGGGGCGGCCGCGGGCTCGACCCGGAAGTTATCGCTGAAATCACCCAACGCTACGGCTTTGATAAACCCCTGCATGAACGTTATTTCACCATGCTCTGGAACTATCTCCGCTTCGATTTTGGCGACAGCCTGTTTCGCAGCGCTTCCGTGCTGACGCTCATTAAAGACAGTTTGCCGGTTTCGGTGACGCTTGGGTTGTGGAGCACGCTGATCATATATCTGGTCTCCATTCCGCTGGGGATCCGCAAAGCGGTACATAACGGCAGCCGCTTTGACGTCTGGAGTAGCGCGTTCATTATCATCGGCTACGCCATTCCGGCGTTTCTTTTCGCCATTTTGCTGATCGTGTTCTTTGCCGGCGGCAGCTACTACGATCTGTTTCCACTGCGTGGGCTGGTCTCGGCGAATTTCGACACCCTGCCCTGGTATCAGAAGATAACCGACTATCTGTGGCACATTACCCTGCCGGTACTGGCCACGGTGATTGGCGGCTTTGCCGCGCTTACCATGCTGACAAAAAATTCATTTCTTGATGAAGTCCGCAAACAGTACGTGGTCACCGCCAGGGCAAAAGGGGTGAGCGAAAAAAACATTCTCTGGAAGCATGTTTTCCGTAATGCCATGCTGCTGGTGATTGCCGGCTTTCCCGCCACCTTCATCAGCATGTTTTTTACCGGCTCGCTGCTGATTGAAGTGATGTTTTCACTGAATGGTCTGGGACTCTTAGGCTACGAGGCCACGGTGTCCCGCGACTATCCGGTGATGTTCGGCACGCTGTACATCTTCACCCTGATTGGCCTGCTGCTGAATATCCTTAGCGATATCAGCTATACGCTGGTCGATCCGCGTATTGATTTTGAGGGACGCTAATGGCGCGTTTAAGCCCCGTGAATCAAGCCCGCTGGGCGCGTTTTCGTCACAACCGCCGCGGCTACTGGTCGTTATGGATCTTTCTTGTCCTGTTTGCGCTGAGCCTGTGCGCTGAACTGGTGGCGAATGATAAGCCGCTATTGGTGCGCTATGACGGAAGCTGGTACTTCCCGCTGGTCAAAAACTACAGCGAGAGTGATTTCGGCGGGCCGCTGGCGACAAAAGCGGACTACCAGGACCCATGGCTGAAGCAACAACTGGAACATCGCGGGTGGATCCTCTGGGCGCCCGTTCGCTTTGGCGCAAACAGCATTAACTTCGCCACCGACACCCCCTTCCCTTCGCCACCGTCGGCGCAAAACTGGTTGGGTACAGACGCTAATGGCGGCGACGTGCTGGCGCGGATCCTCTACGGCACCCGTATCTCTATTCTGTTTGGCCTGATGCTGACCTTGTGCTCAAGCGTAATGGGTGTGTTGGCCGGTGCGCTACAGGGTTATTACGGCGGAAAAGTCGACCTGTGGGGACAGCGGTTTATCGAAGTCTGGTCGGGGATGCCGACGCTGTTTCTGATCATACTGCTTTCAAGCGTCGTACAGCCTAACTTCTGGTGGCTGTTAGCGATTACGGTGCTGTTTGGCTGGATGAGCCTGGTGGGCGTGGTACGCGCAGAGTTTTTACGTACCCGTAATTTCGACTACATTCGCGCTGCCCAGGCGCTAGGCGTCAGCGACCGCAGTATTATTTTCCGCCACATGCTGCCCAACGCGATGGTGGCCACGCTAACGTTTTTGCCGTTCATTTTGTGCAGTTCCATCACCACCCTGACCTCGCTGGACTTTCTCGGCTTCGGTTTACCGCTGGGATCGCCTTCGTTGGGCGAGCTGCTTTTGCAGGGCAAAAATAATCTCCAGGCGCCCTGGCTTGGGATCACCGCCTTCCTGTCGGTGGCGATTTTACTCTCGCTGCTGATCTTCATCGGTGAGGCCGTCCGTGATGCCTTCGATCCGAATAAGGCGATATAACATGACGCAACCGTTACTGTCGATTGACAATCTGACCGTTGGCTTTCGCCGCGAGGAGAACGTTCGCACCGTGGTGAACGACGTTTCGCTGACGGTGAACGCCGGTGAAACGCTGGCGCTGGTGGGCGAATCCGGGTCCGGCAAGAGCGTGACGGCGCTGTCCATTCTTCGCCTGTTACCCTCCCCCCCGACGGTTTATCTTTCCGGCGACATCCACTTTCACGGCGAGTCTCTGCTTCACGCCAACGAAAAGACGCTGCGCGGCGTGCGCGGCAACCGGATCGCGATGATTTTTCAGGAGCCGATGGTTTCGCTGAACCCGTTGCATAATCTGGAAAAACAGCTTTATGAAGTGCTGTCACTGCACCGCGGTATGCGCCGGGAAGCTGCCCGCGCCGAGATCTTAAGCTGTCTCGACCGCGTCGGCATTCGCCAGGCGGCAAAGCGGCTGGGTGATTACCCGCATCAACTTTCCGGCGGCGAACGCCAGCGCGTGATGATCGCGATGGCGCTGCTGACGCGACCGGAGCTGCTGATTGCCGACGAGCCGACCACCGCGCTGGATGTTTCGGTCCAGGCGCAGATCCTGCAACTGCTGCGTGAACTGCAGCACGAACTGAATATGGGGATGTTGTTTATCACCCATAACCTGAGCATTGTGAAAAAACTCGCCGACAGCGTGGCGGTGATGCAAAACGGTCGCTGCGTTGAGCAGAACCGCGCGGACATCCTGCTTAACGCGCCAGTGCATCCTTACACACAAACCTTGCTCAACAGTGAACCGGTGGGGGATCCCGTCCCGTTGCCCGCTGAACGGTCTCCGTTGCTGAAAGTGGACGATCTGCGGGTTTCGTTTCCGATCCGCAAAGGGGTCCTCAAACGCGTGGTAGCCCGCAATGATGTGGTAAAAGGCGTCAGCTTTAGCCTGCGCCCGGGCGAAACGCTGGGACTGGTGGGCGAGTCAGGTTCAGGCAAAAGCACCACCGGCCTTGCGCTGCTGCGCCTGATTTCTTCGCAGGGCAGCATTGAGTTTGACGGTCAGCAGTTGCAGTTTCTAAAGCGTCGCGAGCTGTTGCCGGTGCGGCATCGCATTCAGGTAGTGTTTCAGGATCCGAACTCCTCGCTGAATCCCCGCCTCAACGTGCTGCAAATCATTGAAGAAGGATTGCGCGTCCACCAGCCTGCCCTGTCTGCCGACCAGCGTGAGCAACAGGTGATGACGGTA
Organism: Citrobacter sp. R4; assembly: GCF_026719175.1. Taxonomy (NCBI): domain Bacteria; kingdom Pseudomonadati; phylum Pseudomonadota; class Gammaproteobacteria; order Enterobacterales; family Enterobacteriaceae; genus Citrobacter; species Citrobacter sp. R4. Next base: position 147,432 of record NZ_JAPPSU010000010.1, read on the forward strand.
ATGGCCGAGGTGGGGCTGGACGCGGAGACGCGTCATCGTTATCCGGCAGAATTTTCCGGCGGTCAGCGTCAGCGTATTGCGATAGCCCGCGCGCTGATACTGAAACCGTCGCTGATCATTCTTGATGAGCCGACATCATCTCTTGACCGCACCGTACAGGCGCAAATTCTCGCGCTGCTGAAATCGCTACAGGCAAAACATCGCCTGGCCTATATTTTTATCAGCCACGATCTGCACGTCGTTCGCGCGTTATGCCATCAGGTAATTGTGCTGAGACAGGGAGAGGTTGTGGAGCAGGGGCAATGCGAGCACGTCTTTAGCGCGCCGCAGCAGGCGTATACGCGTCAGCTTCTCGCGCTAAGCTGACGCTCAAAACGGATTGTTGTTGGAGAACGGTTCGGCAATCGCCACGCCGAAGTTTTTCAGGCGGCAGGTTGCGGCAAACTCATCCTGGCGATTCACGAACAGGCACGGCTCGCCTTCACATTCCAGTACCGAACATGGCACTTCGATATCGCTGAGCGCCTGACTCAGTTTATGCATGACCGGCCATGCGCTGTCGCCGTCCGGGCTCAGCAGTTTGAGCGCCACCAGGCTATTCTCGACGGCCTGGCCATTTTGCGGAATCGGTTCAACTTTCGAACCTGCAAAACCCGCAGACCAACGATAGTTCTGTGGCAAGCGATGTACGATTGAGAGCTGTAATGATGTCACTTTCTTTCCCCGGAAGTACAATTACTTCACAATTTATTTACATCCATATTAACACATCATTGACAATCCGTCCTTAAACAGATGCACAATGTTGCGATCCTTGTCCCGCCCGGCCTGTTTGGCTTTTGTGAAATAAATTTTTGTGTCGGGACACATTCGCGGGCTATATGTACCCGTTTCTGCGATCTAACTCAACCTTTTTAACTACAATGATGTGACTTTTTACATAAATTGATTTTACATAAAATAAACATATATCGGGGAAATGATGGATTTGTCGTTGACGTACATCAACAAAGGAAGCCAGCAGGCTTCCATGTTGTGTCTGCGATCACCGTTTTTTCGGACGGCTTGCATAGAGGTAAAACAAAATTGAACAGGTCGCACAAAACGCGATCGACCAAATCATCGGCCACGCCGAGTTAAACGTGGCCAGAGAGAGCAATGCGCCTACCACCGCGCCAATGCCAAAACGGAAGGTCCCCGCCAGCGACGACGCGGTTCCCGCCATGTGAGGAAACTCGTCAAGAATAACCGCCATAGCATTGGAAGAGATCATCGATACGCAGCCGACAAAGACAGCCACGCCCAGCACCAGCGACCAGAACCCGACCCCTGCCAGCGCGCTAACCACCATCCATACCGCCATTGCCAGTTGGATCCACAATCCCGTTCGGAACATATTCAGCGCGCCGATACGTCGCACGAAGCGGCTGTTAATGATCGTCATGATAAACAAAAAGACGATATTCAGAGCGAAGTAGTAGCCAAAGTGCTGCGGGGAGACGTGGTTAATCTCGATATAAACGAAAGGCCCGGCGCTCAGGAAGGAGAACATGCCGGCAAAGCTAAAGCCGCTCGCCAGCATATAGCTCAGCACACGCTTATGCCGAAACAGCGACGCAAAGTTGCCAATCGTGGTGCGAATATGAAACGGCTGGCGCTTTTCAACCGGTAGCGTCTCTTTGATCAACACCGCGATCATTACCGATGCCAGCACCGCCGCCACCGCGAGGATCCAGAAAATAGAATGCCAGCTCAACCACACCAGCACCCAACCGCCGATAATCGGCGCCATTAACGGGGCGATAGTGGTCACCAGCATCACAAAGGACATCATGCGGGAGAATTCATCTTTTGGATACATATCGCGCATCAGCGCGTTGATCACCACGCTGGCCGCGGCTGCCGCCAGACCGTGAAAGAAACGCATCACGATGAGCTGATCGATGGTTTGCGCCAGCGCACAGGCCACCGCCGCTGCCGCGAACACCAGCGTCCCGCCCAGGATCACCGGCTTGCGCCCCAGACTGTCCGCCATGGGTCCATACAGCAACTGACCCAGCGCAAAACCAAGGATATAGGTGCTCAGCGTCATCTGCGCGCTGCCCGCAGGCACGCCAAACTGTTCCGAGATCACCGGAAGCGCCGGAAGATACATGTCAATCGACAGTGGCATCAGCATGGCCAGCAGGCCGAGAATAAAGACGATGGCAAGGGACGAACGCTGCCGGGTGGTCACAAATTAGCTCCTGAATATATCAATGCGGGGGCTTAACCCACGCTGGCAATTTCTTCTTCAGTCAAGGGGCGATACTCGCCTGGCGCAAGGTCAGCATCAAGGGCGATAGCGCCGATCCGCTCACGGTGCAGCGCCACCACATGATTACCGACCGCGGCGAACATGCGTTTCACCTGATGATAGCGCCCTTCGCTGATGGTCAGACGTACCTGGGTCGGCGTAATAATCTCAAGCGTTGCCGGTTTCGTCAGATCTTTCTCGTTATGCAACTGCACGCCTTTGGCGAATTGATCCGCGGTGTCGTCGGCCACCGGCGAATCAAGGGTGACAAGGTACGTTTTTTCGCAATGATGGCGAGGAGAAGTGATGCGGTGCGACCATTGACCATCGTCGGTCATCAGCACCAGACCGGTAGTGTCTATGTCCAGCCGTCCTGCGGCATGTAACTTGTACGTAACCGGCTCATCGAGGAAGTAGAGCACTGTCGGATGATCCGGATCGTCTGTCGAGCAAACATAGCCCTGCGGTTTATTGAGCATGAAGTAACGGGGTCCGTGCTGCTGGACCAGCGTGTTGCCGTCATATTCAACATTGTGCTCCGGCAGCAGTTTGAACGCAGCGTTGCGGACAATCTCACCATCCACGGTAATACGGTTAGCGCGGATCTCACGCCCGGCAATAGCGCGGCTGACGCCGAGTTGCTGAGCGATAAATTTATCAAGTCGCATGAGTTTGATTTTGCCTGTAAAAATACGGGAAACGGGCAATGTGCCCGAAAGTGGCGTCGTTATTTGCCCAGTATAGCGGGCTAACAACATCCCTCAAGGGAAAACGATTCGTGGCATACTATACCCGAGTTCGTTACGCATTGTGAGACCATGATTTTTACACTTCGTCCCTACCAACAGGAAGCCGTGGACGCCACGCTCAACCATTTCCGCCGCCACGGTACGCCAGCGGTCATCGTCCTCCCTACCGGCGCGGGCAAAAGTCTGGTGATCGCCGAACTGGCCCGTGTCGCCAAAGGGCGCGTGCTGGTGCTGGCCCACGTCAAAGAACTGGTCGCGCAGAACCACGCTAAATACCGCGCGCTGGGGCTGGAGGCCGATATTTTCGCCGCCGGGCTGAAGCGCAAAGAGAGTCAGGGGAAAGTGGTGTTCGGCAGCGTACAATCCGTCGCGCGCAATCTTAACGCTTTCCACGGCGAATTTTCGCTGTTGATCGTCGATGAATGCCATCGGATCGGCGACGATGAAGAAAGCCAGTATCAGCAAATTCTGGCCCACCTGACAGAAGTGAACCCTCACCTGCGCCTGCTGGGGCTGACCGCCACCCCGTTTCGCCTGGGTAAAGGCTGGATTTATCAGTTCCATTATCACGGCATGGTGCGTGGCAACGATAAGGCGCTGTTTCGCGACTGCATTTATGAGTTACCGCTGCGCTATATGATCAAACACGGTTATCTGACGCCGCCGGAGCGTCTGGATATGCCTGTCGTACAGTATGACTTCAGCCGTCTGCAGGCGCAGAGCAACGGTCTGTTTAGCGAAGCCGACCTGAACCGCGAGCTAAAAAAGCAGCAGCGCATTACGCCGCATATCATCAGCCAGATCGTCGAATTTGCCCAACGCCGTAAAGGCGTGATGATTTTCGCCGCCACCGTAGAGCACGCCAAAGAGATCGTCGGATTGCTGCCCGCTACGGACGCCGCACTGATTACCGGCGACACGCCAGGCGCGGATCGCGATGCGCTCATTGATGCTTTCAAAGCGCAGCGTTTTCGCTACCTGGTGAATGTTTCCGTCTTAACCACCGGTTTTGATGCGCCGCATGTCGATCTGATCGCCATTCTTCGCCCAACCGAGTCGGTCAGCCTGTATCAGCAGATCGTCGGGCGCGGTTTGCGCCTTTCGCCAGGAAAAACCGACTGCCTGATTCTGGATTACGCCGGAAACCCGCACGACCTGTATTCCCCGGAGGTTGGAAGTCCAAAAGGCAAAAGTGACAACGTGCCGGTGCAGGTGTTCTGCCCCGCCTGCGGATTCGCCAATACTTTCTGGGGGAAAACCACCGCAGACGGTACGCTGATCGAGCATTTTGGCCGCCGTTGCCAGGGCTGGTTCGAGGATGATGAAGGGCTTCGCGAACAGTGTGACTTCCGCTTTCGTTTCAAAAACTGCCCGCATTGCAACGCCGAAAACGATATCGCCGCCCGCCGCTGCCGCGAATGCGACGCCGTGCTGGTCGATCCCGACGATATGCTGAAGGCGGCGCTGAAACTGAAAGACGCGCTGGTGTTGCGCTGTAGCGGTATGGCCTTGCAGCACGGTCAGGATGAGAAAGGCGAGTGGCTGAAAATTACCTATTACGATGAGGATGGCGCGGACGTCAGCGAGCGCTTCCGCTTACAGACGCCTGCCCAGCGCACCGCCTTTGAGCAGCTGTTTATCCGTCCGCATACCCGCACGCCGGGCGTTCCGCTACGCTGGATCACCGCCGCGGATATCCTCGCGCAGCAGCCGCTGCTGCGCCACCCCGATTTTGTGGTCGCGCGGATGAAAGGCCAGTACTGGCAGGTGCGTGAAAAAGTGTTCGATTACGAAGGACGCTTTCGCCGGGCGCATGAATTGCGCGGTTAATCGTAGTTTTGATTGATGTGTCGGGCGTTTGAGTATAGAATCTCGCCCGCTTTTGCATACGCAAAGCAGATCACTTACCTGTTGCTGGGTCGCCTGTAGCAGGAATTATTAAAGAGAGATTTAAATGTTTACTATCAACGCTGAAGTACGTAAAGAGCAGGGTAAGGGTGCGAGCCGCCGCCTGCGTGCCGCTAACAAGTTCCCGGCGATCATCTACGGTGGCAAAGAAGCCCCGATCGCTATCGAACTGGACCACGATCAGGTTATGAACATGCAAGCTAAAGCTGAATTCTACAGCGAAGTTCTGACCATCGTTGTTGACGGTAAAGAAGTAAAAGTTAAAGCTCAGGCTGTACAGCGCCACGCGTTCAAGCCGAAGCTGACTCACATCGACTTCGTTCGCGCGTAATCGCCAACACGTCGAAGAGAAACCCCGCCGCGGCGGGGTTTTTTTATGTCTGTTAATTCCCACCCGATGTGCGGCGCTGCAACTGGTCGCGCAGGTTCGGCGGCGTACCTTTAATGGTCAGCGTATCGGTAGCCGGATCCCAGAAAATTCGCTCGCCTAATAACATCGCGTCAAAATTAATGGTCAACCCGCCGCCGCTGCCGGCATATTTGGTCAACTGGCGCAGGGTGCTGCGATCCGCCGGGAAACTCTCTTCCAGCGCGTAACCTTTTTCGGCGGTAAACTCGCTGAAGCTCACTTCACTGACGCCGGAAAGCTCTTTTGACAGCGACTCCAGCTCGATCTCTTCTCCGGCCTGCAGCTGTTCACTGCAGTAGCTGTAAACCTGCTGACGCACATTCTGGCGTTCGGCTTTGTCAAGCTGCGCCTCTGCGGTGAAGTCATCGACGGCCTGCAGCAGTCCGCGGTTTTGCGCTTTGGCGTTCAGCCCTTCGCTGGCGCCAAGAAAATCCATAAAGAAATCGGCGACTTTGCGCCCTACCCGCCCTTTCAGGAAGGTCAGATAACGGGTGGACTCCGGGTTGGTTTCCCATTCGGTGAGATCAATACGCGCCACAATATCCGCATGATTAATATCCAGATAGTGCGTCGGGTTGATATCCAGGTTTTCATTTACACGCATGCTGCTTAAATTGTTCAGCACCGCCACCAGCAGGTACTCTACCGCCAGATAGCGATAGTGGCAGAACAGGACGATACCGCCGTCCGCGAAAGGATACTTCGCTAACTCATCGCGTAAACGGCCGGTCGCCGCACGGCTAAAGGCGAGAAAATTCTCCTCCCCCTGACGCTGCAACCGCAGCGCTTGCGCCAGTTCACTTTCTTCGCTGAACAGGCCATACGCTTTATTTTTCGCGCTATAGACCCGGTGCAACTCGGCCACCATCTCAACAACGGTGTTTGTCGGTTCCAGTAATGAATCGCGCAAGACCAGCTCAAGGTTTTGCTCATCGCGTTTGATAAGCTGGTGCAGGGCAATCTGGTTGATATCCAGACTCATGATAAACTCTCCTTTAAGACCGGGCGGTATTCAACCACCACCCGCGAAGCGACGCAACAGAAGATGCCGCGCCGTTTTGCCTTTAGCACAGTAATGCGAATTATTTGCGGATAAAAAAGCGGAAAAAAAACTGCTGCTACGGTAATATGTTGCCCTTTCATGAACAAACTGATTTCGATTTATGCCACAAATCTCCCGCTACAGTGACGAACACGTTGAACAGATGCTCACCGAGATGCTCAACGTACTGGAAAAACATAAGGCGCCGACTGACCTTTCCCTGATGGTGTTGGGAAACATGGTCACTAACCTTATCAACACCAGCATTGCCCCGGCTCAGCGCCAGGCGATAGCCAACTCTTTTGCCCGCGCGTTGCAGTCTTCGATCAACGACGACAAAGCGCACTAAAGCCGACTTCGGGGAAACGAACGACACGTTATGGTAACTCATCGTCAGCGCTACCGTGAAAAAGTCTCCCAGATGGTTAGCTGGGGACACTGGTTTGCACTGTTCAATATTCTGCTGGCTATTGCGCTCGGCAGCCGTTACCTGTTTGTCGCCGACTGGCCGACAACGCTGGCCGGTCGCGTTTACTCGTATGTGAGTATCGTCGGGCATTTCAGCTTTCTGGTGTTTGCCGCCTATCTGCTGATCCTGTTCCCGTTGACGTTTATCGTCATGTCCCAGAGGCTGATGCGTTTCCTGTCAGCCATTCTGGCGACCGCCGGGATGACGCTGTTGTTGATCGACAGCGAAGTCTTTACCCGTTTCCACTTGCATCTTAATCCCATCGTCTGGGAATTGGTGATTAACCCTGACCAGAATGAGATGGCGCGGGACTGGCAGCTAATGTTTATCAGCGTGCCCGTGATCCTGCTGATTGAAATGCTGTTCGCCACCTGGAGCTGGCAGAAGCTGCGCAGCCTGACGCGGCGCCGACATTTCGCCAGGCCGCTGGCCGCCTTCTTTTTCGTGTCGTTTATTGCCTCGCACGTGGTGTATATCTGGGCCGACGCGAATTTTTATCGCCCGATAACCATGCAGCGCGCCAACCTGCCGCTGTCTTATCCGATGACAGCGCGCCGTTTTCTGGAAAAACACGGCCTGCTGGACGCGCAGGAGTATCAGCGCCGTCTGGTTGAGCAGGGTAATCCGGAAGCCGTTTCCGTTCAGTATCCGCTGAGCGAATTGCGTTATCGCGACATGGGGACCGGACAAAACGTGCTGTTGATCACCGTCGACGGCCTGAACTATTCGCGTTATGAAAAGCAGATGCCAGCCCTTGCCGGATTTGCCGAACAAAACATTGCCTTCACGCGCCATATGAGTTCCGGCAACGCTACTGACAACGGTATCTTTGGCCTGTTCTACGGCGTCTCGCCGAGTTATATGGACGGCATTTTATCCACCCGCACGCCAGCCGCGCTGATCACGGCGCTCAATCAGCAGGGCTACCAGTTGGGACTGTTCTCCTCCGACGGTTTTACCAGTCCGCTGTATCGCCAGGCGCTGCTGTCAGACTTCTCAATGCCGAGCGTGCAAACGCAGTCCGACGAGCAAACCGCCAGCCAATGGATCAACTGGTTAGGGCGTTACGCCCAGGAAGATAACCGCTGGTTCTCGTGGGTTTCGTTTAACGGCACCAACGTGGATGAAGATAATCAAAAGAATTTTGTCCGCCGTTACGCCCGTGCCGCTGGTGATGTCGATAAACAGATAAACCGGGTACTCGGCGCCCTGCGCGAGTCCGGTAAACTGGACAACACGGTCGTCATTATCACTGCGGGTCGGGGTGTTCCGTTGAGCGAGGAACAGCGCAACTTCGACTGGTCGCGTGGACATCTGCAGGTTCCGTTAATCATTCACTGGCCGGGCACCCCCGCCCAACGGATTAACAGCCTGACCGATCATACGGATGTGATGACCACGCTGATGCAGCGACTGCTGCATGTAAGCACCCCTGCCAATGAATATTCCCAGGGGCAGGATCTGTTTAACGCCAACCGTCGCCACTACTGGGTAACCGCAGCGGATGGCAATACGCTGGCGATCACCACGGCGGACATGACATTGGTGCTGAACAGTAATGGCAAGTATCAGACGTATGATTTACGCGGCGAGAAGATCAAAGATCAGAAGCCGCAGCTAAGCCTGCTGCTACAGGTCCTCACGGATGAGAAACGTTTTATCGCTAACTGATTTATAATTAATCAGTTAGCGGGATGTCCCCTTGCATTCGGTGTGGAAAGCGGTAGTATTAGCACCCACGAGTCGGCACGTAGCGCAGCCTGGTAGCGCACCGTCATGGGGTGTCGGGGGTCGGAGGTTCAAATCCTCTCGTGCCGACCAATCAAATTTTTGAACACATAACAGATGTAAGTGTGTTCATTACCCCACGAAAAAACAGCGAGTGTAATCACTCGCTGTTTTTTTTGGCTGAATGATGATCCGGTTACTACGGTTTGTGTTCTTTCAGCAGCGCGTAACGAGTCATAAGCTGCTGTAAATGCTGTTCCGCCTGGCTTTGCTGCGCCGCAGGCCAGGGTTGCCCTTCCGGCAGGAGTGCAAGCTGGCGCAGTTTTTCCTCGAGCGGCACAGCGCGGTTAAATGACTGCGTCATGGTAAAGACAGCCGACTTCAGTTCGCTGACCGTCATGTACTTCCCTTTCTGCTCGTCCAGCGCGTTCAACCGGTTCGCCAACTGTTGTAACTGCGTCATTCCCTGATGCCAGCCGTTGAGATTTTCTCCAGGAAGCGCCGACGCGGTAAGTTGCTGCTGCCACTGCTGCGCCAGCGGCTTTGCCTGTTCCGGCCACAGGATAAGCGCCTGTTGCACCAAACTGTCGCCGTAGCGGATAACCCAGTCTGGTTTTAACTGCGCAAGCCGTGCAAGTTGCTGCTGCGTCTGTTTGATACCCGTTTCCGGTGACGGAGAGGACTGCCGGAAAGACTGTAATTGTTCATCCGAAAGCGCGGCAGGTAAAGGCGCAAGCGTTGCCGCAAACTGCCCCTTCGCCGGGTCCGCATTATGCATCATTTGCCATCCCCAGACCGCCGCGCCAGCCAGCGCCATCATCGTCAGCATCCCGGCGGCGAATGGCTTCCAGAGTTTTACCGGTAGCGGAGAGTCTGTCACCACCTGCACATTCGGCAGCGGTTCAGGCTGCGCGACATAAACCCATTTTACGCCTTCAGCAGGCGTCGTCAGGCCGGACGACCTTACGGCATCACCCGGTACGCACACGCCGGCGGACGGCGCGTTTTCGGTATCGCCATCGCTGTTTTCCAGCCGCACCGCGACGTTATGCAGTTGAGTACGCAGGGCATCGAGCTGACTGGCGTGTTTCAGTTCCAGCCGCTGTAACACGCCACCCAGCGCGTTCAGATGTTCCTCCGCCTGGTACAGCTGGCTGAGATCGGCATAGCGCAGCGTCAGGGTACGCATCACCTGCTGTAGCCGTTTACTGAGCGCACTGAGAATTTCCATCCGCGCATGCACGGGTTGCGGCCACAGATTGCCCCACTGTCGGGAGAGAAGCGCGTCCAGTATCGCCAGCCCCTCATTCATGCCGTACAGCCCGGCCAGATGGGTGCGCGCGAGCGTGTACCAGGCAGCGGTCTGCAACTCCACGCCATTATGCTCAAACAGCGACAGGCAGAGTGTTTCTGCATGTGGCCAGTTGACGTCGGGGCGCGCCGGGTGGGTCAGTTTGTTCATTTCATCGCGGAGTGCGGCGTAATCCGCAAGCGTGCGCGGGTCTCCGCCGGTGTTAAGGTGGCGTTCAGAAAGGGTTGTCATCGTCAGGGCTTCATTCAAAGAGAGGAATTAAATCGCCGCGTGGGCATCCAGGTACTGCTGTTGCTTCAGATGGCGGATGAGCACTCTGCCTTCAGGCATAAATTCGGTGCCGTAGCGCACCAGCCCGATCCCCTTCAGCTCCGCGTCGATAGCGTAGCGCAGTTCACCGGGCACTTGCTGTTCGAGTAAAGTGACATTGAGTGACTGCAAACGAGGTTCATACTTGAGCAGGACACCGGCCAACGTATCGATAAGTTCATGGGCTGTCCCAGGCATGCCTTGCAGAATTTTGGTCATATCGGGCAAACCATAATCTGGTAGATGGGATACGGTACCGGCGCGGGCATTCAAAATACGCTGGATGTTATCCAGTACTGATAAAATGACCTGGTCTTCTTCGTTTATCACTTCAAGCGAAAGATCCCCTGTAAAGTTGCCAGTAAGAATTTCATATAAAGAAGGTGATTTTCGATCCATAATTGATACTTTCCTGCATGCTATTCTGGTAATTAATAAGACAAAACAATTTCCGGTGTGACCGGTCGCCAACGGTCTGATTTTTTCATTAAACACCTAAAGATTCATTATAAGTTAAATTGACGTCAAACACTGATTCATTTTCGAACCCACATTCAGGGTAGTAGATGAGGTCAGAAACATATGATTCGGAGGAATTCAACCCTAATAATCTAAGAGCATAACCTTGCAAAGCCTCATTCCCTTCAGCTATCCATATAAAATCTTTTCTTTATTTCGCATGAGAAAAAACCATTTTAACAATCTTTTCCGTAAAAATCCATGTGTCATAGTCACAGAAGGCAAACATCGTAAAAGCACACCTATTTCACTTTACTATCAAACATTCACTTTGCCAGATGTTTCGCCGGACCTGATATCTATGCGATTAGTTAATTCCTCAGCAATTCCTGGAATCGTTAAAGGCTTACTGCACTCATTGATTTCGAGGCAAACGCTTAAATCTCTACCTCTAGGGTGGACATTAACTTTAATAATGTCAACCATGCGCTTATTCAAATAACCATCCGGATAGCTGCCTTTAAAATTCACTTGCTTTCGCAAGATTTACCTAACCCATAAATATATCGCAAACTCTTTTTCTTTATATTCCACCGGATATTCTGGATGTTTGGTCAGCTCTGGAAGCTTTCCAAATTCATTCCAAATAGCATCACGGAAATCATCAAATGGTAATCGTTAAGATCACGTTCGTCCGGTACAGGAAATGGCCGTGTCGTGTGTTCACCTCTGCTTTCAACGGGCTCTTCGGCGGAACCTGCGTCGTTAAAACCTTTCTCCTTCAGGCAGGATTTTGCATAGACCGGCGCCACACAGGGAAATTGCGTTGAGCCATATTCCGTGGCGAGCTTGATGCAATCCTCGCTATGCCTGCCTTCAATCCGCAGCCATAGGTAGCTGTAACCGAAGTCGCGCTCGCAATAAGGCAGACACACAGCAAACCGCTAGTTCATCTGGCTATCGGCAAAATGTAGGTATTCAGCTTATGGGGATCGTCCATCGCCGTGCGCCAGTAAATCCCCACCTCAGACAGGATACACTGAATGAACTGCAGGTCCGTTTCCCTCTACTGAGTGATAAGATCACGCGCCGGGTAGGTGCGCTCCAGGCGGAAGTCAAAGTTACAATCCTTTGATTAAAGGTAATAAACCATTCGCTGCTAGTTCTATCTCCACATTATTTGCGCATGTAATATCAAATGTCTCTTTACCATTAAACACTGATTTAGATACAACTATGGTTCCGGCATTGTTTTCGATATCAAATACTTTATATGCGGATGGAACATGCTCGTGTTTTATCCTTTCAGGCAAATATAACATCCAACCAACTGGCAATCGATCATCAAACACTTCCCTTTGATTGAGTCTATATTGCTCTGTATCAAGGAGTATATATTTAAAGCACCATCCATTATAATTAACCATGGCCTTAAATATATAAACAAAATTATCTACATCATTATAACTAGATAATGACTTAATTGTCACTGTGAGTAAATATCTTTCATTTGAAATAGATGGTGTATTTTTATATAAAATGGTTATGATACTATCATCTTCATTTTCATCAGCCAGAACTATGCTTATAGACTTCTTATTTACAATCAAATAATCGACATAGGCCAATGCATCTTCAGAAATACCAAGTTCGTTTAGGGCTATAATTTTCCTTGAAGGATGTGCAATTAACCAAATTTTTTTCTTCTCAACCCAACTGGGCAAAGCATCAATCAAATATCTCAGCTCTTTAATCAACTGAACAGCAGTTAAAATATCTTTTCTGTAAAGTAAAGAATGAATTTTGTAATGCATAAAACCACCTCAATCTGGATATATATTTTTTATGTCATCTAAAGGCATAGGTTTTGAGCTGCGTTTTGCCGTATTCCGTGGCGAGTTTGATGTGCTCCTCACCGCGCTTGTCTTCCATCCGCAATTTTGAGTTGGCAGGCGTCCGGAGGATGTTCCGGGTGTAGTTGTCCCGCGTGGTGACGGTCCCGGTGGCCATGTTGTGCCAGATCCGTACGTTCCATACCGATTCCGCCGCGCCGTCAAACAGACCCGACGGCTCGCTGTACGGCAGGCTCACTTCAAACTGATAGTTCAGCTGGCTGTCGGCAAATATGTACGTAACCAGACCGCGCACGTCGTCCATCTCCGTGCGCCAGTAAATCCCTACTTCGTGACTCTCAGAGTTAAAGCTCTGTCATCAGTGGTAAAAAGCCAAGATCCAGAAGCTTAATTTCAATGTCGTTAGCTTTGCCTATGTGTTCTTTATTATTTCCTTCAAATATTTCTTCAGTTGAAACAACGATTGTTCCAATCTGTTTGTCACCTTTTTGGACAGGAACTACTCTGGCAGCATCTGGAATCAGGCTAGGTAAAATAATGGCAGGTATGAATATCATCCATCCGCAAGATATTCTGTCAGGAAATACTTTTTTATATACTTCGTCATATCCATTTTCTTTAGGGATTATTTCGGAAAAACCATAACCACCAGATTCTACACAGGAATAAGTACAGCCATCGGTTAAATGTAACAAAAAAGTTAAAAACCCAATCATTTTTTCAGTGTTAAGACTTGTTTGATTCAACTCTATAGAAAAACTGACAACCAAACTTAGAGGATTTTTTCTGCGGTGAGTACTGGAATATGACTGATAGCAATCCACTCCTGCACTATCTTCATCAGACCCACCATCCCAAATTCCAGCGGTCCAATTCGGATAGTCTTTTTTATACTCCTTTTCCCAACGGCTAAGAACATCTTCGGATAGCCCATCCTCAGTAAATACTTTGTATTGCAGGGCCTGCTTTCTTGAATATCCTTGTTCATACCATGTCCTTTTAGTCCCTAAAAGCTCATCCAATTGTTTTGTAACTCCCTGAAAAAGAGTTGCAAGTTCAATTGGTTTTATTGATTCACTGCGGCCAAACTCATGTTCTATTCTGAAATCTAACTTCATGGCTGATACCTTACAATTATGTCTTTAAATCCAATAAACATCCTTTGAAAATAGGCAAAGCTAATCGGCTGCATAAAAATCCAAACCACTTTTAATGGTTTATTTATTGTTGCAACTGCCTGATGTCGGCTAGCCTGATTCACTGCACTCCTGTCACCTTTCCACCAATGTTTTTTTTGTCGAGAGCTGATCAAAAACTGATCATATCGCGCCTTGGCCTCCCAGAACTGACACAGCTTATCTTTCCAGCCATCAAACGATACGCCACAATATTTAAACTCCTGTATCTGCTGCGTCTCCCGATTATAAAACGTGCCGCAGATTCTTGTCTGGTAGCTGATTGTGACCATACTCCAGCGCGAGCAACGCCTTACCATCGGCATCACCTTACCTTCCGGTGGGCAGTTTTCACAGGTCTTTTCATCCGTCTTCGCCTGTGCTCCTGCGCTGGTCTCGACGCCCTCATAACTTACCGTTTCTGAGTAATCCATATCGTCTTCTCAGAAATCACCGTGCGTCTCTGCGCTGACAACCATCGGGTCATTCAGAGTGGGATCATACTTTTTCCCCTGATAGCCAAACCCTCCGTTACCCTGACGCGCCCCACTGCCTGAGTCAGGATAAAACATATCCTCATCTTCCCAGCTTCCATTGCTGCTTCCCGCACCGGGAAATGTCGATGCGCCCGTCGCACCACCGGCCACACCGACACTTCCGGTTGCGGCCCCCCCACGCCTCCCCCCGTCAGGATCATACCCATCAGAGTCCCCTCCTTTCCCTGTTTATCATCACATGCTTATAATCTTCAACCCGCTGGTCAGCTGAATATCCATTTGGCGTTCTCAGCCATTTATCCACTTCGGGTTTCAGATAAAAACCGGGCCAGAAGGCCTCCAGGAACAAAAAATCTCGCTTCACATTTTTTTCTTTAAAGGGAAGAGTGTTGGCATAATCCAGGGCTTTTCTCAGGCGCACATGGAACGTGTCATCCGGTTCAGTAATTCCCGGAAATTTCTTCTTCAGTCTTAGCGCGGTATCGCGAACAAAATCATCATCTTCCATTTTGTCCATACCAACACACTGCTCTTCAGACAGCTTCAGCATATGAACTCCCTTTGCTTAAATGACCAGACTTCTCCGTCCACTATTGTCAGCCATTCCCGCATTAAACCTGTCAGCTCCCGGTGTTGCTCGTTGTCCAGCATTTCTCCCAGGCGCTTCTGAACGCGCGGGTCATGGAAACGCAGCAACGCAATCCGTCCATCCGGTAGTCCGATATTCATTTTTTTTTCTGAAATGAGCAGCAAGTTCAGTAAGCGAGGAGGAAGATATCATCCAGGAAACTGACGGAAGCGCAGCTTCGAGTTCGCACAGCTTTTCTCTGAAATCCATTATGCTGTTCATCTCCATTACCCACGGCCCCGCAAATGCAATACGCGAATCCGGCCAGGTATCGAACAGGGGGATGGAGGCAGGGTGTTGAACGGACAGGCTCTCACTGAAATACCGCTCATATTGCAGACCATCCACCAGAGCAAATAATGTCACTTCTGTTGAGTAAATCAGGTGTTGTGCCGCAAGACTAAAGCTGACGCTGTTCATGACTCGCCCCTTACAACAAAGGTGTCGCCATTCATTGCCGCCTTCATCAGGCAGCTCAGGCAGATACCTCCGCCCGTCACAGCTTTAACCGGCATACTCACCGCCCCCGCCGCCATCGTCCTTTTCACCTTCCGTATATACGTCGCCGTCGTACCATACTCGACCTTCCCTGCCTCCAGCCGCAGGTAACTCCCGCCACCTATCAGCGTGATGCGTTTTTTGCCCGTTAACGAGATGTCACTCGCCGAGCTCATCGTCAGCTTCTTCTCCGCAAACAGCCTCATGCTGTCGTTTTGCGCCTGCACCTCCACGGGGCCTTCCCCGGATTTCAGGCTCAGTTGCCCGGTGCGGGCGAACAGGCCGAGCTTTTCTCCGGCCAGCGCGGTCATGTTACCCATGACGCCAGTGCTGATGTCCCCGCCCGCACTGATGGCGACGTTTTTGCTGGCGGCCAGTTGCAGATGTTCACCGCTGGTCAGCGCCATCCCTTCCGGGGCCGAGAAAAGTACAGCTTCGTTAAGCGGTTTCAGCCGCTGTTCGAACATCCGTATCTGACTGTCCACGTCCGCCTTCAGCGCCTGCGCCTGTTCTGCGGCCATTTCCAGCTGCTGCAGTTGCTGGTTAAGCCGGTCGATTTCCTTAAGCGCCGCATCCATGTCCAGTGCGTCACCCTGCGCTTTCGGCTGCGCATCCGCGCTGACAAACAGTCCCTTCCCGGCACGGATTGCGCCCCACTCATCGGTGCGCAGCTCAGTGCCCTGGCCGCGACGTTGTCCCTGGCTGTCCACCAGGTGACCTGTATTCAACTGGGTTTTGCCGTACTCCGTGGCGAGCTTGATATGCTCCTCACCACGTTTGTCTTCCATCCGCAGCTTGTTATTCGCCGGGGTGCGCAGTACGTTGCGGGTGTGGTTGTCGCGGGTGACCGGGTCCGGATGTTCAGAGTCGTGCAACGCATGGGCGATGTACGGCAGGTCAATATCACCGTTACTGTAGGCAACCGCCACCTCTGTCCCGTCAGTCAGCGGCGTGTGCCAGCCGTACGTTTCTCCCGCATACGGCTTCGCCATCCGCAGCCACAGGTAGCCGTAACCGGGCTCTGTCGCCTCCCGGTCAAAGTCCAGCCTGACCCGGTAACGCCCCTGCCCGTCCAGGTGCGCATAAATGTCATTCTTCTCCCGGCTCTCGACCCGGGCAGGCAGGGTGCCGTGGATTTCAGGACGCGGGATGTCCGCCGGGCGGAAACAGTACCGCTCGGTGTAAGGCATGCCCCATACCGACACATGCAGGCGGGAATCCCGGGCGCCCCGGAAGGTCACAAGCGTAAGGAGCACGCCCTCTTTCAGCGCGCTGATGACATCGCCCTGCGGCTCCAGCA
>NZ_JAPPSU010000011.1:0-152132 GCF_026719175.1 Citrobacter sp. R4
GGCCAGGCCTCAGCATTTTATTATGGTGATCCCCTGGGCGAAATGCGCCTGGTAAGCAGAGTTTTTGAAATGTAAGGCCTTTGAATAAGACAAAAGGCTGCCTCATCGCTAACTTTGCAACAGTGCCGTAAAAACCTGTTTTGGTCGTACCGTGAGCACTGCTCAGCACCCTCAGTTCCCAGATAACGTCACGGATAACGCCGCCATTTTCTGGCTTAAGGCATTCAGATAAATGGCGCATGAAACGAGCTCTTACGGCACGGTAATAGCGGAACTCCTCTGGCTGGTTAGTATTTTCTTTCACCCGGAGTCGCTGGTTACACAGAGTTAGAACTGCATCCATCATTCCCGCCTTCAGCTTCGCCTGGATCGCACCTTGTTGCTGTTCCCTCTCACCTTCGAGTAACGTTAAGATTCTTTCTCCGAGTGCCGTCTTGTTGTGTACGTGCAACTGTACACAGGCAGCTACGCATGCCCAGAATCTGAACTTTTTTATCTGTCCACGCAATTTCCGGGCTACAACCTGACGGTATGCAGTATCGCTGAGTATTTTAAAACGCCGACTGGCAACCAGCTCTGGAAGCGACACTCTTTCGCCTATCCCCAGGCGGGAAAAGGTTTGTCCCCGTTGTGCGAGACGATGATAGACAGCGCCCTTCCCTTTTGAAATTCGGACCGCGCCATAACGAAGAAGATACTGAGCAGCAGTCGTTGGAGTAAACTCACCGTCAGCGATGCTCTGGCGTAACCCGTCGTATTCATGCCAGATAATCCAGGACGCCGTATCTTCTTCAACAGTCAGCTCATCCTCTTCCTCGAATGCCACGACGACAGAACTGCTCTCTCCGGTCTTTAGGCTACGTGAAGCCCTGGGGTCAGCCTGCCCGTCAAAATAGGTCATCAGCGGCAACGTATCAGTCAGTCCATCATAAGCTGTACCGAACCGGCCTCCGGGCAGTTTCATCCAGAGTGGAGCTGGCATTGGTGTACGGGCCACAGGCAGCATGTCAGGCTCATCCTCAAGAAGGTCCAGATCGGCCTCTTCCCAGACTCTGCGATAGATCTCAATTGCCCGAAACGGGCGAGGGTTGAAACAGTGCAACGACCAGAGGAAATCAACGTGGATCACGTTTGCTTCATGTACAAGCCGAAATTGTGGCTCAGCCATACGACGGTTATAAGCCGTATCGTCCACCTCGCCGGAAAGTAGCTTTCTGCGATGCTTTGCCGCACGTCTGGCTTCAACATAATCAAGGCTGCAACAGACATGAAAAAGACGTTCAGTCAGGGACGAAGAAAAGATATTGGGTTGAAGACGCACATACCCGCCTTCGAACACTTTACGACCGATATAATCCCGCAGGCTCCAGTCGTACTGGATCTTAGAAAGAAATCGCTGAAGACGACTTAGGCCTGCCTGATAACCATATTTCTCAGGGTCAGTGCGAAGGAGCGTTTCCATTGAATGGTCAACCCCTACGGCTGTGCAAAGCGAGCACCCATATCTAGCCCCACAAGCTGAGGTTCGCGTGGGTTTCTCCGGCGACCAGATACACTCTCCGGTGGCGTCTTTATAAAGCGTTGCCAGGCTGAAGTTATCCGGCATAAAGCTTGGTAAAGGGAAGCGGGATTCGGAACCACAGGCCATTAGAAAAGACCAGATGTCCTGAGTGCGCCACTCCTTTACTGGATAGAGTTCACCACCGTGCTCAGTCAGGGTTACTTTCCTCGCCTGCCCTCCCATTTTGAGGATATTTCCGGCCCTTCGGGCACTTTCATCATCCCTGGAGCCCAGCATCAGGCATACCCTGCTTCGTACGGATGCCGGGGCGTTTTTTAGATAACGAGCTTTGGCCTTGCGCAGGGGGGCGATTTTGTAGTCGGTTGAGCACTGACGGGTTGAAGAATTAGTCCAGGTCGGAAGTCCACGTCCAGTCAGAATGCGGCCTACCCAGCTCTGCGTAAGAGACGGTTGGGCGACAAGGACTGTGACCGGTAGCTGGTGTTCAGCAATGAACATTCTAAGCTGGTTGAGAACCTGTGAAGCCTGATAGTGCATCTCAGGGTTTTCGATCAGCGTATCGGACATCTGAATGAAATGATGTTCGCTGATATTTGTGCCGTTACGTACTGCCCTGATCAATGCCATCAGAAATAGGTGAAGAAGAGAATGGGAGTCTTTACCGCCACTGTATCCCACGCACATCGTCCATCCGTCCGTAATAGCCTGATAAATAGCAGATGTGGCTGACGTGACCAGAGAAGAAAGACTCACAGTCTCCTTTTCATCGGTATAGTTCAGATCGGCATCGGTTGTCAGGGTCTCCCAAACATCAGCCCATTTATCATGTTTCAAAATGGCAGCATTAGCCGCCTCAGGAAAAATAACTTCTGAGGGTAATTCAAGGAATGAGTCACTTTTTTCAATAAACATATATTTTCCTGAACCACGGCATATGCTGCATCACTGATATTTTTATTAGAACTTTAAAATAACTACAGCGCAACCATTTAGCGAAATTATATTAAATCAAAATCACGCAAATTTAATTCTTAAATAGATTTAAAATAAAAACCCATTGTAATTTAATCTCCCAGCACAGCTATTAGATATAGGTTGGTGGTGTAATAAAAGCCGTGACATTTGTTTTCAACTCAGACAGCGGAATTGAAGGAGTGTTAAGAGTCATGTCATCACCACAATGGCGTGGTAGAGCAGAAAGCTGAAATGAATCTTTCATCACCCTAATAACCGGGCATTCCGTACGTGCTGATGGCATTACTTCCCGCAGCATCGCTTCCTGCCTTGTGCTATCGCTATGCTTATATTCATCCTGGTCTGTTATTTCTTGAATTTCATCTTCACCACAAAATGACCAGTTAGCGTCATAGAAGTAAAACTCAGTTAACTGAAGATCGTTTTTTTTCACGTATGTCGCCAATTTGCGGATACGCTGTTCAAGCATTGTATCTATCCGTAAGGAAACACTTTGCGGAACATCACTTGCAAAGTCATTGATGCAAACAACGGTAGATACTATGAATTTATTGGTCATGGCAGGCTCCAGGCCACCGGGGGAACCGGTGGCTACGGTTATCAGGCAGGCTTATGCGCCGCAAAGGGTGTCAAGGGAAGGAAGAAGCTTGCTCAGCTTGTCGTAATCGAGCGGAGACAGTTCTGTAACGAGTTCGACCGAAAGACTGGTGTTGTCTTCTTCACTCAGAATATAGATTCCGTCTTCTGGCTCTTTTCCGGCACATGCCTTCAGTCGTCTGTTAACGACCTCCTGGGCTGAATCCGCTACGTCGCAGCTCAGGACATAGCTTGCCACATAGCTGCTCTCACCGTGGTAATGCGTCACTTTACACAGAGCATACTGGATACCGGCTTTGTGAGCCTCATTCATGAGACGAGAAAACTGACAGCCATCCTGGTAATAGTGGGTATCCTTTGTGACCAGAATAGTCATACCCCCAAATTCATCTGTCCGGCTTTTACTGCATGTAAATGCAGCAGTAATTGTTACCATTTCCGGGAGGTCGAATACCGACAGCACGGCAGTTGTGAGGCAAATTGCATGGTCAAGATCAATAGTCTCTCCATGAAAAACTGACAGCCCACTGCTGTTAACTTCTGTTGCGAACGACAGTTCATAATTACAGTCTGGGCAGGATGGTTGCCCAAAGCTCGGCTCTGAAGGGTCATACTCAGGGTGGTTCTCAATAATACTGAGAATCAGCTTCTCAGTCAGAGAACAATCTGCCAGTGGCTTATCAATCAAACGCTCACCTTCTGCAATTTCTGCTTCGGTAACGAATGTGATTGCTTCTTGTGCCATTTTAGCCTGCTCCTGAGTGCAGGGAATAATAAACGACGCCAGAGTATAATTATCTGCCACAGTTGACTCCTTGATTATTTAATTAATGTATTTGATGAGAAGATCATAACAAACACACTACTACCAACTAATAACCTGAAGTCGTTTTTTTAGAAAAAATATTAAGAAGAATATGAACACCACCTCATCTTAAATTAATATTGTTCAGGATTAATATTCATTTTTGCAAATAAAAACCGCCAGACGGCGGCTTTTATAAAGAGGGAAATATCATTGGAAGCTGAAATTACTTCACGGCAGGCCGACAAATTACGCGACTGCTGTGAGCTGAAGCGAAACTTGTAGAGGAAACTATAATCACCTTTTCTAAGTCGTCGGCACTGTCGGCAATATGATGCCGAAAAGCCTCCTCTGCATCACCAGGGGAATCGGCTTCGACCGGGTAGGCCTGATCATCATCATCAAACATAATGCGCCCGGAAATGAGATAAAGTCGGCTCAAATCTGGCGTCGCTGCGCTCGTGCTTCGTTCGTTCAGATTCATTTTTTCTCCGTCTGTTGCTCGTAAAAAGAATGACGCCGGTTTAAAAGGCGTCGCCAGGGTTCAGGCTAAAACGCAGGGTTGCCATCGAGGAAGCTCATTGGCTGGCCAATAGCGGATGCCACCCTGAGAATTTCACCTGGTGTGGCATAGCGCAGCATTTCTGAGCGTCCAAATTTCTGATACTCATCTACTGACATCTTTCTCCACTCGGGGTGAGGATCTTTTCCGCACAGTGACCAGTTGCTTTCAGAGGAATCACGACGGAGAACGTACACATCAAGCGAGGCTGTAAGCCCGCTTCCATATCCCCGCTGCGCTACAATACGAACCTGAGAACCATCGTCGCGTTGCAACGTCTGGGTTAATTTCGTGATAGGATCCTGAGAATGCATGCCATTTACCTCGTTTTTAAAAGAATTACCGTAAGTAAATGATACCGAATCGAGAATTCTGGCTAATAGGTCAGAAGAAAAAATATTGCATATTTTTGAAGTGTAGGATAATGATTAGAATAAAATGGCCTGAATAAATCGTTAGCTTTAACTCTGCTTATTTCAGAAAAACTCTGAATTAGTAGTGATGGAAAACGACGCGGTGAAAAGTAACTTTTACACCGCAATTCAGAAAAAAGTTTCAGTTAGTCACATTACGAATAACCCGGCTTACTTTCGCATGTGCGTTCCCCTGCATGTTAAAGTAAAGCCCTCCGGGCAGACTCGTCGCCCACTTAACGCCTCGCTCAGCCATACGCTTCGGTGTTTCCAGCCAACCACGAGGAATATTGCCCGGAACGTTACCGATAACCCGTCAAATGCATGCTGCTACCCGGATGCCGCCGGGAATATCGCATTTGGATTCAACAATATGCATGACCTCAGATAAAGCACCATGCCGCTGGACATGATCGCCAATGTGCAACTCGATAGGAGAAGCCATTTCTGAATCTGACTTCATATCTGTCCACCTTTAATTTAGAAACCGTCTAAATTACCAAATTAGTTAATCCAACAACATCTGTATCACAACCATCAATTTGTTTTTGTTGGGTCTATATCGTAGAAACAAGTGAATAATGAATACACTCGTTAATACAGACAACCGGAAATGAATGACTACCTGATTATCTCAGCGGTATATGCTAAGCCGTTAATATTGCCATTCTCTGGTGGAACCACTGCTAAATGAATAAACCGTTTGTCGCTTCAAACCACTTTATCAAAACCGTTAACTTGCATTAAGTCCGATACAGTTCGGCGAGCTCATCCAGCATGGGGTTACTCTTATATCCCGGTGCGGCCGTAAAAAGGTTTCGGGAAATCGCCAGCCACTCCATGATTTTGTCCGTCGCCAGCCAACGTCTGCCAAGTCGCTCGGCTGCGATGGGGACTTTATGCAAGCCAGCGAAGGGATCTACAACAAGATCTCCCGGCTCTGTCAAAAACTCAATCAGAAACGCTGCAAGCCTGGTAGGAGACGTTGCACCGTGCAGCGGAAAACCGAGCTCGCGGGCAATGGAATGGCAAAATCTCGTATCAGCGCAGCTATTGCCGTAAAACAAAGTATTCTTGGGGATCGTTCCTTCTGTTTTATTTCCAAAGGAACCGCTTTTAAGCTGGTACGCCCCATCACCATAAAAGGTCGTGCGATTTTCACCGCCTGCTGCCTGCAATTTTAGATGCTGGTCTGAATGCGGTTGTAGTACACGTAAGTTGTTTGAACGAACCTTACTCGCATCATTGGTAAACCACAGCACAGGCTCATACGATGAGCAGAGCTGCACCCGTTGCTTACATGCCCAGTGCGTTGGCGATGGGGGCTTACTGCGATTCACCCACTGAAGCCTGTCCATGAGCTCAAGCCCCAGCTTGTCACATAATGCCAGTGTCAGACGCTCCAGATACAGAGAACGTGAAGGCCTACCCCTATTAAAGCTATCTTGAGTGATATTCAATGCCACACTTGCGCCCGGTACAAGCTGTTTCACGATCGGTTCGAGGATACGCAGAAGCCAGTCAATATAAGCCTGCTCGCCACGCCCCCCTCCGTGCCCGTAGTCTCTTGAATTTCGAAGGAGGTAAGGTGGCGAGGTCAGGCAAAGATGAATTTGCTCGGTGATATTGCTGAAGAAGGCATAGGCGTTTCCAAAAACCGATGCCCCAAGAGAAGTTGAGAAACCGACAACACAGAGCTTTTCCCATGACTCATGCAGGTTTGTTTTCGTCTTAGAGGCGTATCTCCAGACGCCCCGTTTTTCTGGAACGCGTTCGATGACCCCGGCCTGACGGAGAGTCTGCTGAAACCAGCGAACCTTATGTTTGACGCCGCTGGTTCTGGTTTTATCTGACCCAAATTCTTTCAGTTCGTGCAATTCGGCATCCGACATGCCAGTTTTACGCTGCACTTCGCGATAAAGCTCGTCGTTGGTCAACGGCGATTCGGAGGCAGCGTAGATATGCGCAATTAAGTCCGTATTAATCGTACTCATCAGCCATCCTAATGGGGATACAGTTATTATATCGGCCTGATGGTTGGAAGTGAGATTACTAAATCAGACCGATCTGGTTTGTTGAAGACTTTGCCAAATCATGCAGCACAGCTGGGCTTGCACAGAGCGAGCCGGGCTCCTTTAGCGGAGACACCTTCGCAAGTTGGATTAATCAGCCTCAAGATTCTGGAACTCAATGAGCTTTTGCTCACACTCCTCCCTGCCCCACGATCCCTGCCAGTCACAGATGTCCCGGTACTTACTTTCCAGCTTATCCATCTGTGCGAGATTAGCTGTTGCGAAGTCTGTCCATATGTCATGCCAGCAAGCGTTGTACGTAACGCCAGCTGGTGGACAATACTCCATTGCATCAGCATTAATAATTTCAACGCGAAGATCGGTTGCAAACGAGGCTGCAACGAGGTTAATAACATCCTGTTCTTTTTCGATTACCGTGACATGGGTTACATCGTCTTTCTGAAGAATGGCGTGGAGCACCATACCAAGACCAAGACCATTAATGAGCACCCGCCCGGTGGCTCGCTCTATAAAATCCTGGCAGGTTCGGATCTCCATCGGGGTATTGGACATCACCACATCCCAGCCGTTGGACAAGCGGCGATATCTACCGGGCGGGATAAACTCATCTGTATTACCAGTACACTCGGCACGAAGGGCGAGGGTCAGCGCCTTATCTGTGGTAATTTCGAAAGTGTCCAGTTTCCAAGTTCCGGACTTGCCGTCTTTAACGGGTAAATCAGAAAAGCAGCTCTTCATCGAGGCAACCAAAATTCCAGTAGTTTTGTTACGCTGAACCTACCACAAACCCGCTCTTAATGAAGGCATCAGGAGCGATAGCGATCTTTGAGGCATCGTTTAAAACAGCGGCATCCTGTAACAGACACCCGATATTTTTTTTAATGCCGCAGGTGTTAAAGGTAGCGTTGCAAAGTTGCAACATCTTCAGGGGCAACCTCCACGCAGCTCCTGACACTGTAGTGATTTTCGCCGTTGTAGTCATAAACCCCACCGTCTTCAAAACTCAGCTGTTCAACCTCGCCAGCACACTCGGAAATCAGTGCCGTCTGGCAAGCATTTTTCTCACAATCGCTGACGAGTATACGAACATAGCTTTTCTCATGGTCGCCGTTACGGTTCTGGATCTTTACGATAAAGTGTTTTTCAGACATTTGTGCCTCCAGCTCAGGTTGAGGTTAATTTAGCGTTGCCCCGGTTCACCGGGGCAAGAATAAATCAACCCTTAATGAAATTGTGCCCCCAGGTGTTAGGCTTAAATGCCTGCTCTTTGATATATGTTTTCATTACCTTGCAGGTTTTTTTCAGGGCTTTGGTATTGGCATCGGTTACTGGGATAAAATGGCGAGAATGACGGTTTTCCCGGTACTGCTTATCAGCGTTTGGGTCAATTGCTTCGCTTTGCAGGAGCCCTTCGTGCCTGCCAATTACTATTACGTAGTTCATTTCACCTGAAACACGATCCGTGAGTAATTGAAGGGAAATATCAGCTGCTCGCGTGGCCTGGCTTGCAGATATTTTTGCATGCAAGAAAGCCCCCTTTCTGAATTTGGCCGGAGTTAGCCCTGTAATATCCTCAACACTAAAATTAAGTGAGGAAAGAATTGAAAATAAGTCGCAGCTAATGACTTCAGTATTATTAGGCATTTTACCCGTCCCCGTCCATATTCATGATACGGTAATGATACCAGGTCGATATCATTACCTAATAACTTGGTGAAAGAAAATCTGTAATTTTTAGTTAACTAAAATTAATAGTCTCAATACTGCTCAAGAATTCTTTTTTTACGTCCGGTGTAAAAGGTATACGTTCAATGTATTTATAAAGTGTCGCAAATGTTTTGGGTTCAATGTTTCGGGAGATAATGTCATCAATCGGATCTTCGAACATATTGATAAAGATATCGACATGCTGCTCTCCGCTTTCTGATGCCTTTGAAAGAAGACTGACCACTTCAATGTAGCGATTATCCTGCTCTGCAATGAACAACCAGTGCCCTTCGTTAAAGGCGGGTGCAGCGCTGTAGCGTTTAACAACAATTTCTGAAAGATTATATCCTGCCTGATTCAGCAGATTATTAAAGTTGAGTTGAGTTGAAATCACGTCTAACGTTTTCATAAAACCTCCTTTTCATCTGTACTTATTATACTGTTACCCAACCCCCAGCTAATAACCTCCCAGCAAATTTTCAGAAAAAAAACACCGCCTTTTATTTAAGATTGAACACATCCTTTTTAAATACCAACAATGATTATGAAACCACAATGTAAGTGAAGCGCCATTATGGAAAAGTAACTTTTGTGCAGCTCATAAATTTTATTTATTAGTTACGTTCCTTTGTCTTGTGGTCGAAGTTCATCAGGCGAGGCCTAAGAAGAATATGTGTGGTTTCAGCCAATGCGGTGATCGGGCATTATAATTTGGTCGGGCTATTATACGTGGGTAAAGGTAGTGGTAGGGAGAGGATCAGGTTAAATTGCATTTTCCCGGTTGCCTTCCCTGGCCTACCGGTTTCAGGTCAGACGCTAAGACCAGCGGTAATACTTAAAGTAGTCCTCATTTACAGCCAAAAACTCCCTTAAACCGTTCATTAATCCCTTTTCAAACGCTGTAACGATAAACCGGTATCCGTCCAGTGTTTCAATGTAGTAGATCCCGCCCGGTGTTATTCCAACATGCAACACCTCGGCTGTCATCATAAACTGGCCTTCCGGAAAATCATGCGACAGGTATATAAAACCCGTCGTGGCCGGTGCGGGTGTGGCATTCACTAAGACACCGTTAAACTGCTGCCCGTGCCTCGCCGGTACAAGCTCACTTCCCCTGGTTGACTTATCGAGCAGCCCCTTAACATCTTTTTGCTCTTTAGATGAGGTATAGCCCCGCACATCACTCCCATCACCTGGGCGAGAGCCGGTGCCGACATGTGCAAGACGACGGTAAGCGCTGCGCATATTGATGTGGCAGGATGCCCCGGCTCTACCCTGAAGCCTTACGCCAAAATCTTCGCAAAGTAATAAAATCTGACGTAGCTGGTGTTCATACACGGACGCAGAAAGTGAAAGGTTGAAACTGGAAAAGGTCAGTTCTAAAACCTTTTCCCGTTTGTCATTGAAATGTGCTTCCAGCCTGATGATTGGCTTTTCCGACATTGCAAAAGCTTTGTCCGTTGCTCTGTACCGGCATTCATCTCCGAAACATTCTTCAACAACGCTGGCTATAACCGTGTCGTGATCGCCATCTTCCGGAGCTGGCACAAAGATTTCAAATTGTGCCGGTGTCTCCGGCTCCAGCAGAACGGGATATAAACGCGGAGAATTAAGCAATGCGCATTCAGAATTAATGAGCTTAACCCAGGCGCTTTTGTCGTCCGGATCCTTAAGCTGCTGTCCAAGGTTATCGCAAAAGTCTACTATCTGACGGGTATGCTCATCCGTGACTGCACAGATCAGGTTAAGACCATGCGTGGCCATACTCAATTCCCGGGTTCGGGACTGGGAATTGATCGACCAGGGGTTAAGTGAAAGCGAAATAGGGCTTATGGAAGGGACGACCGTCTCATTCTGCAAATCTGTAAGCTGGCAGTTCGCAGTAGGCTTCGGGGAAAGGGTACTAAATATGTAACTTGCCTATTGTTTAGTACTGGCCTGGATATAAAACATCGCGTCCATGCTTGTATCCCGGGATGAAATTGAAAATAGCTTCATTTTTAACCTTAATGGATGAGCGATTTATAGTCATGTGCTGACAAATGGACATTATGTGCGCCATCATTCCATTCAAAGAATAATCGATACTTAGAGTTTACTCGAATGGAGGAATAACGGTTTGACGTCATTCTTAAGCGTTCATAACGCAAGCTGTTGGATAATAACTCCCGCTCACTCTGGACATTATCCAGCGTTTCGAGTCGACACAGAATCGCGTTAATAATTTCAGAAGGAATACCTGCCGTTGTTTTTCCATTACGGAAGAACTTTTCAAGCCGTCTGTCTTTAAATGAATGGATCATAGTTCCTCCGTAATAATTGACCTTAAAATTAAATTAAAAGGGCTTTGAATTAATGAATCCCTAAAATGCGGGCGGCGACTGCCAGCTGCTTATCACTTAACTGACGCTGGTGGGTTAAAGAAGACTTAAGGCTTTCCAGAAAATTATTACTGCTGGATTGCTGGGTGATTGCATCAACCATTTTTTGATGAGATCTGCACCATGCATTGAACGCAGAGTTGTGGGCGTTTTCAGTCCTCAAACGCTCGTTTTGCAAGGATGCTGACACTTTGCGGGCAGCTTGAGCATTAATGCGGTACAGCGCATTCAGCGTGTAAGCAGTGCGGGTCGTTTCGAGGCTGTAACCCGTGGCTTTACAAGCCATACAGCGACTTCTATAAAAATGCTTACGCTCTCCCCGACCATTGCATTTATCGCAAAGAATACGAAAAGTATATTCCGCAGTACCTTTTACAGAATCAACACAGCGGATTTTTGCGCTGGAGATTTCAATTCCACTGCGATCATAATATTTGGTCATAATGTGATTCCTCCGGTTAGTTCTGGAGTAATCATGACAGAATGAATCTACTGGCTAATAACCTGAGAGTAAATATTTTAAAAAAACATTGAGAGAGGGTCTGCAAATTTATACACGAAGGATTCAAATATAATTTTGTTTAAAAAATTAAGAGCATTCTGAAGTAAAAGTGCATCAAAAAGCATTCATGGATAAATCATGTACTGGTGCCAGCCATTTAAACGCGGGCATTGTTCCGGAGTGATTAAACGGTTTAGCATCATAGATTAAAACCAAAAGGAAGGCGTCCTTCCCGTCTCGGGAATATTACTTTCCCGTTTGCAATTTAAGAGCCACTTAATGAGAAAGTAATAATTAAGTCATGCTCAACTCTACATATTACATTGAGGATGGCGTAACAGGGTACGGCATACTACCGCACCCTTCTGAAGAGCTTATGTTTGAGGGAATTCTATAGCAAATGTGGCCGTGCCAGATTGACCACTTACAGCGGGAGTAACGGGATACGTGCGCTCTTCACCATTACCAAGATCCAGTGACAGCGATTTAGTTTCACCAGGCTGGACCGTAACTCCGGCAACCGTAACGCCGAACTGGGCATTTTTCTGAACAGTCAGGGTTCCGTTTAACTGTCCGGTAATGATAGAACCGTCCTGACGCCGCAACACACTGGTTCGGATGATGGCCAGCGGCGTGTTGTCCGTTGCTTTCAGTGCTACGGCTGTGGCCAGCGTCTTGAGATTATCCAGCATAATCAGATTCGCAGGCTGGTAGGTAAAATTAAGCGTTTTAGTGGTCCGGTTACCTGATTCGTCAATAGCCAGTGCCTCCAGATGATACATCTGTCCCGATTCGTCAGTGTTGGGGAAGATTCTGGGGTATTCCGGAATAAAGACATCCTTGGATAACGGCGTGAATGCCAGGGTGACCTTTTCAGAGTTAGGTCCACCAGCGAGCTGAAGCGATGTCAGGGAAGCATCCCCAGAGGCATCAGTAACGCTTATGCGAAGGTTCTCAAGCCCTTTAACCAGTTTTCCTTCTGCGTCTGCGCCATTAAAACTGAACGCGATAACCGGAAGCGTTGAGTCAATTTTCAGCGGTGCATTAAGCGTTTTGGTTCCGGTGTTTCCAACAAGATCCGTGGCAGAGACGCTAACCACCGTATAATCCCCGTCCGGTAGACCAGCGTATGAGAAGGTGGCGTTTTTGGTTTTATAATCGCTTTCACTGACGGTCACAGGCTTCAGCGTGAAAGGTTCCCCCCGGGCATTTTTAAGGGTGGCTTCGAAAACTTTGGTATCCCAGTAGCTGATGTTCCAGGCGTTGACGCGATCATTATCGGTGGCCGTCATAGTGATTGTCTTGGAGGCCTTGTTTACCTGAGCGACATTAACCACCGGTGGGTTGTTATCCCAGATAACCGTAAAATTACCAGCAAGCGCATCGAATATGCTGTCACCATCTTTTCCCGAGTAAAGGTGCAGATACTCAAATCCTTTGTCACTGGTGTAGTTGAAGTTAACCGTCATCTCGCATGAACTTTGTCCGATAGGTATAGTGCAGAACCAGGCTGCATTTTTTACCGTTCTGAACTTTTGCACGTATGGTCGGGGTTCAGCGGTTACCTTTATGCGGCTAATGGTGGCGGTTTTAACGCTGATTGAGGCCTGAGTTAACCACTCACTGGTATCACTCCGGTACATCTCTTTAGCCACTATCTTCGGGGCTATTTCCATCGCCGGGGCTGGAGTGAAGTTGAGGGAGTTATGATGAATTCGTCTTACTCCTCCTGCCAGAGTCTGGAATTCATGATAAGTATCCCCCACATTGGGATATATGTATTTGAAAGTATAAATATTATAAGTGCTATCGGACGTCTGGAAATTCGAGTCCGCCCAGCCATATTTGGAACCGTTAACAGCAGTAAAGTCACTTTTTTTCCTTAA
This sequence comes from Citrobacter sp. R4, assembly GCF_026719175.1. Classification (NCBI taxonomy): domain Bacteria; kingdom Pseudomonadati; phylum Pseudomonadota; class Gammaproteobacteria; order Enterobacterales; family Enterobacteriaceae; genus Citrobacter; species Citrobacter sp. R4. The sequence continues at coordinate 13,384 of NZ_JAPPSU010000011.1, forward strand.
TACCCGTACGGAAATAGGGTTCTGGAAGACGGTCATGCCAGACTGATAAGTGACCCATGATCCGGTAGTGGCGTCCTGCACCTGGATGATATCGTCAGGCTTAACCCGATCAATTACGCTTCGGCGGCTTAGTTCGATCCTGTTTCCCGCTTTGTCATAAAGGTAGATCCCCACTTTATATTCAGAGCGGTTTTCCGGTGCCAGGGCATTGCTGCTTGCGTCGGCGACTTGAACGGTTACGCTACCTTCCACTGTATTAATTTCCGCTGGCTTTTTACGCTCCACTCCAGCGGCATCGGTTATGAAATATTCAGCATTAGCAAGCCCGGAACCTTTATCACTCAGTCCATTAAAGACCAGTGCCTGGACGCTGGCGTACTGCATACCGGCTGGTACTGAAGTGAAGATCGCTTCGCTGCCAAAGTTCCACCCGTTTCTCGTATAACTTATGGTACCCGTTGCCGGAGGCGTTCGGTCAATTGCAAGCGGGTAATCCTGCCGGGAGACCTCCTTCCCTTGCAAGTCGGTAATCACCTCTCTGAGGGTGAAGCTATCTTCTCCCATCGCTGGTACGGTCAGAGTCTTGCCGTAATAATCAAAGCCTGTCGAAGATGTGGTACGGTCATCTACGGTAACCAGGCTGCTTTTCGTGCTCCAGATGAGGCTCCCGTCACTTTTCAGCAGACTGAGCGTAATATAACGGTCCAGACCGGAAATAACGGCAACGTCAAAGCTCGTTACCGGATTAATCCATACGGATGCAGGCGATACGGTCTTTTTAACGTTCAGGGTATCTTTAAAGCTGAATTCTGCGATTTCAGCGGAAGCTCCTGCGCTGAAACCTGCAAATGCAATAAGCAGGGCTAGTTTGATTTTCATGGGTTGTCTCCTGATCAGGTTCCCCATGATACTTTTTCAGTGTTCGAGATCTTTTCGGGAAAATAGCTAATTTTAATGTTTTTCTTTTCTGCCCGGCGGGACCTGTTTTGTTCCATTTTTATCAGTGAATGTAATGAGACCGATTCGTCCACTGTTAACAGTGTAAAAGCGAGGTTGAAAGCCAGCTTTGAGAAGGTTTTCAATAGCTGAAAAAAAATCTTTTTTGAGCATTGGTTTCAAGATGGTTTTCCTTTTATGCCCGGTGCCGCCGGGACGGTGGCATTAAATATACGCCATGTAAGTAAATTAATTTTTACCCATTTGATTGTCAATACAAACAAAAAATAAACCATGTTTATTATTTTACCAGCGATGCTATTTTAAAGTCCGTCTAAAATAAAAAACCAAAAAGTTAAATTTGAAGCCATCCTTCCTAAATTCATTTCTTGCGCATATTAGCCCCTGCTTTAAGTATATAATTTTTGAAAAAGTTGTCTGGAGGTTATTAGCTCGTGCATCTGGATTGTTAATATAAAGCCAACACAGAAAAGGAAAACAAAATGTATAAATTAGTATCTCCTCGTGAACTGACTGAGATTATTACCGGTTTACTGCTTAAACCTGAACTCCTTGGTGAGCTGGACTCACCAGAAAAGCATCGGATGTTTATGGCAGATTTAGGCCGGGTGGTGGCAGAACATTGTGGAGGTCTGGTAAACAGCGTCGTCTTGCCAGGAGCTGAAGTTACAGTGCCGGATGGGTTACCGCTTAACGGCCAGCCAGTACGTTATCTCGGAATCAAAGAGAGCATCCCTCACCTCCTTGTAGAGCCTGATGCTTCCTTACCTTCGCTCGCTAAAAACGTCTGGATGTATGCAGATCCTGAAGGCTGGAAAGAACATTTTGGAGCTGAGGAAGACTGCCTTACTCATGAAATGATGCAGCTGTTCCGTAAAGGTATCCAGGCTCTTCAGAAGGAGCATGATACCCCTGAAATTAGCCTCACACTTCAGGACTGGCGCCTGGAGGAGGAAACACTGAGAGAAGAGGACAGTCAGGCCTATCAGGTCAGCGTTACCGGCCAACATAACATCCACTGTGAAGTTGTTAACAAGGAAGGTAACCCCTGTTTTGGTGTCATGTTCGAAATCGATCAGGGTGTGCCTGCCTTACACATCAACACCGGCGGGGATATGTTGCTCCACATTCATTGCGCCCATAACGGACTCGTTCTGACCCCTGATGCAAGCGGTCAGCGATTTGAGAAGGCTCCCGTTGACCGCTTCGCTTATAACAGCCCATCCCTGCTGTTGTCTGCCGACTAACCAAGGCCAAATCTGAATTGTCCTGTTTAAGTAACCAACCCGCTGCCGCCAGGCGGGTAAATCCTCTTAATGGAGTTTTAATGCAAATCTCAACTGAAGTTCTGAACGTCTTATCTCGCTGCCGTGCTGAAGGGAACTTTCTTTTCCTGGCCGACCAGCTCGACCGCAGCATTTATGTTAAGACAAACAAAGTGCTGGAAGCTGCCGGTGGCAAATGGAACCGAAAAGAGCAGGCACATATTTTTACGGCGGATGCAGCTGAGCGTATCGAGCAAATCATTCTGACAGGTTCGGTCGACATCCCACGTGATTTGTTCAATTTCTTCCCTACCCCTGAGAATTTAGTCACAGATATGGTTCTACGCGCTGAACCAGCTGCCGGGGAACGTGTTCTGGAGCCTGAGTTTGGTGATGGCCGCATTCTGAAAGCCTTAAAACTGGCGGCTCCGGATGCATTGATTACCGGGATCGAATTGAACGATGAGCGATTCCTTGCAGTGAAGAACGATAGTGTCCTTAGCACAGGGGCCGAGCTGGTGCATACCGACTTTCTTGGGTACCAGCCCGATGAAACTTTTGATGTTATCGTTATGAATCCACCATTCCTTAAACGCTCTGACGTTAAACATGTCATGCATGCCATCGCAATGCTCGCTAAGCGAGGTCGCTTACAGGCCATTCTGTCAGCTGGGGTATTGTTCCGGGAAGACACACTGACAAAAGCGCTCAGGGAGCGAGTCAAACAACTTGGCGGACAAATTTCGCCTCTTCCGGATGATACATTTAGGGAGTCCGGAACAAAGGTCAAAACAGCCCGCCTTGAAATTGATCTTCGCCGCTAACTGACAAGCAACCGGAAAGAAATCTTAATACGAGTAGCCGGTTAAAGTTACCTGACCGGCTTAACTGACTAAATCAATAAAGAGTGAACAGAAATGACGCATACTGCCGTTTCTCAGGCTAATAGTGCTTTGCAGCTACCCACGCTGGAGCATGTCTACGCACTTCTGAAAGCAAATTGTAAACCTGACCGCTTTGACGGGCGTGACGGACCCGTGTGGGGCCAGGAATACTCGTGGAATCTGGCAAAAGATCGCTTACAGGATCTGGAGAAATACGGTAAGGCATATGTCTCCCGTCATGAAGACCGTATGGGGGAAGGATTTAGTTTTGGTCCTGACCTGTTAATTATTCGCTAACGCTCTTAAGGCCTGATGATATGGTAAGCACAACTGGAAAAAATATGTTTTCAAAGCCTATGACCACTTTCACACCAGAACGTATTGAACAAATTTTGGAATTTTCCGAGGGTAGTAACCCAAGCGAAGCAATGAGTCTTAGAGCTGACGAAGTTGCTGTACTGGCACGTATTGGAAAGGCAGTTATGTCGATTGCGCCTGTTTATCAGTGCGAGTTTTGCCACCATGACGCAACCGGGCAACTTCAGTGGCACTGGGAAGATGTGAACAAAGCTTTTTATGATAAATACGATCCAGACAGACGCGGAAGACGTCGAATCCTCTATACCGCCCCGCCGATGCCTTTAGTTTCGGCTGACCTGCTTAACATGGCTTCATCTGCTATTGAAGACTTGCTCACTAACAAAGACAGAAGTGGTGCGGGAATGTGGAATGACATTCCAGAACAGCTACGACGCGCAGCAGAACTGGTAATGGATAATAGCCGGGCCGCTGAAATAGAAGCGATGCTGATGCGTCTTTATGTAGAATGTGACACCGGTGAGCGCAGAGGCAACGGCAGTCAATCTGGCGTAGCAATGCCTTCGTGGCAAACCGTTGAAGAGGCACGTGTGTTGCTGGGGGTGAAATGATGCAGTTCTCGCCAGGGCAGTTTGTAATTCACAACAAGAAGCGCCTTGCGGAACGAAGGTAGACGTACTGACTGAGGTTCACTCCCCTCTCGACTGGTGGCGTAATACCGCCAGGTTTTGATTCATATATGCCGTCCGTTAACGCATTTATATCTGTCATACCTAATTTATCCTGATTCTTTTTTACACAAAGTAAAAGCATCACTTAATGCGATATGTGGATGCCGATAGTTTCAGGCTAATGTTATAAGTTTTGCAATCGTTGCCAGTTTGGATACCACAGCAATGTCAGATGTAATTCCAAAAAGAAAGATTTACGTCCTGAACGCACAATAAGGTTTGTCGAAAGGCAAATTATAGATTTGTAATTTCGAGCACCATATGGAGAAGTTTTTTATACTTTTACGAACATAGTGACCTTTAGGAAAAGCTTAAAATAACACCAAACCTAAAGGGGAATAAGAATGAAACATCTCGCTTTTATTACTGCTGTAGCCGGACTCGGTATGTCTGTTCAGGCCCCAGCTCAGATATATGAATCGGCCTTTAAGGACACGAACGGTATTGAGATCCACGCCCCGTCTTCTCGTCTTATGCTTAATCCGGCATCACCGGTAACTTTGACACTTATTTCAGGTCTTGATCGTTTCGTTAATGTCAAAGTCACGAAAGACACTGGAACTGTCATTCTTAATACTACGACTACACGGACGGGTGTATCAGACCGACTAACAGCTGCTGACGGTAGTGAGTTCTACGGCAAAAAAGTAACTTTGCCTGCTTTGGGTGAAGGCAAATTTGTCGTTCAGATAAACGTGTTAGATCTCAATCAGAAGCCTGTAGCGACCTATAACTATAACTGGCTAATTGATGTCACCCCTCCAGCGGCAAATGCTCTTACCGCTAATACTGGTTCTGGCTCTACCGCTGGTGACGTGTGGAAGCTTGGATTAGAGGCAACGGGGCAGTATGACTTCACCTCTTCGGGCGTAAGTGATGCAAATGGTATTGATAAGGGCCTAATATATATTTACAGGCAGGACGGTAGCCTCTACAGCACTACACAGATGCAGTATGACGTATCCGGCCAAAAGATGTACCACACTTACTCTAAGAATTCAGTTAAGGGAACCGGAATACCAGACAGCAACCTGGATGAAGACTTTACTGCAAAAGTTGTTATCTTCGATAACGCAGGTAATAGCCGAACGCTGCCAACTCAAAAATTTCGCTACGACAACACGCTGGGTGAGATGACACTGTGGGCCGTTCATGATCCAAATACGTCTTCCAGCGTCGTACCCGGGGTTTCTAATTATCCGGCTTACAAAGCCGGTATGGTCGTTAACGAAAACCCTATTCGATTAGTCTACCGGATCCCAAAATCTAACTACCGTGCTTATTCAGAAGGTGGGCTTCAGTTCATCAATCAATATTCCGCCCCCAAAGAGATAGCTGTAGACAGCACTTATGCTTATGTTGAAATGACTCTTCCCTATGGCTCAATTAATGGGGATATGGCTCGTATGGCGAACTTTGGCCAGTGGGGAGGGTATTATCCGTCATACAGCCTCGTTCTAAACCCATCTGCAAACCAAACGCCTGCATTTGCGGGTACCTGGGTAGATTTCCTCGATGATAAGGGGAACTGGGTTAAGTGGAAGGATTTTGAGAGTGTGGCTTCATCACGACTGCCAATTAAAATTTCCCGACTTCGTTTTAACGTTGAAGCCCGGCCCTTTGCACAGGAGATCGGCGGTAAGGCGACCTGCACCATTCCGGCAGGAAAAACCTCGTGTGAAGCGCCTGAGACGTTTGATATGGCCTTGGGTACCCAGGGCTACAATAGAATCCTTTACTTCGTTCGCAGCATCAGCAATCCCATTTTGCGGTCTGAGCAATGGATTATGACACGCTGGAACAATAAACAACTGCCGGTAATAAACTCGATATCATATGACGAGACTAACAAGCAGCTGGATGTACTGGCGTCACTTGAAGGCGATGGTAACTGGTTCGACTCGGTCTCATTGAGGGAATTTTATCTTTCCGATAAGAACACCGGTACCCGGATGTCACCAACAGGCGTAATCAAATCTCGTATCTCAGGTAACTACACGATTGCTTATGATTTATCCCGTCAGTCTGAAGGAAAATACAACGTTGAGGTCAACATCAGGGACTTCTTCCAGAACCAGACCAATAAAACTTTCGGAGAAATTGCTCTGGATAACACTCCTCCGACAGTGGCCATAACATTCGACGGAAAGCCGGTAAAAGACGATACGGTAGTGTACGGCCTGGAGAACCTCAGGATCGCTCTGGCAGATAATCTGACAACCCCGAGGATAACCCGTCTTCAGCTCGTAGGTGGCCCCACAGCTGATAACGTTGAGCTTACGTGGTCACCGGCAGGCAAAGATACATACATGCCTGAGTATCCGAGGCTGTTCCCAAATTTCGAACCATCTGAAAATTATTCAATTAGCGTAACAGTTGCCGATAGTCAGTCGAATACCAAAACCTATACTCAGAAGTTCAGTTATCTACCGAATAACCTTGTGCAGTTACATAATCTACGCACATTGTCGGTCAGTTCACCTCTCAAAACGACAGATGGCGTACCACTTGCGTACCTGTCCACTAACGTTCTGCGTAAGACAAATGGAGAAATTGCTAAAGGGGTCCAGAACGCAACGCTGACTGTGCGGAAGGATGCAGCCTTCGGTATTAAATTTAATGGGGCACAGGCGGCTCCAGGCGAGTCAGTTGAGGTGCAAATAGATATGGGCCAGGGGGATAATCTTCTGTTACCCGTTTATCCTTCCGAAAATGGGAAAGTTGGCACCTCAGAATTCATGATTCAGATCGACGAGTTGAAGTAACTACCCGGAGCCGACAGTAAAACTGACGGCTTCAATTTTACTGCCCTCCTCGACTCCGATCAGCCAGTACGTCTTCAGAGATTCGCAAGGAAGAACCGAAAGAAAAGTTACTTTAATCGTACGTTTCCAGCGATGCTTTCAAAAGACAATGCATACTCGTTGATTACGACAATGGGAGTGAGTGTCGAACCCCTTGAGTAAGGATACCTGGTAAATATACAGCCCCGGGGATTCTCTTCCTTCAACCGGGGATGACAACGGGAGTGAGTCCGGCAACTCACACCTGTTGTCACTTCTCTGACATATCGTCATACGAGCTTACTCAAGCGCATCCACAAAGATGGGATCGTTTTGAATCTAAACTGGTACTGGTTAGCCAGTCACTTGCATCTACTCCCCCGTCGATATTTAAGTGACAATTGTAGTGATCTGCAATACTGGTGTCTCAGAAACACTGACGACGGTAGAGACTCAATACCCTAACCCCTGACAACAGAAGTGAGCTTAGAGGTGTTACGCTGCTGTCACCTAATGCTTGGGAATTGCCTGACTCACAACCATTGTCATCCGGAGCTACTGATTAACGTTGAACCGCTGGACTTTAATGACAGTGGTAGTGATGGATAGGCTCATTTCCATTGTCGTCATTTTATCGGACAAGCCTCTTCGTCCTACAGGTTTAAGCTGACAATGGTAGTGATTGGATGATCTCACTACTGTTGTCACTCAGTTCTTTGAGCGGACCCTTCCCTCGGTTGGTCGGCATTAACAACGGTAGTGACTCGATTGGCTCACTGCCATTGTCATCGTGTAAATGACGTACCTTATCAGCTCAGCTGAAAGCAATGACAACGGTAGTGACTCTAATTGCTCACTGCCATTGTCGTCGTGTCTATTGAGAGCCTTATCAGTGCACCTGAAAAGCAATGACAACGGTAGTGATTCTAATGGCTCACTACCGTTGTCACCGTGTGTATTGAGAGGATGGTCCACTTAACTGGACGTATATGACAATGGTAGTGACTTTAATAGCTCACTACCATTGTCGGTGTGTGAATTGAGAGGATGAGCAGCTCAGCTGTACGTCCATGACAATGGTAATGACTTAATGAGCTCACTACCGTTGTCACCCTGTTAATTAAGAGGCTCATCTGCTCTTCTGGAAGGCTATGACAACGGAAGTGACTTGCTGGGCTCACTGCCATTGTCGCCGTATGAATTGAGAGGATCATCCGCTCTTCTGGATGGCAATGACAACGGTAATGACTTAATAGGCTCACTACCATTGTCACCCTGTGAATTGAGAGGATGATCTGCTTAACCAGACGGCCATGACAACGGTAGTGACTTTCTGGGCTCAATACCGTTGTCACCCTGTGAGTTAAGAGGTTGACCCGCTCTACTGGACGGCCATGACAACGGTAGTCACTTTCTGGGCTCACTACCGTTGTCGCCATATAGAATGAGAGGAGCATCAGCTCAACTGAACGGCAATGACTACAGTAATGAGCTGGATGAAGCATAACCATTGACATCTGGCCCAACCGGAAGCCGTATTCGCCAATCCAATCGAGATTCACAATGGCCGTGACTCGCCGCATTAAGTTCCGGTGTCCTCCCAAAGCTGAACGCACACTCGGAGGACAATGACAATGCCAGTAAGGTACACATCATTACCATTGTCACTATAGCTACCAGAGAAGCCGGGATTTGAATGTCGATGGTAGTGAGTGGGTCAACTCACTGCCATTGTCACCCCGTTACGATATTTTCCGTTGGATGTACTGGCCAATGAAGTAAAGCGTAGAAACCGGGTGTTAACAGGTGACTCAGGAGAAAGCGTTGAATTTCGCAATCTCGATCTACATAGGGTGGTAGAGAACAATGACAACGGTAATGACTTTTGACTCATTACCGTTGACGTGAAAGAGCGGGCTGGGACTAACGAAAATCGAAGAAGTAATTTAGCACCCGGAGCCTAAACCGCCGGGTTAACTTTAGCTGGCGTTGCTGTTCTTTTTCTGGCTTCGAAGACTACGAATATAGCGCAGTTCTTCAGCGGTTAAATCATGGACGGTAAGAACATCATCGCCGTCAATCGGGTCAGCTGGTGGGCATAACTCACCTTCTAAAACAGAAGACCCTGAGTTCTCTTCTTCATCTTCAACCACTTCTAAAGGAGGCTGAGTATTGTTCAAATTCAGATCGGGATCCCGCTTATGAATCTGGAAGTATACTTTTCCGTCTTTCTTAATTTCGGTGTACTTGAGGTATCCTATCGATGCCAACTCTTCAAGAGCCTTTCTCACGGTAGCATTCTGACTATTTGCTCGTGTTTTGAGGTTCAGACGATTTTTCAGCCGAGTAAGGGATATCGGTATAGGATTTGGCGGTAATGACTCTATGAACGTATAGAGAGCCTGGGCGCTTTCCTTCTTGGCCAACTCCTTAATTGCCTTCAGCTGCATCAAAACCTTATGATCGTATTGATAGAGCTCGAAAATCTTAGGATCAACCTGAAGGACAACCTGATCTGATTCCGGGTCTAACAGGGCAGACTGTACCAGATGCGTTGTATAGACTTTGGACGAGTTATTACTGGTGAACGACAAGGTAACGGATGCTAACCTGCGTAAGGAGGCGTCTATACGTTTTCTGGACGCTGTAGATGAGCGATAATTTTCAGGCGTACATAGCTTGAGGAATTCAGTGAATTTTAAGCTTATCGTGTCATTGTTAATCGGATGATTGGCATAGGTTCGAATGATGCCCATCCACGTCTTAAAATCTACTGACATATTAAGACGCTCACCGACAATTGAAATATTGGTGAACCCCTCGCTCTCCATTAAAGAGAGCGTCTGTAACTCTTTCGTTGCGTCAAAGCCAACCGTTTTATATTCCCGATTTTGACGCCCCACACTCTTTGGTGATGGGACGAACAGCCCGAGCCGCATCAAAGCAATAGACTGCACCGTACGGTTGCTGTTAGGACGCAAAATGATGTCTTTACCTGATTCTTTCTCTCTAACAGAGAAAGCCCTGGTGACCAGGTCCTGCTGCTCAGTATCTTTCTCTTTAGTCATAATAAGTTATCACTGAATGTGTAAACAGATTGGTGAATAGTAAGCCCCAGCGAACTCTATGTCACTGGATGGATCATTGTGATGATCCATATCTGTGCATAAGTTCTACCTAAAAAAACGACTCCACTCATTAAAACTTGGCAAAAACTCTTTGCATACAATGACCTGCAACTCTTATCAACAACGGATCAGATCAAGTTAAAAAGATCTAATGAAAAGTCACTACTATTGTCGCTCTGATCACTACTGATGTCAAAAAACTCATTACCAACGTTATAATAATCACTACTAATGTCAAAATAATCACTACTGTTGTCACTGATCACGTCTCAGGCCTTGTGCCGTCTGGCCTGGAGGCAGCGGGGATCTCTTTTGATCTATCAGGAACACTAAGGTACTAATTATTGGAACTACCTTGTGGAAAATGGGGATAAATAAATGCTTAGTTCTTATACAGGTCTCAACTTGCCTCCCTGATAAAAACTGTCGTCAAAGCTAAATCACAGCCACAGGCATTTTCGGTGGATAAATTTTTGAGAAATAGAAGCATACATGCAGACTCGTGTCGCAAGTAATTGAAAGTAATGATTTATTTAAATAATGCGAGTCACCTTACCTCACAGTGGAAGTTTAAGTCTAACCTCACTACCATTGTCACTTAAAATCATTACCAACGTCGAAATAGTCTCTACCATTGTCTTTTAAGTCACTCCCGTTGTCACTTATGTCGCTACTGTTGTCAGTGACAATGCTCCAGCCCAGTAACCATGCGGCCTACAGCGTACCGGGATCTTCTTTGTACTCTCTGGCACCTTTGGGATCATTTATTGGATCTACATGAGGGATAAAATCTTTTGACGATTTCGTAGTGCAGTTATACCAGCGACTTAGCAAGACAAAAGCTGCAATTTAGTGACGAGTTACTAGTCTGCCCAACAAGAGCAATGCAGAGAAGATATGTGGTGAAATGACCATGGTAGTGAGTCTAATCACTACCATGGTCCGCAGTAAGCGTTACTTACGCAATGAACGTCGGACTGATTTGCAACAACATGGGCTACGGCGCATCAGAAGGCGGCCGTTGTGCTTCAGCAAAACAGCCCTGCTTTATTTTAATTCTTCAATGTTAATCATGAACTCAGATCTGCCAGTAAGGCCGGATACAGCAGGGAAAATAGGAAAGCTACGGCTGTCCCCGAGCCCCAAATCCAGTTGAAGCTCTTTGCTTTCACCTGGCATCGCAGAAACGCCATTTACAGTCACGCCGAATGCAGCGTCCTTACGGACAGTAAGCACTGCGTCCTGAAGCCCTGTAGCGATTGAACCATCCTTTTTACGCAGCTGGCTGGCATACAGAACAGCCAGAGCAGTATTGTCAGATGTTTTGAGAGAAGCATTGACAGCTAAGGTTTTCAGATTCTCTAGCCTGACGAGATTGTTTGGAAGGTAGTTAAATTCGACTGAGCTTTCTTTAACGTTGTTCATCTCATCTTTGGCCTGAACTGTGAGAGTGTATGTTTCGCCTTCATTAAGAGACGGAAAGATCTTGGGATAATTAGGTGCATACAGGTTGTTTCCCAGATTCACCCAAGACAATTCCACCGCATCAGAAACAGGGCCACCGCGAAGAGTCATACGGCTTAAGGATGGTTTAGTTAGAGCATCGGTGAGCTGTATACGGACGTTCTCCAGCCCATATACTGTTACGTTTTTGCTGATCGGTTTTCCTTCGTAGCTAATACTTACAGATGGTGCTGTATTATCAACGACAACTGTTTGATAAGGGAGGTTACCGGTATTGTTGAATGTATCTTGGGCATTAATCACCACGTTATAACTGCCTTCTGGTACCTCTTTCATGTTGAACTCATACGTGTAGTTCCCAGACGCCATATTTCTACCTGTTTGTTTGCCGGTTACGCTTATTTCTGCGTTGTTACGGTTTTTATCTGACAACCAAACTCGATTTACATAAACATGGTCGAAATATGAACCATCTCCAGGTTGATTCACGTAAACCTGGAGAATGTTGGTGGTTTCATTGTAATCAAATCCAGTGACGGAGGGACCCAGTGTATGCCAGGCTATATTCTCCCATATAGGGGCAAAGAAGGTTGCTTCGGTGGTTGACCTTACTTCATAGCCACTATGAAGATAACCGGTAGTGCCATTTATAATATCCTGGGGCAAAGAGACGGTACAGGTTGTTGAGCCAGCTGGAATACTGCATGTTGCTCCGCCAGTGATTTTTTGATCATATGGCCTGGCCTGTACATTGAATCGGATATTAGTAAGTTTTATAGGCATATCAGATGCCTTGAACAGGTTCCAGTTTACGCTGTTGAACCATGTTCCATCAGCCTTTTGTCGTTCTATGGGTGAACTTCCCCAAGCCGGACTCTTTACAGAGGCAGGATCCCAGTTGAGCCAGCTGGCATACTGACCAAGATCTCCTCCAGACCATTGATATGTATTCACAGGTCTATAGTAGTTTCCATCTAAGGCACCCTGTGGCAGCTTAACTTCCACGTAGACATAGGTGGCATCTTCGGAAAGGACCTGTACTCCGCCATAGTTATTGGTAATGCTCATGCCACCATTTCGATATGGCTTCCAGTTAGTTCTTGGGATACGTATAACCAACTTGTAGGGGTTTTCCAGCACTGTAAGGCCTCGTTTAAACGGGACGTATCCCGAAGAAATGCCGGGTACAACACTGGTGCTTACACGTGAGTCATGAACTGCAAATGGCGTAAATTCTCCCATTTGATCGTCATATAAAAACCGCTGGGGAGGAATGTTAAGCGTATTTCCTGCCAGGTCCGTAACGATGAAATTGAAGGTGAATTCTTCATCAAGATCACTTGAGGGCATGCCAGCCTGGGTGTTCATATCTTTAATCCACGGATAGAACGCACGTTTATTGGCTGTGTCATAACTCAGGTTATTGTCGGAGACCACAGAACCATTACTTCGTTTAATGACAAGACGGATCTTGTCAATTCCACTAGCATCCTCAATACCGTCTGCAAATATAGAAAACTGGCCACTACCGCCTCGGCCCAACTCCCAAAGTGGCCCAGAAAGTACCATGTCGTAACCTGCGTTTTGACTCGGATAAATACTCTTATAGCGTGGAGGAGTTGTATCAACGATGAAATGATAAGTAGATGTGCTCACTACAGTCTGGCGAATATCCAGAGTTTCATTGACTACAGTAAAGGTCCCTTCTCCGAGCGCCGGTAGAACCATATCCTTTCCATAGTATTCTGTTCCATCGGCAGCAACGATACGATCTGCAACGCTCGTTTTGGTCGAGACGGAGGAATACATAACCTTTTTATCGCTGTCTCGTGTGACCGTCACTCGCTCGTACCGATCAAGACCCGATATCAAGTTCAGAGTCAAAACACCAGCGGGATTAAGATATGTTTGTGTTGCAGGTTTGATATTCCGAACAGCCTTATTGGTATCTGTAAATGAGTAGCTAAATACCTGAGCATGTGCCGAAGATACAGTAGCAAGGGCAGTTGCAACCATGCAGCCAATTAGAGTTTTACGCATATGATGCTCCGGGAATAGGTTATAGCCTTATTCTACGGATTCAGCCTACAAGGTCCGGTCGGATAAAGTGATAATTTGCCTGTTAAAAGAGACATCAAGTGAGAAAGCAACCAACGTACAGAATGCAAAATGGCGGCAGTGCATCTGGATGACGCAAAAGTAACTTTTTGTATCCACTTTTTTGGATTTTAGCCTTCAAAATGAGTATTCAACCAATCATAAAAGTAACTTTTGATAGACGCTGCTCCTTTATGTTTGCCAATTGTGCTGATATGTTTGTAAATTCAAGGAAGCGAGATTTTAAAAGCATCTGTTGAGTCAAATTTATGTAAAATAACAGGGAAACCATCACTTCTAGGTTGAGGAAACCCAATGTTATACATGCTCTTATGCTGTTTTCTGATAGACTGGCCCCCTGAATCTCCAGACAACCAATATCACTTAAATAAGTGATAGTCTTAATACTAGTTTTTAGACTAGTCATTGGAGAGCAGATGATTGATGTCTTAGGACCGGAGAAACGCAGACGGCGTACTACACAGGAAAAGATCGCTATTGTTCAGCAGAGCTTTGAACCGGGAATGACGGTCTCCCTTGTTGCCCGGCAACACGGTGTGGCAGCCAGCCAGTTATTTCTCTGGCGCAAGCAATACCAGGAGGGAAGTCTTACTGCTGTGGCCGCAGGAGAACAGGTCGTTCCTGCCTCTGAACTTGCTGCTGCCATGAAGCAGATTAAAGAACTCCAGCGCCTGCTCGGCAAAAAAACGATGGAAAATGAACTCCTTAAAGAAGCCGTTGAATACGGGCGTGCAAAAAAGTGGATAGCGCACGCGCCCTTATTGCCCGGGGATGGGGAGTAAGCTTAGTCAGCCGTTGTCTCCGGGTGTCGCGTGCGCAGTTGCACGTCATTCTCAGACGAACCGATGACTGGAAAGATGGTCGCCGCAGCCGTCACTCAGATGATACGGATGTGCTTCTCCGTATACACCATGTTATCGGAGAGCTGCCCACGTATGGTTATCGTCGGGTATGGGCGCTGCTTCGCAGACAGGCCGAACTTGATGGTATGCCTGCTATCAATGCCAAACGTGTTTACCGGATCATGCGCCAGAATGCGCTGTTGCTTGAGCGAAAAACCGCTGTACCGCCATCGAAACGGGCACATACTGGCAAAGTGGCCGTGAAAGAAAGCAATCAACGATGGTGCTCTGACGGGTTCGAGTTCCGCTGTGATAACGGAGAAAAACTGCGAGTCACGTTCGCGCTGGACTGCTGTGACCGTGAGGCACTGCACTGGGCAGTCACTACGGGCGGCTTCGACAGTGAAACAGTACAGGACGTAATGCTGGGAGCGGTGGAACGCCGCTTCGGCAACGAGCTTCCGGCGTCTCCAGTAGAGTGGCTGACGGATAATGGTTCATGCTACCGGGCTAATGAAACACGGCAGTTTGCCCGGATGTTGGGGCTTGAACCGAAGAACACGGCGGTGCGGAGTCCGGAGAGTAACGGCATAGCAGAGAGCTTCGTGAAAACGATAAAGCGTGACTACATCAGTATCATGCCTAAACCAGACGGGTTAACGGCAGCAAAGAACCTTGCAGAGGCGTTCGAGCATTATAACGAATGGCATCCGCATAGTGCACTGGGTTATCGCTCGCCACGGGAATATCTACGGCAGCGGGCCAGTAATGGGTTAAGTGATAACAGGTGTCTGGAAATATAGGGGCAAATCCATCTGATGCTCAACAGTACATTCGTTATGTTCAGAGCAATGTCTGCAATAAGTAAAGGATCCGCTAAAGAAAACCGGTCTGAAATATCGCTGATAGTCCTAGCAACACTTGGAATCGCATCACCATTCATTGTCGCAATGATTACTATTAATGAAAGTATGACATCTAAAACAGTAACAGATTTTTCTTTGGGTGCTCAGTGGTACGGAATGGTTTCAGCGGTAGCGCTAATGGGGTTATATGCTCGACGCGTTTGGAAAGAGAAGAAGTCCTTATTTACTGGCGCTTTCCTGGCCTCTTCCTTAATGGCCTTTATTTTTACTGACAGCCTTGTTTTCGTATCCCAGAAGGACACCGGCGTTCTGGCTACTTTCGTACTCGATAAAAACGCTGGAGATATTGATTGTAGTCGCCCGGCTATGATTGTCCATTACAGTAAAGGTGTTCCAACGGACTGGCGTTGCCCAACCAGTATCATGTTGATGGCGTATTCTTCATATCCTTTTTTACCCTGGCCTGAGTATAGCCATGGTACCAGCCAGTCTCTTACGGTTGTTATTGATACATTTATGGAAAACGCTGTTAATCTCAGCCAAAAATAAAAAATAAACCTCACTAGTGAGAGGTTTTATAAACCTGAGCCACCAATCTAATTAACTCTATATTTTTGTTTTAGCTTTTTTAAAGATAGACTTACCGAATAAAACAGCAATTATAGAGCAAAGGCCTGGCGTTAGGACAAAAGCTAATAATGCACTGCCAAAACTTGTCATTTCAGGCACCAGGAACCAGCTGATAGGCCACGTCAGGGCTGGTAAATTTAGCGGATCATAAAGCGCATGTAGAGCGCTTAACACACAGTAAAGTGCTAAAAAGCAAACTAGATAAACAACGATCCACATTTTAATTTGCTCAGCAATTTCAAATTTTGGACTGCCCATGCTTTACCTCAGTGGCTGAATATTGATGGTTAATATCTTTAATCACCCGTAAGCACTTAGTGCATACCTTAGTTCGATTTGTCTGCTTGTCCAGAGTGTATTTAACTTCAAGTTGACCTCCAGCATTAAGCAAAGTGAGCATCTCATCTTCTAACACGCTTCGGTAAATGGTCTTGGCCGAGAGTGTGCCCGGTAACGAGTACTCAACATAATTGTTTGAAACTCTTACCGATTTAGGGATTTTACCACTGAGCTGGGTTTCATTCGTTGAAGGCATTACAGTTACTTTAATCACAGTTGCCGGTGACCAGAAATCCTGATAACGCACTTTATGAATTTTATCAGCTCTAAGGCCTAACCACACATTTCCGGCGATAAGAACAATAAGCAATCCATAAACTGATCGTCGAATGTTACGCCTTTTAATCACAATGTCCCCCATCCCTCAAATATCATTCTAAATAACTGCACCAGGATATCATGAGCGTAATTAATAGAATTCTTCATAACCGGGGTTTTCAGTTGAGTTTGCGGACTCTTTACTTTGCGGTTTCTCACCCTCTAGTTGAGTATCCCTGACAGGCTTGGATTTACCCATGCTCCTCTGAAAGGTATCCATAACAAACTCAATATCTTCTTCTGGCAGGCTGGTGGGTTGGTTGCTCATAGGACTTCCTCTTGTTGAATACGTTCGGCGTACAGGATGCGAACCGAAACGGTCGTGTTTTCAAACTCGTTCTCAAAAACGTCCATCCATTCCGTCCGGAATTCTTCCCCCAAAAGGTTATCGAGCCCCTGAAGAGATAATGGAAGAACGGCTGCTAGAGATCCCCCGGCTGCGAGATGAGATGCAGCTGCCTGGAGATGCAGCCTGGCCCGGTTATCGGCAAAAGGTGGGTTCATCACGACATAATCAAACTTCTTCTGTTGATTAGACTTAGACCATGTGAGGAAGTCAGCTTCTGTCGTATCGTATCCCTTAGCCCGGGAGATAAGGCAATTCAAAGTATCAAGCTCGATGCCAGTAACGATCACACCGGCAGGGAATGATTTAAGCAAATCCGCATGGCCAATATTAGGCTCCAGGAGGGTATCCCCTTCCCCTGCACCAAGCAGGGAAGATACATATTCGCTGATTCGGCAAGATGAAGGGTAAAACTGATGCGATACAATATCAGGCATCTCCCCTATCTGGCCGATGTAACGAATAACCTCACACGGATCATAGGAAAATGTCACATCGTATTTTGTTACTGTTGCCCCTAAGAACCGAAGGGTGTCAGCGGCAACACTCGAAGATTTGCGTTCGGCGAGAGACCCTAAAGATGTCCAGCAACTCCATTTATTGTCCCCGTCATTTTTAAACATCAGTTCAGAAAGCTGCATCCGGGTATCAAAGTCGATGCACTGCTTAAGTACAGGGAATGCCTCCAAAGATTTCTTGCTATGAGCCATACGGTCGGCAGGTAATGCCAGCGGTACGATAGCTGATAAAATATTGTTAAGCCGCTCGGCGATATCAGGGTGGACGTCAATATGCATTGATCCATTTTTGTAAACCCTGAAACGAATACTGTTGCCATCGATGCAGATCCATTTTCTGAACCCCTCATGTTCGACCAACGCCTCAACCAATGATTTGGTGTTATGGATCGCCTTCACCTGTTCGCCACGGAAGAATGCGCATATAACGCGGAGCTCGCTCAGCGGTGAAATGCCAGACTCTTTAAAATCCACCCTTAATTTCTGCCAGGGGTATTTAGACGGCTCGCAAACTCCGGTAGTGATCATGCGGGTGGAGAACCCAAAAGCTTTGTTTGTCTTGTGACTGCGGCTCAGAGACTGGAAGACGTCGTAAACCCTTTCTTTAATAAATTGATTGCGGTCATTAAGCAAAGCAACGACTGTGCCCACTACAGCGTCAGCTGTGAAATCAGGGATCACCTGAGGCGGCATAATATAACGGTCGGCCGTAAACTGCTTATCCCATTCGTTACGTTTGGCATCCGACATGATAGGCAAAACATCAGTGAGTGCCATAACGCATTTCCAGTATTCTGATCTCAGAGCGTTTTCTGCGAACAAAGCATCCGCTTCTGAGATGCTGTGGTTGTAGCCTGAGAGATAAGAATAAAGTTTCTGGTGATTGTGGGTTTTGAACTGGACAGCCATGAGTTTCAACAAGCAGAGTTCATCATTATAGGACTCAACAAGATCCGCGATAATGCCGAGCTCTTTGCGCATATCTGGAAGAAATGTTTCAGGAGAGCTAACCACCAGGCTATGAGAGGTTGTTAAAGCCAGTACGCTGTGACCTGCATTATCGGGTTTAGCTTCAGAATCAAGAGATGACATTTTACCGGTCCTTTAGAAAAAACTTTTACCAGGATAGCAACGTCGCTCAGTAACCTAATAGGTTCAGTGACACGAAAAAGTTTTTTATGTCTCTGAATAAAACTTAAAGATGTCAACTCATAGAAAGAAGCAAAAAAAAAGCCCCGCATAAACGGGGCAAGAACGATACATGGAGGTTTAAAAAAGGCGGGCAAAAAGCCTGAATCCTTAATGACTCTGACAAAACCAGCACTTTGCCAAAAGTAAATTATTCTGCGTCCGGCTGTGGGTCAGTATCCTGATCGGTCTCTTCCCCTGCCTTCTTAGCATTTTTTTTACGTGGGTATTTTGGCTTCTCACCATTAAGTTTTGCCTGACGATTCTCCGCACGGCGAAGCTGCTTGTTCTCTGATTCTGTGATCTCTTTTGAAAGATTTCTCAACATCTCCAGAGTACTGCGGTTCAACGTAATGTTGATTTCTTCGTCAGCACTTGAATCTGTCAGCTCCGGCAATTCAATATCCCCCAGTTTCTGTAATAAGCTGGTGGTGATGAGTTTGACGCCTTCTACGGCTTTTGTGGCAATAACCGGCGGAATCCGTGCTGGCTTGAAGTCTGAAGGTCTGACTCGTACCTGACCATGTTGGGTTTTTTTCACCGTGATGCCATTCGCATCGGCCTGCTCAAGTTCTGCGATCATCTTCTTGATACGTGAAATTGCTTCTGTTTCGCCGAGCTCATCGATCAGTGAAAGCACGTTAACATACGAAATAGCGTCAGCATGAATCCATTTCTTGATAACAACAGAACAGGTTGTCAGGCGGATAAGAGAACTGATGGTCGTCGGGCTTTTATTTTCACGTTGAGCAATTCGTTCGAGTGACCAGCCAGCAAGAGAATGTAGGCGACGATAGGACTCGCCAAGCGCAACAGGAGAAAGCGCAAGACCACGGTTACCATCAATGGTCGCGAGCTCACAGCCAATTTCATCTTCTTTAATCTCAACGCAAAGGATTGTGATGTCATGATCTTCATCACATGCCATCATTGCGGCTTTTAAACGGCAGTGCCCCTGGCGAACAAAAGGTACCCCATCAATGACACGTACTCGGATAGGGTCTACATAGTCACCTCGAATGTAGGCATTCTTGATGTTGTAGATGTGTTCTTCAACCTCAGGGAGCTTATAGTAATCGTCACCCATTCCCATTTCGCGGGAGTTGAAGCCTGGCGTGACCTGAATTACTGAAGGGTGGATAGCCCATGCTTTCTGGTCACTTACTTCAGTACAAAGTTCAGGGTTTGCATCACGGAACTGTTTAAGCCCAGTGACGTAACGGCCTGTGCCAGTAACTACTGAAAAGGCAACATGGGCCGTTTTAAAGACCTTGTCATTAGCTTGCTGTGTAGGTTCTGTCAGTAAAACACTCATAGGGGCTCCGTTACATTTTTCTGCTTACTTTCTGCGTAGCGGGGATACTACCGAAAAAAAAATTCATAATTTTTCGCAAAAAAGGTACTTTTTGAGCCTATTCTGATTTTTTACAAAAAAAGGTGGCTCCCCATTACTTGTGATGGCATAAAAATCGCTTCATAAACAAATACATAAATCCAAAACATAAAGTTCAGGTATAAGTGAGGAAAAATCTTATAAATCCGAAATGCTGAAAGTCAAAACTGTGCGTCTTAAACAACTTTTTTTTGCTCCCTAAGTTATTAGTTAAAGCCCGTGGTTAGGTACGATACCAGCACCTAAATTTCTCTCTCAGGTATAGACACTTTGACTCGACATCTCAGACACATGCCGATAATCAAATGGGCTGGTGGAAAAACGAAACTGATGCCTTTCATCAGCCATCACTACCCACACGATCATAGTTGCCGGTGGGTAGAACCCTTTATAGGCGGTGGTGCCGTTTTTCTGAACATGTTTGCACAAAATGCATTGCTTGCAGATAGCAATCCAGACTTGATCAACCTATACAGGACTATTCAAAGACAGAAAACTAACTTTATAAATCAGGTCCAAAACTTGGCGGATAAAACCTTTGTCGAAAAGGACTACTATGAGATGAGGGACCGTTTCAACAAAACCTGTATTTCTGGTCAATCGCTTCAAAGAGCGGCTTTGTTTTACTCCCTGAATCGCCTGGGCTATAACGGTATGTGCCGCTATAACTCAGAAAGAATCTATTCAGTGCCGTGGGGGAAACATACAGAACTGAAGCTTGACCTCAATAAAATAGACTACCTTTCATTTCGTCTTTCAGGTATTGAACTGATCACCGCTGGTTTTGAGGAGACTCTGGCCGCAACCGGTGAAGGAGATCAGATTTACTGTGATCCGCCATATGACAAAACAAGCAAAACTAGTTTTGTCAGTTACGATGGTAAACCGTTCAGCCAAAGCGACCACGTGCTGTTAGCAAATATGCTCGTTGACGCTCACAGAAAAGGCGCTGCTGTTGCGATATCAAATAGCCTGACATCATTCACTTTGGGCCTCTATGAAGAGCGTGGATTCGTCATACACAGACTCAGCGCTTACCGATCCGTAGGAAGTAAGCCGAATACACGGAAAACGGAAACAGAAATACTGGCCGTGCTGAAATAGAGTAAATTCTAATCAACTAGGCTAATCCATTCCTCAAAAGTTAATACCTCAGGGTAAGTTCGTTGAACATAAGGTATAAACTGAAGCTCTTCTATTCTCCGGTCGCCCCTCTTTCCTTCGCAAATAAATGAAATGAGTCCTTGCTGAGAAAGGCCAGTAAGGACGCTCATAAGTCTTATATTTAGACTTTTAAGCTGTAAGTCGTTATTAATGTCCTCCACTTTATGAGAGCTCTGGCCTGAACGTTTAAGATACTCGTAAACCATGAAATTCGAATTTCGTCGTTTTAACAATTTTTCGGTTATGCATTCCTGAATGAAGTCGCCAAGAGCATCTAAAAGCGGACTGAGAACTACCGGGAAAGTTAATGTGTAACTTTGAGAAGTTTTAGACAAAGTGAATGAGTTTAGAAAGCTAAAGTTTAGTCTCTTTTTTGAATATGGAACATAAGCGACAAGAGTAGTCGACATAACAGTAAGTAAAGCTTCAAGATGGTTCACTGTTATTAAAGTGGTTTTATCTGTATTTCTAAGATTATGGAAATCAATAAACGCTACTCTTGAACGGCTAAGCCAATCTTGTACTTTAATGTCGATAGAAAATTGCGAGATATGATTTGAACATTCATTTTGGGTGATAGGGCATGCAGACGAAAGATGGTTATGGATTATCATGCATAGCACAAAAAAAGGAAAACGGCAGGCTGTGGGGCATTGAAAACCGGTTAAAGAAAGCTTAGACGTTTCATATGCGCTTACCGGAAAAGTAACTTTTCTTAACGTTGGCTTTGACGATGTTCTTGCATTTTTACAAATGAAACCGAGACCCAGATCATTGTGCATTTTAAAGTCCATCTCCATCATCACCTTTTAGCCTTAACTGTATGGTATTGGTATACAAAAAATTAAAATTATAATTAATAAGATTATCATTTTTTTACAATAGAAAAGGTTCTGATAGAGGGGAATTTAAATGTAAAAGATTTATACTCGCAGATCTTTATGAGGGATAAAACCCATTGCGTAAGCAACAATATTACGTGAGTGAGTCCTAACGACAGTTAAAGTCTTGGCTCTATATTTAAGCAGCAAAAACATTTAACTGTCTTGGAGTTTATTTAACTTAAAAACTGTTATTGCAGCATAATTTTTCGAATCAAATTCATAGAATTTTCTGACTTTTCCAGTCAAATGATAACGTTCACCCAATAAAATGTGATCCTGTTTATCGGCCGTTAAAGCGATCCCGTCATTTCTAACTTTACCAGTAAATGTAAAAAAATAACTCCCTTTACTTTTTGCGTACGCGGCCCTGACTTCAGTAAATGTTAGTTCAATGCTTATGACCTGGCCGATATTGTAGCTATGTTTTAAAATTTCTTGTTCATTTTCCGGAGTTTCAGACAACATCACATCAAAAGTTGTAAATAAACAATCCAGCTGGCGTTCTGTCAAGAAACGGTTATTGTCTAATTGCGCCAATATACTATTAGAAAACTTAGTGTTAGCCTTTTTTGCTTTCTCAATAAGGACGTGGTTTCTGGATTTCCATGCTTCGAGTGTTGGGTTAACACGCAGTTCCGGAATGTTATCGAGAAAGGTAATTGGCTCTAGTGCCACTAATTTTTCAATAATGGGTCCAACTGTTTGTACCCCATGACACTTTTCACATAAATCAGCCCCTTTGTGGCCTGTGCCCGCACATTCGTTACATTCTCTTTCGATAGGTGCATAATAATTTCCATCTCCGTTAAGTGATACATTCACTGAGGCTGGTACCATATGACCATCAAGAGTAAAGAAAAGAGATTTCATTTTCGAAACACCTCCAAACGTGCCTCTACGATTGCTACAGCTTCTTTCACAGTTTTTTCATAGTGGTCATGCCCTTCAGGAAATTGATCAAAACGTTTACCGTGTTCTAACTCTTCCATGTTGCGTTTAAGGACTTCATGAGTTAGAAGCAAATCACTATAATTATCGATAAGAGTCAGCTTTATAGGTTTAATCACTCAACTAATCCTCGTTTTTAATATTCCTTAAGGAGATCTCGAATTTCCAGAAGCTCTTCTAATTTTGGTTTAGAAACAATGATTGCTGTATTTTCGTCGTTAAGTAAAGACAATAAAATATTTAGCTTTTCATCATTCAAGATTATTTGAACACCATCATTGGAAAATATTACATTATTACTATTAACATTTTTGAACAAGTGTGCACTATCTCTACCAAATTTTAGTTCTGTTTGAGTATTCGTTATAGATTCCGTATGTGTACTTTCCACAAGCTCAAGAAATTCAGATTTTAGCCGTTCTGTTTTCTTATGCGAGAGGCGCTTAATACCCAAAGTCTTACGAGTGACTGCCGAATTTTTCTTTTCTGGTCCGCCTTTATTTAAGGTGTCTGGTCCTGCTCCAGCTGCATTGTGTTCAGGTATGCCTACAATTTTGCTCGTTGTAGTCTCAATATTCTTAACGCCAGGTAAGAAACCTTCTATATGTTTTAAAACCATTTTGTGATCGTTGGAATATTTTAACATTATTTCAATGGCGAGCGTTTTTTTGATTAGATTTAGGCTAATCAAACGTTGAAGCTCTAATGGCATATCAAGGATTTTTAGCATATTACGAATTGCGGTAGTTGATCGTTGATATCGCATTGCTAGTTCTTCAACCGAATACCCGAGACTAACAGCATGAGCTAATGCATGAGCTTGCCCAACCGGATTTAGCCCATTGCTTCTGTTACCATCGAGGTTCTCAAGGTATTCTTCAATTTCGTTTTTATAATCGATTAGGATAACAGATAATTTTGGAATATTAGCACCTTCAGAAATTGCTAATTTTAAGCCATGAAAACGAGTATGACCTTGACGAACTAAATATTTACCTTTTCTTTTTACGACCTTGATCATATCAACCTGCCTTCCTTCCTTAAAGGCTTGTTTGATTGACACAATCATCGACTTGACAGGTTCTTGTTCGTAACACAAATCTCCGATTACCGCCTCTCGGGGATTAAATCCCTTTTCAATTTCAACTAGATTAGTATCCACTTCAATGACTGTATGTTTGCTGTTGTTCATATCTTCCTCCTGTTTACTACATGATACATGAACCTCAAATTTGCCAAATAGGGCTGATACATCTAAAAGGTAAACTCAAAAAATTTGCTTAATAAAATTAAAATAAAAACTGTCTTGAATAAAACAATGATAGTAGACCCTCGTTCATTTCCGTTTGCGATCTGTAGATATTGTTAAAGGAGCGCTATTCCTTGTTTTATATGGACTTATCATTGTTTTCAACAGGATAGATCAATTCTTTAGATCACTAAAGATCAATAGAGTTCAAGTAAAGATCACGGCATCTTTAACTCATTGATTATAGTGACTTTATGAAAGGATCCGGCATTCGGATGCATGCGAAAAGCATTTGAATGAATAAGGAAGGCATTTACTGGAATGCTTATGGCATTTAGGTTAATGCGTAAAAAGCATTTGCAAGAATATGTTATAAACAGTTTGCCAAATGAAAATCTTATCACCGACGAGTTAAGTTAATGATTAAAAACAACGAGTTAATCCATCCTTTTGACGTAACCAGTAATGAATCAGGTAAGACTTATCAACTGACGCCTAACTCGTCCAAGTCGGTTCAGCCCGTGGCCCTGTTGAGATTGAGTGTATTTACCCCTGTCGGCACAAAAGAAAACCGCGACCGAAACTTTGAAGTTGATGCCTCTGATGAGCTTTCGTGTATGGAAATTGCAAGATCGGAGGGTTATGACGACATCAAGATAACTGGTGTCAAACTATCTATGTCTACCGACTTTAAGTGCTGGCTCGGGATCATCATGGCTTTCAGTAAATATGGTTTTACTTCCGAGAAGATTACCCTGACTTTTAACGAGTTTGCGAAGATGTGTGGTATCAGTTCAACAAACATCAACAAACGAACTCGTGCGCGCTTTAAAGAGTCATTAATGAACCTTGCATCGGTAGTGCTTGCCTTCTCAGACTCTCGGAGTGGTCGGTTCACAGTAACGCATCTGGTGCAGAAGGCTATGATTGATCCAAAAAGCGATACTGTTGAGTTGGTTGGGGATCCTTCTATGTGGGAACTGTATCGTTACGACCATAAGACATTGTTAAGCCTTCAGGTTCTATACATTTTGGCTAAAAAAGAAGCTGCGCAATCTCTCTATATTTATTTTGAAGCAATGCCAGCTGGTACGTTGTTCGTTAATATGAAACGGTTGAGGGAAAGGTTGCTTCTTACAACCCCTATTCGTACGCAAAACCAGATAATTCGTAAAGCAATGCGGGAACTTGAATCTATCGGATATCTCGATTATCAAGAAGTTAAGAAAGGTCGCGACATACAATTTCAGATCTTCAAAAGAAGCCCTAAGCTGGCCCTCGCCAAACAAGGTTGAAAGCTACCAGGTATGCACTGGTTATAACATGCTGAAAAATAAGTTATTTATCAGTGCTATGCTTAGTGCTTCTTTTACTACTGGTCTTACATCTCGGCTTAATGTGCAAAAAAGTAACTTTTCAAACGAACTCCTGACTATTCATCTGTATGCCTTTCTGGCTCAAGCGTACATGCTAGCCCATTCATTAAATGCCGTGGAGCAAGATGGTTTCGTGCGCACTCTATTCACGTGAATGCCTTTTGTGGATTACGCCTCTTACATTCATACAAATGCTTTTGATGTCGGTATCCCAAAAAATCATTCATTGAAATGCTTTTGTTTGCCACTGTATCCCGAGCATAGCTATGCAGTGGTATAAAAAGGCATTTTGGTGAATGGCATTAGGTCGAATGACACACAGTACAGCTTTGTTAAGAGCGAGAATGGTCCAAGACATCTATGACATTGGGCATCAGAAGGACTATGTGTTTGATATGAGATCAAAAAAATATCAGAAGCATCACAACTCCAATGGCATTCAAAGAAATGCCTTTGTTTTGTTAGTACACCAAACAACCCAAAATTCATGCAGTTATATCAAAGACTCATTCGCAAAAGGACTCAGCCAGAAAGCATTTGCTTAAATAGCATTGGCCAAAAGCATTCGAATGAATGATGTTCATATGGACAAGACAAAGTCCCACTCACGCCCAGAGGTGTAAAAGGCATTTAGATGAATGACGCACCGGCCGAGGATTGTATGTAGTTTCTCCAACTGATAGTTGCCGAACCAGGGAGCACAGTGATATGCGGCCTTCTCAGAATCAAGAGATAGATATTAAGGGAACAAAAAAGATTAGATATGAAGCTTAGTTACCTGCCCGATATCTAGTTAGAGCTTTTCAAACCATCAAAAGTGACTTTTATGCTTGAGGAGTCTCATCAGCTTCAGGATTGAGCTTAACGTAATCTTACCCCCTCCCCTCTTTCAAACTTTTACTAAGCGTTCACTGGTACTTTTCAAAGATTATGCTTTAGGCCCCTTTGCTTAAAAATTCACCAATCGCTAAACGTTAAAAAAAGGGGGTTTATGCGAACGGAAGGATCGGAATAAAAAAGTATTATTCATTCGCGTTTACGTGAACTCAAATCTACACGGAGTAATTATGGAACTTTCTTTAAATATTGGCCTTAGTGAAAAGAAATCTAACACGGCTGCACTTTTTAAAACAAAAAGCGCAAAAGTGATTTTGTTTGTTCTGCTGACCGTGCTTTTTTGCGGTCTGGCATATGCGGGTTCAGATGATGGGGCACTGGGAGATATTTGGTCATACATGAGTGAAAGTATGACTGGAGCTCCGGGCAAAATTCTGGCAGCCGCGATGTTGATCTCAAGCGTATATTTCTCTGTCCTTAAGCCTAACCCGGGCCTGGCACTGGTTTCATTATTCATGATGCTGGTAATGGCCAACGGCGAGAAAATTATCAGCACCTTTATGGATGCTGGCGTACCGCTGTAATTTATTGTTAATCATGCATGAGGGGGTTCATCCCCCTCTCTGGATTTTTAATGAGTAAGCAGAACGACGTTCCTCAGCATACCTATAGATTCCCTTTCAGGATCAACATGCCTCTACTGATTTTGTTTTGGGATGCAAAAAAAATAGGGCTTGCATTCATTCTGGTTGCATTTGGGAATATCTTCGAATGCTTCGGGTTTTCTGTTGTAGTAGCGGTTGTATATTGGATTGCGTATAACAAAGCAGCTGAGTCAGGAATAAGAGGATTGCTAAAACACAGACTCTGGTGGCTCGGTTTTTTGCCAGGTAAAGCAGTTTTTAGTAGCCGTTATTTCAACGATCCATTTATCAGAGATTTGTATTCTTGATGGAGCTATGAATGAAAATGCTAAGTGGCATTAACATCCCTTTTTTCAAAAAATCTAAAAAGGATGAAAACGGTGATCTTGAACAGTCATACGTAAAGAAAGATGAAAGTGCTAAGGGACGTTTTTTGGACATTAAAAAACGATTTAGCCCACAAGCTGAAGCGTCAGGTGCTGGAATTACATACAGCGCCCTGATTAATCGTGATACAAAACTTATCCGCATTAATACTGTTTCAATAGCCGTCATTGGGTTATTGGTTGCAAAGATTCTTTTTTTCACTGACCCAGTGACGATTGTTACCCCTCCAAACATGAATGAAGAGATCACGGTTGTTGGTAACAAAGCATCGGAATCTTATAAAACACAATGGGCTCTCTTTTTTAGTACCCTTTTAGGGAATATTAATCCAACTAATATTTCCTTTGTGACGGCCTATGTCCTCGATGCCCTTTCACCTGAACTACAGGCTAAAACGAGTGAGTCTTTACAGGAGCAGATAAATATCATGCAGGCTCGTGGTGTTGAGCAGACCTTTAAGCCTAATGATATTTACTTTGATCCAAAAAATGACATGGTCTATGTCTGGGGTACCAAAACGACTCGACTTGTAAATGTTCCGGACAAAACTGAATCATCGAAATGGACTTATGAATGGGTTCTCGGGATGAAAAATGGTCGCCCAAGAATTGCATATGTAAATCAATATTCCGGAACACCGAATATTAAAAAAATTACGATAAACGGCAAAGAGCAACTGGCAACGCTGGATAATCCGCCACCGTCTACAGGTAACAAGTGATGATTAAAAAAAAGGGCTTAGGGTTCAACGCAATTACCGCATTGATCATGCTCACGACTTCGAACTGCGTAATCGCTGAAGAATACCAATTGCCAGCAACAATTAATAACCCGGTTGTAATGCCAGTTGGTGCTGACGGATTTCAGAATGGAGCTGCAAAAGCCATTATTCCGGGTCAAGCTGGTTCTGAACAGTCAGGTGCACAAACAAACCTTAGTGAAGCCGGTAATGCGCAGGGACAAAAACCTACAACTGATCTCCCTACCGTGCAACTTTCCCCAGCCAGCAATGCTTCGCCTGCGGTAAGCGCTATTACTGGAGCATTATCAAATAATCCTAGTCTCCCCGGATTTGACGCACAGACCCGCTCTGGTGCAATTGATAGCTATGGGAGACCAACAGGTACCTCTTCCCAGCAGAATGCAACCAATGCGACCGCCACGTCAAAAGCCGATGAACTTTATGTCGAAGCTCGTAACCGATATAAAGAAGTTCAGCGTGTAAATGTGCCGCCTGGTGGGAATGTGGTACTGCCAGTTTCACGAGGACTTCAAAACAGAATATCGACCAGCTTCAAGAATGCTTCTGTCAGCACTTCTACCCCTGCTGAAGAGGCAAGCATATTTGTTAATGGTGGCGATGTCTTTATTTCAACTAATACCGATAAACCAATCGGGATTATGTTGTCGGAAGATCAGGTACCTGAATCGACCTATAACCTGACCCTGGTACCGCTTGATGTTCCCGGTGCGATGATTTCAGTTACTACATCTTTAAGCCCATCTATGCAAGCCAAACGTGAAACCTCATTGGATAAGCAAAACTATGAGGAAATGTTGGCCCGCTCCCAGTCAGAAGAACTGGCTCCATCGGATCCAAAACAAGACGATCATAAACAAAGAATCATTGATTTATTGACTCCTGTGGCTCTTGGTGAGGTCCCTTCAGGATTCAGTTTACAACAGGACCGACTTTCTCGTATTCCTGCGTCAGAGCAGTCCCCATGTAACTTTAATATGTATGCAAAGCTCGGTCAGAGACTGGTTGGCTCACGTGAACTTATTGATGTAATTCTTGTGAAAAACGATAAACCATACGGTCAAATCGTTGCTGATCAGCAGTGTATGGCAGAAGGCGTTATTGCAAGTGCTTTATTTGATAAAGCATACCTGCAACCGGGAGAAGAAACAGAGCTTTACATAGTCCGGGATAAATTGTTCAAGGAACGCGAGGCCCGGGTTACAACCAGACCAAGTCTAATCAGAAAATAATATGGGAAAAGTTACTTTGCCTGCTCTGCTTGGGGCCACCGTGATTGGTTTTGTCGTATTTGCTTTAACCAGCTTTTACTACAGGTCAGAATATATACCAAAAAGGAGTGTATTAATCGTTCCGGACGCACCCATTAGTATCGAAGATGGCAGTAACGCTTTTCCCGTTCAGACAGTAATAATGAACGATCCAACTCTTATTGATAAATTTGTAGGAGAGGACAATATTAATGAGGAGAATGCTTTTGACTATCACAAAAGTAACGTTTTGGAACCTAATTACAAACATGAAATATCTAGAACGAGCCAGATAGATAAAGCTGAAATGAATCATCCATCTGTTCGTGAAAACTGGGCCAGAGCAGGTGATCCCTATATCGTTCCTCAGATGTCTGACAGCGAACGAAATCTAAAAATTAAACGATTCCAGAAACCTACAAGTGGAGCTAATCATGGACATTAAAAAGGCCTGGGAAAATAAGACCGTCAGACTTTCTGTTATTGGCGCTCTGCTGGTAGTGATTGTTTATATTATTAGCCAGTCTATTTTTTCCACACCAGTTAAGAAAGAAAAGAAAACACAGAAAAAAGACATGCAGACCAATTTGTTGTTAGATGATTCGCAAATGAACAAATTGAGTAATGAAGAAAGCCAGAAAGTATATAAGGAAATGGTTAAGCAAAACCGACTTGATCAAAATGCGGCGAAAGAGGACCGCGAAAAAGCAGAAAAAGCCCAACAGGAAACTAAAGCCCAAGTTGCAAGTTTAACTTCTCAACTTCAGCAACTGTCTCAGCAAATTAATGATATGCAGACTAATCGAAACGGCAATCGTAACTTGGATGCTGGTAGTTCGCGTAAAACGATTAATGAGCAGGCACCGGCAGCTCCTTATCAGCTTAATGCTAATGCGCCGATTAATGGCGTAAACCCTAATTACGCGTCTATCACACCTACGCGTAATAGCCCGATGAGAACAATCACACAAAGTTCCATTAAGACTAATGGTACCGATGGTGTCATTCAGGTTATGCCCGTGTCTGAAAACAGAATCAAGGAAGGCAGAGAGGTCATTGCAGGAGATAAAGCGCCTACTCGGACTGTACGAGGTGATGGTACTGCGCCAGTTGATAGCAAAGCGCGGCATGCTGCCCGAAAAGATGAAATGTTTCTTCCGGCAACATCTATTATCACTGGTGTTCTGATT
The DNA here is from genome assembly GCF_026719175.1 of Citrobacter sp. R4. Taxonomy (NCBI): domain Bacteria; kingdom Pseudomonadati; phylum Pseudomonadota; class Gammaproteobacteria; order Enterobacterales; family Enterobacteriaceae; genus Citrobacter; species Citrobacter sp. R4. The sequence continues at coordinate 44,161 of NZ_JAPPSU010000011.1, forward strand.
ACCGGGCTTGAAGCGCCTACAAGCCTTTCTTCCAAATCAGAACCAATGCCAGTAACAATGCGTATTAAAAAAGATGTCATCATGCCCAATAATTTCACCATGGATTTGCGTGACTGTAACCTTCTGGGTTCAGCTGTTGGTGATTTGGCGTCACAGCGTGCTTACATACGTGCCACTTCTATCTCTTGTGTTAATTCAAAAGGGAAAGCTTTTGACGTAAAACTGGAAGCATATGCTGTAAGTGAAAATGACGGAAAAAATGGGATCCGAGGCACGCTTATCAGCCGAAATGGTAACGCAATTGCAGGAGCTGCATTTGCCGGTGGACTTTCTTCACTTGCCGGTAGCTTAAGCCCCAGTAAGGTATCTTCACTTAACATCGACCCTAATTCACAGGCTCAGTATCAGTCCCCTAATTTTGGTGCACTTGGGGCATTAGCCGGGGCTGGTGCAGCTCAAGGTGGCCTTAATCGACTCGTCGATAACTACACCGCAATTGCAGAACAACAGTGGCCAATCGTAGAAATTAGCCCTGGCCGAGCTATTACATTTGTCGTTCAGACCGGAACTACAATTCCAACGAATCTGACCAGTCGCTGAGGTTTAAATGGATAGTTTAGAAAAAAAAGAATCGACTGAATCAGCTGGACCTGAAATCACTAAAAAAATGGTGCGAGAAAGGACAACAAAAAAAATTACCTTCGAAATTGATATTGAAAAAATATTGAAGTATTTATTTTTCTTCGCCTTTGCCGTTTTGGTCATTATTTATGGTTATAAAGGCTTTATGAATGTTTACGATTACTTCAATAAACAATCACAGCCTTCGTACAAGATTGCAGTGCTTGACATGCCTGAATTACGTAAGGAATTTTTCAAGCATCACGGAGGCCGTACTGCTGACAATGATAGAACTCAATTCGAAGAATATTTCAGAACATTAATGAAGATCTACCGTGACCGTGGCTATTTAATTATTGATGCAACGCTTGCCGTTACTGTACCGGATAGTGTTGAAATCGTCACTTATATGGAACTTGAAGATAGCTCTGAAGCGGTACAATCAAGTTCTTATAATGCAAAGAAGTAGAGGGCACCCAATAGTGAAAAAGTTACTTTTCCCTTTAATGGCGGCTTTCGCCATTATGGCGAATACGGTCACTTATGCTTCAGAGCAGGTCCTAACTAATAGTGATGCTGCTGCGTTAATGGCAAAGGCAAAGGAAGGCGGCGTTTCACCCAGTCAGATCTCGGGTGCGTTATCAAAAATGAAAGGATATAAACCTAAGGATGCCATATACATTCCTTCTGGTGGGCTATACCTCTTTCAGGACGAGCGTTCGCAGCTAATGGCAGTAACGACCGATGGCCGATACTCCCTTACTGGGGGAAGCCTTGTTGATGTAATTAAACGTAAACCTGTTCTGACTGTAGAAGAAATCAGAAATTCCTATTTTATTAGTCTTGATGAGGCCCCCTTCCCTCTGGAAACTGTAGCGTCCATTCATCTGGGAAATTCAAAGCTTAAGAGACAAGCAGCCATTTTCTTAACACTTGATTGTGACGGTTGCATGGAACTTGTTAAGAAATTTTATGCAGATCGGGACAAGTATCGGATAGATATTGTTTTAGTTCCCTCACCCGGTGAGCCAAAAGAAGAGCTTAGAAGGCTCTGGTGTAGTAAAGAAAAAGGAAAAATAAACAACCTCGATATTCTTCGTTGGCTAATGGGAAGCAAATCCGACATTGAAAAAAGATTGCTCTCTCAAAAAGAAGCAGAAGAATGTCCGGCGGAACCTTTGGTAGCGTCATTGATGCTCGCAGGAATTTATAAATTGCAGGGTGTACCTTCAGTTGTCAGACAGGATGGTTTGGCTGGTAATGGCATTCCAAAAGATTTCGACTACTGGTTGAACCAAAGCGTTGAACCTCTCTTAAAAAATCCATTTGAGACAAATTAAGGCTAGTTTATGAACATCAAAAGATTGGTACTCAGTGCTCTGGTTGTAGGTACATCCTCATATCTTACGGGGTGCTCCATCGGGAGTTCCGAATCCGAATGTCCAGGCATTGAAAAGGGCGTTATCTGTAAAGGTCCTCGCGAAGTTATGGAGTTAACTAATAATCGAGATGATCTGTCTGCACTTGCGGGGGAAGAGTCGGAATCGGGAAAGGAGAAATCGGCTGTCAATGACAGCCGTTATCCAACTGAAATTAGCCCTCCAGGGGAAGTCAAATATCCACAGTCTACAACCCTTAAAAATCAGCCTGTGGCTTATTCAAAAACCGAAATTAAGCCAGTTGGTCAGTTACCTGTCATGTACGATAAAACTTTAAAAATGGGTGCCCCTACTTCATCCATTGGACCACGGCCTATTTCTGGTGTACCGGTTAATTCAAACGTAAGGATGACTAGCAGTTATAGCACTGCCTCTTCAGCTGGTAACCCTTTCGTTCATCCGGCTGCGGAAGTCGTTAAACAAACAAGCTATCCGGTTTCTGCTGGAAATGCACCACGCTACGTTGCACCTAATTCTGATATCAGCCCTGGCAAGGATATGTACTCTCTTTACAATGGCCAGCCCGTTAACCCTACTCTCAACACTGGGCAGATCCAGCAATACCGTTCGCAAGGTTATAAACAAGCTGTAGTGGCTCCTGAACCACTTGCTGTTCTGCAACAGGGGAAAGTAATGAGAATTACTTTTGCACCTTATACCGATGATAACGATGCGCTTAATCTTCCCGGCTACGTTTATGTCAACGTAAAACCGCAAACATGGATTGCTGGCAAGAATTCGACCTCAAACCCAGCTCGCATAGTTCCTTTAGAAGTACAGGATGCGGCCCGGGAAAATATGCAGCAGCAACAAAAAGCAACTAAAGCTGTCTCTTCGAACGGCATTGTTAGACAACTGTAAGGTCAAATATGGAAGCTATCAATAATTACAATAGCGGTTTAAATCGCCATCAATTAGGTGGGTTTATCCCTGTTTACGATCAATTAGCAGGGACTCACTATTTTTTGATTGATGGCAACAGATTAGGGTTTATGTTTATCTGTAATCCATCACCTGGAGTTTTTGATAATCAGCAAGATGTTCTTGCTGAAATGTTCAAAATGGATTTTCCTACAGATACTGTCTGTCAAATATCTCTGACTGCATTGCCAGACTTGACTTTACAGCTTAGTGCTTGGTCAGCTGTGCGAGGTGGGCGTATGACTGGGAACGATAAGCTTAAAGCAGATCTGCTTAATGGTTATCAGTTGGACTACTACGACAGAAGTATGCATAAGCCTTTAAAACCTGATCATGATAACCTTATGTTGAGGGATTTTCAGGTATGGATCTCGCTATCGATTCCTTTACAGTCTGCCCTTCCTACCGAGCTGGAACATTCGCGTATCGATTCACTTTACTCTGAACTTGTAAGTAAGTTAATTACGATTGGACTGCATCCGTTTAAGGTCGATGCAGAAAACTGGCTCTATTGTATAGATAAGGTCGTAAACCCCGGAAAGAACTCTCGGTGGGCTGAAGGTTTTATAGACGTTAACACTATGAAAAGGCTTAATGAACAAGTTAACGTTCCCGGCCGTAAGTATACAGTCACAGAAAATCATTTCTCATCAGTCACACAAAGTGACGACGAATCTGAGCATCGTTACTTCAAACAACTTTCCGTTGTAAAGTTTCCTGAATACGTCAATTTCGGTTGTATGTATGAGTTAGTAGTTAACTGGATGCATGGACGTAAGACAATTTTCAGCCCATTTATGATCACTCAGACTGTTCAGTTTGCCGATCCGCTCAAGTTGTCAAAAGAAAACGTCCGCTACAAAGCAATCACTAATAAACAGGCAAGTATACCTTCAGTTGTCACATTCTGCCCTCGCCTGCGGGATATGGATAATGACTACATGGCCGTAACTCGCGAGCTTGAGGATGGCGCAAAGCTTTTAAGAGGGTATCTTACTTTCACTGTTATGGGTAGTAATGCCAATTCTGTGCAGACAGCAGCTAACGATCTCAAATCCTTTTACCTCGAAAGCCGGGTCAAAGTAGCAGATGATTCCTTTATCGTTTTCCCGTCATTTATGTCATGTCTGCCAATGTGCAATGACCCAAAGACAATTTTCGACCTTGACCGATCCGAAGTAGTGAGCAACACCGGAGCGGCTCATATGACGCCGATCTTTGGGCCCTGGAAAGGTAATACAGATAGACCAGTACTGAGTTTAGTTTCTCGTGAAGGTCAACTCATGGGACTTGATATTTTCAAGACTTCTGCAAGCTATAACATGGTTATTGGTGCAACGTCAGGTGCAGGCAAGTCATTCTGGACAGCATATCTAATCAATAACTATCTTGGAGCTGGACCGCGATCTAATAACCTCGTTCATTATCGCTCAACATTTAAGCATTTTTTAGAAAACGAATACCCAGATGATGATCCTGATGGTGCTCAAGTTTTTGTAGTGGACGTGGGGCGTTCTTACCAGGGGATTGCGGAACAATATACAAACAGTCAATTTATTGATTTCGGTAAAACCCCTGACTTCACCCTAAATCCCTTTGCCTTCCTAACTGACATCACTGTTAACGACGATGTATTTAACGAAGCACCTGAATTTACCGGTGAATCAACTTCAAACGATGCAGAAAAAGACAAAGTTGCTCAGACCATAATGGTTCTGAATCAGCTAAAAATTATGGCTTCAGAGAAAGGCCTTATCGATGATTATCAACAATCAGTGATGCTTCAGCTTATTGCAGAAGAGTACCAGGAATCCAGAAAATCAGGTCGGACCGGTTCAATAACCGGCTTTGCTCTGCGTTGCAAGAAGCATGAAGACAAACGTATAAAGGATATTGGGGAGCAACTCGGAGCATGGTGCGAAGGTGGAATTTATGGGCACCGGTTTACCGATACGTTGCCTCCAATCAACTTCGACAGCAGATTTATTGTTTTGGAACTGGAGGAGCTAAAAGGCACCCCCCACCTTCAGACAGTTGTTTTAATGTCTATCATTCAGGCTGCTCAGCATGCAATGTTCATCAAAAAAGATGGGCGTCGTCGCTTGTTCATCCTAGATGAAGCTTGGGAGTACATTCGTCCTGATAATTCATCAGGTGCCGGAAATCAATCAAACCAATTCTTCTCTTCCTTCCTCGAAGCGGCATGGCGTAGGTTCAGGAAAACAAACTGCGCTGGCATCTGTATCACACAGTCGTTTGAAGATTATTTTACTTCTTCTGTTGGCCGGGCCCTGACTGCTAACTCGCCTTGGAAGATAATCATGAAACAAGAAAAAGAAAGCATTGAAGCAATGAAGGCTAATAAATATTTTTCTACTTCAGATGCAGAATATGAACGAATGAAAAATATTCGTACAGTCAAAAAGGTGTTTTCAGAGATGTTAGTCAGGTTCGAAAACTTCCAAGAGATCTGTCGGTTATACGTAGACCGGAAAATGGAGCTTTGTTTTACTACGGATAGTGCTGACAGGAGTAAATTATGGGAAATTCAAAGCCGCGAGAATTGTAGCTATGGCGAGGCAATAGAAATTCTCTATGCTCAAGAAGTAGCAGCGGGTTTGGCCGCGTAGAGTAAATATCTTCAAGCAAAAACAATTAAACCAGATGTCTCATAAGAATCTGGTTTTTTATTGTATGCCTTAAGTAAACAAATGAGGTTATGACTTAATGAGTTCATCACTGTGCTGCAAATTTTGGTTTTATAATTAATATGGCTTAAAAACAGTGACATAATTACAAATCGCATTTAGGTTGTGTACGCATTAAGTAAACAAAATTTATAACATCAATACTGACTTTATAAGATGAAATTCACGTAAATTACATTTTTGTTTACCAAAGGTAATCAAAGGAGCGCGGCATTATTAGTGAAAACAGATCACTGGTGTCATATTGCATACAAAACTTAATATCCTTTAATCATTCTTCTAAAAGTTTAATATTAACGCTTTGGTTTATGAAAATTTATCCAATTTGCTCACCGAAGACTTTTAACTTATTTAACCCCCTTTATCGCCAATCTGTGATTTTCTAATGTTAGCCTACAGTTCTAGGGCCCTTGCTCCCATGATGCGAATCCTTCCACCTAATAAAGATTAACGCCTCATTCCTGTATGCCGGTCTTACGACGCCAGTGCACGGACAATTTTTGGTCATCACAAGGCCAGGCGGGAGATTTAATCAGGGCGTGGTGTTCCTTAGCAGCAGCTGCGGCACTGTAAGCCGAAGGCGGAATTAACTCCTTTATCGCCATCTGGGGACGTCATTAGGGGTACCCCTTTTAACTTGCTCAGGACCATTAAGCTAAAATTCCGGATAGTGATTGACGTAAGATTTAGGCTAAGCAGGTAAAGTGATCCCCGCTCCCGGGGTGACCACTTTATACAAAAGGCCGATCGGAAGATTGTCCTTAGGGAAATATTCCTTTAACACAGCACGGGCACTTACTGCCGCTGCCGGATTTAACCCCCTTAATCGCCAAACTGGGGTACTGTCCTGATGCTGGCCTTCAGTTCTGGGCTGGGTGGCTATCACTTCCTCCCATAATGCGAAATGTAACTGCTGATACAGATTAACGTCATATTCCTGCGTGCCGGTCTGCCAACACCAGTGCACGGGCTTTTTTCGGTCATCACATTACCGGGCAGGAGATTTTATCAGGGCGTGGTGTGACTGAGCAGAAGCTGGGGCACTGTCAGCAGCTTGCAGATTTAACCCCCTTAATCGCCAAACTGGGATTCTGGTCTGATATTGACCTTCCGTGCTGGGCGGGGTTCGGTTTGCTAACACTTACTCCCATGATACGAAATGTGCCTGCTGATACAGATTAAAATCACATTACTGCATACCGGTCTGCCGACACCGGTGCATGGGCGATTTCCGACGATCTCAAGAACATATGGGAGATTATATCAGGGAGAGTAGTATGCCTGAGCAGCATCTGAAGGCACTGTCAGCCGCTGTCAGATTTAACCCCCTTAATCGCCAAACTGGTGTTCTGTCCTCATGCAGGCCTTCAGTTCTGAGCTGGGTTGCTATCACTTGCTCCCATAATGCGAAATGTACCTGCTGATACAAATTAACGTCGTATTCCTGTATGCCGGTCTGCCGACACCAGTGCTCGGGCTATTTTCGGTCCTAACAAGACCTGGCGAGAGATTTAATCAGGGCGTGGTGTGACTGAGCAGCAGCTGGGGCACTGTTATCCGCTTGCAGATTTAACCCCCTTAATCGCCACACTGGGGTTCAGTCCTGATAGTGTCCTTCCGTCCTGGGCTCGGTTGCTAACACTTGCTCCCATTGCGCCTGCTGATACAGATTAAAGTCACATTACTGCATACCGATCTGCCGACTCCGGTGCATGGCTTTTTCCGATAATCACAAGGACGGACGGGTGATTTTATCGTTGCATAGTATGTCTGAGCAGCATCAGAAGGCTCTGTCAGCCACTGGCAGATTTAACCCCCTTAATCTCCAAACTGGGATCAGTCCTGATAGTGTCCTTCCGTCCTGGGCAGGGTTGCTAACACTTGCTCCCATGATACGAAATGCGCCAGCTGATACAGATTAACGTCTCATTACTCCATGCCGGTCTGCCGAAACTGGTGCATAGCTTTTTTCGATATTCGCATGAACAGACGCTTGATTTTTTCAGGTTGTAATATACCTGAGCAGCATCTGAAGGCACTTTCAGTCGCTGTCAGATTTAACCCCCTTAATCGCCAATCTGGGATTTTCTGATGTTAACCTACAGTTCAAGGCCCTTGCTCCCATGATGCGAACCTTGCAACCTGATAAAGATTTAAGCTTCATTCCTGTATGCCGGTCTTACGACTCTAGTGCACGGGGACTATTTTCGGTCATAATAAGACCTGGCGGGAGATTTAATCAGGCGTGGTGTGACTGAGCAGAAGCTGGGGCACTGTCAGCCGCTGGCAGATTAAAACCCTTTATTCGCCATCTCAAGACGTCATTATGGGTAGTCCTTTTAACTTTCTAAGGACCATTAAGCTTAAACTCCGTTTAGAGAATGACGTAAGATTTAGGCTAAGCAGGTTAAGTGATCCCCGCTCCCGGGTTGAACACTTTATTCATCGTACGAGCGAAAGATTGTCCTTCGGGAAATATTTCTTATACACCGCTCGGGCACTTACAGCCACTGGCGGATTTAACCCCCTTAATCGCCAAACTGGGGTACTGTCCTGATGCTGGCCTTCAGTTCTGGGCTGGGTGGCTATCACTTGCTCCCCTAATGCGAAATGTGTCTGTTAATACAGATTAACGTCATTTTCCTGCGTGCCGGTCTGCCGACACCAGTGCACGGCCTTTTTTCGGTCATTACATTACCGGGCAGGAGATTTTATCAGGGCGTGGTGTTACTGAGCAGGAGCTGGGGCACTATCAGCAGCTTGCATATTTAACTCCCTTAATCGCCAAACTGGTGTTCTGTCCTCATGCTGGCCTTCAGTTCTGGGCTGGGTTGCTATCTCTTGCTCCCATAATGCGAAATGTATCTGCTGATACAGATTAACGTCATATTCCTGTATGCCGGTCTGCCGACACCAGTGCTTTGGCTATTTTCGGTCATAACAAGACCTGGCGAGAGATTTACTCAGGGCGTGGTGTGACTGAGCAGCAGCTGGGGCACTGTCATCCGCTTGCAAATTTAACCCCCTTAATCGCCAAACTTGGGTTTTGTCCTGATGCTGGCCTTCCGTTCTGGGCGGGGTTGCTATCACTTGCTCCCATCATGCGAAAAGTGCCTGCTGATACAGATTAACGTCATATTCCTTCATGCCGGTCTGCCGACACAAATGCACGGGCTTTTTTCGGTCCTTACAATACCGGGCAGGAGATTTAATCAGGGCGTGGTGTGACTGAGCAGCAGCTAGGACACTGTCAGCTGCTGGCAGATTTAACCCCCTTAATCGCCACACTGGGGTTGCCTCCTGAAGTTGGGTTTCAGTTCTGGGCTAGGTTGCTAACTCTGCTCCCATAATTCGTAGTGGGCCTACTCAAGAGATTAACACCTCATATCTTTAGACTGGACTGACGACAACGATTCACAGTTAGGAAACGTAAATCAGCACACCGGTGAGATAGATTTTAGGGTCTAAGCAAGAAATAGGGTAGGCGTGAAGATTCATTAATGGAGCTCATAACGTCAAAGCGTAGAGAAGTCGACAAGAATCGTGGTTTAAAAAGAATGAGCATTAGGTATGGACTAGAGAGTCTGAGCTCTCATCTGCAAGTTAAGCTCACAAAAAATCATAAAAAAGTAAACAAACATTAGCTTAGGATTGAAACAAAGGATAGAATTGTACGTATAACAATGAAATGGACGCATTATGCGTAAAGTTTACATATATGCGTAAAAGTCGGTTTTCAGTGCAAAAAGGTCATAACCATGAATTTACTTGAAAAGATCGCCCTCGTTGGTCAGCGCATGAAAAGCGAGCAGATTTCTCTTAAGGAATCTCTGATGGCTTCATCAAGAGTATCTGTTTCTGATGATAGTGTTGATGGTGTTGATAGACTGATCTACAACCACTGTTTAAATAAAAAAAATCTCTCTGATTTTTTTGGGAAGTCACGAGTAACGTTCAATAAAATACTTTCGGACTTAGAAGAAAAAGAAGTTGTTGGTGCACCTATTTATCAAAACAAAAATCATCTTTACACCCGCTGGGATGTTCAAAAAATAATGGATGCCCTGGGTTATCCCAAGTACCGCGATCATTACTTTAGCAGAGCTATTGTTACTCAGAATCATAAAGGCGGTACAGGGAAAAGCACTACATCTGTAGCTTTAGCAGTAGCAGCTGCTTTAGATCTACAACTGAATGCACGTGTATTAATGATCGAATGGGACCCACAAGGTTCGATTGGAAGCAGCATGATTCAAAGTGTCTCAGAAGATGATGTCTTCCTTACAGCAATTGATGCAATCCTTGGAATTTATGAAGAAAATTCTGAGTATAAAAAATATTTAGATTCAGGATTCTCTGAAGAAGAAATCATCACTAATATGCCTTTTTCAACGCATCTGCCAAACTTGGACGTGATAACGGCATTTCCGACAGATGCTCGTTTTAAAGATAAATACTGGCAATGTTCTAGAGAAGAACGAACGTCTTTGTTACTACGTTTCAAGGAAGTTATCTTACCGGTACTGAAGCAGAACTATGATTTGATTATTATAGACACTCCACCTGAAGATTCACCTTTGATCTGGGCTGCTGACGAAGCGGCCGATGGGATTCTTGTCGCAGTGTCACCACGTGAATATGATTACGCCTCTACTACAGACTTCATGCTTACAATAAGTGAAAGGTTTAAACAATCACCAAGTAAGGGCGATAATTTAAAATGGTTCAAAGTTCTTGCTGTCAATGTTGATGACAAAAGTCCATATGAAAGAATAGTTTTGGATAAATTAATCAGAACTGTTCAGGACCTTTTGATGTCCGCTAACATAAAAAATTCTGAAGCATTTAAGGCAGCTGCTTCCAAAGGGCGTACAGTGCTTGATATCAAAAAATCAGAGGAACTTTGTTCCGCAAAGCAACTTGATGTCGCAGAAGAATCTGTATTACAGGTATATCAACAATTTATAAATGAAATAAAAAGTTTTTCAGCTAAGCAAGGAGTTAACGCATGAGCGATGAGCAACATATCGGGAATGATAAATCTCGATATTTAAACGCACCAAAGCGGACAGAAGTCGGTCACCGTTCAGGTCTTGCGGGTTTGAAAACAGCACCTCGCATAAAAAAGTTATTCACTCTTCATAAGGGCCGAAGACTTGAAGCGGAACATGTGATTGTTCCAGCCCAGAGAGTGGAGAAGGAGACCTTAGTCCATCCAGCAAACCCACGAAATCAAGAAGCCCTTACAGATTATTCTGTTAGAGATATTCTTAAGCAGATTGAAGAAAGAGGGGTCGATACCGAAGGGATCGCTGTAAAAAGAGATGGGGTTTATTTATTAATAGAAGGAAGTCGCAGACGTTTCTGCTGTATAAAGGCAGAAAAGGATCTCCCCCTGTGGGTACTACCGGATGAACTAACCGAAGATGATATAAATTCAATTATATCCGCAGCACAAACATCTCGAAAATTTTCATATAGAGAAGTTGGGTTTCAATTTATCAAGAAAATGGAAGAAAAGGGATTTTCTACTAATGAAGAACTCGCAGCATATCTTGGGATTAGTCATGTATCGGTAGCCAAAAGAATCCAGGCGGCACGTATTGACGAAACATTGATCTCTTTATTCCCGGATTATGAAGGAATACCGAACTCCTATTATAGTCGCTTGTCTCGTTTACAGAAATATGTGCAAAAAAATCTATTTCCTTTAGATGAAGTAATAGATAATGTTAAAGAGGAAACAAAAGATTTAGACATTGGAGATCTCCAAGTTGCCCAAAAAGTTGTAATGGAGAAAATCACACAATCTGTGGAAAGTGTTTGTGAAAAATCTTATTCCACAAAATGGGAAACAAGTGATCTTATTACTTTTGATAACAAAGATAAGTATGCAAGAATCAGTAAAAACAATACTGGAAGAAAAATTCGCATTGAATTCAATAGGATAAGTGCGGGTTTTATTAAGGAGCTAGAGGAGTTCATAAAAGAAAAATTAAAAGTATCAGAATAAATATTGAACTGCATCTTTATGATGCAGTTCATATGATTTATATTTTTAATTTCTTGTTATATTAATATGGGGTGTGCGCAGGTTCAGACATATAAGGTCTTAGTTCTATATGAACAGAAGCGCCATTCCCATCATTTACTACGTTTAAAGGTGCTTTGCCCGGCAATGACATAGTTGCAACGTCAGGTCCAGAAACAGCAAAATTATTTTCTGCTGAAGGCATTACTGTAAAAATCTTTATAGCAACATTTTCATGTCTAAATAAAGAAATCCCAAAAGTAGAACCAGCTTCGGTATTGCTCACGTCCACAACCACAGGGGTTTTTCCTAGATATTCATTAGTTAGTATGTTTTTTACTAATGCCCCTTCCGGGACAGTATAGATACGGTATGGATATGCTAAAACTGAGTGACAAAAACATAATAAAATAACAATTAATGTTTTTTTCATAGATTATCCTCATTCAAAAATAAAAGATATAACTCTTGAAAATCGTGGTTATTAATTAGGTCCGCTTTTCCGGGAAAATCGTAACTAACAGAAAATAAAAGAGAAAGAGAATCTTTTCCTTTTGCTTTGGGAGAGATTCTGCTAAAAGCACGGTTAATAAACATAAGTTGATCTTCATTGTTGAAGCAAAGTCCAAGCATTCCAACCGTAGGAACTACGAATGTGCTTACGCTGCCTGGGGGCAAAAGTTGCTTACTACGGGCATTGTAAGCACAACGACTACCACCTAGCGTTAGGCCTGAAAGCTCAATAAAACTTCTGGTTCCATTCTTGGCGACAAGCCAAACATCAGTTCCTGAACTTTCGACACGTAAAGTAACTTTTCCGTCAGTAAAGGCCTCACTTTTATTGTATAGAATAGGGTCAAAACCAACTGTCGGGAGTTCTTCGATTTTACTTTCTACTGACTGACAACCAGTCAGTAATGCAAACAATAAAAGTGTGATAACTTTAATCATCCCGCTTCCTTAGATTGTTTTTGGCGCTGGTTATAAAAGATAATGATTCACCGGGGTAGAGAATTGTTTCTTTCGTCCAATAACGATAACCACCGAGGATATCTTTTCTTTTCTCAATATAAACCGGTTCAGAAAATTCTAAATGTTGATATTTCGGAAGAGATAAGATTTTATATTTTACTTGTCCAACTAAGAGGTAATTCTTCTCTTTAGGATTGATGGTTACTGAATTACCAACACTTTGAGGTATGTTAAGTTTTTTTATATTTAGATCAGAATCGTCAGGAACGGACACTTGATCATTAGATGTCTTTCCGGGAAGAGTAAACCCTTTACCCTGATCCGGTCCAAAGATGGCAATTACATCTTTGTTGTTTCTTGTGATCGAAACGATAGCCTGAAGGGGCGTATTAGCAAGGTCATTTATAAACGATATAGTTATACTTGATTTAGGCTCGACCCAAATAATGCTTTTTCCGGATGTGCCTTCGCTTAATGCAATTTTTTCATTTAGTAAGATTTTATTTTTGGCAATGATATTATACTCAAGTTTCGGTATCACCATAAAAAGTGATTCTTTATTTGAAACATTCATGATTTCTAAGAAATTGGTTTTGGTCATGCTGGTCTTTAGAACAGGCCTATATTTACCATTTATAAACCACCTTCCGTTTATAAGCTCCGCTTTAGCAGATATAAGTGAATCACTTTTCTGAGCGGCAGAAGAAAAAGCATCTTTTCTTTGCTCTTTCTCTTGATGTGGTGCAGCTGCTGCGTGAAGATGCAAAAGTAATGTTGAAATTGAGATAATCTTCCATTTTATCTTCATCTTGTTACCTCAATGTTGTTTTCAATCGAATCGAGTTCTAACGGATAGGTTTTAAGTGAATAAAACTTGTTTGTTGTTTGTATTAGCTGATGACACAATAAAACTGGATTGTTCTTCATGATTATTTCTACTAATGTAAGTGCTGGTGAGTCAGTTGGCGGTATACCCGGAGCAACTATTACCTGGTCTTCTAATTTTGACATATAGAGTGATCCAGTATTTATATGTAAACAATTACCGATCAGTACTGGAAGATTGTTTTGAGTACGACCATGGGCTTTTCGAATGCTGTTTACAGGATTCCTACCTAGGACCATAAGGTTGACGTCATTTATCATCATTGGTATTACGGCATGGTCCATACCGAATAGAAACTGGCTCTGAAAAATATTCACATTGGCATAGTTGAATGCTTGAAGCGCATTATAAGTATCAGTGAATGATGTGCGGATAGGGGCGTAATCAGAAGGGCAAACCCCAATTTTTATATCGCCTTTGAGTAAAATCTGCATCATCGTACCAAGCTGGGTATTAAGAAGTTTTTTTATCTCTTCCTCTAAATAGTAACGATTTACAGCTTTATGCCACTTTCCGCCCATTACACACCATCTCTCATTGAGGTATGTGCTGGGGTAAAATGTTCTCCGGTCTTTGTTTAATGGTAACAATTTTTTTAACATTTCTTCTCCGGCTCCGGCAGCTGAGAAATGCCTCACAAAACGTCCATCGAAAAAGCCACTGTTTATCGCCTTCATCAACTCTATGGGTTCCGGCCCATAGTCAAACAAATTTCCAGTAGAGAAAATTACTATCTCTTCTTCTGGCTTTGTAACTGATTGAATCAAGTTGCACAGCGCAGAGTAATGTCCATGAGGATCTGCCAGAAAGAAAATCCTTCCCGAGAAGTTTGTAAGGTCTATAGTTTGGACGTGCTCAGCTGCCATAAATTCCTCTACGTATGTTTACATCGATGATACGGTATTTCGAGCTATGATTTTTTTACATAAAGGCGTCATTTTGGATTCTAAGCCTAAGGACCTTTGTTACTTACTGGTAAAGGCTCCAGTCCTGGCTCTCAAACAGTTCATACTTAGGATGCAAAGTAACTTTCTGATTATAATTGGCTCCTTTATAAACATGTTTACTTCATGAATACAGGATATTTAACGGTAATGTATTTAAAATGGAAGGATGCTGAAATAACATAGAGTTACGTATTTTTTTAATAGTGTTGATGTTGATAATAGGTCACCATTAATGTATAAAGTTAATATCTAATATGGTCCTATTAATAAAAGAGAGTTTTTATGGCTGAACTATTAAAATCTGAAAGTCCTGTTTCACAATCATTGCAGGATATCACTGAAGCTTTAAAAATCGTTGTCGATGATGGAAGTAAAGCTGCAAAACTGGTTTGTCTTAATGAAAGAAACGAATTAGTTCCCTTGCTCACACAAAATAGTTTTGTTCCAGATTTCCGTGTTCGCCATGAGGGTCTCAATCCTTTTAACTATCTTATTGATGGGCTGGAAAGGTTTTCGCATCACAGCGAATCTAGTAACTCACTGGAATCGACTGATGTATCTCACCAATACGATGAAATTAGCCGGTTAAATGTTCACCATGCACTTCATGCTTCTGGTTTAGTTCCTCAGGATGTTCACCTCTTTGTTACTTTACCTCTTAGCCAGTTCTATACTGCTTTAGGGGAAACGAATATTGAAAATATTCAGAGAAAAAAAGATAACCTGATGAAACCAGTTGAGCGTTATCTTGACGGTAAACGCTATTCTTTCAACGTTTTGTCTGTGACTGTTTTCCCTGAATCTTTACCAGCTGTGACCCGGGCAGATGAAATTGAGGATATTGCTTCATTTGAATCAAGTTTGGTAATTGATCTTGGTGGTACTACTCTTGATGTTGCAAGTATTACTGGGCAATTAGAACAGATTTCGAAAGTAAAAGGTTTTGACCGTATTGGTTGTTCTATTGTTTACGATGAGATCAGCAGGTATCTTGAATCTGAGAAACTGAATACGAGTAATGCTTACATTCATCATCTTGTTGATAATCGTCATGATAAATCAGCTTTGAAGGTTGCAGAGGACAAGCGTGACGGTGTTTTTGATGCGGTAAACTCTGCGGTACAGAAGTTGCAAAGTAAAGTAATCAGAGCGGTTACACAAGTCGAAGAGAGGCCTCATAATGTTTTCCTTGTTGGGGGAGGTTCATATCTCATCGAAACAGCTATTCGTAAACATTTTGAAACGGCTAAAGTTATCATGGTAGACAATCCGCAGTTCGCATTATCTTTGGCAATTGCTGATACTATTTATTCAGAATAATGAGCTAGAACATGGCTAAAAACCCTATCTCAAATAAGGCAGATAACGACCGGATTCAGATCCGGTCTTTCTGGATATCCGAAAGAAAAGCACCCTATGTTTATAGTTTCTTGAAAAAAACAGAACTTTCTCATAGGGGTGACCAACTGGATTTAATTAGGTCGGCTATTAGTACCGGGTTGGTATTGAATAATTTATTTCCTGACTTGGCAAATTTTATAAATGGTTTAAACGAAAGATTAACACTTGCAGATCTTAATAGGTTTCTGAATGATGGAAATACTATAGATACTGAACCTAAGCCTCCTATTAATGTATTGCTAGAGAATGTCTTAGATCAAAAGTTTAAGGAGTATTTAACACCTCTACAATTAGATAATTCAAAGCAGGATTCTGTTTCTGTAAAAGAAACCTTCCTTGTACAAAAGGAACATGCCTGCTTTGGTGTGAAGATTGAAAATGAGGGAAGCGATACCTCTATACCATCTGAAAGCCCACTTTCTTCAGATGCATCCAAAATTTCAAAAGAAAAGTCCATTTCCGCTGTGGTGCCAGTGCTAGAAAAAGTATCGGATGAAAATCAAACCGCCTCCATAAGCATAAAATCTAAAGCTAAGGCAAACAAGCGACTGGCAACTTTGGCAAGATAGGTGAGAGACAGTACAATCGACTTCTGAGTTCCAACTTGTCTTACCAGGAAAGCCAGCATACTTGCTGGCCTTTTTTTTGTTATAATAATTTCAGGCTTCACCTGGGTATGTAAAATTACTGTTAATGAAACGGTATTTTAGGTTAATTTGGGTGCTGTTACAGGAAGTGCGGATTTTTCCTAAATTTGTAAAAAACCTAAGAATTATCTTAATAAATCTGGTACTTAATTATTATTTTACTTATAAAGTCTCTGTGCTTTAATGGTTATGTAAGGATTTTTTGATACCCTTATACCCGATGGACCTAAGGTCACTGACAACGATGTTCATGTAGAATCTTCGTTTCTGTAATCCCTTTTGTTCTTGTCCCAAATGTTTGATTATTATAATAAAGGCTGATCGAATGCTATCTCGCAACTCACTAATACATGGTTTACGCCGAGACCAGTTAATCGGAGTTCTGACTATTTCAGAGTTTCCGGTAGTTATGGTAGAAAGCCACTTCATTCAGTCTGAGGTTATGGGAATAAAACCCGTAATTTTTAATATTGATGAGCTTCTTGTTTCTATATCCCCAATTTCCTCTCTTAAGTTCGATTGGGAGTGGGCCCCAGTTGATACAATACTCATTGAAGTTATCATTCCACCTGTAGAGTCAGACCTTGTAAGTGCAGAAAATGACTTCCTCCGTGATTCTGGTATCGGCCATATCCAGTGCGAGCCTGGCGGAGCATCAATACGACGTACAGTTACCTTCGTTGGTGGAATAACCGCTGATAACTTACTGTATCAGTTGAGGCTTATGTGCGTAAGTGCGTTAAAACTTTTAGGAGAGGAACTGGGGGATGAAGTCTAAGATTAGATATGTTTTATCTGGTTTTGTTGTGATATGTGCATTTGCTGGAGTTTATAAAATCCTAAACAATGTTCCGGTTAAACCTGACCTTTTGGACTTCACTGGAAACACATTTAAAAAGACATCACTCTTCCTGCCATGTGATAAAAGCTCGCCTTCTTTAAACATTAAAATTGCTGATAACGAGAAAATCGTGATCAACGGCATCGCTTCAAAAGTAACTTTTGTTGAAAAGGCTGACCCCGTCAAAAGCCCTGGTTTTTGTGATGATCTTGATCTAAACAATTCTCGCCTTGTACATACGGCATCTTACAGCATGGTGATTTCTGAAACCAAAACAGGATATACACTCTCAAATTTCAAGCATCTTGCCGATGATGAATCATTAGGTGGTATGTGGTTTTATCAAAAGTGACTTTTTATATGGCAACTTCAGACTTCTCTCTTAAAAACCATAATGTAAAAGCTTTTGGTCAGGATGCAGCACTTGTCATTGAGATGAACAATGAAGATGTTAGCTCATCAAAACCTTCACCTTTTTCAAATGAGATTGATAATTATTATCTTACATTGCACGTCGCTCCGAGGAACGCCAAAAAAGATTATGACTGGGGCTCAAACCGTTCTGTACTTCTAAAATTGTCGACGAATGAAGTTATGCAGATGGCATCTGTATTTCTTAGAATCATGCATACTTTAAAAATTGATAAGAGGAAAACCTCACATCATGGCCACGTCGTATACAAAAATATAAGCGTTACCCCAAACGAGAGGGGCGGTTTGTTGTTATCAGCAGGGATAGTTCCAGTCGATAAAGACGGCTTAAAACCCTTCATGCACATGGTCCCCGTCTCACAAATGGACTGCGTTAAAATTGGCCTCTACATACTTGGATATCTTGCTCAAAAAAAGCCTTGGGTAAGCTCCGAGTCTATAATTACCGCGCTTCGCTTATCTGAAGCCAAGAATTCAAAATAGCGTATTAACATACGGAATACATGGAAAAATACAGGTTTTTTTAAATATTATACGAACGGATATTTCTGTTTTTCATCGTAAAGTGAGTTTAATTTTGCTCAGAAAAACAGGTATTCGTCATGAGAAAATCAGGTTTAGGTTTAGCCCTGTTGTTTTCTTTAATTGCTCCGATTAAAGCGGTCTATGCCGAAGCGATTATGATTTCAGGAAAGCTACAGGCTGATTTGCCAGCCGTATCCTTTGACCCGGGGCCGGGCGACTTTGTTGCATACGTTAATTCTAACACTATCACTGCCTCAGGTGCAGGCACAGCCTGTAATGTAACGGTTGATGATCGAGCGACTTCCTCTGTTGATAACCTCGTTTGTTTTTTTGAGTGGTTACCCAATACCTTGGGATTTACTTCTAACGGTTTCACTCTTTCAGGCGTTCCCAACACCACCGGTGATTTAAAACTACCTTACAAGATTTCTTACTTCTCTGGTTCTGAACGGAAAAAAGTTGAAATAGTAAAAGGTGAATATTCAATCAAAAGTGTGGCACCGGTAAAACCTACTATCACCGGTCTTAAATCATCCCTGAACGGATTAGTCTATGACGGCTTTTCTTTCAAATCGTATTTAAAGGATGAAGCGATCAAAGATATCGCTGTTTCTGTTGAGCCCCGCAATTATATTCAATACATCTCAATAGGTTCAGGCTCCGCCTGTGAAGTTCCTATTGGCGGAACTTCCTGTACCATTGAAGTTGGAAGCATTAAGGCCAGTGATACAGATGAACTTTTGGGTTCACGTGATATCACAATTACAGCAAACTCTAAGAATAATTATTTCGCACCTCCTGAATCCAAAAAGCTTGTTGTTAACTGGGATTATCGGCCTCCTGTAGTAGACCATACACTTTGGAATTTTACCGATGAGGCTAAAACAATCAAAGTAGGTGGCCAGGACATCTATACCGGAGCCAAAACCGTTGCTGTGGCCGTTAAGGTACCCCAGCAAGAAACAGAAGGTGAATGGTGGCTCCCAACAGCTATGTCGCTCACTATGACTCCGGATGGCGTGTTTAAACCGACGACTAAAGTGACTTTAGATGATGGCACTGAGATTGATTTCAAACAGTCCTGGGCAACCCCTTTACGTAGAACTTTACAGCCGGTAAGTGGACCTCAAAAAGTCGGTGATGAGTACCTCTATATCTTCGACTTAACGGATCTTATAAACGGGTCCTACGCAGCGACTTTTACAGTAGAAAATACGAGCAAAAACTCTTCTACGTACACTGAGCCTGAAAGCAAACTGATGCTGTCTGATAACCCAACGCTTATGGTTCTCAAAGATGGGCAGGTATTAACTAAACGAGCACCCGTATACTTCCTGAACGAGATTATCGTTGCAGCTTTCCAGGGGCAGGCTGGGGTTGCTGACATAAAATCAGTAACAATAGACAACAAAGTAGTTTCGTTAACACCTACAAATTATAGAGGTATTTACTACCTGCCGGTTGGAGACGATTTAGCAGTTAATTCGGATCACGAGATTACTGTGGTGGCTGAAAACCTTTATGGAAAAAACGTTAATTTCAGTACCGTTTTCACTTATCAACCTACTGGATTCACTCTCAAGAATCTGGAAAAAAACGTAACTCTTTACTCGCGTGTACGTCAGTATACGGACCTGCTTAGTCAAACAGCTGGTGATAAATGCACTCTGTTTACCACAGAGGAAAATGCGAATGCTTACCTCGCCTGGTATGGGGAAAAATCAGATGTTACAGCATGCTACCCTCAGTGGAACAATGTCCCTGATGGGTTGGAGTTCTATTTTAAAGGACGTACCCCGGGTCTAACTGGATTCTTTAATAAAACAGGTGAGAATCTGCTCGACTATCAAGTCTATATGATTAACGGGAAGGGCTCTAAAGCGGTATCCGCAAGGAATCGCCGTACTCTGACCACACAATTACCATACAACCCGATCATCTCTTACAAAAAGAATAAAGTCATAGCTGGCATCAATCCGAACACTGCTCTGGCTTATACGACCGGGGGGGAGGCCGCTCGAATATTAGCGAAGGTGGTACCAGCTGACGTTACGATGATCGTCTCTCAAAACGGCTCTGAGGCTGTCAAAACGTCATTTAAAAATCGTTCCTCAAACAACGATGCAACGACCTTTGTACAAAGGGTTAAGGTTGCTGCTGCACCATTGTGGACAAAGAACGTCTTTGACATAGCTGTAGAATACTCAAAGGATCCAGAATTAAGAACTACAGACACACTCAACGTATATACGGTGCCTGATTTCAATATTCGAGCATCGATGGAAGTGGATGACAGAAAAACAGCCACATCTCTTGAAGTGCCCTTAAAGGTAACAGTGGGGCGTTATAACAACTCCACACGTAAAAGTGCATTTGACCGTAAAACAATGGGAGAATGGGACGTCACGATATACTCGCAAAAAAGTGTATACGGCAAAGATCCAGAAACAGGCCGTTATAAAACTACATACGAAAGAACTGCGCTGACTGAAGCATTGCCGGTCAATGATGCGGGCATTGTCGAAACCAAGATTAAAATTGAAAATATGGATCTGGGTAATATGCGTCTGGTTGGTGTGGCTAAGGTCAGATCGCCATTCTCTGATTTTGAAATGAAACGTGAGACCAGTGCTGTAGGCATTCGAATCTATAAAGGTGAGGAACTGGAGGGTAACCTGTCGAAAAGCCTTATTATCGGAAGGATCCCACTTAGTACTCTGGTAAGCTTCAAATCTGCCAGTACTGCTAACTCTGACGCACTTGCCCCCACCGAATGGCAGCAGTCCTCTGATAATGGTCAAACCTGGAATATGCTTTCCGACATGACCGGAAAGAGAAGTGTAAGTATCAAAAAGACAGAAGTAGGAAAGTGGCTTTATAGGGCAAAAATGACCAATAAATTCACATCTAAGGTTTCCTACACAGATGCCTTAACGGTAGTTACCTACAAGCAGCCTAAGCTCAGTATAGATGTGACAGACATTCTTCAGGGCTCAGATGTACCTGTAACCCTGCTTGATAACGATGAGCCTATACCAGCAGGCACCGCTGAGGTTCTCTGGTCAGAGGATAAAGTCAACTGGGTGCAGGGAGATACAACTTACACTGTGGCTTCAGCTGATACCCTACCGTCTACGATTTATGCCCGGATGCGTTACCTTGATTCCGATGAACTGGCAGAGGAGTCTTCATGGAAGGAAACGTCTGCTCGGTTGGCAGCCGCAAAACCCAAGCGCCTTTCTGTCTCGGTAACGGGGGTTTCTAAGGTAGAGGTTGGTCAAAAAGTTACTTTGGAAGGTAAGTTCACGAACCCTAACAGTAAGTACCAGAATGGTAATAACGTAGTTGAAGAATGGAAAACACCGGATGGCCAGACATTTAAAGGCTCTACACTGTCTGTTACCCTTACTGAGCAAATGTTGGATAAACAGGGATATGCTGCTTTTGAATACAGTGCATGGTTAGCGGACAATAAGGAGAATACGGTTTCTACCCGTAGAGTTTCTGTCAAATCGTGGGTTTATAAATTCCCCGAAATGAAAATAAGCTCCAAACTTAAATACGACATGGCACCGACCACCCTACGCGTTGCGTTGAGCGGTATTAAGGATGGAGACTATCCTGGTGTTACTTATTCCCGAGAATGGATTTACGACAAAGAGAATCTGGTAATCACTAAAGATGAAGGTGACACCAAAGAATTTACAATTGAAAATCCTGGCAAATATACATTGATGGTTGTTTTCAAAGATAACCGCAACAATGAACAGCGTATCGAAAATACCTTTGTTGTCGATGAACAAACGCCAATGAACGTTGAGATGACACCCAAGTTCTCTAACAAATATATGAGAGCTCCACTCGATGTAACCTTAAGGTCAAACATCAAGCTATCTCATTCGGCGGACTCGATAGATACGGTCACATACAAGGTGAACGGTGAGGTAATACCCAGCGGCAAAAATTATTGGGCTCAACTGATTTCGGGTTTAAAAGAAAAGAAATACGAGATCACAATTGATGTTGTTAGTAAACTTGGACAGAGAGGTTCAGCATCTGTTGAGTTTGATGTCGTTAAAAACGCAGTGCCTAATTGTACATTGAGCTACACGGAAACCAACCTAAGCTGGAGCTTTACCAATAAATGTGATGATACTGATGGAAAAATGGTTAGATATGAATGGTTCATCAACGGCGAATTAAGGAACGTTTTCGGTAGTACGGCTACACTTTCTAAAAACCTTAACCGTGGTAAGCAGGACATAAAAGTAATTGCTTATGATGATAGTGGAGACTTTGCAACGCAGCACGTGACAGTTTTCGGACCGGCTGAAGAGGCAAGTAAGTCTGAAAACACTGTATCAATACCAAGCAGTGAGTAATAAATTTTTAAATATAAAGCCGGGACATTTTGTCCCGGCTTTTTTATGCCCAACAATTGGACCTTTGAAAAATTAATACCGGAAAGTAACTTTGCTACAAAGGTATCTTTCATGGCCGCTAACAAGGCTGCGTCTACATGCTGAGAAATTAACATCCTTATAGGTTAATATTAGGTTAGTTTGCAGACTTCCGAGCGTTGAAAAACATGGATAATAGTTACTTGGATAGAGGTGTATCTACTTAGTAAAAATATTCTTCAGTGCTAGTGAGAAAAATATGAGCGACTACATACCTAAAAAGAGAGGGCTGCTTATACTGGATTGGTATGTCCCCATTAATATTTTATTGCTGATTCTCGTTATGTGTGTCTTTTTCACCCGTTATACATTTGGATACGGTTTATTGAATGGGTGCCTGCCTGCTGATTTTTATATGATTGATCATTCGGATAAAACTATTAAAACTGGTGAACTCATAGCTTTCAACATGCCGAAATCGGTTCGTTTTATCCCAGAAAATGAACGAGTCATAAAAATTGTTGCCGGTGTGGGCGGTGACAAACTCAAAGTAACAATGGATGGGGTTTATAACGGGGACAAATTTTTTGAAGCTAATGCACGTCGTATTTCAAAGAAATACAGTATTCCGTCCATTTTGATTGAAAAAGAATTGATAATTCCTGAAGGCGAAGTTTTCCTAATTGGGCAAACCGATCACTCATGGGATTCCCGTTTTTGGGGAACAGTAAAGCTGAATTCAGTAATTGGGAAAACATATGCGATCTTTTAATGTAAATAAAAAATATTTACCAATACTTCCTGGACTTGCGTTATGTGCAGTTTTAAGTAATACAAATGCAAGCACTGAGTATCAACATGATGCTGACCTAATCGCTCAGCAAGCAAAAGGGCTTGGCGCTCAGGCTAAAGGTGCACAGCAGCCAGATGGGGCTCTTAGCCTTGATGCTACGCTAAATTCACCAGATGTGCAGAAGTACATTGCGCAAGCTGAAGCACTCAAAAAAAACCAGGACCTGAGCAGGCAAACAAACCGTGGTTACGTGCCCGGTATGAATGCGGATAGTGTTCAAGCAGTTATAGACCATACCCAGGCTATAAGGGCCCAAAGTAATAACTCTGATGCTGTCAACGATATAATTAGAAGACGTGATGAAATTCAGGAAAACGCCAGCCTTAATGAAGCGGCTCTGAAAGCTGTGGAAAATAAGCCGGAAGTCATGCGAGGACAATCTAAAAATATCGAAAAATTGTTTGGTTCCTCGGGCATCACAGCTGCTGACTTCGAAAGAAAAATGGATAGCACACGTGAAGAAGCACTATCAACTGAAAATGGTATAACGATCTTTGCTTCATTTAGCTTACCGGATTATGTACTGGAAGACCTTTTACGTACGGCCTCAGAGCATAAAGCTCGTGTAGTTTTCAATGGTCTAAAGAAAGGAACTACTCGGCTACCAGAGACACAGGCAGCAATAAACCAAATGATTGTCAAAGGAAAATTTGAATCTCCTTTGATTACAATTGATCCTGATAGCTTCAGTCAGTATCAAGTAACTCAAGTACCGACAATTATTTCTCGGGAGCAAGCTCGTTTTGCAAAAATGGTAGGGTCCTTCAACGTTGAGTTTTTTCAGCGAGAACTTGCTAAAAAACCCGATCAGGACATTTTTCCTGTTGCTGGTACGATTTATCCCGTTGAAGAAAAGAGCATCATTAAAGAACTGGAAGAACGCGCACAAAAATATGACTGGGAAGGTGCAAAAAAAAGGGCCGTTGCGGACACCTGGAAAAATCAATGGATGGTCGATCTCCCTCCTGCCCAGGAACACAAAGAATTTTTAATTGACCCTACAGTGAGGGTCACTCAGGACGTAAAAGATAAGCAGGG
Source organism: Citrobacter sp. R4 (assembly GCF_026719175.1). Taxonomy (NCBI): domain Bacteria; kingdom Pseudomonadati; phylum Pseudomonadota; class Gammaproteobacteria; order Enterobacterales; family Enterobacteriaceae; genus Citrobacter; species Citrobacter sp. R4. The sequence continues at coordinate 68,823 of NZ_JAPPSU010000011.1, forward strand.
CCGTGTAATAGCTTCCGCCGGTGAGTTGATTAATCCACTTTCGAGATTTCCTCAAAACCTGACGATGATAATTTTCGATCCACTCAATCCGGGCCAGCTGGTATGGGCTGAGCAGCAGTATCGACAACGTCTGGGTAGTGGAAAAGTAATGCCAATGTTTACCCGTATCCAAAAAGATAATGGATGGGATCACCTAAATGATTTACGTGAAAAATTTAACGGTAAGGTGTTTAAAGTAAACGAACAGATTATCTCACGCTTTCAGATTAAAAATACACCTGCGCTTATAACTACTGACCAAGATAAATTCCGGATCACCCTGTTTAGCGAGGCAGAAGTCCGTGGAATCGGAGCCCCAAATCTTTCAGAGGAAAAATAATATGAAACTCGGATTTATTATAGGCGCTCTCTTTGCAACATGGCTGACGCTAAATTATCCGGACCAGATGAGAAGTTATTTTACCAAAGCCGTCGACTATATCGAAAGTGTTGCAACATTTATTACATCCAAGTGAGCATGATGGTGAAAAAATTCAAAAAGTTACTTTTAGAGTTCATTGTAGCAGTTATGCTTTCGCTTTCTATACCTGGTATGGCTATGGCAGCAGATGCTGGAGTCCCTGGGGCTATGTGTCAGTCAGCTGGAGTGTGGCAGGGCTTGATTAAGAATATCTGTTGGAGCTGCATTTTTCCCATGAGGATAATGGGCATAGGGGCTGCTCCAGAAGGCGCTGCACCTTCACGTCCGGGTTGCTACTGCACAGATCAGAACGGCGTACCGGAAATAGGTTGGCAATTGAGCTTCTTTCAGCCGGTGAAGATTGTAGAAGTTGTAAAGAGCCCCTGGTGCAGCCCCTTTCTTGAAGGCACGATGCTTCAAAAATCGCAGTTTGATATTGGTAAAAGCAACACTAATCAGCCAATGACAGCAACTGAAGCCGGATTTTACGATGTTCATCTTTGGGAGTTCCCAATCATGACAATGCTCAAATTACTGATTATTGGCGAGTGCACTGCTGAACCCTATATAGATGCCAGCCTGACCTATATAAGCGAAGTGGACCCTATGTGGGAAAGTGATCTGCTTACACTCGTCCTGAATCCCGAGGCAGTAGTTTTTGCAAACCCAATTGCCTCAATGGTGTGCGCTGCTGACTGTGTAGCAGTAACAGCAGGAAAGGATAATCTCGCTGCATACTTTTGTGCCGGATGCGATGGCAACCTTTACCCATTAACCGGCCACATTTACGCAAATGATGACGCTGTAAGGACGAGTTCACTGATTACCCAGCGTCTTCTGACAAAACTACATCGCCAAGGCATGCTGATGCGAACGATGGGAGCAGACGCAATGTGTGAGAAAACGTGGGAATACTTTACACCACGTTCCCAGTATCGGCTTTCAATGCTTTTCCCTACTCCTGAGGCGAAGGGACCGGATTGCTGTCATCGTCTTGGTGATTCGGTACACGACTGGTCAACCCTTAAAGGTGGGCGCAAAAAAATAGGCAACGATAATTATGTCTATATGTTGTGGCGTTACAATGACTGTTGTGTTCGCTACGTTCCAGGCGTTTGATTTCTAAGGAGAAAATAAGTGAAACTTAGAAAAACAATCACCTCAGCGATTATTGCATCAATGGTTGCCAATACTATGAGTTGGGCTTTTTATGTCACACTCATAAACATGGTAATGACACCACGTGTTTACGCTGCTGACGCTATATTTGACCAGCTCGAAAATAATTTTAACCTTGCAAATCCTAACGCAAATCGCAATGCAACCACCAGTGCTCAGGACATTGTGGAGAAATACAAGAACGCGGATTCAGGCGAGAATGTCAGTGGGAAGATCACCGAGAAATACGTGGGTAAAGCCGAATCCGCTAATCTTAATCTCGGGAAGTATGGGGCAGGGAACTCTAATGAAAGTGTCATGAAAAATGCCGCATCCGATGGAAAGTCTATTGGTAGCGCCGTACAACTGCCGAGTATGTCTGGAGGGACAATCAATTCAAACTACACCAAGGAAGGGGCAAAGCTGCTCTCTCGTGATGCTAATGGCAACATTGGTATAAGCAGTAATCCCAATACTACTCCTGGAACCAAAACAAATACGGGAGAGATTTTCAGCTCAGAGCAAAAGCACAGCGATATAAAGTTCAACGCCGCAGATCGTTATGGGGATGAGGATGGCTTTGTTAACGATATAAAGAATCGGAAAAGCCAGTTATTTGATGCTCAAAGTTATGATGGCGTTGCCTACCGCACCCTCGTAAATGCTAACAAGGACAACCCGGCATCGTCTGTAAAGCCTAACGATCCCATGTTTACTGCGGGGAGAAATGAGATAACCAATGCTGTTGCTGGTACTGGAAACTGGCTTCAGAACTGTAATGTTGAGACCTCCAAAAAAACAGTAACCACACACTATCCTGATTACAAAGAGTTCTACTGTAACTCGCCTAAGCAAGATAACTTCAGCAGCTGCACGATAACTCGTGACTTCTCTGTTCCTGTATACATTTCAGGCGGAAACGGAGACATGTCGATGTGCGGCGATAATTGTGTGCGTATATGGTTTGGTCGCCGTGATGACAACTACTGGAGTGACGGGGTATTTGATAACGAACTGACATTAAAATTCCATCCGGATGCAAAATTGGCCTCAGCAAAGATTGTTAACGCGGAGTGGGATGACCACATGCGGGTAACACTTGATGGCACGCAGATTTTTGCTCACATAGATGGTGCATATCGAGAAAGTGACTATCCGGCTCCAAAGGGATCTTGGGAGTTAAAAAAATCGTGGAAACTCGACAAAGTATACGATGTAACTGAAAAGGTCAGAAAATCAGTTTATGAAGAACCTGATCGTGAAGTGACAATGGCATCCAGAGTCTGGGTTGGTGGGGGAGGTGAAGGGTACTTTGAGGTTGAGCTGACGTTTGAAAATATGAAGCTCGAAGATAAGCACGTCCAGGAACCAGCTGGTTGTTACGATGCTGTACAAACACCAAATACATTCTGCCGTTTCGATCGGTTTAAAGATATGGATGTTGGCACGAAGCGGCTTCCGGAAAGCGTGCTTTCTATGGCAAAGCCGCTGTATGAAGGCGATAAAGGCTTTCTTACCTGGAAGACTAACCTTGAAGGCTATTTTTGTGATCCATTGGCTAAAGACAAGATTTGCTCTTATGACGCCAGTGGGAAAATTATGAAAGACGCTAATGGAAAGGACCTCTGTTACAACTACGAAGAAATTAAGAGTATGCCTGATGCATGTAGTTCTTATAAAAATGATGCAGCATGTGTACTCGATAAACAAACATGTGCAGAGGGTTGGTTCGATGAGGGCACTAACAGCTGCTACATGTATGAACAGAAATACACCTGTGACAGAGGTAAGGATGTAGTTCGTGAGGTTGAATCTTCTACAAATGCCTGTGTTGGCATGATCCCATGTTCTGGAGGAACATGCGAAACTGGGCCAAAGGAAGAGAACAACGATTTTGGAAAAGTTGCGGCTTATTCAAACATGGTTCAGTACATGCAGGGCGAAGCCAAATGCGAAGACCCTAACGATGCCAATTCCTGTTCTGTCTTTGAAGGAAAACCTGAATGGTGTGGTCGTTCAGTAGGCTTTGTAAATGGCCTGGCAAAGACGGACTGCTGCGAAGCACCGCAGGGAACCGCAGGAGCACTTGAAGGTATCATGCTTGCCGGATCTATGATCAGAAACACTAACTGGACCAGAGTTAATGCTCAGCTAATAAAATGGACCGGCGGTGATACAGGTACATGGGCTTCTATGTCCAATGCGGTCGGTGAGTGGACTGCATCAGCTGGTAAAACAGTAGGGCAAATGTGGAACAATGTCACGAGCTCCTTAACGAGCGTATATGAAAACGTCGCTGGTAATCTAAGCAGGGCAGTTGGGTCTTCCGCAACTTCTGGAGGGGCAGGAGGTGCTGGCCAGTTGGCACAGGAAACAATGTCCAGCTTCGGTATAGGTCAGCTTAAGCAGATGGCAATGAAGAAAGCCTACGAATTGCTACCAGATACAGTTCGAGACTTTGTCTTTAAGAACGTTGCTACTACCGGAGGAGAGGTTGTCTTCTCGGCTGCGGTTCAAAACTTTATGCTTGCATTAAACGTGATCGGTTGGATTTATACAGCCTATCAGGTCACTAAAATGCTTTTAGAAATGTTGGTAGCATGCGACCAGAAAGAGATGGAAGCTTCTATTCATAAGAATCAAAAATCCTGTTTTACATTAGATACGGAACGATGCGTCAAATATCTGAATGTTGGTTTCACAAAGAAATGCGTTAAAAAAGCAACAGACATGTGCTGTTATAATTCCATGTTGTCACGCGTTATTATGCAACAAGCTTATCCGCAATTAGGAATAGACCCTGTCGCCTCTAATTGCGTGGGGCTATCAATAAAGCAAATACAGCAACTGGATTTCGATAAAATTGATCTGACGGAGTGGATTAATGATGCAGTTCAGGTAGGAGAAGTTCCTGATCAATATTCAAAATTCTCCGAAGAATCAATTGTGGAAAACTTACCATTCCAGAATGAGAACTATCAACTTCCATCAGAACGTACCAAGGAAGCAATGGGCGGTGAAGAAAATATGATAAAGGCCAGACAAGAAAATGCTCAGGCTATAAAAGAGGAAAATGTAGATTGTAGCTATTTACCTCGACCGGCCATATGTGAGGTAGGTTCAACTACGCTGGATCCGGTTACGGGCAAGCAGTTGCCGAAATATTGAAGAAGGGGCCGTTAGGCCCCTTTTTTAATTACTTGGCTTTCAATGTTTTTTCTGGGAAGCCTTTTTTACCGTATTCACCGGTAAAGAGGTAATAATCTTTTCCGTTGATGGAGGCTGCAACACCCCCTGGAGTTGTTGTATTTGGGCTATCAGAACGGAAAATGATACCCGAAAAATCAGCGCTTGTTTCGTTTCCTTTAAATGGGATGAACACATAACGAATTACAGCGTAATCACCAGCGGGAAGGTTTAGCTGAGGAATTTCGGTTCCTGTTGCGGGGCGAATCGCCTGAAAGCTGTACATTGAATCTGTAGGGAAAACATCAGCATCAGGCTTAGAGGGCAGATCACAGGTACTCCATTTATTGACGACTGCCATATCAATTTTACATGTGGCCAGAGCTGCTTTCTGTTTTTCAGGGTTGTATCCAAATGAGGCCTGAGTTGCTTTTGTATGCTCAAAAACATACTTAGCTCCTTCACGTACCAAACTTTCATCATTGTAAGGCAATTTTTTTGGATTGGGGACGAACACTAGGTATTGATTGACCTGGATGTATTCGGCGTCAGAAGAACTGTACAAAGAGCCGAGGCTCATGATCCCAAAACCTTTTAGACCGCCTGTTACGTAGCCCATCGAACTATTGATGAGATACTTAGAAAGAAAGTTGTCGGCATCCCCTCCAGGAGTAACCTCTTGCTCCTTAAAATTAACGTCGAAACCAGCAAACGAATAGGCATTCTTGGCGACAGAATCATTTGCTTTAGCATGCCAGTACTGGCCGTGACTGTACGCATTCAGAGCGGTGCCTGGCGTAGTGCCGGTGTCACCGGCACAACCCGATAGGGAAAAACCAATGACGACAGAAGAGACCAGAGATACTAAACGTAAAAGTTTCATTTAAAGCCCTTTTTGTAATGTCTTTTGGAGATGGAACCATTATTCCATAGTCACGCGTTTCACAAACAACCTGATTGCATAAAAAAGGAAAAAAAGTGATTTCCAGTAGAACCAGCAGTACACAAGAAAAGCGCTTTTATAAAAATGTATAATTATTAAAACGAAGTAATGAGGTTGAAATGGGTAAGCCAACAGAAGAGCAAAGACCTGTTATCGAGAATGCTAGCGCAAACAATATGGTGATAGCAGCGCCTGGATCAGGCAAATCATTCACCATGATAGAAGCGGTTATATCGATTCTCAAAAAGTATCCATATGCAAGAATCGGGATGGTGACCTTTACTCGCGCTGCAACAAACGCACTTGCAGCAAAGTTACAAAAGCGATTGAGCAAGAAGGATCTTGACCGGGTGCTGGTGGATACTTTTCACGGACTCGTTAAGAAGCAACTGGACATGATTCGCTGGCCGGGAAAGATGTTGATAGGGCCAGCACAGAGATCTGTCATTCACCGGGCTTTGAAAGAATCCGGTGTAACGATGAAGTTTGCTGAAGCTGAATTCGTTATTGATGCTATCGGCAGAGAAATGGATACGGATGTGATTTCAGTTCGGCATAACAGACAACAGATCCATTTATTTAATACCTATCAGGCGTTATGCCAGAAAGACCATGTGGCGGACCTCAATGCTCTTTCAAAATTTGTTGTCGGTCAAATGCATTCGGGAAAAATGCGCACGTTAGATTTGACACATTTGATAGTAGACGAAGTTCAGGATACTGACTCTATACAATTCTCATGGATAGCATTGCATACAAGAGCTGGAGTCTATACGAGTATAGTTGGAGACGATGATCAGGCCATCTACTCCTTCAGATCCTCAGGAGGAGTCAAAATATTTCAACAGTTTGAAAAACACTTCAGACCTAACATATTTTACTTAAACACATGCTTTAGGTGTGAACCTGAAATTTTAGAGGTGGCCGGAGCACTGATAGGAAAGAATGTTTACCGTTATGCCAAAGAGTTACGCTCGGCAAAAAAGGGAGGAGGAAAGGTCACTTTTCGTTCATATGTAGATATGGAGGAACAGATACAGGGTATTTTAAGCCTTATAAATCAGGATCCACATGGATGGGCAATTCTAAGCCGCAATAATGCTCACTTGGATGAGCTAGAAAGTTTGATCGAACAGCCAGTAATTCGTTACGGAGGTAAATCATTCTGGGATGAAAAAGAAACAAGCGATGTGTTAAGCCTTATGGCCTTTTTCCGACAATCAAATGATCCTCGCTTAATGAAGAGAGTATTGGCATTGTTTGGAGAACAGGAATCAGTTTTGGATGATGTGGCATTGAGTATGAGAGGAAGAAAAGTTACTTTTGGCGACCTTGCCATCCCGGAGGACAGTTCTCTCGAAACAAAAACATTACATTCAAACTTCGTGCGCTTTACCCAGGAAAGTACTGATAAAGTTGAGATAGCAAAACGTTTCGCCAACCTTACGAAATGGATGGAATCGTCGTCAATCAAGATGAGGAGTAATAAAGGTACAGCAACCTTAACAAAAATTGCTTTAGACACTTGTAAACAGTGGGCAGAAAAGACTGGTTGGATGAATATGATCAATCGTGCTGCTGCAATGTCATTAGGCCCTAGGAAGAAGGACGAGGAATACAGCCCAGAGAAAGTAGTCCTATCAACCTTGCATGGTTCAAAGGGTCTTGAGTGGAATAAAGTAATAATAATGAGTTGTAATGCGGATCAGATACCAAGTAAAAGATCAGTTGGGGAGGAGGCAATAGAAGAAGAAAGACGTTTGCTTTATGTTGGATTTACGCGTGCAGAAAAGCAACTTTTTGTAATGTGGTATGGTGACCCTTCTTTCTTTTTAAGAGAATGCAGTGAAGAAAAGATAAAAGAAGCAGCTAATATTCGAATTTCTCCAGTTTATACAGAATAATTCGATATGGGCATTTACTTATGCTTAAAGCTATAGTATAAAAACAATGAGCTTAAATATCAGCTCCCAAATTTGAGTAACTTTGCTTAAAGTTACTTTCGCGTTAAGCGTTGATTTAGCCGTGAAAAGCGGCCAGCTTAAACAAGCTGTAAGACACCACCGGCAAAATGTCACCTTTGTCGCTGGTGCACTTCCCATGCCTGAAAAAGGCAATCTGAATTTACCAAACCGTAACTAATTTAGCTCCTCCTGGAGCTATTTTTGTTGCGTACTTCTAATGCCAGATAGTATAAATCAGGCGGTTCATAGCTTACGGGAGATGAATGACAGGCTTTGCCTTCGTGTTGAAACAAAAAATTGTTTCTTCCTTCTTACTATATATAGGTGACCCCAAATGTCTAAAAATAAAGCTCGCAGTAAAGCCCTTCATCAAACCTTTAGTGAAATTATTCCAGAGATGGATAAGGCGCTAAACAAACAGCTCTTAGAAGTTCTGATGAAATATACAGAACGTGATAATGAACTGATTGTTATTTTGAATGAGGACGGCCCAAATATCATTGAACTTAAGTCTCTTAAGCCTGTGTCTTTGTTGGCCGAAAAGCTTTCTGCTTATTCAAGCTATTATCATGTGGATGTTGTGGAGCTCGTGGTCAAGAAAATTGATTTCGAAGGAGCTTATAAGCTTCTTAAAGCTTCCCCAGATGTACCACTTTTTAAAAGCTTAACTGAACTGGATAAATATCTTGTTGAGGAGTTTGAAAAATACGGATTAAATTCATTTCTTGACGTGGATAATCTGGATTACTCACTTGAAAAAGCCAGTGAACTCAAAAATGAGCAGTTAATAAATTGGGTTTCGGACATCATTTGCAAACGTGAAAAATTAACTTTACGTAAGCGTTTTGATGTCGCAGTAAAGGCCCACTACGAAAATGTAGAAAAAATGTATGATACCATTCGTCCGTTAATGAAAAAACTGGGTTTCCCAGAAGATCTCATGACGCACACCTTTAGTGAGTTAAGCGTTTTTGAAACTAAAGGATGGGACCATGCAATAAAATCGAAAATTGAGACTCTCGCTAAGCGTGAAACTCAATATTTAGATGATGCGGCTAAAGCAGAGAATCGACGTCTTGTAACAGAGAAGTTGGAGAACTCTTTAGCGATTGCACCAACTAAACCAACAAGAAATTGGTTACATATTGCCGGAATTGCCTGTTTGGTAGTCTGCACGTTCATGTATGTAACTAATAAATTTATTTAATCCTGTTAAGGGGGAACCCTAACGGGGCTTCTCTTTGAACAAATCGAGGAGCGGAAAATGTCATATCTTGAATATATCAATGAAGTAAAAGTGTCCGGGATAGTTATCAGTGCTGTGGAGAAAAAAATGACTGACCAGAGTATAGGTTTGTTAATAAAGCTCAAAAATAGGATGAAGACAGAAGTTGATGGTGAAATCACTGAGAGAGAATTTTCAGTTCAAATCAAGGTGTCGCCTGAAATGTATTCAACCTGTTTCACTGGTATAAATCAGGGTGATGAGTTGATGGTCTCCGGTTATATTGTTGTCGATACTATTATGATTGAAGGGAGAGAACATCCTCTTGACTACATGAGAGTGGTAGCAACAAGTAAGTTGGCTCACATACCTAAACCTCTAAAAGGTTTTGGACAAAGTAGCTTTAATCAGATCTGACATTAAACCCACCCTAAAGGGGAGAAATCCCTTCATGGGATTTCTCCTTTTGGAGTCCCCATGAAACAAAAATTTAGGGCTACTGCAATAAGTAGTAATCAACTTAGTTTTTTTTCTATACTCGATATAGATGAAGATGAAATAACGCAAATAGTTGATTCACCCAAAGAGCATTTAAATGATGCTTACACGTCCGGATTAAACTTTAAATCAGAAGAAAGTAACATTTCTGAGATAAATTATGATTCTGAAAGGCGTGAAAATCACCTTTATGAAAAATCCAAATTACTTAAAAATCAGATTTTGCATACAATTAATTTTGCAGCAGAAACAGATTATCTATATACGGTTGAAGAATATAACCCAGATTTGGGTGGTCTGGTAATAGAATGGACCCCTGAGGATGTGTATGTTGTTTTTCTATCCGCTATGGAAGAGTCTTTGGAAATCATTAAAGAACTAGTGTTGAGGAGAAAGTTATTCTTCAAAGATGACAATGGTAATATCACAGTGAATCCACTTTTAGAAGCTGAAACACGGTGGTATATGTCAAAATCATTTGAATACACTTGTTTATGTCATGGACTTGATGCATGTGAATTTAGAGCGGAATTAAAATCATGGCTCTATTATCATTCGCATCGTTCGATTAGTGAAAACACGAAATTAGCTGAATGCAGGAATGATGATGAAATCATTTTGCATGATTGCAATGACGATATGGGCTGGGACATCTTCTTTGATCAGGATTATTTAATGTCAGAAAAAAAACTGGCTGTTAAATGGACTGACAGGGAAATTATGGATGTTTACATAAAAGCTTTTAAATCCACATTAGAGTTGTTTGACGAGCTTGTTTCATGTGATCTGTTAACTAAACGAAACGCTTTTGGCAAGTTAGAAATCAATCCAATATTCGAAAATCATTTTGAATGGATCATGTCTGAAGCTTTTGAAATAGTGGGAAATCATCTTGGTTATAATGTGCCTCAAATCAGGAAACTGATGGCAACTATTTGCCAAATGAATCTCAAATAAAATGCCACTGGCAAACATCTGCCAGAGGGCGGTGTTTGCATTTTACCGGAGTTAAAAATGTCTAATGCCGCTATGAAGTTAAATGAAACATCTTCTGATGCTTATGAAAAATTAGAAGCTCTTCTTTCCCCGGATGTTATAAAGTTAAAACATTATGTGGATAAAGGTGAGTATCTTTTAGTTCTAGCAAAGGACCTTTTTGGTATTCCAGAAATAGATCCAAAGATGGCTGTGCCTGTTTTCAAAACTAAAACCTCGTATCGAGCTCCGCTGAACAAAGACTACATACCAAATCCCCGAATACTTGAACAAGTGGTTAAACTGCTTATCAGTCCGGATATAGATTTAAGTGTGTGTCTTAAAGGTGAGTCCGGTTCTGGCAAGACTGAAATGGTAATGTACATTAGCCACATGATGAATTGGCCGCTGACAATTAAGCAGATCAACAGCAATATTCGAGTTGATGAGCTTGAAGGTGAGCGCAGTCTTAATGGTGGTAATACAGGTTTTGTACACAGCGATTTGGTAACGGGATTTCGTAATGGTCACCTCATTCTTCTGGATGAAGTGGACAAAATCGATCCTGATACGGCAGCAAAACTTCACATGCCCATTGAACGTAAGCCCTGGTCACTCAGTGCTAATGGTGGTGAGGTTATAACTGCTAATGGCTACACGCGATTTATTGGTACTGCAAACACAAACATGAGTGGAGGCGCTCGCCGGTTCGTTTCTTCTCAACGTCAAGATGCAGCTTTTATAAAGCGGTTCTTGATAGTTGAAATGGAGAAGCCCGACAAAGTTGCTTTAACCAATGTGCTTACTAAACGATATAGCTCTTTGCCTTTTCAGGTCATTGAGAAGTTCGTAAGAGTAGCGATTGCAGTAAATGACTCTGGTACAGAAGACAGTGTGATGGATATTCGTCAATTAGTAGCTTGGGTTGGCACGTCGATGACGTTAAAAACCTTTAGTCTTCTTGACACTTTCAAAATAGCTTTTGCTTCTGCTTTACCTTTACATGTGGTCGATCTTGTTCTTCAAGCTATAGATCTTTCTCTTGGCGAAGACAAGGATAAATCGCTGGAGTATTTCACAGCAAAAAAGTCGAGTTAGATGGGATTTGTTATGAAACCTCTGATATTTGTATCTCAGAGTTATCCCATCTTGAATTTAGTGCGTTTTTAAGTACGGATGGTGCTGCTACCATTGCTATAGCAAAAAACGGAACTAATTTTACTGGACTTATGCAACTGAATAACGACTATTCTTTATTGTTTTATCATGATGGTAAAATAAATATGGAAGGTCTGATTAAACAAATGGAATTAAAAGGTTATATGTATCAGGGAGCAATGGGCAATGATGATGTTGTTGCTGAGTTTCCCGGTATTCTTTTAATTTCACCAGAGAAGCTTTAATATCAACCCTATCGGGAAATCTTTCCCGTTGGGGAGGGTTTCCCCTTTTTTTTGGAGAAACCCATGACTTTAAATACTTCAATGCTTAACAAAGTATCTGCAAAACAAATCTCTGAGAATTTTGCAAAATCATATCCAGATTTACTGGAAGGTGCAGTTATAACAAAAATTGAAATAAGTGGCTGTCAAGGATCGCGTCGAACCGATAAAATCGATTTGTCTTATGATGGAGATGATATTACGGATCAAAAAAGCGTATCTAAAAGCGAAGTACGCTGGATTGACATAAAAGCCCTTAGCTTCAAAAGTACGATTACCAGCAGAATATCAACTCTTTGCTCACGCTTGTGCATCCGCTATAGCAATATGTGGATTTTACCAGTATCCAGTATGGAAGAGTTTCTGGAAGGGGCCCAAGAGATTGAACGAGAGTTTCAGGCAGGTATTCAAAACGTTGTAGACAATTATGAGATGCATATTGAGGCTGAAAAAAATAGAAGCCCAAGAATGTCTTCTTTGATTGATCAGTTGAAATTAACTAAAGATGATTTCATAAAATCCTTTAGATTTAATATTGCTCACTTTATTCCTTTTACGCCTATTAGCGTTGAAGGTGATGAAACCCAGGACTACTATCAGGAACAATTGATAACAGATCTGGCAGAAGAAGCAATGAAGGTTTATGAAAAAATTAGCAAAAATAACAATTTGCGCTCAAGTACTATTGACCGACTGAAGCAAATGCAAAATAAGATCATTAGCTTCATGTTTATACATAAAGAGGCGGCAGTACTTGCAGAAGCTATAAAACACATAATGAATAATTTACCTAAAGGTGCCATTTCTGAACCTCGCGACGTTGCGGTGTTACAGCAGTGGTTTTATTTCATGAGTGATGCTTCAATGTTAAAGCGTATTATTTCAGGAGAGCAAAAGGTTACTGACTGGTTGGAATCTATTACCAGATCATTTAATCAAAGCTCACAAACAGAACCGAACGCGCTACAGAACACAGGTATTGAAGCTATTTTAGATTCAACAAATGTGTTCCAGGTTGAACCTGTCGTAGAGAACGATATAAATAACAGCACGTTTTCAAACACTGATCCTGTAGCTGAACCTGAGAAATCAGTTTCGCAACAGGAAGACAATGTTGAAAATGGTTTTGATATCGAGCTCAAAGGCTGGTAACTGTTTGCTTTATTAAAAACCCCAGATGGGTACTTCACCATCTGGGTGAGTACCCCTTTTTTATAAAGAGGTATTCTATGAAATTAGATCTTAAATCATCACCGCGCCATATTAAGCGTTTACAGAATATAGCAAAAGTCATTAGCGGCTTAGGCGATGTAAGAGTTGTAATAGACGACAATACCAAAGGACCGTATTTTGATCCTGTAAATAAAGTTTGTGTTTTACCAAACGGCGATTATAGCGATGATGACTTTGTCAGTCTGATTGAAGGTTTTACCTGTCATGAAGCTGGTCATGGTCGCTATACCGACAGCGAGGTTTACAGTGACGCCTTTAATAGTGTTCTCAAGTCATCTGAAGGGTTTACACGCTTCGATGACGGAATGAATGCAGAGTTTGAGAGCCTCGCTGAGAAACGTAAAGCTTATAGCAGGGCAAAACGTCTTACCGGGCTTATAAATCTGTTCGATGATGTACAGATGGAAGAGAAGGTTGGTAACGATTATCCGGATGCAAAGCGGCGGCTTGCAGCCACTTACGCACTGATGGTTAAAGCCGGAAGGATGACTCCTGATATATCTTCTCGTCCGGAAAATCCTGTCCTATTTATTGAGTGGTATCTGCTTAACTCATTGCGAGTAAAAGTCCTTCAGCAGGCAGGTCACAAAGAAACACTCGATCCGTTTTTTGACTATGCCCAAAAGATACTTTCTCCAGTAATTTCTGATGTTGAGGAAATTTTTCATGATGCTCTTGGTTGTGAAAATACTCAGGGCTGTGAATCCCTTGCTCGTAAGACCCTGGCTCTTTTAGAGAGACTGCGGGATGAGGCAAGGGAACAACAGCAGCAGACAGAGCAGGAGGAGCAGGAGGCATATGATGAATCCGAGACCGATACCGATACCGATACCGAATCAGAAGATAAATCGCTTGAGTCGACTGATAGTCGTGAGGATGATTCTGAGGACGATAGTGAAGGTCAGGCAGATACTTCCGATAACTCTGATCTTGCTCAAGAGGGATGTTCTGAGCCTTCAGAACTTGCTGAAGATAACGAGGGAAATAATGAACCCACCGGTGGCAATCCCACAGGTGATAACATTATTGAAGACGATACTGATGCGATTAACCCTTCCGAGAGTGAATCAGATGAAGCCAGTTCGACTAACGTTGAAGATGAAAGTAACTTTTCATCGGCTCAATGGGAGATACTGGCAGATTTGTTGGATGCCTTTCTTGGCAGTGATGAGGATAGCGAAGATTATCACGATGCTTTGGCTAAAGAGATTGAAGGTATTGCATCAAAAGTATCCGATGACGTGAAAGCCGAATTCGGTGCTTCTGAATGGGATATCCCTGATCTCCTTATCGATTTGAATGTTTACAATGAGGCTTTGTCTCTGAGTCATTCAATCGGTAGCGACTTGTCTGTTTTACAGCAGGTTAAAATGCGTGGCCGAAACAAAACTCATGAGCGTGGAATTACCTTCGATGGAAATCGATTAATTCTGTCACCAATGGGAGTTCGTGATGTCTTCAGAGCTCAAAGCGAATCTAAAAATAGAGGGCATGTTGGCCTCGTATTAGTTCGTGATATTTCAGCGTCAATGGCTAATGATGAAAGATATATTCATGCCATTAAGTCAGATCTTGCTTTATCGATGGCCGCTGAAAGTTTGTCAAAAATGCATGTCTCCAATATAGTCTTTCCCTTCAAGGAAAGTGAATTTGAGATTATCAAAACGTTTGATCAAAGCGTTGAGGAATCTCTATCGAAATTCACTCTTGGATGTAAGGGTTATTATACCCCTACGGGATCGGCTTTAATGGCAGCTGTTGATCTGTTACTTGACAGCCAATTCGATAGGAAAATAATTTTTCTTATAACTGATGGTTATCCGAATAAATCGGAATTTACTATCGGCGAAGTTATGGAAAAGGCTAAATGTAATGGAATAGAAATCGTTGGTGTTGGTATTAAGACTGATGAAATAATTGGTTTTGAAACGGACACTTTCGTAACAGTTGATGATACTTCTTTATTGTCTATTGAAGTCAGTAAGCTAGTTCATCAAATACTTTCTTAATAAACTCTACCCAATCGGGGCAAAAGGCCCCGGTGGGTCTTTTTGCTCCATGAAGGAATAAGGAGCAAAATATGACTCAGATAAAAACTTACCGTGTAGAACATGAAAAAGTCGGTGCGATGCATAAAGTCCGTATTTTCGGACGTGTTGGTGAAGTTATAAGCAATGATAGCCCTCAGGAAAGAATCTTCCGCGAAGTCACTATAGCGGAGGGTAATAGCCAGCAGGCTGCGTTACTTGTAGATAACTACATACAGTGTCTTGAGAATAATGGCTTCACGACTGAAGCATAAATGTTGAGGGCCCCCGGGCCCTCTTTCTTAAATTCTGCGTTGTGGGTTTCTCCCTGTCTTCTGCACCGCAGAAGGCATTGAGAAACTCACAATGCCAGATAAGAGAGATCATCATGACTTATGCATCCCCGGCTCTTCGTCGTAATCCACAGGAAGTATCTGAACACTTTATTAAACTCGTTCATGCTCGAATTGCTGAAGTGTCTGGCTGGAAGTATATATTCGAAAGAATACCTGCTTTCAAAGACGCTTGTGCAAAAGCCCCGAGCCAGGTTCCTTGCCCGTTTACTGGCGCAGGGAAATCGAAGTTTCGTTTCCGACAAAAAGACCTTTATACCGGATGTGCGATCCATAATGACTTTCCGGTAAATGAGTTTTGCGACGGAATTGATGTTCTGGCGAAATATTATGAATTAAGTAAAACGCAGACTTGCAAAAAGATTCTCTCAGATTTTTTCGGGATGGATCTGCATGCTCCGTTAACTGACGCCGACATTGAAAATGAACGACGCTATAAATCAGCAGTTCGTGCCACAGAAACTCTTGACCGAGAGGAAGTGGCAAAGCGAATGCGAAAACTTGATGTGATGTATCACTATACCGGTGAAATCAAGCCTAATACTCCTGTTGCTTTGTACCTCCGTAATCGTGGGATCTCCCGCTTACTGAGTCACTTACCAAAGGATTTAGGCTTTAATAACCGGATCTACTATTGGGATAAAGATAAGCAGAAATCGATTATCTATCCGGGAATGATTGCGATCTATCGTGACACCCGAGGTCGGCCTCTGACTATTCATAGAACATACGTAGACAAAAATGGTGATAAGGCACCTGTAGAAAATCCAAAGCTGATGATGAAGCCTCCTGCCGATATGACAGGTGGCTCAATTCAGTTGTTTGACCCTCACTATGATTCAGGTAGTTCGACCTGGACACTGGGAGTGGCTGAAGGGATCGAGAACGCGCTTTCTGTTGTAGAAGCGACTTCAACACCATGCTGGGCAGCCAGCTCCGCATGGTGCCTTGAAAACGTTACTGTTCCTGATTTTTTACTGCCTCCGCCGGATGTAAAATCTATAAACTTTTATATCTGGGCGGATAAGGATATTGCTAACTCACAAGGCACTCGTGCCGGTATTGAAGCTGCTCAGCGACTTCAAAGCCGCATGGTTGAGTTTTTGGCTAAACGATATCCCGCATCAAAGCTGACAATTGAAGTCTTCGAACCAGCACAAGATATTCCTGATGGGAAAAAGGGTATCGACTGGAACGATGTTCTCCAGTTAACAGGGCAGGATGGATTCCCGATTCACTGGGCTCCTGAATGTCTTAATCAGCTGTAACAACGATAACTCCCCCGCTTTTTGCGGGGGGGGTTATCTTATCAATATTATATTTTAAAATTGTATTGATAAGATAACCGCTTTCCTTCGTGATAATTACCTGCCTTTAAGGTCTTTTCACGGCTGAGATGCTTGCTCAGTTAAATAAATGTGCGGTACTACTGGCTATGGTCGGTTGTATGACATGGTTATTCCATAAACTATTAAAACCCATAACGGGAGTATTACCGTTATGGTGATGCTCGTCGTTTTACATCGGAGAGCATTTTAATGAATTTTCAAATTAACGAAGTTTTTAATAAATTTGCTGCTGTTATAAAATCGCGCATCGTCAATGAACCATCGTCATGCTATTTGCTGCATGATAATGAGATAGATATAACGATTTTGAAACATAGCATATTAGAAAATGACAGAAACCTGTTGTACGTAGTTCGTCCTTCAGGAACGTGTTTGTTGCGTTGTGACAAATATTTCTATCCGAAATATTATCTTCGTTGCCGTGGAGATTATAAGTCATTCATATATGTCCATCTTGATCTACATAGTGGTGAAGCTAAAGAAATCACATGGGAGCAAGCAGACGATATGCTGTCTAGTCCAGGAAAACCCCCATTAAAAGGGAATCTTGGACGATTTGAGTATATAAAAGTTGTGGTTGAGGACCTTCGTATTCGAGGTTACGCTGATTATCTTCCTGCGTATAATCTTGATGACCTTCGCCGTTTTGCCTTACAGGACGACCGCCCATCCCTTGTCAGATACATTGACAATGTCATGGCAACGGTCTGATTGATTGCTAATTGATTTACATATTTTCCCTGATGGCCAACCTGCATCAGGGAGGCCTCAATAACGAATGGAGGCTGTATGAAGTTAGCTACGGACCTGGTAAAAGCTATTTTGATTAGAAATGGCGTTGAACCAGTAAATATAAGCGAATCATCTAAGTTATCTTTGAAACAACCACTGACAGAACTTAAATTCAGTTTATATTTGCGAACTGAGCATTTATCTCACTTCCTACCCGGTTATGTTTATTCTATAAAAGAATGTCCACTGTCATATGACATCGGGATCGAAATTCAGAAAATCTTCGAAAGTTTACATTTGTTAAACGAAGAATTTGAATCCCTCGGTTTTGTTTCTGTATGGATAGAAATGCATCAAAGCATTTTTGAACAAAGTCGGTTTAAGAAAAGTAACTTTACTTTTCGGGAGGAAGAGGTCGAGCTTGCTAAAGGGCTTGTTTGTTCTCACAATTCACAAATAAGTAATGCGGCTTATTTCTGGCTTCAGCACTTTGAGGAGTTTATGATTTATGTTCGTAATAAGCTTATCGACCTCTTTCGAGAGGCCTATGACCTGATCCTTGGAATGCAGCAAGTATTTTTCATTCGGGAAAAGGAAGAGCTGTTGAAAACTATAAGTTATGGCGATGAGCTGTATGAGGTGAAATTCATGGCGGCTGAGCTTTACTCTATCGAACAGAACTTAAAGTGTTCTGAATCGATAAGTACAAAATCTCAAGCTTCGGCATATATTAACCGCATCCGTGAGTTTGTGCGTTCGGGGTGGAGGCAGGGCTATATAGTCTGCCATCATAAGCGAAGTAATCAAATTTCATCATTGTCATTACCGATGTACTTGAAAGATACGTCAGGCCGAAGTGCTCGAAAGCGAGTAAAACGTCTTATATCTTCTACAGTTTGTGGTAGAAATAAAGATTTAGGTCTTACAGATTTTTAATTAAATTATACCCATGTGGGGATCACACCCCATATGGGAGTGATCCCTTTTTTTATTGAGAGAGGATCACATGAAAATTATCGAAAAAATCATTAATGCCTTTTTGGTTGTTCAACATAAAAAAATACAGGTTAAAAACATTACATTTTTAGACAATGGGCAGGGCATGTTCTCTGGTATGTCTTTTGATGCTGATGTTTCACTGGAGTTTATGTATGAATCAGCAAAAGCATATAGTTCTTGTTTCTGTGATATTCCCTTTCCAGGTTTTGAAGATGCAAATCTGGAGGAAATTACGAAATTTCAATTAGATGCTTTGAAGCAAAGAAAGAATCATTCTTTCTTTGTTAACCATTTGAGGTTTCCTATAGTTTTAAGGGAAGGGTGCAAAATCGAAAGAGGAGAAGTCTATTCAATTTCGAATTGCACTTATAATAAAGAAAGATTGCAGTATCTTTTTTCTCAGGATATTTACGGTAAGTTGTATAATTCCTTAGAGAAAGAATTAAGCTCGTTTTTCTCATTTATCAATGTTGAGGTGCACGAGTTGTTAAAAGATGCTGTATGCTTTGCATTAAAAATCCTGAATAAGATATCTTTGGATACACCTGAAAGACTTATTAAAGCTTTTAATTATCGTGACTGGTATTGTAGTTACGATGTTGAGCTTTTTAGGAAAGGCTTACCTGGTCATATTCTGGAAGAGCTCATTGCTCCAGATATCTTACTTTCAGACCTTAACGGTTGTAGAAAAATACTTAGAAATGCAAAACGATTTCTAAATGGACATACACAAACCAATTGTGTTTATATTAAATATGAATGGTGGTTGGGGCCTGTTGATACCTCACACTCAGCTAAGTTGATGTCTGACAAAGAAATTAATAACCGAAGTGACTTGAAGAATTTTTCAAAGGTCTTTTTCAAAGAGTGTTTAAGTTCTGGTAAGTCGGAATATGAAAACCATCTTAGTGAAAAAGAACATGCGCTTCGCTATAATTATTAATTAAAATTATTTTCTCCCATAGGGATTTCTCCCTATGGGAGAAATCCCTCTATTAAGAGGGTATTGAAATGAATGCTATACAAAAGTTAGTTGAATCTATTCTTGTTAAAATGGGTTTTGTTGGCGCTGTAGTGGAAAATATATATTTGGATTCAAAACCATTTCGGCATATTCGATTTGTGGCTGATATTCCAGTAATATCTTTTCTACCTCATTTGGTGAAATATCTTAAGGGTGCAGACCATCTTTACAGTGGTAACGATGATTTGCATCCTCTTTTCATTTATTTTTCCGAAGCGGCTACATTAAAAGCAGGTCCTGTAAATCTCGCGAACTTTCGTTTTGAAGTTTCTATAGCTTCAACTCATTTACGACTGGTCTCAGAGCAGCCTGATTTGCTTTTCAAAGGATTTAACCGGGATAATCTAGAATACGTTTATTACCGCTCAGATTTGGCCTCTAAGGATCTTATACTAGGCCTTGTTGAACACGGTTCTCCTTTCATAAAACATCTACATGGACTTATACAAAAGCGAATTTTAAACGAGTTCTCTCTGATTTTTTCTGTTCTTGAAAAGATTTTAGAAAGCGCGAAGCCACAAATTCTTGCTTGCTTCCATAGTGTTGATTATGAAATGAACGTAAAAATAATAGCCGAAGCTATACCTGAAACTGTATCTAATCAGATAGTCACATCTGATTATATAGTTAATTCTATATCAGATGCGGACAAGTTTATAAATCATGTTCGTCGCTATTTAGCAGGCAGGGTAATGAAGAGGCGGATATACGCTGAATTAGATGTTTGTGAAGAAACATCAAGTATTTCACTAGTGAACTTAGGATGCTTTACGTCTCCTCTGCTCGTTACGGAATATCAAATGTTTAAGCCACACTCTTCAGGGTTATATCGAAAAGCTATAAACAACTCCTTAAAACAGTTCAAACCAGAAATGCATGTACCTTCTGAAGAACTCTTTTATAATTAATCTAACCCATCCGGGAACCTGCTTCCCGGTGGGAAGCACTTCCTTTTTAGTCATGAGGTAGTGTAAATGTTTAAAGAATCTGACCACGTGGAATTTGTTAGTGCCTTTCTTTATCAAAATTTAGGCCTTAATGTTTCCGCTGACGATATAACCGTTCAATTATCTGATACTTCGTTCGACAAAGTAACCTTTGATTACGATGTAGATATCGATAATTTAAATTGTATGTTGGATCTCTACATATCTGAGCTAATAAAGCACAACGCATCTTACTCCGATTCTATTCTTTTGAAACAAAAAATAATTTATTTTCTTGGAGTATTTAAGAATTTCGGATTTTTTACGTTTGATATTCGCGGATATAGTAATACTTTAAGCCCAGTTAAAGTTATTGATATTGTTTCAATGATTATTAATGACTGTGAAGAGTTATCTAAAGCTAATTCTTCTACTGATGCTATAAGAAATCTTTATCTCGATAAAATGAAGGTGGATGGGAAAGTGTTAGTTGCGAAATTTGCACTTAAACAGTTTTTTCATTCCGACTTTGGTGACTTTATCTCATTTGTCGAGAAAAGAATTACAGATTGTCTTAATGAAACTTTAAGGATTATCAAAGCTGTTGAACATGGCTTTGTACGTGTAGGGCAGCATAAGATTAATCGCCGTATTAATGATGACTTAAAGTTATGCATTGATTTCAATACTGATGATTATCCGGCAAATATGCCAGATATATATATTAAGTTTAACGATACATTTGATGGGAACGGGGCGTTATATTGTGACAATGATGCCCTCATATCCCTCTATACCGATGTTGCTTCAATTATCAATGTGCCGGTGATGATGGAAGTAAGATTGATCAATAAAAGAGGGCGTGTTGTCTGTGATTCTTCGCATTCAACTTACGTATCTCTCGAAAGTAATGACCGATACAGAGTAACTGATCGCACATTACTAATAACTGAAGCTTTTGACGATTTTCGTAACGCGTCTCAATGATCCTTTTGCTTCAGTCCAAAAAAGTAACTTTGGTTGGCTGAAGACACTTGTCTATGACAATGTAAAATCTGTCGCTGGCATCTTCTTTTAGCTTAACCAAATTTTTATCTAACCCAGTGGGGAAGTCGCTTCCCTTCTGGGGCACTTCCTCTCAAATTCGAGGTAGTGTATATGACACATTCATCTGATGATAAAAACTATGTCCGAGCAGTTCTGAGTTATCTTGGCATAGATTTTGATGAGGCGGATATAGTATTAAGTGTTTGCCATTGTCAAAGTGACGAGCTTTCTTTTACCTGTAATATCAAAGCTATTGAACTCAAGAATGTTGTTGATTTATATGTCGATAGTATCTCTGAGAATGAAATAGAAGCTTTAAACAGAGAATCTTTAAAATCGCGACTCTGTTACTTTCTTGAGGTGTTTGACGCAGTCTCTGGTCAGTACCTTGAAATTTCAGGAAAACACTTTGCAACTAGTCGTTTTGAATATGATGATGTTTGTAGTGAAGTTCTTAGCATGTCTAATGATGTTTCTCAGTCGAAAGGTTATGACCGGGATGAATATAACAGACTGATGCAGGTTGATGGTCAGGTTATGATTGCCCGTTTTGCTTTGCAACAGTTCTGGGATACTCATTTTATTGGACTAATAACATTTGTATCTGAGTCTATAACATCGAGCCTCTATAAAGCTTATGAAACTTTTAGTGATATTAGTTTGGCTTGCTATAAACTGAGTGAATATTCTTATTCACGCTCTATCAACAGTGAATTGACCCTTAATATTTCACTTAAAGAAAATGACTTCTGTGAGGACCTATCTGATTGCTATATGGAAGATGAGGCTTTACCTTCTGGTAGGGTAATTTCTCGACGCAACAATGACTCCATAATAAGTATTTATGAGAGCTATGCTGCGGCTTCTTATATTCCGATGATTGCATCTTTGGAAGTCGTTGATGAATACGGCGAAGTGGTTACTGACCTCTGCCATACCGTTTATGTTTCAGAGTTAACCGGTGGGCGGATTAAAATCCACGACCGTAATGACTTAGTATCTGAAGTTTTCGATAACCTAAGAAATTTAAATCTTGCAGTTGGAGATTCAGTTTCACAAGCTGCTTGATTCTTTCCCTGATTTTGATTTTTTCTCACATACTCTTATGGCACGGTTTCCGTGCCTTTTTTTTGCCTCGCTTACAAGCGTCTACTCCTCTTCTACCTATCCCACCTTACATCACCACTTAAAATCTATCTTTCTAATTCCATTATCCTTTTCGTAGCCTCTAATGCTCTGGTATGAACATACTCTTTAAACTCAAAAAAGTGCTATTAACGAAAAAAAATCCCTAAAGAGATTTGTATACTGTTCTCAACCAAGGAGAGCTCATGAATGAACTAAAATCCAAAAACGAGAACAGTACCAAAAGCAACTTTCCCCCGGTTGATAATCAGTTTTGCTTTTACCATGTTGATTTCAGCATAGAACGACTACTTTCTACGGCCGAGGATCTCCAGCTTGAGTACATCTTCCAGAAACCTGGAAGTGAAGTAAGAAAGGATTTGGTTGAGCGATTCGAACGTGGAGAGCGCTTTGTTACAGCTTCACACTGTGACAATTTCTGTGAAATCCTTGGTTGTCAAGGCCATCAGGAAAATGCATAAACCCATAAACCTACATTTCCACTTTTAAGGATGTTCACTAAAGAATGATTGGAGAAAGTATTTTTGACTGGGTAATTTACGGAATATCCATTTTGATATTTGCCTCAGCACTAATTGAAGGAAAGACAACTCGCTACCCAGCACTTTTTTTCTATGGGAGTTTAATTTTAATGTTAATCCTGATAGTTGCTGGAGGCCTTAACTGGTGGTTCTACAGGTCAAAATATGGCGCAGTAATCGTTATCTTCACAGTGGTTTCTTTACTGATGACTCGATTCCGCCTGGTCATATATAAATTAAGATTAAGAAAGTTAGTTTCAGAGATCAGATTTCGTATAAAAACGGGTTTTCGTATAATTCTTGTTTTGTCGGATAATGAGGATGAGCGTAATGTTCTGCTGTCTATGCTTAGCAACGTATTGCCAGAGCAAACGCTTATTCACACGCGTGATGCTCTCGGACCTCATTCAGGGCCTATCCTAAAAGCTCTTGAGCTACATCATCAACAGGGAACAGGTTACATACTCGTCTGTGAACAACAAATCTCAGCGCGTACGTGGTTGAGTATCGTAGAAAATGGGAAACCTGATACATCTATAGCTGTTAATTTTCATTCGATCCCAGAAATGGAGTGATTTTTCAATGAGTAGAACCGTTTCACAAAGTGTCACAGAAGATTGTCTTTTTGATACCCGCACACAAGTCAGATTACAACTAAGTCGAAGCGTTCATAAAACGCTGGCATCTGCTAAAGAAATTTTACAGGGAAGGGGGGTTGATTCGGTCTCTATTGAAGATCTTGTGCGAGCCTGTCTTGAAGAGAACCAGCCAATTGATCTCGCCTCACTTTACCTTGAAAATCTCTTAAAACAGAAAGGTACCAGCATTTGCGATTTTTAGTGTTTTCAAACCTATTAGATAAAATGCCGGTTGTGTTTATATAACATCAATAATTTCATGCAACAGGTAAAACATGAGTACTCAAAAGCAACTTTCCAGAACAACCGGCACTGAACGTATGTTTAAGGAAGAGCTGGCGTTATCCTTAATTTGTTGGGTTTTCACCAGTCCATTTACCAACTGGACCGATAAAGTCTTCAGTGGTATTGAAGTTCCGTCTGAAGGACCGTCAACATTACTGGGTGAGGCTGAAAAATTCTTTCGTTTTGTCGTTAATGAAGAAGGCTACGACGCAGGAAGGGCTGCTCTTGGTCTTGACCTATGTTGTTTTTCACTTCCGTCGTGTTTGTTCCCGGACGCTGCCCTGTCTGAGGAAGAGGTTATGAGTAAGTTAACCGGAGAAGTTATCCATGGGATTCTTCTTTCCTTACCTGAATTTATTGATATGCCAGAAGTGCTCGCTTACCAGGTCAGGGATGAAATTCTTGCTTTTAACACTCGCTGTGGAGACGGGATCTTTCATGGTTGGAACACGGCTTCAGAATTGTGGAAGTTTGAAATCTTTCCCCGCACCACCATCATGATGCAGCATACTTCGGCAATACATTAAAATTAGGCGGGGCAGAATGCATAAAAAACTTTTTCTTCTCGAATGGAAACCCTGTCAGAGCCGCGTATGGGCCGGTTGGATGGCCCTGTGGTTGACTATCAGTTTTCTGATGTTATCTGCCTTGCTTATGACAGATCATCTCCTGAACAAAGTCATCCTGCCGCCAACATGGTTGTTGATCTGGTTTTCGCCAATGCTGGGGTTTTTGATAAAAGTTCGCGTCGTCGAAACTCAACATTTCCTGGAGCATGACCTCTGTGTTGCAGGTTTCTCTTTTTACCGCTGGAAGAGGTTAGTTTCTCCCGGGCTTTGGTCAGTTGACTGTATAAATGGTCGTTTTCGCCTCAATCGGATCACCCAGGTGGGTAAGACTATCCACTATCCATGGCGTCTCCATTATCATCCTTTGTTCATGAGCCCTATCGAACATAAATCGCATGCTGTGAAAGCTGTTTCAAAATGACTTCTTTAGAGGTTTACATGACATTTATGTTCTGCAAGGTCAGCCAGGGCAGCAAAATTGATTTGAAATAACATGAGCCTGGAGAAACGTATGAGTTATGACGATTTGCCCTATTTTCGTGACCAGATTCTGGAACGTATCGACTCGCTTAAGTGTTTTCTTTCGAACACCCCCCCGCTGATGGCAAACCTGATGACTGTCTCCACCGTATCTCGAACAGAAGAGCGACTGAAGCAGGTTAAACCCATCAGGGTTAGTGTTAAAGACGATGCTTCGGTTGAGGAAATTATTCAGGCACTTACTGACATCTGTGTGGATGACATAGAGTCATTAAGTCATGATTCCACCAAAGTGACCACTAAATACCCGGGTCTTATCATTGTCCCAGAAAGAGCAGATCTTCTCGAAAGCTTGATCACATCTATAAATGAAGCAAAAAATGATTTTGCTGCGGCAATGAGGCGTATCGATAATAAAAAGAATGTCCGTTTTGATAAAGTGCACAAGAAGCTCCCGGGCCTTGTCGCTATGCACTCAACAAGAAATGTCCTTTTCATCAAGTCCCAGCTTAAAAAAGTTACTTTTTCATGGCGGCTAAACCGAAACCAGGAAGTTAAAACAGCAGAGCAACTTGTGAGTTTGTTGGAGCGCAGGAGAGCCTCAGAAGTAAAAAATGTAGCAACTACCAATTTGAATGTCGTGTCTAATATCGATAAGGCTTTACACCGTCTTGAATTTCACCCACTGAAGCAGGGCGAATCTTATCGCCTTTGTCGAACTAACTCTTTCCCTGTTCCGATTGCTCACATTTTTGCATTTAGGCCTGAAGGGCAGGAACGAAACGGGAATAAATATGCTGAGACTGATTATTCAGTAGTAAAAGCATCCTTGCCCATTTTCGCAGCAGGCAACATACCTCAATTAAAAACGCTCTCTGACTGGGCTCCTGAAAACAGCCAGGGCCCGTCCAACCAACGGAAGCTGAGCCTGAAATATACAGAACTCGTGCCGGGGGCTGAGCTGGGCATTTTCATTGTCAGCCCCGAAAATTAAGGAACAACAATGCAATGGATTTCCACAGCCAGCCAGAAAATCGATGAGCGTCTCTATCGTGTCTGCGTCTGGGTAAAAAAATATCACGCTGATGCGATTAACCGCGTTGTGCTTACCGTTGATCTAAGTAAAGCCCGACATGACCCTGACGAGGACCAGGTAAGAGCAGAGCTGCTGTGCGGCCATTATTTTTTGCTTCGTAAGGAAAACGCTTCGAACTCTGCGCCTGACGATCAAAAGTTTGCTTTCCTGCCTGACGGGCGCAATCTGTGTTGGCAGACCGCAACCCCGGTGCTTCAGCATCTCCTGCTCAATAAAAACGTTCCTGAGTCGCTGAGGTTGCTTACGGACTACATACATATGCGTCTGGCCAGGCTGACAATGGTACCAATGTCCGGAACCATCATGAACGAGGCTCTGCTGGACAGCATCAGCTGGGTTAAGGTGGATTTGACCTACTTCTGGCAGTACGAACAGCTCAGCTCTCATCTGGGACCCATCCAGATAACCCACAAGGCACTAGTACGCTTCGGGCATCTGGCAAAGAATGATGAAAACTCCAGTGCCATAAGAATCCTGCGTCAGCGTCTGTCTTCAGAATTCTTACAAGAATTTCAGATGGCTGAGGATGAGCTAAAGCGCAAACAGTCGTTGATGGGCACCATGGACGTGAAAATGCTGTTTCATGCTCATTACCCCAGCCAGAAGATGCTGGTGGCTCGATATAAAAATGGTTGGGTAATGGTGGATTGTTTTCTGTTTCATCATACCAAACCTAAGAAAAAAGCAAAAAACAAAACTACTGTGGCTAAGCCTCAACTTAAAGAGACTAAAAGAGAAGGGAGTGAAAA
This sequence comes from Citrobacter sp. R4, assembly GCF_026719175.1. NCBI lineage: Bacteria > Pseudomonadati > Pseudomonadota > Gammaproteobacteria > Enterobacterales > Enterobacteriaceae > Citrobacter > Citrobacter sp. R4. The sequence continues at coordinate 95,848 of NZ_JAPPSU010000011.1, forward strand.
TGGAACTGGGCATTATGGTGTGCATCGTGTTGTTACTCTCCGTGGCGGCGGCGTGGATCAGTAATAAGACAGTTGATTTGCTCGAAAGATTCTATTTCAAGCGTCCGCTGAGCATGGAGTACGCGGCATGGCTACGTGTAATGTGTGCAGGCTTGTTATTGGTTTTTATTCAGGTTGCTCCACAATTTACACTTCTGTATACCCTTAAACTTGTCACGCTTATTAATCTTGGAATCCAGACAATGAAATTAAATGGCGTGTACAAATATAAAAGAACGGGAATTTTGCCTCCGGGAGGGGCACTCTCTAATCTCACCAGACTTAACCCGTTCAAGAAAAAATAAAGTTATGCGCCCGTGAGGGCGCTATTCATCAAAGGCATTTCGCATAAGCTTGATCATTGCTTTTTTACCAGCTTCAATATTACGAATGTAGCGCATAACCATTTCTTCATTCGACCAGTTCCCCATTTCCATAATCTGTGGTAGCGAGTAACCTTCAATATTTAGCTGTATCGCTCCGCCTACACGAACGCTGTGCCCTGTCCAGTAACGAGTTTTAGTCTCATTTGGATAAAGCTCATTCCACATCTCTTTAAATGCTCGTAAAAGGGAATTTTTGCTGAGCATACCGGCATCGTCCACAGTGTCTTCTTCATCTTCATCGTTCAGAAGACTTTGCTTAGCACGATAGGGTAGGTTATGCCTTTTAAGAAGTTCAGATAGCTCATTCCCCTTACTCCGAAGCTTCCAGCCGGGTGGCATATAGCCTGTATCATGGAAATTTACGGCCTGGAAAAGGAATTCATCCGGATGACTGTGCTGATCCATTTTCACGAGGTTCATCAATCTCAAGAGGCAGTTAGTTAACTGACGTGTCAGCCGGTAGGTAAGAAGTGTACTAATGTTCGTTTTTGTACGGTATACCGTCAGGTTAAATTCACCGGTCATACTATCCAGAGACAGATCTTTCAGACGTATACGTCGAATTTCGGATGAACGGAGCAGTGTTTCAAAGCCTGTCCAGATCAGGCACAGGTCACGAAGTTTACGAACTGAGTTTGTAGTACTGCGTAACTTTATCAGAGCCTTGAGATCGCCAATAAGAAAGGGAGTTGCCTGTTTAGTCGTCTTTCGCTTCCGGGCTTCCGATTGTTTTAAGGCTTCCAGCATGTACCATGCTTCAGACGTAATAATCCCGGGCAGGTTAAGCCCTTTTTTATGGATACTATTTAAGGCCTGAAGACAGCTGTTTATGCTGCTTCGTGACAATTTGCCTTCAAGATGCCCCATAAACGCAAGCAGAGCGTCCTCAGACACGGGGAGCGAACTTACTGGCCAGTCTGTATGCAACCGGGCATTCGCCAGATACCATTCGTTCCATACTCGTAGCCAGTGCAGATAGGTTTTAGCAGTGTTGTATCTCAGATGGGAAAAGTAACGGATCAAGCGTGAAAGCTGTTTATCATGGTTGCCGAACGTTTCCAGCTGCTGATGCAATTCGCTTTCCGAAAACTGTCTGATCACTGATTGATTCTTCATCCTGCTCACCGGGATACACTGGTTTTAATTACAGGTCATTTTAGCACTCATGTACCTGGTTATGAACAGGGTGGAAACAACGAAAAAGGTTGTGAAATCGTTAGGCTTAAGTGAAAAATGATATTAAGATTATCCCTGGCCAGTTGAGGCCTGTCTAAAGAAGGTTGATTATGTCTGACACAAAGCAGTCTTATTTAATGAAATTCCGTAAGTGTAGTTCGTTCGAAACGCTCGAAAAAGTATTTGAAAGGTTATGTGAAAAAAACTCGGGTGTCGCCTCTCTTGAAATTTCTGGTGCTTATGATCATCGTAAAGCCGAACTGACAATGAAAAAGTTATATGACAAAGTTCCTGCGAGTGTGTGGACCTTTGTTCGCGAGTAATTATTAATATTGGCACAACAAAAAGACTGTGCCTAGATTTGAAAATAGTTTATGCCCCTTTCGGGGCTAAAGGCATTGTAATAGCCTGTCTTTTAAAGTTGTTTATTAAGTTCGGAGAAAAACTTTAATCATAAGCCAAGCCCACTGCTAAATACATCCGATATTCTCCTTCATTTTATTAGAAGTGATAAAAGTTACTTTACCTAAACTTCTCTCTCAATATTTGTAAGGCTCTCATTTGATTTTTGTCAAACATTAATCTGGAAGACGGAAAAATCATTTCTTTTAATACGTTTTACAGAAATCCTCCTCCGTTATTTCGGATATAGTTTGAATCATTATCAAAAACGGGGTGCAGCCATGCGTAAGAGTTATACATTTGGTATTCCATTTGGACTCCAGCGAGAATCAGGACTCTTTTTAGATATTACAGAGGTCAGCCGGGGTATTGACTGTAACTGCATCTGCCCCGCTTGCAAAACTGATCTGTTAGCAAAGCAGGGGGAGGTCAAGCTTTGGCATTTCTCACACAGTACAGCTGTAGCCGGTGACTGTGATGGTCTGATGGAAGCCATCCGGGGAAAGATTATTGAAGTCATCAACGAGCACCAGGTTCTTGGTTTCCCAAATCTTCTCGCTGGCGACGATGGTGGGCCGGTTTCACTGAATGAGGTTAGTGGAAGCGGCAGTATGTTCGGAGGCACAGCTGATCTGTTCGTAAAGGTTAATGATTTATGTGTGGCCGTCTTTCTGGACAGGGATCGCAGCATTTCAGAGAAGTTAACCTTTGACCATCTTCATCCTTCCGAAAGAGTTGCCGCATTGCGTATCGATCTTCCTGATATTGAATATGAAATCAGTCAGGTGCAGCTCGGGCGACGTAAAACAACATACAGTGAGTGCATTGAAAGCCTGATCATTGATGAGACCAGTTCCCGGGAATGGCTATATCATCCATTAATGCATGAACTTGAATCTGAACCTCTTCAGGAGTATCGGGGACGGGAGCCTTCAGAGGAAGGGCCTCTTCTTCAGCGCCTTGCTGACTGTAAGATGAAATTGCCTGATATCCTTCCGGGCAGTCATAACGCGCTAGTCAGGTTACAGCAGGATACGATTGTATGTCTGTGTCGGTTAACGGTTCGGGCTTATGACATCGCTCAGACCGATGAATTTCCTTTGTTCCTTCGCTATTTCAGGTTGCACTGCCTGGAAAACAGCGAACATGTCAGTTACGAAAGACTGATCTGCTGGCAGGAAATGATTTCAAAAACCCAGGAAGGCCAGTCCTTGACACAAAACGAACTTGAATATCTTCATGAGATTGTCCGCATCGCCTTTTACAATCACCGGCTTAACAATGTCAGTATTTCAGATGTTAAAAACCATGACACTGGAAAGAAGAGCGGCAGGGTAGAGTCACAAAATTATTCACTTTTATAAATAACTTGGGCTTTGCGCATTAAACCCTTGCCGCAGGCGGTGTACCGCATATCCGGCACAGACAGTCAGTTTTTTCTGGCAGCTTAAATTTGACACTGCTTAATATAGTGATTCATTAAACAGGTTCAGTATGCTGCCAGAACGTTTTAGTCGTAATGGGCGTCCGTTAGTTTTCAACTAACTGAACGACGACCAGCCTGCCGCCTTCCTCCTTTGACAGAACAAACTGAGCGTTATTCGTCAGTTCAATTTTTTCCCCAATGGCAATCTGTCGTTTATCCGGTAATGACATAAGCCCATTTATGCCTTCATTTACTAACCACCACTGATCGTTATGGAAAACAAAATACCCAACTCGTTTCCTTTGTGCATCGGTTGTGCGCTCATTTGGCGCAATGAGGCGATTCACATGCCACGCATAGATTGACTGCCCGCTCCACACCATCAACCGGTGGTCGTCAGGACGATAACTGCCTTCCTTTCGGGATGAATATAAATTTAGAACCGGTAATTTACCCTTGTATGGCGTACCGCAGTAGGGACAAACCGGCTTTGTCTTACCTGAGAAAACGTACCATTTCTGTTCACACGCCTTGTTCTGGCAGGGCTGTATCAGATCGACTGTTTTAACCAGGGCACTTTCCCACTCATCGGCGGTCGGGCGTTTATTGGCATCGTGTAAGCCATCAATAAAGGCGCGTTCAAACAAAGGCGTCAAATAAGGGCCCATGATGGTGTAAGGAATTTTCTCCGGGTCAGCCCAGGGCAGTGAAAAGGAGGATAGCTGACTGACTTTGACTGCATTGCTTTTGTCTGTCGGATGTTCAATGAAGAGTGCCTTCTCACCCATAGATAAGGTCTCATCACGTACTTCATCCGACATGTCATGTATTTTTCCGCCACGTAGCGGATGACGGAAGAACAGATACATGTAGATAAGCACCGACAGCGCATGACGGTCAGTAGAAATGCTTGGCAATACGCGGTTCGGATCCTCTTTGGAAAGATGGCTGGTTTTCACCACTTCCGGAGCGATAAAATCCGGGGTGCCCACGACGTCGGGAGGATACTTTCCAGGGACAACCAGGCCGTCTACGTCAATGATGCAGGCATGTCCCATTTCTGGATCGATAAGCACGTTTTTATAGCTTAGATCGCTGTGACAGAGACCTGCCGCATGCATCCTTCTGACGGCTCTTGTTAGCAGCAGACAGACCTTGAGATAGGTAAGCGTATTGCCTCGTTCACGTGGGTCGAGAAATTTATTCTGGTTGCTGGCGCTGGCAAACCATTTGCCTTCCTTTTCACGGCCTTTTATGCCAAGAAAATCATCGTTTTTAGAGCCGTATTTAAAGAAAAAGTAGCTTTTGTAGGTTGGAACCACGATGCCGATTTTATCCCCATGCTCAACAACGTGGGTCGGCCAGCAAAACAGGTCCTTCCAGTATTCACCTCCGGACTGGCCAAAAATGTTTTGCCTGTAGCGTCCGGTGATCATATCAATCCGATCCCGGGCCTGCTCGTTCTGCGGTTTATGATAAAAAGCGACGACGTATGATTTATCAGGCGAGAAGTAAACATCCTTCATCGAGCCCGAACCAATTACCTCGTCAACATACTGGACTGTTTCGCCGTCCTTTGTTTTGCACGTAACAATATTTGCCATATTGATCACCGAAGAAGCGTATCCCTTACCACAACACCGCAATAGTGCGGTCATCGTGGTTCCCTGTGGAGAAAAAGTTAAGCCAGTCGCCTAACCTCTCAGGCGCAATACTGGCGTCTGTAAGGACAGGGATGAGCTCATCAAGGAGACGGGTCCATTTTTCGTCACTGCGAAGCCCGTTATCTGTCTCAAACAGAGGGTCTGATACGCCATCTGTCATGAGGATCAAGTGAGATACATCATTCCATTTACCCACGCTGATGCGGCCGCTAAACGAGGGGTCTGCGATAATGCTCTGGTCAAGAAAGCGGGTTTGTCCTGCGTATTCTCCGCTATCGGGATTTCCCAGTATCCTGACTTTACCGGAAGGGCTGTATGCACCTATCGCACCATCACCAAGCCAGAATGCAGCCGCAAACAGCTCGTTATCAGTTCGTAGCGCTACAGTTGCCAGTAGGGTTGTTGAATAGGATTTCACAGGTTGTTCTGCACAAATGGCTTCGTTCTGGATACTGTTGACCGCGAGCGTAGCTGCCTGTTTAAAATGATGAAGCATGGCGTTTATGGTTGCCTGCTGATCGCTCCCTTCCCACGCCGTGATGTGCTGCTTTAGATGGACGCCTTTCAAACCACTGAGCTGATTGAAAAGGTAATCGCCAGCCGTTTGGACTGCAATCCGGGAGCCTTCCCGGGAATTTACCGCACTACCGGCCCCGTCTGCGACCAGCATGACAGACCATCCTGTTTCCTGGCAGTGGTTGATATAGAAGTCGTCATCTCTGAAGCTCCCGGCATGCTCATGAGATCGTCCCCGGCGACTGGCGGCAGCAATACGTATGTCACCCCTGACCAGGCCAGCAGCGTCCAGATGGGACTTAGGGTAGGAAGCGTCTGCTGGTGGCTCTACCACCTTCCACAGGCTTCTCGGATCGGGATTGACTATAAAAAGCTGTTTTGTTTCGCATTCGTCGTGCGAAGCGCATGACCAGAGTACTGAAAGCTCTATATCGCCGCTTTCGGTGGGTGTACCTGTCAGCAACTTATGCTCTTTGTCAAAGGTCAGGCCAATGTTCCTGGGAAAGACAACGTCCCTGACAGTAGCCTGCTGGCCCTCATCCAGAACTATAGCAACCGGCGAAGAGAAACGTTCGCCTGCGCGGGCGTTGGGAATAACTATTTTAGCTCTCGGGGGAACGGCAGGTGGCACAGCTAATCCGGCCCGCTGCTGGCCTGTCGGTATCTGCCCGGGTTTTAATACCAGGGAAGACAGGTTTTCGTCTTCCCTCTGTGCTGGTTTATCAAATTCGTAATAAGGCATCAGCTTCCAGAACGGAGGATGAGGTTCATTTTCTGGCAGGGGTTGCAGTAATGGTGTATCGGTAGCGTCAATGCCCGGGTTATCAGCATCACTTACGACCGTTTGTTGCTGATCGGAAAGGCTGGATGCTGACGAGGGGGCGATCTCTGCGTCGTTATAACCTTCGCTAACCCGCGCAGATAAACCCTGTGCAAGGCTCTCAATCCGCTCTTTAAGCCGCATAATCTCTTCAGTAAGGGAAGGGTCGTGCGATAGAAGAAAAAGCCGCTCACCTTCTACAGGGTGGCCCAGCTCAGACAGCACTAAGCGGATAATCTTCTCTTCAAGTAAAACATTTTGCGACATCAACCTCTCCCTCTGTTTACGTCGAAGTTAGTGTTTCCGCCATCATTGCTGAATGACAGACCTGTTTCACACCACGGGCAGATCACGTCATCCGGGCCGTCAATGCACAGCAATTTTCCGCATGAGCACAGGGCAAACGCACTGGCATTACCGCAGTGAGGGCAACCCGGTACGCCATGCAGTTCGCTGGTGTTTACCTGCAAACCGGTAGCGGTGGCATCTGACCATGCAAAATAGTCTTCATCGATGGGATAGCATCCGGCAATATTAAAGCTGTTCAGGTTCAGGCTGAAATCGAGCCCGGAAATCCTTGCTGGTGGCCGTTCATACTTCATCAGATACGGACGACGGGTCTTGCTGCAACGGCCGGTAAGCGTAACGCAGTTTTCGTCGTACGCTTTTACTGGCTCGTCCTTGGCCAGCCGGACTATGTATTCAGTCTGGCTGAGCTCAGGTTGTTTGTCGTCTCCGACGCTGCGGCTGTGCGCCGTAACCGAGGCTGTGATCCATTTGATGAAGCGGGTAAAGTCCCCTTCCTGAGACTCGGTGAACAGCATGACATTCTCTGTCAGTTGCCGCAGGGTATTCAGGTCCGCTGACGGCCCCAGGCCAACGGCAATGAGATTCACTTTACTCGCGTAGTGATCCTTCCAGCGCTTCACTTCTGCGGTTGTGTCGTCAGTCGGACGTCCGTCGGTAAGGAGATACACGACGGGTTTCCAGTCGCCTTTAGCCTCATGAGTGGTTTTTCTGACCTGGGTATCAATTTGTACGGTCAGCTCACGCAATGCGGCCCCAAGGCTCGTACCGCCGCCAACGGGAAGGCGGGGAGGGTAGAACGAGGCAATTTCGTGAAGAGGTACAATCGTACGGGCTACACCGGCAAATGCGATTACCGAAACCCAGGCTGTTTCAAGTGCGTGTGGATCCTTTCTTAAATCTCCGATGATCATTTGCAGACCATCAGTCATTTTTTTCAGGTTTTCACCAATCATGGACTCTGAACAGTCCAGGACAAAAAACACGGGAAGGCGTCTCATAATTTTCCTCGTACGGCTGGTACGGCCAGCAGAAAACGTTGCTGTACAGAAAGGTGCTGCCCGGAAAGCAGCACCTTTCTGTCTGTCAGAGCACCAGCTGGATTTCTGGTGGAGGAGGGGGAAGGGTATCAGTTCCGTTATTGATCCCCGCGCTTGTGCTGCCGGAAGACACGCTGGCCGATACCCATTTAAAGAAACCTGCAAACGCGGTTGAATCTAGCGTCTCCAGAGACACAACCTTATCGGTAAGCTGTTTTAAGTGCTCATGGCCTGCTTTAGGACCAACGGCGCAGGCAATGATGGATCCGAATCCCCGGCCGCGAATCGCTTTTACCGCTTCACCGTACGCCAGGGCATCAGAAGGGGTTCCATCAGTCATCAGGAATACCAGAGGACGCCAGTCTCCTTTTGTATCACCATCTGAGCGACGTACATCCCGTTCAACACACTGCATCAGACATTCAAGGGCAGCACCGGTGAACGTCCCGCCTGCGCTTGGCACAACGATGTCAGAAAACTGGAAGTCTTCCAGCGGCGTGAGAGGAATGAACTCACGCGCCTCATTGTCATAGGTGATAATGGAGATATGAACGCTTTCGAGGGCGTAGGGATCCTGGCGAAGAGCGCTAAGCATCGCCTGAATTCCAACGTTAACGGAATGGATGGACTCACCGCGCATCGAGCCGGATGTGTCGATAACAAGGTAAACAGGCAGGCGGCGCATCACATGTAATTCCTCAGGTGCGAGACAAACGAATCTGATTCTGAAGGCTCACCAATTGCCCTGAGTTTCCAGCCTGTAGCCTCGCGTATCAGCTCGGCAAAAACCATGGAGCGCTGGCTGGCGAAGGCGGGTCCGCCAGAAAGATCGAATCGTGCCATTTCAATATTACGGGCATCTACTGCCCGGATGAAGGCATTCTGAACTTTACCAAAGTGCTGCTGGAGCTTTTCACCATTGTAGATCTGAACGATGAACACAATTTTCTCGTACTGAGCGTCAAGGGAATTCAGGCGCACAATAATTTGCTCATCGTCACCATCACCGGCTCCGGTTCGGTTATCGCCCGTCAGCCAGATATTTCCTGACTTATGGCGAAGGCTGTTGAAAAAGATGATATCGCCATTCACAAGCGTTGGTTTACCATTTTCCACATTGCCGAGATCGGTCACCTTTCCGGCTGAATTACACAGGAAAGCGATCACATCAAGGTCGTATTCTTCTTCTTTTTTACCAAAGATCCCGCCGAGGAAACCTTTCTTTTCCTCATTAATATCCCAACCCAGGCCGATAGTAACGGACGAGAGATCGTATTCATTTTTTTTCAGGCTTACGCCCTGGCCTTTGCTCAGACTGACAGACATGACATCCCCTTAATTAATAAAATTATAAGACCACGTTTACTTCTGGCGGCGGCGGTGGCAGGTCTTCAAGACCGATCACTTCTTTTTTGCTGGACTCCACTTTCTGACTGCCTACCGAAATGCTCGCACTGACCCATTTAAAGAAAGCTTTAATCGTCGAACTGTCAGCTGTATCGAGCTGAACCACGATTTCAGTGATTTCTTTGAGGACGCTGGTATCGGCATCATGCCCGGCTGCACATGCCACAACAACGCCGGTTCTGGCCGCTTTAAAGTCATTCAGGCCTTTACGCCAGTCATCATTCGGACTTCCATCCGTCATCAGGAATACAAGGGGACGCCAGTCACCTTTAGTGTCAGCCGTCGTTTTCTGTACTTCTTTGGCAATGGAGCTGGCCGTCAGGGTAAGCGCTTCGCCAAGAGAGGTGGTGCCGCTGGCTGTTAGTGCTGGCATCTGGAAACTCAGGAGGTCTGTCAGGGGGACTGCCTGTCGGGCTGAAGAATCAAAGGTGATCACTGACACGTAAGCCGTTTCGAGTGCATACGGATCCTGTTTCAGCGTGGTAAGCAGCGTCTGAACGCCATTCTTAACCGCTTCGATAGGCTCTCCGTGCATAGAGCCGGACGTGTCGAGTAGCAGATATACGGGTAAGCGTCTCAAATGTAATTCCTTCTTAAGAGATCGGAAGAGGAGAGTAGTTTCAGGAAGAGGCCAGAGTTTGTAGATTTGATAAAACGGCACGACATCTGTCGGGTGGAGATTAAATACTCAGAAGCGGCATTAAAGAAATAAGTTAACCACCATTGAATTACCGACATGTGAATGGCCTCTTATCAGAGAAAAAAATTCAGACCGTACTGGAATATAAATTTCTGAAAAAAACTCCGGCAAAAATAAACTTTCTTATGTATGAAAATCATCATACATCACAGATCTGCATGAATGGAGTGTAAATCGCCCAAAGATTGATGTGTAGCACAAGAGGATGTCAAGACACCAGGTTTTGTAGGCAGAAAGGCGCTGCTGACATTGCGGGAGGAGAATAGATCAAAACTCCGTCACGCAGATACAGAGGTGAAATATGACAAAACCGGGGTTTTCACCCCGGTCTGAGATTTAGCGTCAGGACTTTTTAGCGCTGTATTCTTTTATCAGTTCATCAACGGAGTGCAGAGCCAGCTTCTCTACCGCTTCACTTCGGGTCGAGCCACTCAGCGCAGCCAGACGGTCAATTTTTCTTAAAATCCGCATGCGTAGCGATAATGACACGGCTGTTTTTTTATCCTTATCGAGTACGACCTTCCCTGTGGACTCACCGGTTTTCAGTTCAGCATTCTGTGCGAGCGCTTCATTCATCCGGCGAAGGGTCTTTTTATCCAGCTGGCCCGGATTAACGAGATGGTAGGAATGACCTGCCTTGCTGTATTTGATCTCCGCAGAATATGACTCGCGTAGCTCTTTGAGTGCCCGGGTTAATGTCGGCTCTGAGCATTCCAGACTGGTTATAATGTCGGCAGCGGAAACGGGCTTGCCGGTGCCCAGTAAGTTGGCAAGCTTAAAAATCCGGGCCTGTCTGGTATTTAATTGCATCGTAAGATTTAGCCTGCTTAAAGGGTTAGTGGTTCAATAGGCTGAAAAATGAAGGTACTGCTCATCTTTCGAATAACCGGGTGATCGCCTAACGCTTCAACCGGATCAATGTGTTCTAAGCCTGCAAAATTTACTGACGACATCTGGCTGCGACTGCATTTGCAGGACAGGATATACTCATCCTCCAGATAGCCGGTCCGCTTACTGACCCGTTGCGTAAAGCCTGACACAATCACGTTGTCGAACGGTAGCGTATGTAAAACGATACCGACCAGGCGGAACAAGCAGCCATGGACGTGGCGGGCATAGTTTTCGCGTACGGCTTTTTGCGTCATGGCTTTTTCCGTCAGCTCCGTGCCCCGGGCATTAACGCCGTAAATCTTATCAGGGAAATCTTCAATCTCAGCTAAATCAACATCCAGCAGGACTGCTGATAGCTCCGGCTTTACTTCAAATGCAACAAGCGTTTCACGCGGCCATTCAGTTTCTGCCAGCACACCCGCCAGGTATGATTCGAAAAACGCGGCGTCTGTCCGGAACTGCTGCCGGGCATCTGCCTGAGCCGTGGCGAGCCGTTTTTCATGTTCTTCAGCCTCAAACTTCCAGTTTGCATACTGTTCGGCCCAGGCCGTCCGTTGTTGCTGGTACCGGTGCTGTCGAAGGGTATTCTCACGCTCCACATCAATCAGCTCCTGCTGCCACCGGCGAAGATTTTCGGCGTGGCGCTCAGCTTTAGCTGATTCCGATTCAAACCATTTACCCAGAAAACTAATGCCTTCGCTCTCGGCAGGCTTTTCCGGCAATGCAAGATAGTCTGGCTTTTCTGGACGCACCGGTGCCGGAACCTGAAAAGGCGACGTTCTGTTATGCAGGTATACTGCTTCCAGCTCTGCCCAGCTGATGCCTGTTTTAGGATCCGGCGTCAGCTCGTGAATATTACGGATTGCGGTCACCGCTGACATGAGATCAGCGGCTTCCTCCTCAAGCGCCTGTCTGAGCCCCGGGTCGGTAGCCGTCCGGTTCCCACCTCCGGAACGCGCGGCCCGATCAAGCCGGGTACGGTAACTCAGCCCGGTACCGGGCAAGCCCAGATTGGCATAGGTCCCCCGGCTTCCAAAAGAAACGGAAGCACCTCTCGGCCCGACACTCAGGCTCGGTGCACCGTTACTCAGGTTGAGGCGAACACCAGGAATAATGTTGATCGACTTTCTGAATCTGAACCCCATTATGATTTCCTTAATGATGCTGGGTCACGGTAAGTAATCTGATTCCATCAGCGCTTTGCTCGTTCTGTAACCCATAAAAACGAGCTCTGTCCAGAATGCCAGCCGCCCAGCGGCGATGTGTGGCGGGTTCACACATTGCTCCCTGCGACTTAAACACGGCCTGGGTAGAGTTCAGGATCCGCAGAGCGTCAGAATGCTCACCCTGAGTGACCATCAGCGCGTTTTGAATGACCTCTATCTGACCCGGGTGAATGGCCGTTTTCCCAACAAGCCCATGTGCCATATCAAGAGCCAGCTCTCTGGCCATTACGGCATGATCGTCAATATGCTCACATACGGGCGCGGTCAGGGCAAAATCACGCGGGCCGAAGACCGAAACGAGCATTTTGATGACGTAGCCCATCGGGCTGTCATACAGCGTCAGGTCCCGGGGACGGCGAAGCGACACAACGTTCATAAGATCGTTGCCGCCGATTCGAAGCGCAATAATGCGGTCGTGGCAGGGATGTTCCACCAGACGGGTGGCCAGCTCCCGCATCTGAACCACGTCAAAGACGTCTTCTGTTTCCAGCGTTGGCATCATGCACAGGTGAGTCCCGCCCATGATATCCCACCATTCAGCTAACGAACTGAGGGTAAATTTCGGCAACACAAACCCGTCGACAGCGGAAAGATCATAATGCGCTTTTAACCATCTGCCCATTTCGGCATGCCGGGGGCGAATGAACACCAGAGGCCAGTCATTTTTACCCAGGCTATGCATGCTGTTACTGAGCTCGTGCAGCAGGTGCTCCAGATTTTTGAGGGCGACGGGGATGTCTGCTTCACTGACAGCATCCTCCAGGCAAATCACCAGAGAGCGCAAACCCGGGATTTTCCCGTGCAGGACGGCATCAGCAATATCTTCCCGTGTTGCAGGCATGTATAGCGTGGCTCCCAGATTCCAGGGAGAAAGACGATTTTTCATCAAAGTACCTTCTTGATAATGGTTACAGCCCGATACTGGCCGAGGGTTCCCCCCATTTCTGTAACAACTATTCCCTTTTCACGAGCAAGCCCTACAAGCAAGGCAACGTCCGGGTCGTCAATAGAACGCACAAATACATGGTCCGGTACCCGACGTAATACAGCCCGGGTTGCTTCAGCAATACCGGGTTTTATACGATTGACGCTGTCCACTTTAAATTCATCGGCCAGGAACGCGATAACGTCGCGACTTGTCTGCCATAAGACCCGGGCTGACTCCGTATTCCAGCTCAGGGGAGCGAGGGATGACGGGGTTAACTTCTTACGGAAATGAGCGACGGTATCGACAAGCATCCGGCTGCATTCGAATTCACTGAGATGCTCGCAAACCATGCACCCGTGTAATCCTTCAGAGGACCACACTGACCGGGAGATCAGGCCTGACACCGGCGCACCCATGATGCCAAAAGGAATGAGCCAGTCATCATCACTGGCTGCAAGCCAGGAGCAGCCACAGGGATCGGCCAGGACAACCAGTCGCGGCTGCTCAGGATAGCCCGGGCGATCTTTCAGTGCGCGTACAAGCTCTCCGGTAATTGCGCCTTTACCTGTCCATCCGTCAACAAAGACAATACCGCTGGTACCATGCCGCTCTTCAATGACGTCGAGGGCTGCACCGTCAATTCCACGATCCCGGATAATGCTGATACCGTAATGCCATGAGGTTTTCCCCATGTCACGCAGGGCCTGGTGCAGCATAACGCCGAGCGGCACGCCAGCCCTGACAAGACTGGCCAGTACAATGGGCTCATCACCAAAGCGTTTGGCCAGAGCAATAGCGAGCTGTGTGACTTCTTTTGCAAGTCTCTCTGCGCCCCGATCCAGCGCCCGGTGAAACAAATCAAGATGCCATTGTGTTGGCGCTGGCTCCTGACTGAGCATGTCCGAATAATGTTTCTTCCCTGACTGAATCAGCTCTTCTTTTTGCTCAACCGGCGTCATCTCAATGACAACCGGCTTTAGCAGAAATTCCACGTCACCGGGCTGGTATGAGCCGGTAAATGTGTCATGTGGCTGCATTTTAATTTTCTCCAAAAATTCGCTGTGAAATGGCATCTGCAAACTGACTCTGACGCGGGATGCCAAACCAGCTGCACAGTTTCATAAAACGATGATCGCTCAGGCTGTCGCCCAGGCCAATTACGGGGAAGACTCCGCGTTCAGCCCGAAGTTTTTCAAGCAGCCATCTGACTGCCAGCCCTTTCTCAACCGGGGTGGGAAGCCAGGCCACGTTATTACTGTTGCGGTGGATGTAGAAGCCCTCGGTCGGAAACACCGTTTCTATCTCATCTGCAATGGCATTAAGCTCGTCAAGGCGGGTGCTGTCGCGGTGCTTCATCACCATATAAACCGCCGTTTCACCGTATTCGAAGTTCAGCCTTGCCCAGGCATTGATCCCTTTTGCGTCCATCATTTCAGTGATCAGACGCTGCATCGATGTCAGCTTTTCCTGGTAGGGAGCCAGCTGGCCAAGCATATGGGCCTTCCACTCCTCGTCGGGTTTGCCTTCAGGCGTGAGAATGACGGCCCCGTGCGTGGTGATTGCCCAGGAGTGGAAAGGGATCCGGACGCGGCTGATTTCTTCAGTTCCCCGGGCGGTAACAGGTATGAGTTCAGCCTGCTCCAGGAGCCAGTCCACCAACATGGACTGTTCTTCCGTCATAAAGCTTCGTGGATTCAGGGTGCGATCAACGGCACCGGTACGGAATGGCTCCAGGGCCAGCTCGTCCACCATTTTACGACGGGTCTGAAAGAGCGTGTCGTCAAGGTCGCTCAGAACAACGGGTTTATTCATAGGTAACAATCTCCACGACGGGCGCAACCTCAGCCAGGGCTTTAAGAAGCTGCGTGTCAATACTTTCTGCGGGTGTCTCAGTACACACAAGAATACGGTCAAACTGCTGGTGGGCGACGTTATAGACAAAATTGGGGATGCCCAGCCCGTAGTTATCCGTAAAGGAAATGGCGGACTCAATGGCATAACCAACGGCGATAGGGGAGCGGGTGGTCGAACCATAAAGTGCCTGTGCTCCGGCAGCTTCGAGCCGTTCAGCAAGCAGGAACGGCTCCCAGACGAATTCCCCGGTCCCGAGAACCAGAATACGTTCCCCCTTGCGGACGGAGACCTCATGGCCGAGATCGGCCGCAGGTGCGAGCATCCCCAGTCGACCCCAGGACTGTTTTCCCAGGATGTCCCATTCTCCGCGTGAAGTTACGTTGACTTTCGGCATGTCCGGGACAGGTGCATCAGGTAATGGGGTCCATCCCCACTGACCGCTTACAAGCGAAACCGAAGTGACGGGCAAGGATGTGCGCTCCGACAGGGCGTTGCTACTCCAGTCGGTAAGCGTAACGGCGATAACCTGTTCAATATGTTGAAGCTTGCCGGTATTACGCAGGGCAGAAAGCAGGTTAATAAAGGTATTACCGGTGGTTGCCTCGTCATCAATCAAAACCAGCGTTCGTGCGTTGGTAACACGACGTCTTTTCTCTTCATCATCTGGCAGATAGATCAGATGATCGGTGGCGTGGCTGTGTTCTTCCTTGAACTCGCAAAGTAACGTGCCATCAACCGGGTGACGGGTAGAGGTCAGATAGACAGATTCACGATGCTGGTGGCGCACTTCATCAAACACACCGGCCCCTAGCCCAACGGCGGTTTCAGCCATACCGATAAAAAGTACGGGCCCTGTCAGCGTTGCGGGGAACTGGCTGGCAAGCTGTCTGTAGGCCTGCCGCATGACTGAGGGTGGCACGGGAATGTGCCTGCCGAGTACTTTGCTGACAAACAGAAAGGCGCGTTTCGGGTTACGTCTTTCAGCGATATCAAACAGGTCATCGAGCGAAACATCACCCTGGTCGCGGGTTACCTGTATCGTACCGCATGAGAGGGTACGGCGATAAATCATATCTTCGAGGGTATCAGACATAAACACGCCTTAATTCAGATGGTTAGAGAGTGATTCCGGGTAAACGATGACATCTGTGATGGATCTCACTGCAACCGGAGAAAAGGTATTTCTGGCGCTCTGGATCACCGCATCTTCAGACATCAGACCGAGCTTAAAGGCAGCAAACAACCCGGGAAGGTTCACCCCGCTGTGAAGGGTATAACCCACCCCGCCTGACGGACGCATGTTGGTTTCAAGCAGCACCGGGTTGCCATTCACATCGTTTCGCGTCTGAACATTCACCAGCCCGTCGGCCTTCATAACCCGGGCGCAGTCACAAGCCAGTTCCCAGGCGCTTCCTTCGTTTACCAGATACTGGATAGCCCCTTCCTTACGGCGTCCCACGGCTGCGAGTATTTCGCCCTTATCCGCGAGGATATCGACGGAAAATTCCGGGCCTGGCAGGTACGGCATCAAAACAAGGGGTTTAAACGACTCAGAAGCCGATGCTGCTGCAATATACTGTTGCGGACTGACCAGACGATGTTCGGGATGATTAAAGACGGCCATGGGCGAAGCACTGTCATCAAAGCGCCAGAATCCCATGCCATAGATACCCGTCACCGGCTTCACGCATACCGGGCTGTCCGAGAACGGCGGGGCCGCGAGGTGCGTCTTTAATTCTGCCAGCGTATTCACCCGCCAGGACGGTACGACCGGGAGCCCGTTTTGCTCCATAAACTGAGCAAAAGTAACTTTTTCGTCAGCCAGAGTTAACCAGTCGACGCCTGTTGCACCGGTAGTAAGGGTGGCTCCGGTCGATTCAATGGCTGAACGGTGTTCTTCAAACCACTGGCTGTTACGGCCAGTATGAATATGGTGGATGCCGTAGGTCTGAATGGTTTCCTGAATAAACTGAAGACGTTTTTGAGGATCTTCAGGTTCAGTCAAAGAATAATCGGCAACGGAAAGAATTTCATGTCTTTCGTTACGGTGGGAGGCAAATACGGTAATAGCAAAATTATTTTTTTGTGCAAATGATTTTACCCCCTGAATAATATCTCGCTGGGAGGACAAACCTTCCATAAACCAAATTTTCTTGTTCATTTTTTTTAATTATCCGGAACGCCATGCAAATTTATGATTGAGAAGTGAGTCTATGAGTGTCTACGCTACATGTCAATCATAATATGATTAATAACTTCAGTGGTTATGGAGTGCGTCAGTGTTTTTTTTAGTGCCTTATAACGTATTGATATTTAAATTAAAAATAGAAAAATGAACACCATGAAAAGGATTTATTTTTGTGTTTTTGAAGAAAACTACCAAAATTTCCCTTGTCAGAGAACTTCATCATGATATGATTTTCTTCGTCAGTTACTAAATATACCTTTGATTGTCTCGGTCATTACCATTTTAAGGAATAAAACATGGTTTCATTAAGTAAGAACCAGACGGTATCACTCAGCAAAGAATCTTCAGCATTAAGCCAGCTTCAATTCGGTCTCGGTTGGGATCCGGTTAAGAAAAAAGGTCTTCTTGGAGGATTGTTTGGAGGCAACGACTCAATCGATCTCGATGCTGGCTGCGTATTAATGGACAGCACCGGTAAAACAATTGACACCATCTGGTTCCGCAAACTGGAATCCACCTGCGGCGCTGTTGTGCACAGTGGCGATAACCTGACCGGTGAGGGTGACGGTGACGATGAGGTGATTAAGGTCAACCTCTCCCGACTGCCTGCAAACGTTGAATACCTGGCGTTTACGGTAAACAGCTTCCGTGGTCAGTCGTTCAATGACGTCGAAAACGCGTTCTGCCGCGTTGTCGATCAAACCGGCAAAGAGCTGGCTCGCTACAAGCTGACTGAGCAGGGCTCACATACCGGGATCGTTATTTCTTCGCTGCGCCGTAATAACGGCAACTGGGACTTTACCGCCCTTGGCCATGCCTGTCGCGGCCGCACAATTGACGATATGCACTCCGATATCGTTTCAGCGGTTATTCGCTAATGAACCTGACGCCGGGGGGCAATGCCCCCGTTCCAGCCCAGGAGTTGCGGGTCCGGATCACCTCGGGCGGCCAGGTGGATGCTTCGGCGTTTCGCCTGTATGCCGACGGGAAGGTGCAGGGTGATGCGGACATGGTGTTTTATGGTCAGCCACGTAACGATGATGGTACCGTCAGCCTGGTCAGTGAAGGCCAGTACTCAACCTTTACTGTCGCGCTCAACCGGCTGAAACCTGATGTCCAGAAAATTGCGTTCACCGTGACCTGTGACGGTGGGCAGACGGTGTCCGGTCTTCGTAATCTTTCCATCGACGTGGAGCAAGGGGCTACCGGCCTGGTTAGCGGCAGTGTCGAACTGAGCGGCCGTCAGGAAGCAGCCTTAATTCTGGGTGAATTTTACCGTCGTAATAATGACTGGAAATTCCGCTTCGTTGCGCAGGGGTTCAACGGTGGACTTAAACCGCTGGCAGAGCATTTCGGCGTAAATATTGCCGACGAACCGGCTCCCGCAGCCCCGACTCCTCCGGTTGTAACCCCTCCGCCAGTTGAGACAAAAATCAGCCTGAGCAAGGTATCGCTGACAAAAGAGAAGCCTGCAATCAGCCTGACCAAACGGGATAACTTCGGTGAAATCCGGATCAACCTGAACTGGCACCGGGGCAGCGGCAAATCAGGCTTTGCAGGCATGTTCGGCTCCAAAGGAATCGACCTGGATCTGGGGGCCTTTGTTGAGCTTCAGGACGGGTATAAATCGGTCATTCAGGCGCTCGGTAATGCATTCGGTAATTATCGCGATGAACCGTATGTTCAGCTCAAGGGCGATGACCGGACGGGTGATGTATCAGACGGCGAGTGGCTGCATATCAATGGACGTGAATGGAAGCATATCCGCGAAGTGCTGATTTACGCCTTTATTTATGAAGGTGTTCCCAGCTGGGACAAGACTGATGGTGTGGTCACCATTCATGTGCCGGATCAACCGCCCATTGAGACCCGCCTGACCGAAGGTGAAAACCGTCGCACATTGTGCGCCATTGCCAGACTCGTAAACGAAAACGGCGCAATTAAAGTCGAGCGAATTAACCAGTACTTCAAAGGCCAGGACGAAATGGACCGGGCATTTGGCTGGGGATTTCGCTGGAGCGCCGGTTCTAAATAACACAGCAACAAAGGAAACAGGTATGAGCTTTTTCGACAAGGTAAAAGGTGCCATTAACTCTGGCCGGGACGAACTGACCCGCCAGGTTGGTCGTTTCAAAAACAAAAAATTTATGCACGGCACCGTTGCTGTATGTGCCCGTATTGCCGTATCGAGTGACGGCGTGAGTTCGGAAGAAAAGCAGAAAATGATGGGCTTTCTTCGCTCTTCAGAAGAGCTGAAGGTCTTCGATACCAATGAGGTGATCGAGTTCTTCAATAAACTGGTTTCAAGCTTCGATTTCGATGTTGAAATCGGCAAGGGCGAAACCATGAAATACATCCTGGCGCTGAAAGATCAGCCTGAGGCCGCTCAGCTGGCCTTACGTGTTGGTATTGCCGTTGCGAAAAGTGACGGTAACTTCGATCAGGACGAGAAACTGGCCTCCCGCGAGATCGCTATCGCGTTGGGCTTCGACCCGGCTGAATTTGGCCTCTGATCCACATCCCTAAGGGTAAAATATGGTTTCCACACACATCGGCTTCCCGACTGAAACGGTCATTGTTTTCATTGCGCTTTCAGTCGGTGCCATCTTTATTGACCTGTTTATGCACCGTGATGACAAGCCCATTTCCCTGAAGAGTGCGGCGCTCTGGTCCGTATTCTGGGTTGTGGTTGCGATGGCATTTGCCGGTTTCCTCTACATCCACCACGGTGCTGAGGTTGCCAGCCTGTTTGTAACGGGTTATGCGCTGGAGAAAGTGCTGTCGGTCGACAACCTGTTTGTCATGATGGCCATCTTCTCCTGGTTCGCCGTTCCTGATCGTTACCGCCACCGTGTTCTCTACTGGGGGATCATTGGTGCCATCGTCTTCAGGGGCATCTTTGTCGCCATCGGTACGAGCCTGCTGAGTCTGGGGCCGTATGTTGAAGTTGTCTTCGCTATCATCGTCGCCTGGACGGCGGTCATGATGCTTAAAAGCGGTGATGACGATGATGAAATTGAGGATTATTCCCAGCATCTGGCTTACCGCATGGTTAAACGCTTCTTCCCTATCTGGCCGAAGCTCAGAGGTCATGCTTTCCTGCTTAACCAGAAGGAAGTGGATGCCGAACTGGCGAAACCAGAAAACAGCGATGTCACCATTGGCCGTGGTAAAAAGGCGGCGCTGTATGCGACCCCTCTGTTCCTGTGTGTGGCCGTGGTTGAACTCTCGGATGTTATGTTTGCGTTTGACTCGGTACCGGCAATCATTGCCGTCAGTCGTGAACCGCTTATCGTCTATAGTGCCATGATGTTTGCTATCCTGGGCCTGCGTACTCTGTACTTTGTCCTTGAAGCACTGAAACAGTACCTGGTTCATCTGGAGAAGGCCGTTATCGTGCTGCTGTTCTTCATCGCGGCAAAACTGGGCCTGAATGCGACCGATCACATTTGGCATCATGGTTACAGCATCGCGGCGACAACCAGCCTGTATGTTGTACTGGGTGTTTTGGCGCTGGGCATTCTCGCAAGCGTCATGTTCCCGGGCAAACCTGAATCTGAGGAAAAGGGGAGCTGATCCCCTGAAGTGTTAACCTGAACAATTACTAATCGAAGAGGTTATTTTATGAGTGTTTCTCTTTCCAAAGGCGGGAACGTCTCCCTGAGTAAAGCAGCTCCGTCAATGAAAAACGTCCTGGTGGGCCTTGGCTGGGATGCGCGTTCAACAGACGGTCAGGACTTTGACCTGGATGCTTCAGCATTCCTGCTGGCCGCAAATGGCAAAGTGCGCGGCGATTCAGATTTCATCTTCTATAACAACCTGACGTCATCTGACGGTTCCGTAACCCATACCGGTGATAACCGTACCGGTGAAGGTGATGGTGATGATGAATCGCTGAAAATTAAACTGGACGCCGTCCCGTCTGATGTTGACAAGATCATCTTCGTTGTCACTATCCATGATGCTCAGGCTCGTCGCCAGAGCTTTGGTCAGGTATCCGGTGCGTTTATTCGCCTGGTCAATGACGATAACCAGACTGAAGTCGCTCGCTACGATCTGACCGAAGATGCGTCCACTGAGACTGCCATGCTGTTCGGCGAGCTGTATCGCCACAATGGTGAGTGGAAATTCCGCGCAGTGGGCCAGGGTTATGCTGGTGGTCTGGCATCTGTATGTGCTCAGTACGGCATTAACGCGTCCTGATCGAAAAGTAACTTTTCACCCGGGGCTGTTAATGCAGCCCTCATTCAACTGTTTGCAGGAGCTAAAAATGGCAGTTTCTCTCGTAAAAGGCGGCAACGTATCTCTGACCAAAGAAGCACCAACCATGAATATCGCTATGGTTGGCCTCGGCTGGGATGCCCGTGTAACTGACGGTCAGGCTTTTGACCTGGACGCTTCCGTGTTCGCAGTAGGCGAAGACGGTAAAGTGCTGTCAGATGCGCATTTCATTTTCTTCAATAACAAAACCAGCCCTGATGGCGCGGTAGAGCACCAGGGCGACAACCGTACCGGTGAAGGCGACGGTGACGATGAGCAGGTCAAAATCGATCTGACCAAAGTCTCAGCAGATATCAAAAAACTGGTGTTTGCCGTTACCATCTATGATGCAGAAGCGCGTAAACAAAACTTCGGCATGGTGAGCAACAGCTTCATGCGCGTTTACAACAACGACAACGGCACGGAAATTGCCCGTTTCGATCTGTCTGAAGATGCCTCAACCGAAACCGCTATGGTCTTCGGTGAACTGTATCGTCATGGCGCTGAGTGGAAGTTTAAAGCTGTCGGTCAGGGCTTTGCCGGTGGCCTGGCGGCTCTTGCCTCCCAGCACGGCGTTAACATCTAAAACAACGCTGAATCATACCCCGGCAATGCCGGGGTTTTTTTTGGTTGCGATCCGCTTTCAGGAGGGAGTAGTAGAAAGGGGACTGGAAATTTCAGAAAGCAGGTCATGTTAATTCAGACCTGAGCCTTTTAAAGGCAGGAAACGGATTTATCTCTGGTTGCTGGTTAAAGCCGGTATTCCGTGCCTTTTATCAACAGAATGCCCCTCTGATATATGTTACTTTTGCGGTTTATGAAGGAACGGGATCTGGAACATAAGATACCCGGTCAATCAAAATTCCAGTTCAACAGGTATAGAAACTTCAGCGTGATGAAATATGGTGTCACACCATATATACGCCTCACCAGAAATCCAGCGTCCTGAACTAAGCCTGGGGAACATATATAAGCGCTGCGCTTTAAAAATAATCAAAAATCAGGAGAGTTAATGTGAATCTACAATCCGGACAAAACATACCGCTTCAGCAATCTGCGATCAGGCTGAATCTTCAGTACCCTGCCAAATCCGGCTTTAAAGGCGAACCCGATACCTGCCTCTTCCTGCTTAATGCTCAGGGAAAGGTAACCGGCGATTCTGACTTTATCTTTTATAATAATCTGTCTTCTCCTGAAGGGGCAGTAAAGCTCGTTACCGGTTCTCAGCAGTCCAGCATTGAGATAGCACTGGATCGTGTTCCGGCGAACGTCAGTAAGATTGCGATCACCGTTGTCATTGATGGTGAAGATACTATCAGTGGGCTCAGTTTATTGAGCATTCAGGCTCCTGGTATCGCTGATTTTCAGGCTGAGACTCAGGGCCGCAGTGAGAAAGCAATCATCCTGGGTGAAGTATATCGGCACAATGGCGCCTGGAAGCTTCGTGCGCTCGGGCAGGGTTTCAACGGTGGTCTTGAGCCTCTGGCCATTAGCTTTGGCGTTGATGTCGCACAGCCAGCTCCGCAGCCAGCAAAGCCCGCTCGTATCAGTCTGGAAAAGAAACTTGAAACCAGATCTCCGCGCCTCGTAAGCCTCGCTAAAAAAGCCTCGGTCAGTCTCACTAAAAATAAACTGGACACCCTTGAGGCAGCGGTTGCATTTGTACTTGACGCATCCGGCTCAATGAGTGGCCAGTTCAGTAAGGGCAACGTTCAGTCTGTGCTGGACCGCATCGCCGTTCTTGCCGCCCAGTTCGACGACGACGGTGAAATGGATGTCTGGGGATTTGGAGAGAAGCACAAGAAGTATCCAAACGTCACACTGGACAACCTGGACACATATATTCAGTCCATTCGCGGGTCTGGAAAGCGTTCAGCCTGGGAGAACCTGCCGGGACTTGGTGGGACAAACAATGAGCCCCCTGTGATGGAAGAAATTGTCGACTACTTTAAGGACTCGAAAATCCCGGTATATGTTGTATTTATTACCGATGGCGGGATCAGCAAGACCCGGGCGATTAAAGATGCAATCCGGCGTTCTGCCAACTACCCCATCTTCTGGAAGTTTGTCGGCCTGGGTGGTTCAAGCTACGGTATCCTCAAAAATCTGGATGACTTTACTGACCGCCGGGTTGATAACACCCACTTCTTTGCCATGGATGATTTCGGTTCGATCAGCGATGAAAAGTTATATGATAATTTACTGGAAGAATTCAGACCGTGGATCGATGAAACAAAAAGGTTAGGCATCCTGTAATACGCACAGTTTTCGCATGGTTAAAGGAGCTCTACAGCAGCTTAATACTGTAGAGCCTTTGTTCACTGGAAATCGTACAGGGAGGAGCATATGGACCGCATCAAGTACCTGAAATGGATAGCTGAAGAATCACCAACTGATGATGAAATCGACAACTACGATAGTATCATTAGTCGGGGCGCAGAAAGGGCCGAGAAGGTTCAGTTGTCTTTAAGACGTTAATATACGGGAGTTTAAATGTTCGCAGAAATCAAAGATAATTATTCGTTAGGTGGATAAAGAAAGGTTGCCATTACCAGCTTTCGACGAGTCGAAAATAAAAACCTTATTTATAGTGACAGGGAGTATGAGCTGACGCTTGCCAATGGAACAATAATTAAAAATGTACTTAGAAAAGAAGAGTGGGAACTGTTAGAAAGCAATTCAATTAAGGTTATATTATAACGAAAATATATTTACAGTTTTGGATAGGTTTCAAACAAGTCCGGACATTTGTACCTGAAGTATCTGACATTACAGTTAAGTGACGATTATGTCAGCACGTCTGTTGCTGGCAGCTTAGCTATCGGTCTAAAAGCTGATCCATTAATAATTCTTCGTAAAGCCCAGAGGTATCGGGCTTTATTACAATATCCGTTATTTCGAAGCGTTCAAGTACAAATTGCAGATATTCCGGAGTAACGTAGTAGGGATCAGGTTCAGCCAGATTAGTATAGAGTGGGTCTTCTGCTGCATTAATGTCATAATCAATGCACATATGAAACCACTGCGTAAGCGTCAACGGAGCACCGTATTGACGCTTATTTATTGGTGAGTACTACGTTCCATGGCAGGAGTTCATCAACTCGGTTGGAAGGCCATTCCGGCAGTACGCTCAGGATATGGCGCAGATACGCTTCAGGATCGATACCGTTCAGACGGCAGGTGCCGATCAGCCCGTACAACAGTGCTCCACGCTCGCCGCCGTGATCGCTGCCAAAGAACATAAAGTTTTTCTTTCCGAGACAGACTGCACGAAGCGCTCTTTCCGCAGCATTATTATCCGCCTCCGCCAGACCGTCATCACTGTAATAACAGAGGGCATCCCACTGATTCAGTACATAGCTGAACGCTTCGCCCAGTCTGGATTTTTTCGACAGCGTACCATTCTTCTCCACCATCCATTCATGCAGCGACGTCAGTAACACTTTGCTTCGCTGCTGCCTGACGGCAAGACGCTCTGACTCCGGTAATCCCCGTATTTCATCCTCGATGGCGTACAGTTCACTGATTCGCTTCAGTGCTTCTTCTGCCGTCGCACTTTTGCTGCTGATGTATACATCGTGGATTTTTCGCCGGGCATGGGCCCAGCACGCAACTTCTGTCAGTGCACCACCTTCACGTTCTGCACTGAACAACCTGTCGTAACCTGTGAACGCATCCGCCTGCAGGATACCCCGGAAGGGGCGGAGGTGTTGCTCCGGGTGTTTCCCCTGCCGGTTCGGCGAGTACGCGAACCAGACCGCTGGAGGAGATGACGAACCCACATTGCGATCATCCCGGACATACGTCCAGATACGCCCTGTTTTCGCCTTTTTCTGACCCGGTGCCAGTACCTTTACCGGTGTGTCATCAGTGTGAATCTTGCGGGTGTTCATTACATAACGGTACAGGGCATCATTCACCGGTGTCATTAACTGGCAGCACGCGTCAACCCAGTTGGAGAGTAAGGCCCGGCTCAGTTCGACACCCTGGCGGGCAAAGATTTCACTCTGACGATACAGTGGCAGATGTTCGCAGTATTTTCCCGTTAACACGCGGGCAAGTAATCCGGGGCCCGCGATACCACGCTCTATCGGGCGGGACGGCGCCGGTGCTTCAACAATACAGTCACATTTTGTACAGGCTTTTTTTACCCGTTCTGTGCGGATCACTTTCAGGGCACTGCTCACCAGTTCCAGCTGTTCAGCGCTGACTTCCCCCAGATAATCCAGCTCACCGCCACACTCCGGGCAACAGCTTTCTTCTGGCTCCAGGCGGTGTATTTCACGGGGAAGGTGTGCCGGTAACGGACGACGATGGCGCGACTGTCGCAACTGGCGGGGAACCTGAGGATCGTCTTCCCGCCCACTGTAACGATCGCTGTCCTGTTCACGTTGTTTCAGCAGAGCCTCAGCCAGTTCAACTTCACGACGCAGTTTTTCAGAACGGGTACCGAACAGCATCCGGCGCAGTTTTTCTATCTGAGCCCGCAGATGTTCTATTTCCCGTTCATCTTCTTCGATCTTTTCTTCGGCACGTGTCAGTGCAGAGCGCAGGAAGGCTTCCGTCTCTTCAACCAGACTCAGTTGCTGGTCTTTCTGACGGAGGGCTTCAGCCTGCTCAGAGAGCAACCTTTCCAGCTCTGCGATGCGAATGAGGTATTTCTGACTCATGACCGTTTTTATAATGCGGTCAGGAGTTTTTTACAACATTGTCAGTGAGTTACGGCTGGATGTTTTTGGCTGACGCCAGTCCAGCTTATCGAGGAGCATTGCCAGTTGCGAGCGGGTAATGGATACCTTGCCGTCACGTACCGCAGGCCAGATAAACTGGCCTTCCTCCAGGCGTTTGGTGAACAGGCACAGACCATCAGCATCAGCCCAAAGAATTTTGACGGTGTCACCCCGTCGGCCACGGAAGATAAACAGGTGACCGGAGAAGGGATTATCATTCAGCACATGTTGTACCTGTTCTCCCAGTCCGTTGAAGGATTTACGCATATCGGTAACGCCGGCAACGAGCCAGATACGGGTACCTGATGGGAGTGAGATCATCTTCCCCTCCCGGTCAGTTCACGGATCAACACTGTGAGCAGCTCTGGCGATGGATTTTCCAGCGTCATGTTACCGTGACGGAATTCCACCTTGCAGGAACTGGCACTGACTCTGGTCTGAGTGGAAGTGGATAAAGACGGCGCAATGGCCGCCACAGGTTCTTTCTGCTCATCCGGCGTTATTTCTACAGGTAATAATTCAACGCCAGTGTCAGAAGAGGTCGTTACCGGAAGACGCCGCGAAACACGCCCTTCGTTCTGCCAGAGCCTGAGCCATTTGAAAATAACATTATCATTGACGCCATTTTCACGTGCAATCTGTGCAACACAAGCTCCAGGTTGTGATGCCAGTTCCACCATACGAAGTTTGAATTCATTCGAATAGTTTTTACGAGGTTCTTTTCGCCAGTCCTGTAATTCCATACTTAGATGTCCGTCTATATCAGATGGGCGTCTAAGTTACCAATTCTCGTCTGATGGCTACATACGGCGGTCAGTTTACGCTTACACCACTGCAAAGGTGGATCCCAGCCTAACATCACCTGAACAATTCCCTGATTGCTTTTCACCTCATACCAGTGCTGGCTCATACTTAGTCCTTAAGAAAATTTGTCATCGGAAAATAACACGAAGCCTGCATCATCGAGGCGCATAACCTTCTTCCCTTAACGCCTGTTGTAATTTATCAACTGCGCTTTTCATTACCCAGGCTTCTTCGTCACTCACAGCACAACCACGTAGATCGCTCCAGCTCAGACGTTTAACAAATTGAGCAAGGGCCATAGTTTCGTTCTCATCAAGCCGCAAACTCAGTGTCTCAATACCTTCCACTATCTAACCTCCCTTATAATGAAAAATGGCGCTTTACTTCTGACCAGATGCCGAAGCCTTGAATGCAGCCGGAACTGTCGTTGTTTCTACTTTACAGAAATGGAATTAAAAAGTGGTGATGCTGGGCACGTTTCTTTTCCAGCCGGGGTTTAAGCCAGAGCTGAAACTCATTCAACTTCTCAGCAGCCAAAACCGCTTCAACGGGGAAAACTTTATATTTACCCTGTTGCTGAGGTTCACCCAGCCATCGCCTGATGGCTCCGTCAGTCCATAAACGAGTCTCTTTTAGCCTAGTTACAGTGACCCATTTTCTGGACCATTCATCAAATTGTCGCTGGCGATCCCGATAACGTTGTTCTTCCTGCTGCCGAAGCCACTCGCGATCAACAGCAAATTTTCGGTATCCAACAAAGAGCCCTTGTACTTTGGCCATGTCATATTCCGGTTGCTTAGAGTTACTCATTCAACCAAAACCTAAACGTCGATACAAACTCTGTTTCATAACCAGGGTTTTATCCTTACCGCGACAGTAAGTAACAGGGGCTGCATAAACCGGTCATTTAGTCCGTTATGCAAAAATTATTGAGGATCCGGGCTGTTAAACTGTTCTTCCTCTTTCGCTTCCGGTGAAAAGGGGAGGTGTCACCCTGCGAGCCCGTGTAGTGAAAGGGATTCGTCTTAATACAGGCCAAAGGCTAACATGACCGCAAAGGACGCCCGGGCGACCGGATACCTGCCGGGTTGTGCGATGTAAAATCCGGAAGCAGTGATAACACAAACAGGCCCCTACAGCGTAAGGATTGTGATGGACGATAAAGAGCAGTTTACGAATCTTGTGGCAAAGCATGCCTCCGGACTCACCGAAGAGCAGCTGGCCGGGTACGATGCCTGTTCCCTGGATGGTGAATGCGTCACGCCTTCATACGAGGTTTTCCGGGGGTATCGTACCCGCCACACACTGGATGAATTTCTGGAGATGGCCATATCGCTGAATGCCATCCACCCGGATGAATATTTAACGGATATGCTGCTGAAGCCTCATGAGGTGATCGGCGCTCTGGCCGATGAAGGCGACCAGCTGAACAACGCCACCCCGGTTTATTTCTTTCCGGATACCGGCGTCTATGCAGCGGCCGTTAGTGAAACCCGGGTGCTCGATGCCTGGCTTTGCTGGCCATGCTACCCGGCGAACTGGTAACGCGGCCGTTGGAATTGCACCGGCCGGATACGAATTTAACCGACCCCGTGGCGGGAAGGCTATCAGAGTTGCATGTCCTCATCCCTCAAGCCCCCTGCCAGGCCCCAACGTGCTGTCAGGCTTCGCCTGATTCCCGATCTGCGCCGATACTTCAGCCGATAACTTTTTGTTTTCTTTTTATTTTCTTCCCATTTCCTCAAAAATCGCGGGCGGCGTGGACAGGGCACCATTGCCGCATGTGGGGTCTTAATAAGGGCAGGGTGGTCAGTTTTGCTCGATGCCAGGGTTAGGCCCTCCCCTTCATGGGATGAGGACATGCAAGTAAGCTAACTATCTGAAATGACGAAGGTTCATTTGGTGAATGTCGCTTCATATTAATGTTGTGTCACTTATGATCGTATGTAGCTGGTTGCAAAGAGGAGCGATGAGACAATAAAGTTGTATCGCTAACAAGATTTATGCTGCCACATAGTAACAGCCTAAAAGTTGTACGCCCTATTTAACAGCTTTTAGGCTGTTAATTTGATATTACAGCTTTTAGGGTGTATGTTTAGGAAACAGCCTGCAAGGTGTATCAGAGGAAACTACTGAGGCCAGCTTATGATCAATAATGATTACCCGTTAAACACGCTCAACCAGCTGCGTCCCTTGCTCATTGGTTTTCGCAAGGCGAATGGCCTGACGCAAAAAGACCTGTCCGAAAGGTTAGGCGTCACTCAACAGACATACTCACGTCTGGAAGCCAACCCTGCCAGTGCGAGCATTGAACGGCTATTCAAGGTGTTTTCCATCCTGGGCGTAAAAATCAGCTTCTCCTCGGCAACCACCTCTTCAGAGAGGAAGCAGACGGAAGAAATGCTTAAATCAAACTCACCTGCACGACAGGAGGATTGGTAACGATATGAGCCGGAAACAGCAACGTCTGGTAATTTGGATGAACGGCATCAAAGTCGGGTACTGGGAAAAAAGCAAAGGGGTAGACAGCTTAGAATACCTTCCTGAATGGGTTGCTGACGAACAGGGAAGGCCGCTGTCATTGTCCCTTCCTTTTACTCCCGGGAACCAGGTCTGGCGTGGAAATGTGGTACGTGACTATTTTGATAATTTACTGCCGGACAGCGAAGGCATACGCAGACGTCTGGCAATGCGTTACAAGGCCGATAGCCTGGAGCCTTTTGATCTGCTGACGGAGCTGGGAAAAGACTGCGTGGGCGCGATACAGCTGCTTCATGACGGAGATGAACCCACTGATTTATATTCCGTGAAGTATCACCCGCTTACTGAATCAGAAATTGCGGCAACTTTGCGTAATACCACGGAGACATTGCTACCGGGCAGGCCAGAAGATAACGACGACTTACGTTTATCTATTGCCGGTGCTCAGGAGAAAACAGCCCTACTGTGGCATGAAGATCGGTGGTGTATGCCGGAGGGTAATACACCAACGACGCATATATTCAAGCTACCGCTCGGACTTGTGGGGAACATGAAAGCCGACATGAGCTCGTCGGTTGAAAATGAATGGCTCTGCTCGGTACTTCTCGGCCAGTACGGGCTCCCCGTGGCAAGAACGCAGATTGCTCACTTTGAAGATCAGAAAGCGCTGGTGGTAGAACGTTTTGACCGAAAATGGTCAGGAGACGGACAATGGATCATTCGTTTACCCCAGGAGGATATGTGTCAGGCCCTGGGCGTTTCGCCATTACGAAAATATCAGGCGGACGGCGGGCCAGGTATATCGGAAATTATGGAGGTTCTGAGTAATTCAGACCGTGCTGAGCGTGACAAAGCGCAGTTTTTTATGACGCAGATAATTTTCTGGATGATGGCCGCAACAGATGGCCACGCTAAAAATTTCAGTATTTCTATTGGGCCACAGGGACGTTATCACCTTACACCAAACTATGATGTGTTGTCGGCATGGCCGGTGATCGGTCATGGGAACAATCAGATATCCTGGCAGAAGTGCAAACTGGCGATGGCCGTACGTGGCAGTAGCAACTATTACCAGATATATCGAATACAACGACGCCACTGGATCAGGCATGGTGAGATAACCGGCCTGAGTAAACAGCAGACAGAGGCGATGATAGAGGAAATCATCGCCAGAACCCCGGGTGTCATTGAACGTGTTAGCGGGCTTCTTCCGGACCAGTTCCCCCAGCAGCTTGCGGAAAGTATTTTTGATGGAATGAGGCAGCAATGCAGGCGCCTGGCTGAGAAATGACAGCCGCAATTTATAGTGTGCATGTTTTCAGAATAGCTGATGTAAGCGTGAGGATTCAGTATGACTGAAGAACAAAAAAGAATAGAGCGGGCTATTGAGTTGGCTTGTCGTTACGGCGGAACCGATGAAATGCATCATCTGCAATGGGTCGTGGATCAGATGGTAAGAGAACTTGCTGGAGAACGTTATGCACAGATTGTAGCTGATGCCACCAGCGGAGAAGATGGGCCTGATACTTACAAATGGAGTGTTGGGATCGCGCCTTAACAGCTGTCGGTCTGGGGGTGAAAACGTATTCTTCATTCAGCGAATTCCCAGGCTTCACATTAAGACTAAAGCGGCGGCCGCAGTAACGTAAGAGAAAATAAATGGCTATTTTAGCAATCATTGCAGTTATCGCCCTGGGTGGGTACGCCTACGGATTTATTAAAACCCGTGAGCTGAGCGCTTTGCGTAAAGAAATGAAACTATACGTGGATCGCATGGAAGCGGCGGAGCTGGACTTACACGCAATCAGAAGTGTAGCGGAGCACCGGTTGCACGGTGCAGGTAAACAGTTTGCCGACCTTTACAGCCGTATCGACGGTGCAACTGTGACGCTGACACCCGAAGATCAGCTGTTACTGGCAACGATGCCATTTAATATTCAGGATGTAGAAGACATCGTAAACGAGCGCGGTCCAAAGACAATTAGCGGCCGTCCATTCTGGGAAGTTGAGCCAGGCCCGCATGATTATGAATATGGCCCGCAATATCCGTATTTCCCAGACCAGCGCTAGGAAGAGATCAAGATGAGAGAGCCAAGACCACGCCATACCTTGCAGGTCATTCGTGTACCTTCTCTGGAGGTTCAGGACCTGGGGCTGACCAGCTTTGATAGCTGGCTTGACGAGCACGGGTATGACAAAACGAATGCCAGAAATAACCGTACCATCTGGGCGAGAGAAGGCGGATGGCATCTGAAACGTTGCAGAAATCTTGAAACTGGCACGGACGATTTCTGGTTTATCGCTTTCGATGGTAAAGGCGGGAAGATTTACCCGCTGAAAACCCAAAGAGACTACCGGGCTGCATATCGTAAGCTGGAAGCAGAAGGTTATGCGCCTGCGGTCATCGAGCAAATGACCACAGGCGCAGCATATAACCTGGCCTATCCACGTTCCACCCTAAAACAAGCTGAGACGGCCACCAGCGAGCCAATTCGGAAACCTGACGTAGATATCCAGGGTGAGCACTGCGAGCGCGTAGTGACGCAACGTAGTGGCGTGGCACAGGGTAAATTCAAAGCTCTGCTCATCGAGAATTTCGCAGGCCGTTGTGCGGTAACCGGTTGGGTTAATGGAGGTGTCCTGGATGCGGCACACATTGAACATGGAACCCGGTACAATCCGTCTAATGGCATCCTGATGACTCCAACAATGCATGCGCTGTTTGATGCCGATCTTATGGGCATAGATCCGGCCACCCTGACCGTTCATTTTAAGCCAGGCATTGAGGTGGGCGAGCTGTTTGAAGGCCGTAAAATCACACCGCTGGTGTACGATCTGGACTTAGAGCGGCTGGCCGTACGCTGGGCAGAATACCAGGGCCTTGCTCAGGACCAATGAAGGGTGACAGCCAGGTTGTGCCTAAACCTGGCAGTAAAACCTGCATGCCACAAACCTTTAAATTCTGACTCAAGAGCCTGGCACAAGATAAAAGCGAAATGAAAAGGTTAAAACCGGTGCACCAGACCTCTTAGGTTTAATACCTGAGCCAGTATACTGGCAGTCTCAGGTAAGTGGGTATCATACACTTCAGAAATATCCACACCGAGATAACCGCAACAGTTAAAGAGCTAAAAAGGACGGTTTTAATTTTATGAATAAAACAGCTTTAATTATGATTCTGGGAATCCTCGGATGTGGTAAAGCATTTGCAGCCACTGAATTACAGCTCCAGCAAAAACGCGTTATGCATTTCTGTGCCAATGCCAGCCTTCCGTTGTTGATTGCCGGTACAACTTATGCGAATACGTCTGACAATGGACGACCAGAAAAAGAAAGAGTGGCAATCCTGAAAAATTCAGTTGCAAGCTCGACAGCTTATAAAATGGCATCTCCCGGAGTTCAGATGGCCATGATGAGCGTGGTGGAAGATATTGCCGATCCGAAAGAATTAGCTCTACATCAAAAAGAAGTTAGACGTCTTGGGGCTAGTTATCTTTCCGACAGCGGTGTTTCATGGGCTTCAAAAACTGTTTCACCATTTACAGCCTGGTGTAACTTTAACCGTTTAGAAAGTTAAGGCTGGCAAGGCGGTTCCTGTTCAGGAAAGTTACTTTCCGTGCGGGGACCGTAAGATACAGATAAAGCTTAAGGCCTTTGAATTTTTGGAAAGCATTTGAAAATTTCATTGCGCTTGTCTGATATGAAACAGCCCTGCATTTCTGCAAAGGCTGAAAGAGTGTGTACGGACTTTGGAAGGAGTGATGATATACGCCTGAGCCATCCCATCACCGCAGACAGGGTAATTAACCCTGACTAAAGCTTTCACCTATTCCGTCGCTCGCAAGCGGCTTTCGCACACTAACGAAGGTATGGCCTTTCGTCGGTGTTAAATTTTTCGGCTATTTGCAATCTGAGGTTGGATTGTAGATTTTAGTTAGAAATGGATCAAAGTCCGTTTTGTGCAAAACTTGGTTGACAACCCTCTTTTGGATGATGTGCCGTTTCGTGCAAAAGTTGGTTGGAGGCCAAGATGGCAGAGTTCGTAGGTTCGGCTGCTTCGCAAGCTGATTTCATTTGGAAGAACGCGGAAGACCTGTGGGGGGGGGATTTCAAGCATACCGACTTCGGCAAGATCATTTTGCCGTTTACCCTGCTGCGTCGATTGGAGTGCGCACTGGAGTCTACACGGGAAGCATCGCTCGATAGCCAACCAGCCACGATTGAGTTCTTAGAAGCAGAGTTCAGTGTTGATTTCGATGCGCTGCTATCTTGACCGCCAATCAGACCCGCATGGTTCAGGTTTGTGTATGAGAGTCCCCAAATGGCTGTAGTTCTAACCAAAGCCTTGATTGAAGCCGGCCGCACCGGAAATAGT
This sequence comes from Citrobacter sp. R4, assembly GCF_026719175.1. Taxonomy (NCBI): domain Bacteria; kingdom Pseudomonadati; phylum Pseudomonadota; class Gammaproteobacteria; order Enterobacterales; family Enterobacteriaceae; genus Citrobacter; species Citrobacter sp. R4. Next base: position 129,467 of record NZ_JAPPSU010000011.1, read on the forward strand.
GGGTACAGAAAAAAGCAGTTGCTTGCGCTGGGCGTAAGTAACCCGCCGAAAAGCGGCTGGATCGAACGACTGATCGGCACTGAGGTATCTGACGAGCAGTACGAACGCTTTCTGGGGCACAGCACGAGCAAGCTGCATATTCCGGTCGAAAATGAACACCTATTCCGGTTTAAAATGAACGCTGATTCCGGCTTGCGTGTACACCGATTCCGGACACCTCAGTGCACGTACTCTGATGTCAGATGAACCGTCCTGTTCCAACGTCTTGGATCCACAACTGCCGCGCTGCGCTTGGCTGCTGGCTTGTTCAGTGAGTCGAAAAGATGCCTCCCCTCAAAGCTCAGCTTCTGCTCGAAGAATCCCTGTCCGCATACTTTCCGGAATCACTGTTCAACTTCACCGGAATACGCACAAGCAGGCTGAACAGATCCTACGCGGAGAGCAGCCAGCCAAGGGGCTTCAGTATGCAAAGCGAGCGAAGAAGCTCGCTTCTGAAAGAAAAGCCACAATTGATCTGGATAACGAGCACCTGTCTGAAATCGAAAAGTATCGGTAGCCCTAGACTTTTAGCCGCTGAAGATCTCTTAGATACCATTGGTGAAACTTGCTGAAGTCAGCCTTCTGTTTCTCTACCGTGCTTTTATAGATCGCATCACTGGTAACCGCACAAGCAGTCCAGCCAGCCTCATAGACGAAGCGAGTAGCTATCGGTGACTTCTTCGGGGTGCTATCCCAGCGGTTTTTGAGCCACCGCGCAAGCCCTTCATCAAGAGGGACAACCAGATTTAGCTGCTGTTTTGTGCGAGTGATACCGACATAAAACAGCCGACGTTCCTCCTCGATTACCTCTTCGGTCGGAGGGGTGTTCATCGATGTGCGAACGCTGTAAACATCATCGGGTTTGCCGCCAGGAAATTCCTGCTCATTCAGCCCGACCAGTATTACGTTATCCCACTCCAGCCCCTTGGAACCATGCAGTGTGGAAAGGATGAAGGGATCGCAGTCAGTTGCAGCCTCGCCTGGATTCAAGATAAGGTTTAAAAACGTGCGGGAATCGATCTTACTGGAGACAAGTAGCTCCTCGATCCTCTTGACCCCTCGTTGCTGGTCGTTCGATCCAGTGCGAGTTACACCCTCAGAGCCAACACTATCAATGAAACCCTCCATACGCAGGCGTAGTAACACATCGATAGCAGGCGTTTCCTCTCCGTCTTTCTGGCAGATAGTGGCGAGCCTGCCCAGCCGATCTTTTTGGTTTTGTGCGCCCTCGAATAACTGGCCTAGAGCAGACCATAGGTCGGCGTGCGGAGCCATCAATCCACTGAGCGCCGCTTTGAATTGCCCTTTCTGCCAGCTAAAACCAGCCTCCTTCAGAAAGCCGTAAACAATCGCTTGTTTGTTGGGATGGTTTTCCAGTAGCCGCAGATCGCCGTACACAGACAGCAAGACGCCAACTACCAGTATCCCGATTTCAGTGCGGGTGTGTAATGCGCTTGAACCATTGAGGTAGCGATAAGGTAGCCCACACAGGCGTAAAGTAATTTCCGCCTCAGCAAGGTTCGCCTTAGTGCGGGACAATATGGCTTGTGTTCCACTGCTCACCGAGAGGTTTGATAGCACCTTGGATAGGCAGTTATCAAAGTGCAATCTGACCTCTGTTTTGGGGGTGCTAGGATGACTGACACAAAGCTTGGTCAGCTTTGTAGAGTTGCGCCGAATTACCGAGTTAGCCATCAAGGAAAGCTCATGGCCAAATCTGAACGTGCATGACAGTTGAAACACCTTCGTATTCGGGTAGTGCTTTTCAAACAGTCCGCCGATAAAGTCTGGTCGAGCACCACGCCACTCATAAATACACTGGTTAACATCACCAACAGCCATAACTGACGTATCCGACTTAGATAGCAAGCGGGTCATGTCATGCTGTATCAGGTTAACGTCCTGATATTCATCAACAATGATGTGCTTGAAGTGGGCACCAAGGCTGCTGTCATTACGCAACAGTGCGACAGCCTCAACCAAACAGTCATCAAAGGTTCGCAGACTGTTTTCCTCCAGCAGCTCACAATAGCGGCCATAGGCGCGAATAAACTCCCGTTTGATGTTGCTGAACGTTGGATCATTGGCAGCATCAACAGGAGTTACGGCCGCCGCCCGGCAGCGAGCAATAAACAGCTCGAAGTTTTCAATTTCATTGGGGTCAATAAAATTCGCCTCATGGTCAAAGCCATAGCAGTAGGCTTGCTTTACCAGTTGCTCATAGCGGTAGTCGCTTGGAGTAATGAGGTCTTTCTTCTTGATTATCTGTTGGCGTTCTCCGTAACCAACAATCTTTAAGGCCAAGCTGTGGAACGTGCGGATTTCTGGAATCACGCTCGACATCAGTGCCGTCTTCAACTTCTCCGTGAAGCTCACCTGCGCCGACTTGTTGTACATCAGGATCAGAATGGAGCGAGGATCAGTTCCCGTCTTGACCAGCCGCTCAACGCGCTTTACAAGTATGGTTGTTTTCCCGCTACCAGGTACGGCTTTTACCAACGCATGTCCGGTGTCATGGCTGACAATACTTTTCTGCTCCCAAGTCAGTCTTTTTGTCATGCCTTAACCTTGTAATTGGCGCACTGACGGGCCTCGGTGTAGGGAACGATCTTTGCTTTACTGTGACATTGCAGATAGCCATCCTCCCATCGGCCTGCTTGCTCGCACATAATGCAGTTGGGAAATAGTGAATGAGGATCGGCGTGACGGATAAAAGCTCGTAAGTTATCTGCCAGCTCAGCGGCCCCTAACGATCTAGGCCATGTGTTCACGTCAGAATTGATTGTTAAATCCACTTCAGCGAGCGGCATCGTTTGTTCGTTGAGTCGGCCGGAACCACTTAAACTCCAGACAGACATATCCACGTTACCTACTGAGCAGACGCCGCTACAGGTGTCCACAGATTGAAACGGGGGAAGCCAGTTGAATACTCTCAGGATCTTCTCCTTGATCGAGTAGGCCCCGGTAAGCAACATCTGAATATCAGAGGCAGATTGGACCTTAAACTCAAGAATCGGGATACCGGCTTCGATCTTGTCTTGAGAGCAGGGGTGTGTGACACAAATCTCTACGTAGCAACGCCTTTCGCCAGTCGTATCATACAACATCACGTCTGGTCGCAGCCCTGTGACCTTATCGTGTTTTTCCAGCTCTGCCTGATCGAAAAATTGAGTCAAGTTGTAGCGTGCAGGCACGGATTTTACGCACTGACGTGCTTCGTCTCTAACTAAGGCTAAATGAGGACCATTACAGGCAACCCGGCGCTCCAGCTCAAGGCTAATAGGCATTTCACGGCTGAGAGCTTGTTGGTAGCGATAGAAGAATGCTTCTTTGCCGCACTTGTGAAGATAGGTTTCAAGGGCACAGCATTCTTCCGAATGGCGAAAGTGCTTAGCGTTGAACTCGCCCATTACCGGGGTCAGGGGGCTCTTACAACCTGGGCAGGTGTAAGTATGTGAGCGCAGGGCAGCGCCAATGTGCGTGAGGGTGCCCTCGTCGTCTAGCGCGTAAGCGTATTGTATTGAGCTGGATTGAGTTGTCATGACTGCGTAGCCTCCCAAAAAAATCCAGCTAAGAACAGACCTTACGACAGGGAAATGGTAAGTAGTGCTTCTTGAAGCAGTCGAGTGTACAGCGGCTCAGTGAAAAAGCTAATCGCCCGCTCAACAACCTAGTGATACTGGTGCAGATTCGACAATGAGTTAATGCCCGGAGAGCATCTGCAAGACTTCTAGCTGGAAGGCATTCCAACCAGCCCTCGCTTCTGAAAAGCCGTCAGGAAACGGTAAAATCCAACCAAGTGAGCAACTTCACTTGATCAAAGATCTAAGGCTAGAATGATGGAATTACAACCTTAGTTTGCAAATAGCCAATTTTTCAAACTTTGCTTACTTTGTCAAGGAAGGTGACCGCAGTAGCAGGCACAACTACTTTAATCTGTATGAATAATAAGGTAGAACCGGCCAGTGAATGAATGCTTACCCTGAAATCAGGCGGACAACCTTCAGGAATATTGATAGCAAGACTGAATCTCTCGCTGCGGCGATAAACATTTCGCCATAACCCTGAACGAGAGTGGTTCATCCATCATATACAGGAGCGTTACATGCGCAAATTTAAGTACATAATCTGTCACCAGTCCTGACCAAGGTCCTTTCGCCCGGGATGTTAGGTTGAATTGCTACGGGCGATGTGTTGTCACCGGCGTAAGGTCCCCCTGGCGTACTGAGGCCGCGCACTTAACGCCACGTCATGAAGAAGGCATTCCCGACGTAACGAACGGAATTTTACTTCGCCGTGATATCCATACACTGTTCGACAATGACCATTGCGCCATAAACCCTGACACTATGAAAATTTACTTCAGCCGGGAGGCCCGGGAGTTGGATGATGATCTCCTGAAATGGCATGGGAATGAGATAGAGACGACACGCATGCAGGTTCCGGTTAACATCGAAAACCTTCGGATACGATGGCAAAAATTTAAGGCTAAGGATCGTCAGCGTAAATAAAGCCATAAGCTGAACCACGGCGAGGATTAGTCTTGTTCACTAAATGACAGCGAGAGATTAAATGCAAACCCAAAAAGAAATTACAGTTGGCCAGATCTGGGAAGAAGTGGATCCAAGACTGATCCGGAAAGTGCGGGTTGTTGAGGTGGCCTCGTTAGAAGGGCCCAAAGGCATCCTTATCGAAAACGTGGAGTCTGGTCGTAAGAACTGGGCGTCGTCATCCCGCTTTAATGGAAAGCGTGGAGGGTATCGTCTTATTTCCTGACGGTTTTGCCAATATGGGAAACTGAAGAGGTTGAAACCATCCCGGTGAGGGAGCATATCTGGTAAAGAAGAGTCTTTAAAAAGGTTTTACGCGACCTGGGATAATAAACGGGAAAACGATACCCAAAAAAAGAATACAGCGATGATAACGATAAGGAATGGTAAGGGCTTCAATATTTTGAGAAATGCCCTGGCTTCCTTTGCATCTGCATTTCTAATCAAACTGTCCACATAGGGATCACAGCTCTTAGGTTCTGAATTTTTCATATGTTCTGTACCTGAAATTGATTCCGTATGAGAAAAGGCCACCGAAGTGGCCTCTATCAAAACTGGTGGCAAAAGTTAGATCAGGAAATCATCAAGACTTTTACCGGCTGCAATTTGTTCTGCCAGAGCTTTGGGGGTACGGCCCTGTCCAGTCCACGTTTTTGTTTCGCCATTTTCATCAGTAAATGAGTATTTGGCCGGGCGTGGTCCACGGCTTTTCTTGGTAGCCGTAGATTTGGCCTGGAATGAGCCAAGCAGCTCTTCCGGGTTGATACCATCTTCTTCCATTAACTTACGCAGGGCGTCAAGTTTCTCCTGACGAGCTTGCAGTTCGGCAGCTTTGGATGATTCTTCCTGACGACGCTCATCAACAATGACATTAAGCTTTTCGAGGATTTCCTCAAGTACTTCTAAAGGCAGCTCGCGGCCCTGGGCGCGAAGAGTACGAATATTGTTTAACGATTTGAGTGCTTCAGACATACGACCCCACTTTCTAATTCTTTGATAAGGATTTACTTAATCATAATACACTCTATAAGGAAAAAGATGCCAGCTTTATGTCTTCAGGTACAAAGATATCTTGCTAAGAATACTCCTTATCTTCCTTGTGCAGACTGTTTCGTGCTTTCGATGTTGTTCATGAGTCTTAAAATCTGCTCACTGTTTAGGGTACTCATGCTGTAAATCAGCAAGAAGGAAGCGCAGAACAACATAAGCAATCGGAAAAGGAAACCATGCCAGTGACAGGCCATATATAGCGGAGATAAACATAGGGTAATTTAACTCACTTACAAAATTCGCTTCATTGTATTGTTGAATCGAAATGGCAGAAGCAAAAATTATAATTAAAGTAAGAAAAATCCACTCTAGCCATCTCTTTTTATAACAAGCATAAGCGAAAGCTGTAGGGTAAAAAATAAAGCAAAAAAATTCCAGCTGCAATTACGTTCATAAAAGTAACTTTCCTGATAGCGCCGTTATTTTTCGAATGCAGTATCATGAACAACTGCCATAACATTGATGATTGGCTTTCTTTTTCTGAAGAACCTTCCGCGCGGCAAAGTTTCTCCCGCTTTGAGACGATAAAGCCAGAAAACATAAGCCGGAGGAACATTGCTGTCAAAAATATCTGAACAAGTTTGAACTGTGATGCCTACTGTATTGTCTTTCCTCATCTCTTTAAAAGTGCCTTGCAATGCAGCGGATAACGTCATTTTTAAGAAACCTTTTTTCTGTTTGAACGGATAGACTTGACTTAGCTGGCTTGACTGTAATGTTTGCCACTAAAGATCCCTCGTTCTGAGGATGCAGGCACTACAAAGTTACCGTCAGGTCTAATCATACGAGTTTGGATGAAATTTTTGCCGGATTTGGTTTTTTCAACCTGGTGCTCGATCTTCCATTCTTCTTTGACGGGACCGGATGACAAATGAACTAGAACCGGTACTTTTTTACGTGTTCTATCCAGAACAATACAATTTGATTTATCCGTATCAAAGCTTCCCTGAAGAGTATTCAAAGAGCAATTATCATATCCCTCAACCGGAACTGCATTACCTTGGATATCAATTTTGAATCCTCCAGCTATTACAATTTCGGGTGCGTTATCATTTAAAGTCTCGTCATAGGCAGCATCAACTACATCGCAAGCAGTAAGAGTAAGTGACGATGCCACAGCAAGACACAATAAAGAAAATCTGTTTTTGAACATATTTGAGACCTTTTATAAAAATAAAATAACAGGAGAATTGTATCATTAACAGTCTAGTTCTAACGACTACCACTTTTAAGTATGTATTGAGCCAGTTTTATATTCAGGCACACCATATTGCACTCTAGCTCTTTCATCATTCTTGAAGAACTCTTAATTAAGTATTCTTCAAGTGGGCCAGCATATGCCCCTGATGTCACGATCGTTAGTTGCGTAAGAGGATGAGTCAAACTCTCAATGCCCTTCAGGATGTCATTCTGGACAGCAGCAATATAAACAGGCGAAGCCGCAATCAAATATTCATCATTCGGGCTGGACTGCATTAACTGGCTTATAGTTGCGCAACGGTTATGCTTACCTAGTGATTTTGTGATGGCTTTCCACCAGAGATCATGCCTGAATGGTACTTGATGAAATGTCGCCTCGTAAGAGGGCACCCGATCTCGACTATTTAAAAACCCCATCCCGGCAGAGATTATCCACAACTCCAGATTTCTGGTTGAGTTTAAAATTTCCTTTGCCGTAGACCAGTGATTACCTGAATACAAGGACAATGCCGGTACCGCCTGATTACTTCTGGCGTCGTCTACAATGTTACTCCAGGCATATGCTGCGTCGTCCGGGGTTTGTTTTGGATCTATGTCCAATGTCGGCCAGACGTGGCCCTGATGATTCTTGCCCTTTGTACAGGAAGTGATTAAGTGTACTGAGCGTTCAGAGAACATTATCTTCCTTACATACCCATAGAACAGCTTTCTAAGAACGGTGGGCTCGCCTGAAAATTACAAATCAGCCCCTTTCACGGCATCATTTTGATTCTTCGCGTCTGCCCCCAGTAAGATGACCGGTTTTCTGCATGACAGTGTTATTCCTAACAAACGCAACACAAAACCACGCCAGCCAGAGCAAATTTTTTCATTTGCTGCGTAAAGCCTATTGTTTTCTCTTTTAAGCTTCGCCCACTCGTTACAGAGGGTAACATCATCAAGCGCTGTTATATGCTTCGCCTCACCTTCGACGATAACGGTATGGATACCGTATGCTGTAAATCTCATACTATTTTCCAGAACCCAGTTGCGGTATTCGTCGAGTCCACCTTCGGAACCGGTAGCTCTGCGCCACATTTCAATTTGCTTGTGTGATGGGTCAAGTGTACTTGTCATTGAAGCCTCGTCTCAGCGATAACGCTTGAAATAGCCCGCTTTGGTCATCATGAAATTAGCCATCTGACTGGCGATTTGATTGTATCTTACTCATAGTGCCCTACCTATAGGTTAAAAAGGGGCATTTTCGCTTTATAGCGTGTTCAGCAGCATCAATCCTCCCAAGAAAGGCTGGCTTATTAAGCCGGTCCATCATTTTCTGTATATCTCTCATCAATTTTTATATCCGCCCTGGAGTGCACCGTTCAAGCACACCGATTAGGCAGATAGTCACTAGTTAACTCTTTACTAGTGACTAAATTCCATTGATATACGTGACAACGTCACGTCATGAAAGCTTATAAATGCCTATTTTTCATACAATGGGATTTAATTAGGAGTAAATCCCATAGGCTTACATAAGGATGACAATTAAAAGCGTTAAATATCAACCAGATAGAATGATTACCCCCAATTAATGGGCTCATCACATTATTTCACTGGCTGGGGTTATTGCTGGCATATCTGAAAGTGCTAATATGTTAGTCATTAGTAATTAGTAAAGCCTTTACTAAACGCGTTTCTACGTAAATTCTATAGGTTTTATAGTGTCCTACCTTTGCTCAAATCAAAATGTTCTGACATACCAAAATGGAGTGTAAAATGACTCAAAACCAGGGTTCTGAGCCAGTACCGGCGAGCCGGACAGGGCAGCTCATCAGCGCCCGGGATATGGCCATGCAGAAATTCGAAGAAGGGATGCGGTTAATCTCGGAAGCGTCGGAACTGTGCGGTCTCTCTCTCTTCACCAGCAGAATTATGCAGCCCAACGCATTTGGTCTTCCGTCGTCACTGGATCGCACCATCGAGGAGGGGCGTAAGGAAATTGACCGTAAAACGTGGAAAAGGCTCTTTGAAGAAACAGGTATGGACCGGTACTGGAACCATAAGCAAAAAGAAGCCTTTAACGAATCCCTTCGTACGGATCCGCCCGTCGCTTCCCTGGAGATTGTTAAGGGAACATTACAGCATGCACTGGCTAACAGACGAGACACCCTTGCAGAAGGTTTCGTTGATGTTCTCAACAAGCTTGACCGAAGTTTCAAAAGCAATGCCAGGCAATATACAATGCCAAAAAAGCTTGTTCTTCGGGGGATTTTTCCTGGTGTGAACGTGCTGAGGTACAACGGTTTCTCGCAGGACAATCACTTTTGTTTACGCGACTTTGAGAATATTGTATGCATCTGTTCTGATACTCCAACACCTGCAACCGGCGGTGGGCTGAGTATGGTCGACAGGCTGACGGCCATGAGAAATACAGAATTCACAGGCGAGGTCAGTGATGAGAATGGCTGGCGGTGTCGCCTGTTTGAGAATGGAAACGTTCATATTTGCATCGACAGTATCTCGCTTCTGAATGCTCTGAACGATCTTATCAGCATATATTTTGCAAACCAGCTTCCGGCCGCAGGAAAAAAATGATGATTGAAAATGATAAAGAAAAAAGCCTGAACGATGCTACCCCGCCAGAGGTGCAGAATGACATCCGCAGCGAATCCACTGAAAAATCAAAGGAAATGGGTCGTTCAAGGTACTCATCTATCGCGATGATCGATTACTTCAATGCAATCGAACGTCTGTGCAAAGAGAAAGAAATTAACCCGGAAAATATCGATCTGAGCTTCAAAGTTCACTGGCTCAGAAACGCTGTTGGCGGCTCGTTTGCAAGGTCACAGGAGATGTTCGCGGAGTACCAGAAGTATGTTAAAGAGGTTCCTGAAGAGGCCCGTTACCTGGATATACCCGATGAGGTAAAGGTTGCACTCGGCGATATTATCTCGTACATCACCTGGCACTACCGTAGAAGCTATACCGCAATACAGAATGATAGTGTTAAAAAAGCTGAAGCACGTAGCATGCAGCTGGAGGAGGAGGTAACGCAGCTGTTACAGCGGCTTGAGCAAAGCGCTACCGATATGGATGAGCTGAAACTTGAGAATCAGGCACTACAGGGTCGATTAGAGATCCGGGACAGTACCGTCAAGGAGTTAGAAACAAGGCTGAATGTTGCCGAAGCAGAACTCGAAACCTGCCATCACCAGTTAGATAGCACACGGCATGAATTGAGCCTCGCACAGCAGTCAAATGACTCACTCTCCCAGCAACTGGCTGAACGTAAAACAGAGATCGCTGGTCACCTTGAATATCAAAAAAAGCTGAACGAAGAGATCAACACGCAGCGTTCTGATAACGCCGGTCTTTCCAGACAATGCGACCAGTTAAGTCAGACTGTGTCAGATACAAAGGCAGAGAGGGACAGGTTTGAACAGGAATTGATTGCTGCACAGAACCTTTGTACTGAGCTGAAAAGTGCACTGTCCGGGAAAGAGGGTGACCTGGTGGCGGTGAATGCCGAGCTTACTGAACTCCATAAACTAAACGAGTCGCTGAGCGCCGACCTGAATAAAGTAACTTTGGTCAGCCAGGGCTATGAAGCGGAAGTGGCTGAACAAAGCAATGAACTCAAAACGCTCCAGGCCAAAGTAATGAAGCTGGAAGCTACCCTGGAGGCGGAGAAAACAATCTCAGAATCCCTAAAAGGCACCATTGATACATTAACTGGTGCAATGGCAGGGGGAGGTACTGGAAAGTCAAAACAGCCGCGTAGCAGAAAAACATCATGATAAATGAAGCCAGGTTGATACACTTCTCTGCATCCCCTGGCACATAAGAACTTCTGCGGACATTCAGCCCGTCCGCAGGAGTTTTCGTCCTTCAGTCAACAAATGCACTACCTTTTTTGAGTCTCCACTTTCCAGAGCAGAAAACACGTTACCGATTCTACCAACAGCTTGTATCTGAGTGATAACCCCAGTCTTGTAATCATCTAGGATCCCTGACAGGAAAGCGTTCAGTTTTGTCTGTTCGCTTAGCGAAAGCATGTAGGACATTTTTTCTCCATTTTAAGCAGGTGTGTCAGTTGAAAGAGGTTTGCGTGATTCTGGAAAATGAGGCAGCACCATAGTTTCAGATGCTGTGGTCGCATCCCAGTGCCACCATCCATAAGGCCCATATTCACGGTTGTAATAATCTTTTTTGAGTTGCTTTCGGGCCAGATAAGCAGGAGTGGCCATACCAAATACTTCCATCGGGAACGGCTTATCGCTTTTTGTGTCGAGCAGGTAGAAGTCAGGGAACACCTCACTAATACTCGCATCATAACGCATGGGCTTAACGTACTGCCGGTGCTCTGCATCCAGCTTTTCTGCAACAACCGCCTCATAGGAGGAGTCCAGAGGTATCCAGTTCTCGCTAACGTGCATCAGCACAATTTGATGAGCTCTTACAGAAGGGCCTCTGCCGGTTACCGCAGCTGGTGACGTCAACGCAAAGACAACTATTTTCGCCCCGGATTTCCATGCTGCGTACTCCGATGAAAATCGTTTCTTTACGCTATCCCAATGGACTTCTGAATTGAAAAAAATCAGCGGTAGCCCCCCAAAATTCCGCAGGGGTAAAAATTTAAGTGGCTTCTCATGCTTTTCAGCATCGTAGCGAGGTAAAACTGACAGGAGCATGAGACGTTTATCACTCATCGCCTGTGATGAAAGACGCTGAATTTGCGACTGAGCGACAGGTTGTTTCGGGTCAGGTACACCAATGAATAAATGGTCACCTATGCAGGCTCTGCCGGTACGAATTTGTTTAGCGGTTTCAAGCAGACGATACCGTACCAGTGAATCGTTACGTTTCCCTGCCATTTTCGGGTACCAGACATTCAGACCAGACTCTGTCCACAAAAGACTAAGCAAGCCCAGGAGGGTCATTGAGGCCTGACCTCCTTCTGGTCGCTGAACATGGGGCAGGGGAGGCACTTCTGATTTTTCAGGAGGATCTTTCTCTGTCATACCGATACCGAGCCTTACAGCCATATCACCTTCGGTTGTAATCCGGACCACACCACTCGCATATCCTTTCAGGCCGGTATGCCGGGCATCAAGGGAGAAGAATACACAGGAAGGATCATGCTCAATGCCCGTGTTAGCGGCTTTGACGAGAATAAAGGCATCACCGTTCGGTAAAGCACGAACATAAAGTCGCTTTTCTCCTTTTCCACGACATCCGCAGGTGATGACTGATTTTTGACCTGAGGTGTGGTGTGCCTTTTTAAGAGCCGACTGCCACCCTTTAGCAAACTCATCCTGCGTTTGAAAGTCAGGTGAATACCTTTTGACGTTTGGATCGTCGTCGTAAGCAATCATCACTGCGAATTTTTGGCTCATAGTAGTCTCCTAAACAGGAAGTTTAATATCCCAACCAGAGCAACACTTCCTGAGCGTCATACTGTTCCTTTACGCCCATGTCGCTAAAGAATTCTTCGAAATCTGTTTCGGGAACGCAATGCCTGGACAGTTCTTGTAATGCTCGTTCTTTAGATACCGTCTCACCTTCAGCTGATTCGAAATACGTCATGGTTGACCTCTGACATTATTACAACAATCTTAAGCATTTAAATTGATGAAGGAGCTCAGGTCAGCTGACTTCGTCGTAAAACTGCCGCAAGCGCTGGGAGGCTGCAAATTCAATTCGTGACTTCAGCAGTTTGGCGACGGCCGCAAAGACATCAACGACCACGGAGTTCCCAAACTGTCTGTAAGCCTGTGTATTGGACACAGGGATACGGAAAACACTTTCCCCGGGTTTATCGAAGCCCATTAGCCTGCTGCATTCACGTGGCGTTAGCATGCGTGGCCGACGGTCCATGTTGTATGTGTTATGGAAATCAGTTTCTCCCAGTTCATGAGACCAGCCCCGATCAATAAGAATTTCAGATCCGTCTTTCATATAGCGGCTTGAGAGGGTTCTGGTGACACTATTAACATTGGAAGGATCTACTAGTCCAAAACCAAAACCATTGCCTTTTGCCGCATGTTTCTTTGCATAGTTGTATAAGTACTCCCAGAGTTTAGGGGAGAGGATGTATTTACTATCTACGCTCGGATCCAGTAAATCTGAGAGAGAAGGGCGCTTGTCCGGATAAAAGTCTTTAATGTCTCTCAGAGTAAAACCGTCTTTCAGACGTAGGTCGCGGCGAAAACCAATAAGGACGATACGTTCACGGTGCTGGGGTCGGAAATGACGGCCATCGATGACTTTAGGATCATCCGCGCCCGTGCTTTCGCTGTTTGCGACGTCGTAGCCAAGCTCATCGAGCGTTTTCATGATGATGTTAAAGGTATTACCCTTATCGTGACTCTTCAGATTTTTTACGTTTTCCAGAACAAAAATTGCAGGTTGTTTTGCCCGGATGATCCTGGCCACATCAAAGAAGAGCGTACCCTGAGTGTCGCACTCGAAACCGTGTTTGCGACCCATAGAGTTCTTTTTACTGACACCGGCGATGCTGAATGGCTGGCATGGAAATCCCGCAAGAAGAACATCATGATCCGGGATAGAGGCATCGATAAATTTGTATGCCTCGTCATCAGTAACCTCGGGCCGGTTGCTAAGAGTGATGTCACGGATGTCTGAATTGAAGCGGTGCTCGTTCTCATCGCAATACCAGTTCGCCCGGTAAGTACGGCTGGAATAAGTATTCCATTCGCTCGTGAAAAGACATTTACCACCGATGGCATCAAATCCGCTTCGCAGTCCACCTATCCCTGCAAACAGATCGATAAAGCTAAAGTGCCTGTCCTCATAATCAGCAGGTCGTGAAGGTATTAAAGTCTGTAGATAGCGTCCATCTGCGATACTCAGCTCACAATGCTCAGGTATGCATGTAACCTGACGTTTAAGGGATGCACGGGACCAATTACTGCCATTTTCATCATTTAATACCTGAGCCAGATATTTCAGGTCATAAATGGTCGAAGCTGTTAACAAAGTTTTGTGGATCAGAGATGGTGTTTTATCCACATCATTCAGGTCTGTCTCAAGATCATGAGTGTAACGTTTCATCCAAACTCTCTCAGGAATAATATCTTTGAGATAGATTAACACGCTTAATTTGGATTATTTTTTGGTTCAGGTTCTAAATTTATTGTGATTATTCTGCCTTTAAGTTGCAAAAAGATTGGTTTTAAGCCCGCCCATGAAATAATGACTTGTTAAAATACTGCCTGTAAATAGGCTTGTGGATACATGTCTGTACTCAACAAATCAAGGTGAAATGATGTTTTTTTTAACAAAGTTACTTTTGCCCATCATGATTGTTGTATTCCCAGTGGCGTCCTGGGGGAACTCAACAACTTTTGAGGCAAAGGTGGTTAAGATTGTTGACGGTGACACCATAACTGCGTTGGATGCTCAAAACACAACCATCAAAATACGGATGTATGGTATAGACGCTCCTGAATCTAAACAGGCTTTTGGCCAAAAAGCAAAACAGGCCTTAACCACAGCTATAGCAACTAAAATCGTTACCGTGATAGACCATGGTACGGATATCTATGGCCGTATGTTAGGTACCATCTGGTTAGATGGATATGATATCAATGCCTCTATGGTGGACAGTGGATATGCGTGGGTTTATCGGTTCGAAGATAACGCCATTGTCCCTGGCTATATCAAATATGAATCCGCAGCACAAAAGGAGGCAAAAGGGTTATGGGCAGACACCAACCCTGTCCCACCATGGCAGTGGAGACAGGCAAACGAAAAGCCCAGAAAGGTGAAAGAGAAGAAATAACCATGATGAAAGAGCCTCATCCGTTACTTCAGTTGGTACTAAACGATTCCGGTCGTCTAACCATGCCTGTTTATTATAGAGATCAACAGTATTGCCCGACTTGCCTTACAAAGGTGTTGAAGAGTGAGGATGGAAGTTTGGCGCACCTCGGGGAAATAAATCAAAATACATGTAGACCTTCTATTTCAGTAGTTGTGACAAAAGCAATTATTGAAATGTTATGTGACGGGGAAAAAATATATGTAAATCCAATACGACACCGAGGCCGGGTGCTGGCACCCTCAGTAATTTTTTCTCCCGACACTCACACTTTCAAACCGTTTATAAATACAGACTATCAGCCTGTGGGAGCAAACTGGAAAAGTGAAAAGGGATATAAACTCGGTCTGTTTTATCTCAAAGATCGAGCCAACTCTATCAATAAAGAGGAATTTGATTTCATTGCCGTTATAGACCCTGAGGCAATGCAGAAAGAATTTATTTCGGCCTGGTCTGAGGTTGATGAAAAAAATCCATTGGAAACGCTGAAGCAGATCTTACGATCTAAAAACAACTCTTCTTTATGGGTAAAATGGCCTGGCAAAATTGAGCATGCGCAAAAAGGAAATTACAACGAAAATTACTGGTTCGATTATCAATCTGATAATCAGGAAGTGAACTGTACGGTCTCTGTTGTAGGTATCGAAGGTAACAGTTCCGGTGAGACAATTTATAGATTGCAAACTTTGCTAAAGCGTAAGCTCAATGAATATCAACTGGTTCGGTCTTTAGGGACTATTATGCTTCTTGATAATACCGGGAATATGATTCCATCAAACCATCCTTATTTTGAAGTCATCTCAAAAGCATGTATAAATGGAGTGCGTGACTTTGTTCGTCAAAACCCGTGGGTAGTCTGACGGTCAACTATAAAGCATAATATAATTAGTAATAACAAGGAACAGACATGAATGAAAACTCAGTAATCTTAATAAGTTTATTTTGGTTTTTTTTGGGATCGAGTGTTGTAGCTGGTTTTATGGATGCATCATTATATTGCTGGATTTTTGCAGCCATAAGCGCATTGTTTCTTCTTTCGGTGATACAAACACCAAAGGAGTTAACGGTATCTATTAGTCATATGACAAGCAAAACGCTGATCTCAAAGACAGATGATGGATACACATTTAGCATTTCACCTTACGGAGACGGGTACCGCTTATCAGTCTCGCCTGAAAATCGTCACAATGGTACCCAAAGCTTTGACGGCTGGTTCCCACGTTTTTTTTCCGAACCACAGTATGCCAAATCATCTTTAACTAAATTTCTCGGTGAGTCCTTAGTATGGGAAGAAGATTCAAGTAATGCTCTATGAGATTACTTATTATAAATTTTTCTATTAATCTCCATGGAGTGATATATGAATTTGGCCTATTTTTTATTTTTGTCTATAACTGTTATGCTTACGAGCTTTATTATTAAATCACTTGTCGTATTGGTAAAGTTCAAATTACTTCGTGATGAACGTCTCGAATATACCAGCAATAAAAATATTGATGAGATGTACGATTTAATGAATGCGAAGGAAGAAATCCTCATAAGGCATCATAAGCAGATGTTGGCATTGCATCTTTCACTATTAATATTCGTTCTATTTATTGCTTACATTTACTAAAAATAATTTTATTCAACATTTCAACAAAGGGTTTTCAATGGAAAGCTTCGAAACTGAACAAATGATTCAATATGCTTTCTACATAAATATCGTAATAACGACTGGTTTGGCATGGTTTTGCTTGCGGTCAGGATTGCATTACAATTTTTTCAGAAAAGCAGAGAGTGCCAGAACAAAAGGGCTGAGTAGTACCTCTACTGAACACGGTCCAGCAATAGTGAGACTAAAGAAGCTACAAGCATTAGTAGATTTTATTAGTAACTGTGCTTTTCTAATCCTTTCAATTGGCACAGCTTATATTTTGTATGTTTGGAGCCACAGTTAACTCATACGAGGTAACTTCGGCAGGTAACAACTTCTAATGCAGGACTTTAATAACTCTAAGGGATTCTACATGAAAAAAGACGATCTAATTACGCGTTGTAAATTACTTAAAGGCGAACGCGATGAGTCTATCTTTACCATATTAATTGGGATAGTAGTAAAGCTGGGGCTGGTAGGCCTGGCATTCTATCTGTTGCTTGGTTCCACGATTGATTGGTCAAGCTGGAAAACTTATGCCGCCATGTTGATCTTGGGAGCATTTCTCTAAAATCTTGAACCTTTTTTCACTCATTACAAGCCATGACCTAGTGCGTAGATCATACGATCTTTAAACCTTATGTCATTGATTTATAAGTACATATAACAAAGATTATGTTAAATACTGTATGTATGTACAGCATCAACAGTTGCCCCCCTCATATTGAGGTAATTGCTACATTCATACCACTATTCTTCTTATAGTATCGACATCCTGAATTATTGCACCCTACTGCTTTGTCTTTAGCTGTTCCGAATTAAAATTCATTGCTCAATTTGGATCACATGACGATCAGCGTATTCCTTTGCTTTATCAAAGTTAAGTTTTTAAAACATAAGATATGTAATGACAAATTCTCAATCTGATTTTCCTTTGAACGATCAAAATTTTCAGGCAGATTTGCTGAAAATCAAAAAGGTTTTCGCCGACCTTATAACGCAGGCATCAGATGGTAAGATACCCATAAGGTCTTCTCATGTACACGGCTTACACCATTTCGAGGAGCTCTACATCCGGGCAAGAGCAGGCATGTGTTCGGTCCTGGGATATCCGGTCATGGTTGTTTCAACTATCTCAGTTAAAGAGCCCGGCACAGGCATTTTTAGAGCGCTTCTTGCAGAATTGAAATGTATTGCAGATGAACAAAATTACATTTTGAAAATTGAAAATGTACTGCCTCCCCTATTCCGCAAATACCTTATTCAAGAAGGTTTTGTTTTCCCAGGTGAACCTTGGATGTGTGGTTCCGGCTATTGGTTTAAGAACCCACAAGTACTTCATGAAAATATTGAGTTATTATCTGTTTAAGTCGATCTAACAATTTCACTGGAGCTAACATGTCCCCGGAATTGGTATCAGACATTGCAAGAGTGGCGCATGAAAAGCTACTTTCAATTTTAACGGAGTGCGGCATAGAGAAGACGGCAGGCACTTGCCTTTTTGCAAGCTATCTTGTGTGTTATTTAGCAAAAACTAAAGGTCTAGATGCTGTTGTCCGTGGGGGTAACGGTGCAGATGATGGCGGTATATTTATAGAGTGTGGTGGCTTTGGCCATTATTGGTGTGAGTTGAATTTCGAAGAAGTGCAATATTATATTGACATCACTTCCGAACAGTTT
The DNA here is from genome assembly GCF_026719175.1 of Citrobacter sp. R4. Lineage (NCBI taxonomy): Bacteria > Pseudomonadati > Pseudomonadota > Gammaproteobacteria > Enterobacterales > Enterobacteriaceae > Citrobacter > Citrobacter sp. R4. Next base: position 147,447 of record NZ_JAPPSU010000011.1, read on the forward strand.
GGGTTTCATCCATACATAGTGAAACTCGCCAACGATATAACAGGATGGCCTCGATATATTCCTGGTGATCAGGAAACGGTCGATAGTCATTTAGAACAATTATTACGCGACGGCTATACAGAATAGGCTGCGTATACCCTATCGCAGCCTTTCAGGCTCTTAACCCTTGTGACCTGTTAACGGAACCACTCAGGATGACGCTGCCGATCAACTTTGATAACCTGCGAATTAAATTCAACGACATCCGCTGGAGTAAGCATTAATTCATCAGGATTTACAATAAATGGTCTTAAAACCACTTCGCCACCGTCTTCTTTTGCACCGTAGATATTAATAAGAAAGTGCAGTCGTTGATTTCCTTCAGCATTGCGTTGCCATTCTCTAAAAGTCAAAGTTTGTTTAATATAGTTTGTTAAAAGAAATGCGAATTCAGATTCTTCCGTTTGTGAGATACCGATTTTGTTAGACATTTTTTTTAGTATCTTTCCGAGCATGGACACACAGGCATCTAGACTTAACGATGTTGAAATTTTGGTCGTATTAAAATCCTCCTGCGAAAGTGAAATCATCCATGTATTATCTTTATGATAGTCGGTAATATAAATAAAATGAGATGTAAAAGGCGTTGAGTGATTGAACTCTCCTAAGTTCCATCCATACTGACTCACTGTATTTGAGCTAAGTTCTTTGTCGGTAATGTTCATAATTCATACCTTTCGATAAAGTCTGTAATGATAATTAGCTATCTCAAAGGACCAGAACAACTCTTGAAATAACCACACTCGAAGAATTTATCATATTGAACACCCCTACCTAATAACCTTGCCGACTTAATAAATCACAATAGCCCTCCCCTGACATTTTAAAATGCTACTTGAATTTTTGATAGCTTATGGTTGTTTTATGTTCTTTGTGATACGCATATGTCATCTTCTCTTTCCAGTACCAATCTTGTAGATCCTGCAAGTCTAGCCCATTTTTCTCACGTATGCTTTCGTGTAATTCGCTAAGCGCGAGTTTATCATTAGGTTTATAAATGGCTAATTTTTCTTCAAATAAATCCAGCCAACGTTTCCCCATCTTACGACGCAAAACAAACACCATCGTGATAAATGTAATGAAATGCACAGCAATTAGTTCCAACTTATGCGATTGCTGACCAGATAAAATTACTATTGTAACAACAGGGATGGCCGTATATAAAGCAATCAAAGCGACCATAAGTTGGTATGGTTTTTCCCGTATTACCATGTTCATGGGTAAACCAGAGGACGCTACTGCTTGCCAAAATCTTAAAGGGGAGCCCGCAGAATTCGGAAAAAATCGTACGCTAAGGTTTTCCGGGCATCCGTAAGGGCCGAAACTTCCCGTCTTCCAGTCTGCGGCTCTGCCGCCAGACGTAATCGCCGGTTAGGTTGATGTGCTCCCAGCCCAGCGGCGACAGGAATTGCAGCAGCTCGCCGTCCACCGGCTTGCCGGCCTCGACCAACCCCTGGGTGGCGCGTTCCAGGTACACCGTGTTCCACAGCACGATAGCCGCCGTCACCAGGTTGAGGCCGCTGGCCCGGTAGCGCTGCTGCTCGAAGCTCCGATCCCTGATTTCCCCAAGGCGGTTGAAGAACACCGCCCTGGCCAGCGAGTTGCGCGCCTCACCTTTGTTCAGGCCGGCATGCACGCGGCGGCGCAGTTCAACACTTTGCAGCCAGTCCAGGATGAACAGCGTGCGCTCGATCCGGCCCAGCTCGCGCAGGGCCACGGCCAGTCCGTTCTGGCGCGGGTAGCTGCCGAGCTTGCGCAGCATCAGCGAGGCGGTGACGGTGCCCTGCTTGATCGAGCTGGCCAGGCGCAGGATGTCGTCCCAGTGGGCACGCACGTGCTTGATGTTCAGGGTGCCGCCGATCAGCGGGCGCAACGTCGGGTAGGCTTGCACGCCCTGCGGCACGTACAGCTTGGTTTCGCCGAGGTCGCGGATGCGCGGCGCGAAGCGGAAGCCTAGCAGGTGCATCAGGGCAAAGACGTGATCGGTGAAGCCGGCCGTGTCGGTGTAGTGCTCCTCGATCCGCAGGTCGGACTCGTGGTACAGCAGGCCGTCGAGCACATAGGTGGAATCGCGGACGCCGACATTCACCACGCGGGTGCTGAACGGCGCGTACTGGTCGGAGATATGGGTATAGAACAGCCGTCCCGGCTCGCTACCGTACTTCGGGTTGACGTGCCCGGTGCTCTCGCCCCGGCCACCCGCGCGGAAGCGCTGGCCATCGGAGGATGAGGTCGTGCCGTCGCCCCAGTGGGCGGCAAAGGCGTGGCGATACTGGTGGTTGACCAGCTCGGCCAAGGCCGCCGAATAGGTTTCGTCGCGGATGTGCCAGGCTTGCAGCCAGGACAGCTTGGCGTAGGTCAGGCCGGGGCTCGACTCGGCCATCTTGGTCAGCCCGAGGTTGATCGCATCACCGAGGATTGCGGACAGCAGCAACGTCCTGTCTTTGGCCTCGGCCCCGTCCTTCAAGTGGGTGAAGTGGCGGCTGAAGCCCGTCCAGTCGTCCACGTCCATCAGCAGTTCGGTGATCTTGATGCGCGGCAGTAACTGGCTGGTTTGGTCGATCAGCGCCTGCGCCCGATCCGGCACCGCCGCATCCAGCGGGGTGATTTTCAGCCCTGACTCGGTGAGGATGGCATCGGGCAGCTCGTTGTCCTTGGCCAGGCGGGTGACGGTGGCCAACTGCTCGTCCAGCAGCTGCAAACGCTCTTCCAGGTACTGGTCGCTGTTCGGGTTGATCGCCAGGGGCAGGGCCTGCTCGCGCTTGAGTGCGGCGAACTTCTCGGCCGGCAGCAGGTAGTCGTCGAAGTCGCGGAACTGCCGCGAGCCCTTGACCCAGATGTCGCCGGAGCGCAGGGCGTTCTTCAGCTCGGACAGGGCGCAGATTTCGTAGAATTTCCGGTCGAGGCCTTCCGGGGTGATCACCAGCGGCTTCCAGCGCGGCTTGATGAAGGCCGTGGGTGCATCGGCCGGCACCTTGCGCAGGTTGTCGGCGTTCATCTCACGCAGGGTCTGCACGGCTGCCAGCACGCCTTGCGCGGCCGGCCCGTGCTGTTCCCCAACTTTTCGCTCGGCGAAGAGTATGAACATGCGCCGCCGGCGACGAATCGCCAAATCTCACCGTATCTCCCGAGCGGACGATTTCGCACCGGTCTGCCCGTCGAAGGGCTTGCGATCGAACGGGGCGACCTTTTCTATGCATGTCCGCGAGCCAGCGTCTTTTATGGCACGGCGCTCGACGCCGACCTTCGGACGCGCGGCGTAAGCACGCTTGTCATGGCCGGGATAAGCACCACCGGCGTTGTTCTTTCAAGCGTCGCCTGGGCTAGTGATGCGGACTACGACGTGCGTTTGGTCCAGGACTGCTGCTACGACCCGGATCGGGATGCCCACGAAGCTCTGTTGCGTTCCGGGTTCGGCGGACGTGTACAGGTCGTGTAATTTTCGGGCCTCGCATGATCGCGGCCATAGCCGCAGGTGGATTGGTGCGAGGCAGGGCCAGTCCAAGTCAGGGTGCGGTCATCGCGGCGCCTGCAACTCTCAAAAACCCATCGCCGTAGCGGAGGTCTTGTAATCGCATGTCATTACGCACGCCCGATTTATTGTTCACAGCGATAGCACCTGCCATTTGGGGCAGCACCTACATTGTCACCACCCAATACCTGCCGAACTTCTCACCGATGACGGTCGCGATGCTGCGGGCGTTGCCGGCGGGTTTATTGCTCGTGATGATCGTCCGACAGATTCCAACGGGAATCTGGTGGATGCGCATCTTCATCCTCGGCGCACTTAATATTTCGCTATTCTGGAGCTTGTTGTTTATTTCGGTCTACCGCCTGCCGGGCGGGGTCGCGGCGACGGTAGGCGCTGTGCAGCCGCTGATGGTCGTGTTCATCTCTGCCGCTCTGCTAGGTAGCCCGATACGATTGATGGCGGTCCTGGGGGCTATTTGCGGAACTGCGGGCGTGGCGCTGTTGGTGTTGACACCAAACGCAGCGCTAGATCCTGTCGGCGTCGCAGCGGGCCTGGCGGGGGCGGTTTCCATGGCGTTCGGAACCGTGCTGACCCGCAAGTGGCAACCTCCCGTGCCTCTGCTCACCTTTACCGCCTGGCAACTGGCGGCCGGAGGACTTCTGCTCGTTCCAGTAGCTTTAGTGTTTGATCCGCCAATCCCGATGCCTACAGGAACCAATGTTCTCGGCCTGGCGTGGCTCGGCCTGATCGGAGCGGGTTTAACCTACTTCCTTTGGTTCCGGGGGATCTCGCGACTCGAACCTACAGTTGTTTCCTTACTGGGCTTTCTCAGCCCGGGGACCGCCGTGTTGCTAGGATGGTTGTTCTTGGATCAGACGCTGAGTGCGCTTCAAATCATCGGCGTCCTGCTCGTGATCGGGAGTATCTGGCTGGGCCAACGTTCCAACCGCACTCCTAGGGCGCGTATAGCTTGCCGGAAGTCGCCTTGACCCGCATGGCATAGGCCTATCGTTTCCACGATCAGCGATCGGCTCGTTGCCCTGCGCCGCTCCAAAGCCCGCGACGCAGCGCCGGCAGGCAGAGCAAGTAGAGGGCAGCGCCTGCAATCCATGCCCACCCGTTCCACGTTGTTATAGAAGCCGCATAGATCGCCGTGAAGAGGAGGGGTCCGACGA
>NZ_JAPPSU010000012.1:0-126910 GCF_026719175.1 Citrobacter sp. R4
AGGGGAAAGCGGACTGGTCGGCAGAATATGATGCCTGGGGTAATGTACTGCGTGAGACAAACCCGCACAAACTGGCACAGCTCATCCGCCTGCCGGGTCAGCAGTATGATGAAGAGACGGGGCTGTATTATAACCGTCACCGGTATTACGACCCGTTACAGGGACGGTATATCACGCAGGACCCGATTGGATTACGGGGCGGGTGGAATTTATATCAGTATCCATTGAATCCGATTGAATATATAGATCCATTAGGGTTGGATACGTATATGTGTACCATACCACTTCATACACCAGGAGGATCCGGAACTCGTAGTGGTCCTGATATTTGGGGAAACCCATTCTACCATCAATATCTATGTGTTGACGATGGTCAGGGAGCTTATACATGCGGCGGACAGGATAGATCAGGAGCTGCGGTTTTACCAGGTAGTAAAGGTAAGGCCACTAATGACACATGGCCAAGTGATGGGAATGGTGCCTGCAAAAAAGTTGATGATCGAGATTGTGTCGATGAATGTGTTAAAAACAGAGTTAAAAACAAAAAAAAGACCTTGGTATCAGATACCTTTTGGTACTGATTGTCAAGATTGGTCAGATGATGTACTTGAGAGTTGTAAAACATCTTGTAGTAGACCATATAACCTACCTATGGGGTGGTTCAATAGACTAGGGTAATTTAATAAAATGTTTATTCTGAAATTTTGTTGGGTAAGTACCTCTTTCATTGTGTTGATTATTAGTCTTTATTTTTATGACCATACAGTGAATAGTGATGTAGAGATTTTTCTTTCTTATTCTATGTTTCTATTGACTTTCCCATCAGGATTTATAGTGTCTGGAGGAATTGCTGGTGTTATTTACTTAACTGCGTTAATGTTTGATAACAATTTTTCGGGCTTTGAGATTAATCGCTTTTATTTAATAATGGAGTGGTTTATTTTATTTTTTATTGGTTACATTCAATGGTTCATTGTAATCCCGGTGTTTTATAAAAAAACCATAAAAAATAGGCCAAACATATAACGTGCTATCATACAGTAGAATTGTGGAGGCTTGAAACCTTACCTTCCTAACTGAACTGTTACTGCGGATGGATAATATGAAAGCAAAGCTTACGCGCGGGGAGCTCAGCAAAGCAGGCGTGGCTGGCGCAGTGCGGGTTAACGCCAGAGCAGATACAAAACCAGATGGAGCCGGAATATGGACCGGAGAGAAAAATCCACCTGTACTACTGCGACTACCGGGGCCTGCCGCTGGCGCTGGTCAACGCGGAGGGGAAACGGACTGGTCAGCGGAATATAATGCGTGAGGGAATGTGCTCAGCGAAAATAATCCTCATAATCTGAAACAACTCATCCGCCTGCCGGGTCAGCAGTATGATGAAGAGACGGGGCTGTACTATAACCGTCACCGGTATTACGACCCGGTGCAGGGACGGTATATTACTCAAGACCCGATTGGGCTGGCGGGGGATGGAATCTTTATAAATATCCCCTAAATCCAGTTGAATATATTGATCCGTCAGGGCTTGATGTAAGGTTGGTAAATATCGATGCTGTAGGTGGTTGGCATAGAAAAGTTGAAGTAGATGAGGGCACAGGAACTTATGGTATAAGCTTCGGGGACTACACTGCTAATCCTGATATATAGGGAAATGTGTCTGGAACCCCTGATGTAGGGAACGCTGGAGATGGGATGGTATATGTAGACAATGATAGTGCTATAAAAGTAGCTGAATCATTTAAAACCACACCAGAAGATGATGCTTTGATAAAAAACATTTGGAACAGCATAAAGGCAAAACAGGCAATACAGATATTATTTATAGATAGTGCCGGATAGCGCCTATCAGCCCGATGGCGTGACGCCATCGGGCGGCCAGGTTAAAAACCGAGGCTGTCCAGCAGGTCGTCTACTTGATCCTGGCTGGCGACCACGCCCGCCCGGGTCGTATCCACCTGCGGACCGTTGAGCAGACTGTCGTTTTCACGCTTCGGTCGCGCGCCCTGCTCCGGAATATTCTCCAGCAGCACCATCAACAGTTGACGTTCAATTTCCTGGATGACATCCATCATGCGCTTGATCACCTGACCGGTCAGATCCTGGAAATCTTGCGCCATCATAATGTCGAGCAACTGCGCGTTAGTGAAGCTGGTGTGTTCCGGCACATCGCTCAGGTATTTGCGCGTGTCGGTCACCAGTTCACGGGCGTCTGCCAGCTCGATCGGGTTTTCAAACCACGCGTCCCAGCGCTTGCTTAACGCTTTCGCCCCTTTCTCCATTTCGTCCTGGTGCGGCTGTGAAGCTTCGACGCTGTTCAGCGCGCGCTCGGCGGCCTGGGCGGTCATCTGCACCACATAGTCCAGACGGTCGCGGGCGTCCGGAATGGCTTCTGCCGCTTCGGCGATGGCCTGGTCCAGACCCAGCTCCCGCAGGCTGTCGCGCAGCATACGGGTCAGGCTGCCAATGCGCGCAATAATATCCCCGGCAGAGTGTTCATCTACGGGTTTCATGGTTGGTTGCATCATTGTCCGCCCCTTACATGCCCAGTTTCTCAAAGATTTTGTTGAGTTTCTCTTCCAATGTCGCGGCGGTAAACGGCTTCACCACGTAACCGCTGGCACCGGCCTGCGCCGCGGCGATAATGTTCTCTTTCTTCGCTTCCGCCGTCACCATCAGTACCGGCAATGAAGACATGCCGCCGTCTGCACGAATGGTTTTCAACAGTTCCAGACCGTCCATATTCGGCATGTTCCAGTCAGAGATGACAAAACCAAAGCCACCCATCTGCAGCTTATTCAATGCGTCCACGCCGTCTTCGGCCTCTTCGACGTTGTTAAATCCCAGTTCCTTAAGCAGGTTACGCACGATGCGACGCATGGTGGAAAAGTCATCCACAACCAGAAACTTAAGCTCTTTGTCCGCCATAAAAAATTACTCCTGAGTCAAATACGTATTGCCTGTCCGGCACTGATTTTCGCCAGCATCTGCTGGCTTACCTGGCTGAGATCGACCACTTCGCTCACGCCACCCATATTGATGGCCTCGCGCGGCATGCCGAACACCACACAACTTGCTTCATTCTGCGCAATCGTCCAGGCGCCCGCCTGGTGCATCGCCAGCATTCCGGCGGCCCCGTCGTTGCCCATCCCCGTCAGGATCACCCCCACGGCGTTGCGCCCCGCGTGTTTCGCCACCGAATGAAACAGCACATCCACAGACGGCCGGTGCCGGTTAACCGGCGGCCCGTCATGAATTTTGATTTGATAGTTTGCCCCGCTGCGCGCCAGCTCCATGTGCTTATCGCCGGGCGCGATGTAGGCATGTCCTGGCAGCACGCGCTCGCCGTCCTCCGCTTCTTTCACGCTGATCTGACACAGTTTGTTCAGACGCTCGGCAAACGAACGGGTAAAACCCGGCGGCATATGCTGCGTAATAATCACCGCCGGGCAGGAAAGCGGCAGCGGCTGCAACACGTGACGAATCGCTTCGGTGCCGCCCGTCGACGCGCCAATGGCGATCAGCTTTTCTGAACTGAGCAACGGCCCGGCTTTCAGGGTCGCTGGCGCGGCCAGTGGCTTATGCGCGCCCAACCGCGCGCGCGACGCGGTGCGCACTTTTTCGGCAATCATCTCGCTGTAGGCCAGCATCCCTTCGCGGATCCCTAACTGGGGCTTGGTGACAAAATCAATGGCCCCCAGCTCCAGCGCGCGCAACGTCACTTCGGAGCCTTTCCCCGTCAGCGATGACACCATCACCACCGGCATCGGACGCAAGCGCATCAATTTTTCAAGAAAATCGAGGCCGTCCATCCGCGGCATTTCGACGTCCAGCGTCAAAACGTCCGGGTTGTATTTTTTGATTAAATCACGGGCAACGAGCGGATCGGGTGCGGTTGCCACCATCTCCATATCGCTATGGCTGTTGATAATTTCAGTCATGATTTGGCGCATTAGCGCGGAATCATCAACCGATAACACCCTGATTTTACTCATGCTTTATCCTTACTCAGCGCATACACCGTCTGTCCGCGCAGGCTAAAGTCGCGCACGAGGTTGCTAAAGTTCTCTGAATGCCCGGCGAACAGCAGGCCGTCAGGCTTAAGGAGGGGAACAAAACGGCGCAGAATGTCCTGCTGCGTCGTTTTATCGAAATAGATCATCACATTGCGGCAGAAAATCGCATCAAACGGCCCCGGTACGTTGTACTGTTTGTCAAGCAGGTTTATCCCGGCGAACTCCACGTGACTTGCCAGCTCCTGGCGCACGCGTACCAACCCTTCATGGGGGCCGGTGCCGCGCATGAAGTAGCGCTGCAGTTGCTGTGGCGACAGGGTTTTTAACTCATCAAGCCGATAGATGCCGCTGCGGGCTTTTTCCAGCACTTCGGTGTCGATATCACTGGCAAAGACCCGCCAGCGCCCTGGCGCTGTGCCTAACGTATCGGCCAGCGTAATGGCGATACTGTAAGGTTCTTCACCGGTTGACGCCGCCGCGCTCCACACCCGGTATTCGCCATTGCGACGGCGGGCGTGCTCAGCCAATACCGGAAAGTGATGACCTTCGCGAAAAAAGGCGGTCAGGTTGGTGGTCAACGAGTTGATAAAAGCCTGCCATTCCGCGCTGTTTTGATTCGCTTCCAGCATGCTGAGATAGCGACCAAAATCATCCAGCCCCAGCGTACGCAGACGGCGAACCAGGCGGTTATAAACCATATCCCGCTTATGGTCCGCCAGCACGATCCCCGCGCGCTGATAGATTAACTGACATATCCGACGAAAGTGCGCGTCGGACAGCGCGAGGCGCTGTGTCATCTGTAACAATAATGACGTTTGCCCGTTGGGCAGAGATGATGTCATAGCGCCTTCTCAATCACATTCAGGATACAACGGGCGCCGCCTGCTGCGGCGCCGATTCTTGGTGTGTTACAACGTGTTTATTTGCCGTCAAAATGTTTCCCAGTGGGTGTCGGGTTCAGCGCCGGGTGATGCCTTCTGCGGCTCGCGAGGCGACGGCGCAGAGGCGCGTTCTTCTGTTTTTTGCGTGGTATAAGGGCGAGCGGCGAGACGAAACGCCGACACCGCTCTGGTTAAGCGACTGGCCTGGTCTTCCAGCGCGGCGGCGGCAGCGGCGGACTCCTGCACCAGTGCGGCGTTTTGCTGCGTCACACGATCCATTTCCGACACCGCCAGCGCCACCTGATCGATACCGCGGCTTTGCTCGTCGGACGCCGAGGCGATTTCCCCCATGATGTCAGTCACCCGGGTCACCGCGTTAACAATGTCATTCATCGTGTCACCCGCGCTTTCAACGAGCACCGAGCCGGTATCCACGCGCGCCACTGAATCTTCGATCAGCGCTTTGATTTCTTTTGCCGCCTGCGCGCTGCGGCTGGCGAGATTACGCACCTCTCCGGCAACCACGGCAAAACCACGGCCTTGTTCACCGGCGCGCGCCGCTTCAACCGCCGCGTTCAGCGCCAGGATATTGGTCTGGAACGCAATGCCGTCGATCACGCTAATGATGTCGGCGATTTTCTTCGAACTGTCGGCAATGTCGTGCATCGTTTTAACGACGTTATCCACCACTTTGCCGCCGTGCTGCGCCGTTTCCGAGGCGCTCTGCGCCAGTTGAGACGCCTGGCGGGCGTTGTCGGCGTTCTGTTTCACGGTGGCGGTCAGTTGTTCCATGCTGGCGGCGGTCTCTTCCAGCGCCGAAGCCTGCTGTTCGGTTCGCGAAGAGAGGTCGGTATTGCCAGTGGCAATCTCGCTGGTGCCAGCATAGATGGCGTCGGACCCTTCCCGCACCTGCGTGACGGTTTCAACCAGCGAACGCTGCATGTGATCGACGCTGTCGGCCAGTTCGCCAATCTCATTGCGTCCGGCCACGGTCAGGGTAGTGGTTAAATTGCCGCTGGCGATATCACGGATATGCGCAATGACGCGCCCCAGCGGATTCAACAAGGTGTGACGGATGCCGTACCACACCACCACCAGAATCAGCGCCAGCACGACCGCGAGAATGGCAAGCTGCCACTGGGCAAACTGATAATCGCGGGCGCTTTCGTCAAAGGCCTGGCGGTAAAGTTTTTCGCTGACGCTGGCATACTTGCCCAGCGCTTCGCCGAGCGCGTTTTGCATTCCCTGAGTCGGCTGGGCAAAGTAGGCGTCCATGTTGCCACTTTCCAGAAACTGCACCAGTTCGGTTAACGCCGCAAAGTAGGCCTGGTACTTCGCCTCCACCTCAAGACTGGCTTCTTCCATGTCAGGCAGCGGACTGATCGCTTTAAATGCCTTATAGTGCACCGCAGCCTGCGCGAGGGTATTTTTCGCATTCTTCAGCAATTCGGTTTTGGCGCTGCTTTGCTGGTTCGCCGCATCCATCATCATGCGGGCGGAAGAGCGGCTAAGGTTAATACGCGTTTGCAGCATCAGATCCCATGTTGAGGTCAGTTCGCTTTGCTGCTGGCGCAGATCGTTTGAGATAACAAAACTGGTCTGGTTCTGCTGTAAAGATGAAAACAGCAGCCCCCCGGATACAAGCTGTAGCAGTGCGAAAACCCCAAGCACCATCATCAGCATTGTGACAACGCGGATACGGTTAAACATAAGGCACCTTCCTTAAAACGAGTTATCAACGTTATCGGCAACCCGGTTGAGAACTTTACGTTTGCGAAAGGGAAAAACAGATCAGAAGGCGATATCAACAACCACCGTGTCGGTGTAGGTCCCGGCGGGCGGTGTGGTCTGCGTGGTTAACACTCTGGCGGTATAGTTGTAGGTGCGCAGCAGGCCGTCGCTGCTAAGAGAAGACGACGCGCTGCTGGCCCAGCGATCGCCGCCGACGCTTCCCCAGCGGCTGGTGGTGCCTGCCTTATAAATTTCATAGCTCAGACGGTTATTACCGCTTGCCATGTTGCGTACATTGCCGTTGGCATAGCTGCCATTATTGATGCCTACCGTGTAGGCGCTGCCTTTGGTACAGGTGATCGCCACCGCCTGCGAGACGGCGGGAAAATTGTTCACCAGCGGCGCGCTGCCAAAGTTCACGTTCGGCGCAGTAAGGGTAATACAGTCATTGGTGACGGTCAGGTTTACCTGCAGGTTAGCCGCCACCGTGCCGGTTTGCGCGGTAACGCATAAGCCAAGCGCCCCCACCTGGCAGACATTAAAATAGACGCTGAAGTTAAGCGTCACCTGATACGGCCCGGCGCTAACGTTCTGGCCCGTAAGGGTGCGGAAGTAAAGCGGCAGGGTAAAGCGTGAAGAGCCTAACAGCGCCAGCAATGAACTGCCGCTCCAGGTGTAGCTGCCGCCAATCGGGATCTCACTGTTGCTGGCGCAACCGGACTGCGCGCACATGCGTACCGGAATGGCATCCGTCACCGCTGCGTTATCGCTTCGCCTGAGAGCCGCTCTGTTGCTGACCGAAAGCGTCGCGCCAGTATAGGTCAAAGTGATGGTATCGTTGTTCAACAATCCCAACACCACGTCGCACTGGACCACGAGATTAGCGCTGGTGGCCTGCTCGCTGCTGTTCACGGTAAAAGATGACACGCTGCCAAACGCGCCGCTGGTGGTGGTGACGGCACAGGCGGCCCAGGCCCCCGGCGTAACCAGCAGAAACACGATCCCCCACAACGCCCGTCCCATCATGGCGCCCCCTTACGGCAGATCAGCGGCCCGTAGGTTTGCAGCTTATGCCCGGGATTGGGCGCAAGAGTGAATGTGGCCGTGCAATGCTCTCCGTCCGGGGTTATCGCCCGGAGTCGGTTCACCTCGGCAAGATTTTCCAGCCAGACGATCCCCTCATATCCCACCACCGCAGGCGCACTGTTGTCGCGCAGCACCTGGCTTGCCAGCGGCAGCGGTTGCCCCTCTGCGTCGTGCAAAATCACGCTGGCCACCCGCTCCTGTTCCATTGGGAAATCGACCAGATAACCGCTCTGACGACGCAGCGCGACTTTGCGCTCGGTCTCCTTCAGGCGGGTATCCGCGGGCAGGTTGAGGGTATTAATGCTGTAGCTCGCAGGATAATAAGCGGATACGCCGCTTATCAGCAAAAAGCCTTTCTCATTGGTTTTGCCGACCGGTTGATTCTCATAGTTCACCGGCACTTCAGGCTGACCGTCAGTACTGACCACCACAAATGCATCGTTGATTTTATTGGCGGCGAACAGCTGATTTTCCATCAACACCAGCGATCCCATCGCCTCTCCCCACCAGGTCATGGCGTTGCTTTCGCCGTATGCGCCCCCCTGTAATTCAACGTTATTATTGCGCCAGCCCAGCGTCGCCTGCTGGTAGTTTCGCGCCTGGGTCTGTCGCGCCCACGCCAGATTCCAGCTGAACCCGCCGTCCGTCGGCATCGAGTGGTTATAGTTGATTCGCTGCGTCTGCCCGGCATCCGGCGTTTTCTCGTCGCTCAGCGCCACGCTGTCGCGATCGCCCAGTGGAATTTGCACCGACATTGCCAGCGTCCAGTCACCCTGCTGATTGTCACGACTGGCAGCCAGATAGATACTGCTGCTTCCCCATAAATTGCGGCTCCAGGAGAGATTGAGCAGCTCCGTTTTTTGCGCGTCGAAGCTGCGGATGCCAATCCACGCCGCGCCAATATTGCCGAAGGTTCCCATATTAACGGTTAACGAATACTGATCGCTGCGCTGACTTAAAGAGGCCAGCGGGCGGTTGTCGTCATCCACCAGCGCGGTCTGGTCATATAACGCCAGGTTGCCGAAACCGCGCTCGCGGCGGGAATGTTGCGTGGCGACACTAAAGGCTGCGGTACTGTACTGATACCCCCAGTTAAGCTGATTACCGTGGTGACCGCGCATTCTGCTTTCCGTCCATGCGCCGTTCACAACGCCAAAGCGGCCCACTTTCACCAGTGCGCCCACACCGCCCAGCGCCAGTTCTTCGGCGCCTTCGCCATGACCTTCGAGCGTCAGAGCGTCATTGACGCCATAGCGATAGCTCGCGCTGCCCACCGCCGGGCCGTAATCAAAATTATCAATACCGTAGTTGCGCCGCAGGCTGCCGAGCGTAACGGCGCCGTCGCTGACGCCCGATTTCAACAAATTGCTGGCGACATAAAACGGTAAGGTGGTGCTGACCTGTCTGCCAAGCGCGTCACGGGTGACCAGCACCGCGTCTCCCGCACCGTTTACATAAGGAAGGTTCGTCAGCGTAAACGGCCCGGGCTGCAGCTCCGTCGACCCCGCGCGATAACCGTTGATGAACAGATCCACAGCGGTCGGCACCGCGGCTTCACCGGAGAATGCCGGCAGCGGCCAGGTCACCAGATCCGGACGCAGCGAGAAGTCGCGTCCCCAGGAGATCCCGCCGACGCGGACGCTGTTGCTCCAGCTCAGGGCGTCAGTAATCACATCCCCAACCTGCCACTGGGTCGCATTTTCCTCATGGGTTGCGGTAAAAACCGTATCGTAACGCACATAGCCATCCTGCCAGTCATCGTCCCCCGCCAGATTTTGTCGCACGTACCCGGTGGAAGAGAGCGAACCCGCATCGTTAAAAAAGCGCAGCTCATGCCAGACGGAGGCCTGGCTGTCGCCATCCTGGGTACTGCTGGCGTAAACGTCGTAATTCAGCAACGCCCCGCTGCCGTTTCTCGCCACAGACGTCGGGGATTCACCGCCAAACGGCGTGCTGCGTACCGGTAACCATTCTCGCGGCACGCTGAGCAGCAGTCGCTGACCGCTGCTGTCGTAATCCACTTTCACCTGCGTCATCCGGGAGAGATTCACCTCCCCCGCCGCCAGCTGTTCGACAGGCAGGCCAGCCTGTTGCAGATCGGCGCTGGCGACAAAGAAGTCGCCGCCGCGCCGGGTTACCGCCACCACCTTTTGCGTCTCGTAATGGTTAACAACCAGCGCCAGATGAAAAACCGCCTGCCGATCGAGCGCGCGCGCATCCGGTGGCGGCGGCAATACATCATCGCCGCTCCCGGCGCGGCAAAGCCCGCTGGTGGTCAGTATGACCGTCACAAACAAGCCGCTCAGTTGGCGGGACCAGACAACCATTTGCCGTCCTGCGCGTTGATTGCCGCGGTTAATCGGTCCGGACGGGTTGCGCCAGTGGGTAACGGCCAGCGGCGGAAACTCCCCGGCAACACATACCCGAGCAGCCCCTCGGCCATCGTGTGTTGAGACCCGCCCTGTTGCAGTGACACTTTGCTCAGCCGGACATGCACGTCACTGTCATTGCGCACTTCCAGCTGTGGTTGCCCTTCGCTGCGCACCACCCGCCAGTGCAGTTGCGAAGGCTTCACCTGCGCGTGATGTTCCCCTTGCGCCCAGGTCTGCACCCCCTGTCCGTAAACAAACAGCGGTAGCGAATAGCGCATCTGCACCTTCAGTCCCATCTGGGGTGTACTGACGGGCTCCGGCTGGGGGATCTCGTCCACGATGATCCGGTAAGCCTGCTCCACACCGGCAGGAACGGTCGTCTGTTTAATCAGTCGAATGAGCTGCTTACTGCCTTTTTCGATACGGACAATCGGCGGGCTGGCGACCACCTCCTGCTGCGCCTTATAGCGTTCATATCCATTTTCCTGCTGCCAGCGCACAATGCGTACCTGCATCGTCGTGGGCGTGTCGCCCTGATTCTGGATCCACAGTTCGGTGGCATTATTCTCCGCCGCCAGCCAGGGATCGATGGGCCACAGCAGTATTGTGGCAGCGCTGTTGGCCCCGGGTGAGACCAGTGCTGCCGTGAGTACCGACAACAGTCCGAACGATTCTCGCACCTTCATTTCACTTCTCCCTTCGCTACCATGACAAGGTCACCGTAAGCTGATCTGAATAATTACCTGCCGGGCTAAAACCCGTTAAAAACGCGACGCCAAACAGCGGTAGCGCAATATTGTTACTGTTGGTATAGGTGACAGAGACCGGCTGGTTGACGCCAATCTCACTGTTCGCCGCCAGCGAGGCGGTACGGTACAAACGGTACCCCACGCGCTGCGTCCCGCCGTCACGCTGCATATGACGCACCGTACCGTAATAGCGTCCGCCATCCACCGTCATGCTCAACGCCACGCCTGGCGTACAGGCCAGCGCCAGCGCGGCGTTTGGCACAAACTGGGCGTTCACCTGACGGTTCTCCACGCCGCTGTAGCTGCCAAAGTTCAGATTCCCCATCGCCGCTCCGCTCCCCGTGGTAACCGAACAGCCCGGCACGATGGTGGCATTCACCTGAAAGGATTGCGTGGTAATGGCATAGGCCGGGAAAGCCATCAGCGCGAGAACCGTCAAAAAAAGACGTCGCTTTCCCCCGCCTCCCCACAGGAAGCGCCTGAACCGTGTTCTCATTTAAAGAGACGTATCAGTAAATAACGCTGACGTTGATGGTGTCCGTGTACGTACCGGGAACCACGGTCACGCTGTTACCGCCGCCCTGGATCCGACCGAAGATCGTATAGTTATCGACCCCGGCTGTAGTGGAGACTTTAGGAATAGGAGTATTGTTAGCGATCACGTTATTGAAGCCGCTGTCGCTGTAGAGGCTGTACGCCACGCCCTGAGTGGTATTCGCGGCGTTCACCAGATAACGGGCTGGCGTTCCCGGCGTACCGACCACCGAGCCCGGCGCGGAAGAGTTGGTATTACCGGTAATCTGTACGGTGTAGTCGGTGGTGGTGCACTGGATACCAAAACTGTTGCCCCCTGCGGCGCCGGTGAGCTGGGTGGTCAGTTCAGAAAAGGTGGCGGGATGCGTCCCGAAATTCAACGTACCAAAGTTGATACCGTTCTGACTGGGCGAGCCGTTTATCAGGCAGCCATTGGTTAACGTCAGTGACACCCCGACCGTGCCGCTGCTGGTTACCGCCATCGTCGAAGGCAAGGGAACAAGAAAAATGCCAGCTATACCCAGGAACCGAGAAAATGTGTTCATGACTCCACCTCCGAAATACCGTCACGTTGACGAAAGCCAGCACCGACGTAGCGAGAAAGTTCGCACACGTTCAGAAAACAAACCGATAATCAGAAATTTAGTTTACGGCGCGGAAAACAACCACTGGCGTTACGCTTGTTCATACAGAGGGGTGATTGACGTAAAAACAGCATATATATCAGTCCATTAACTTTCATTACATCTCATTTACCCTGCTCCGTCGAAGGATATATTCATTCTTATGCGATCCAGATCACGAAAACGCCCTTCGAAGAACACAACAAAATGCGTAATTAATAAAAAATAGTTGTAAGCCGGGCGGGAATACGCCAATTTAGGTAGTAAATAAATCTTCACCAATAAATTCACAAAACAAATATATAGCTGATAACAAATTGTTAAATTCAGCCCGAGGGATTTTCAGTGGCAAATGCAAATAAACTCACGATATTCATCGTGATTTTCATGCTGGCAGGCATTGTGTCAGGCGCGGTTATTCATTCCTGGACATCCGAAAGCGTGATTACCGCCTGGGCAGAGAACATCACCCTTCTTACCGATATCTTTTTGCGCCTGATAAAAATGGTCATTGCGCCGTTAGTCTTCAGTACGCTGACCGTTGGCATTATGCGTCTGGGCGAGACCGCCACCATCGGGCGCGTGGGCGGTAAGGCGATGATCTGGTTTATCAGCTCCTCGATACTGTCGATTCTGGTAGGGCTGTTTATTGTTACCCTTGAACAGCCCGGCAGCGGCCTGAACCTGACCATTCCCAAAGACGCGGTGGAAACCGGTCTGGCGGTGGGCGGTATGAGCCTGAAAGGCTTTCTGTCACATACGATCCCCACCAGCATTGCCGAAGCGATGGCGAATAATGAAATTTTGCAGATCGTGGTGTTCTCAATGTTCTTTGGTATCGGCGGCGCGTCGCTGGGCGAGAAATTCAACGCCCCACTGGTTGCCGCGCTGGATGTGGTTTCGCATATTATGCTGAAGGTGACGGGCTACGTGATGTATGTGGCTCCACTGGCGATATTTGCCGCGATTTCTTCGGTGATCGCCACCGAAGGAGTGGGGATTTTACTCAACTACGCCTCGTTTATCGGCGGCTATTACGTCGCCATTCTGATGACCTGCCTGGTGCTGTTGGCCGCGGGTTATCTGGTGCTGAAAAAAGAGGTATTCCGGCTGGTCAGTCTGCTGAAGGAACCTGTGCTGGTCGCCTTTACCACCAGCAGTTCTGAAGCCGCTTACCCGAAAACCCTGGAGTTGCTGACCAAATTCGGCTGCTCGCGCAATATTGTTTCTTTCGTTTTGCCGATCGGGTATTCCTTTAATCTGGTCGGTTCGATGGTGTACTGCTCGTTTGCGTCGATGTTTATCGCCCAGGCGTACAATATTCACCTGTCGTTGGCTGAGATCAGCGTGCTGATGCTGACCCTGATGCTGGCCTCAAAAGGGATTGCCGGCGTTCCGCGTTCGGCGCTGGTAGTGCTGGCGGCAACCATTCCGAGCTTCAATATCCCGGTGGCGGGCATTTTGTTACTGATGGGTATCGACCATTTCCTCGACATGGGGCGTTCCGCCATCAATGTGTTAGGTAACGGCATTGCCACCGCGATGCTGGCGCAGGATGAAGGATTACTGACGGAAAGCGAAAAAGAAGTGGCAGAGCAGGAAGTTAACGCATAACGGTTTATGCTGACGGATACCGTTGATACGCAGGCCCGGAAGCGGCATCGCCGCCGGGCCTGCGCCCCTTACGCCATATGCGAGGCGGCAATATCCAGCAGCGCCATTTCGTCACTGTTCAGCAGTTTTTCAATATTCACCAGAATCAGCATACGTTCGCCCAGCGCGCCCAGTCCCGTCAGGTATTCCGTTGACAAGGTGACGGCGAACTCCGGCGCAGGACGAATCTGTTCCGCGGTCAGCGACAGCACGTCGGAAACGCCATCAACGACAATGCCGACCACGCGCTGCCCCAGGTTAAGCACGATCACGACCGTGTTATCGTTGTACTCAACGTCACCCTCGCAGAACTTCACGCGCAGATCGACGATTGGCACGATCACACCGCGCAGGTTGGTCACTCCTTTGATAAACGCAGGGGTGTTGGCTATCCGGGTAACCTGATCATAGCCGCGGATTTCCTGCACTTTCAGAATATCAATACCGTATTCTTCGTCTCCCAGCGTAAACACCAGGAACTCCTGACCTGACGGCTCGCCGGCCAGTTTGGTTACATTAGTCATACCGGTCATATTTTTCCTTTCTCACTCAATCAGGCGGCGGTGATCGCCATACGTTGTTCGCGATTTAAACTCTGCAGGGCAGAGACATCCACAATCAGCGCGACGCTACCATCGCCGAGGATCGTCGCGGCGGAAATCCCCGGCACTTTGCGATAGTTGCTTTCCAGGTTCTTTACCACCACCTGGTGCTGACCAATCAGTTGATCAACCAGCAGCGCGTAACGGCGACCGCCGCTTTGCAGGATCACCACAATGCCCTGGGTGGCCTCCGTTTTCGCCCCTTCAACGTCGAAGACTTTCCACAGTTCCACCAGCGGCAGGTATTCTCCACGCACTTCCAGCACGCGCTCGCCACCGGCCAGCGGATGCAGATCGTCCTCGCGCGGTTGCAGCGATTCCATTACCGCATTCAGCGGCAAAATAAAGACTTCATCAGCGACGCGAACGGACATGCCGTCGAGAATCGCCAGCGTCAGCGGCAGCAAAATACGGATGGTGGTACCGGCGCCCTGTTTCGACTGGATCTCCACATGGCCGCCCATCTCCTGGATGTTACGTTTCACCACATCCATGCCCACGCCGCGACCGGAAACGTCGGTCACCTGCTCGGCGGTAGAGAAGCCAGGGGCAAAAATCAGCATACCGACTTCGTCATCGGTCATATTTTCGTTTACCGCCATCCCCTGGGCGATCGCTTTTGCGAGGATCCGCTCGCGGTTTAACCCCGCGCCGTCGTCGGTCACTTCAATGCAAATGTTGCCGCCCTGATGTTCTGCGGACAGGATCAGATTTCCGACCGCATTTTTACCGGCCTCAAGGCGTTTTTCCGGCAGCTCAATGCCGTGGTCGAGACTGTTGCGCACCAGATGCGTCAGCGGATCGATAATGCGTTCAATCAGACTCTTATCGAGTTCGGTGGAGCTGCCCACCAGCGTCAGTTCCACCTGTTTGCCGAGCTTTCCCGCCAGATCCCGCACCAGACGCGGGAAGCGGCTGAAAACGTATTCCATCGGCATCATGCGAATCGACATCACCGACTCCTGCAAATCGCGGGCGTTACGTTGTAACTGCCCCATGCTGGTGATGAGATCGCCATGATTAACCGGGTCAAGTTCGTTCGAACGCTGGGCCAGCATCGACTGGGTGATCACCAGTTCACCCACCAGGTTGATGAGCTGATCGACCTTCTCCACTGCCACGCGAATGCTAGTCGATTCGCTGGCGCGCGAGGGCTTTTCGCGCTCCGCACGTCCGGCATGCGCGTCGGCAGCGGGCGATTTAACGGCCGGGACCGCAGCGACAGGCTGCGCAACGGCGGCGGGCGGCTCAGGCGCGACCGCAGGGGCGTTCGGCGCGACGACTTTTTCGAAGGAAATCTGATCGGCTTCGATCACAAAGCACAGCACTGCCACCACATCCTCTTCGGCGACACCGCCGTCCAGGGTGGCGGCAAGCGAATCGGCGCCTTTCACCACGTCGGTTAAGGTGCTCAAATTGCCCAGTTCCTCCTCCAGCAGATCAATCTCACTGGCTTTCAGGCGGGACAAATTAATGCGCAATTTTTCTTCTACTGTCGGCGCGCCGCCCTCATCAGGCGTTGTGTCCACGACGCTCAGCCGGGCGTTTGCCACCACCGCAGGCGCGGTTTCGCCCTTCGCTTCCAGCGCCAGCTGGCGCAATGCATTGCAGATATATTCGAAGCTAGCGGCATCCGGCTCCTGGGAGCTTTTATAGGCGTCGAGCTGTTCCTGCATAATATCTTTCGTTTCCAAAAACAGGTTGATAATGTCGGTGTTGAGCTGCATTTCACCACGGCGCGCTTCATCCAGCAGGTTCTCCATCAGATGGGTCGTTTCCTGCAAAATGGTGAAGCCGAAGGTTCCGGCGCCGCCTTTAATGGAATGCGCGGCGCGGAAAATGGCATTCAACTGCTCGGCGTCCGGCGCATCGGGCGCAAGGTCAAGCAGGTGTTGCTCCATGTCAGCCAACAACTCGTCAGCTTCATCAAAAAAGGTCTGATAAAAATCGCTAATATCCATGCTCACGCTATCACCTCGGATTGGCTGGTGGCGATGTGGGAACGCTTACCTGCGGTGCCGCCGCAGGCTGTTGTAATACACTTACCGGCTCGTTCTGGCTTTCAGCGTTTTCATGCAAAATTGACTGTTCAGCCTGTTTATTCAGTACCAGCAGGCTGATCCGGCGGTTAATGGCGTCATCGGGGCCGCGATCGCTCAGGCGCATCGTGGCGGCCATCCCCACCACCCGTAACACTTTTCCATCATCCAGACCGCCCTGCACCAGTTCACGCCGCGACGCATTCGCGCGGTCGGCGGACAATTCCCAGTTGCTGTAGCCTTTCTCCCCGTTGGCATAGGGAAAATCATCCGTATGCCCGGACAGGCTGATTCGGTTTGGAATCCCGTTCAGCACGGGCGCGATCGCCCGCAGAATGTCGCGCATATACGGCTCGACCTCGGCACTGCCGGTTTTAAACATCGGGCGATTCTGACTGTCGATAATCTGAATACGCAGCCCTTCCTGCACCAGATCGATCTTCAGATGCGGACGCAACGCCCGCAGTTTCGGGTCGGATTCAATCAGCTGATCGAGGTCGCCACGCAGTTTGCTCAACCGGTTTTGCTCCATCCGCTTCCGTAATGCCTCGATGTCAGGCTGTTTATTCACTTCTCCCTGTTGTTGGGTGAAGTCATCACCACCGCCGGGGATCGGGCTCTGGCTGTTGGCGATCCGGTTGCCGCCGGTGATCGCCGTCGCCAGCGGCGTACGGAAATATTCGGCAATTTGAATCAGTTCTTTAGGGCTGGAGATGGAAATGAGCCACATCACCAGAAAAAAGGCCATCATGGCTGTCATAAAATCAGCGTAGGCAATCTTCCACGAACCGTGAGCGCCGCCGCCGTGCCCTTTATGTTTGCGTCGTTTGACGACGACGATAGGATGGGACTGATTCTTCATGCGTCCTCAGTCGTCGTCTGCTGATTAGGGTTTCTGACCGCCCGCACGTGCTCTTCCAGTTCAATGAATGACGGGCGCTCGCTGGAATAGAGGGTTTTGCGGCCAAATTCGACGGCGATCGGTGGGGCATAGCCATTCAGGTTTGAAAGCAGCGTAATCTTGACGCACTGCATCATCTTGGTGGTCTCGGCGCTTTTCTGACGCAGCACGCTGGCCAGCGGCGAGATGAAACCATAGGCAAGTAAAATACCGAGGAAGGTGCCGACCATCGCGTGGGCGATCAGCGCCCCCAGTTCGGCAGCGGGCCTGTCGGCGGAAGCCAGCGCGTGAACCACCCCCATCACCGCGGCGACGATACCAAACGCCGGTAGCGAATCGCCCATCAGCGCCAGGCTGTTCGCCGGGACTTCCGCTTCGCTTTCGTGGGTTTCGATCTCCTCGTCCATCAGCGCTTCAATTTCGAAAGTATTCATATTGCCGCTGATAATCAGACGCAGGTAATCGACAATAAAATCCAGCATGACCGCATCGGCAAGAATGCGCGGATAGCTGGTAAAAATTTCACTCTCTTTCGGGTTCTCAATGTCACGCTCAAGGGAAAACATCCCCTGCTGGCGTGACTTAGCCATCAGGCGGTAGAGCAGCGCCAGCAGATCCATGTACATCGCTTTGGTGTATTTGGATCGGCGAAACAGCAGCGGCAACGCCTTCAGCGTTCCCTTAATCGCTTTACCGTTGTTGCCGACAATAAACGCCCCGACGCCCGCGCCGCCGATGATCACAAATTCAGCCGGTTGATAGAGTGCCCCAAGGTGCCCGCCGGTCATCATATAACCGCCGAAAACTGTACCGATAACAACCAGGTAACCTAATAAGATAAGCACGACATCATCCTTCCGCTGTTGACTATGACAGGATGCGCAGTCGGGGGGCGTTAACGCGTCGGCGAGGCAAAAAAAAGCAGCGGTAATCGCTTACCGCTGCTGGAGTGTCTTGTCCACACCGTATCGGTTAAACAGCCTGTTCGACCTGTTCATCCAGCAGTTGTGGAATAATATCGGCAGCATCCTGGGAAAGTTTACGTCTTTTTACCGCGCGGGAAGGCGGCTGGCACAAACTGCAGGCAAAACTCCCGGCAGGCTGATGCGCATGGGTAATAAAATTCCCGCCGCAACAGCTACAGCTCGACAGTTGCAGCAATCCGCTTTCAACGAAACGCACCAGCGTCCAGGCGCGGGTCAGCGCCAACAGCGGACCGTCTTCCCCTTGCGGACACTGTTCGAGGTACAACCGGTAGGCCTTGATCACCGCATCCACACCGCTGCACAGACCGGTTTTGAGTAAAAACTGCCAGGCATTACAGAACATGGAAGCATGAATATTTTGCTCCCAGGTCATAAACCAGTCAGTAGAAAACGGCAGCATGCCTTTAGGTGGGGGGCTACCGCGGAGTTCTTTGTACAATTTGATGAGGCGGCCGCGACTTAACTGCGTCTCGCTTTCCAGCATTTGCAAACGGGCGCCCAGTGTGATCAATTCCATCGCTAACTGGATATCGCGAGCTTCCTGAACAATGCTTTTTTCACTCATCGTCAGGCCCTTTTTTTCCGTGCGGTTTCATCAGCCTGTTCGACATCACTCAACAGACGCGTGGACAACATGATACCGGTATGAATTTGCTGGAGATCGTCTACCCGTGAGTCCTGAGTCAGCCGGGTGATGGTCTGATGATTGTCGAAGCGGAAGTGACATACCAGTTGGTTTGTTTCCGCCAGTTTGACCATCTGTGGCAAGGTCAGGGCACCCAGCGAGGTCGCCATCTCTTCCGTGATCCCGAGACGAAACATGGCGGACGCTTTGTCCTGAACGATCAGACGCTGTGCAAGGAGTAAATATGACAAATTGATGTCATAAATGTGTTTCAGCAACTCGGATGTATGCATTATTCCCATCCAGAATAACCAACTTTATTTTTTATGCGGCGTAACCGCACCCCGTGATGTCGCCGGGAAATCCCGGTAAATAAAAGCAAATAGGTCAAATACATAGCAGATCTCAGACAGAAATATGCACGCTGCGAACGTCATGACAACCTTGTCAGGCGCTTACAGACGAACATGATTTCTTACAAATGCCTAAGATTTTTCCTAAATCGACGCAACTGTACTCGTCACTCCCAAGACATACAACAAAGCCACGCTACGAATTTGGAAAATATGTGATGTACATCACATAAATTAACTTATTCGATAACATAAATCCATCAGTTGAGCTTTTATTTTGATGAATAATTAGCCAGCAAAACCCCTTTTTGTTTCCAGGGTCATTAAAAAAAGAGCCGGATACAGAGAAAAATATTACGACACAGAAGTTAAAATAACGGTGAGAAAATACTCGTTTTCCATTAATTTCACCATGAAGGGTTGAATATTTTTATCGTTTATAAACAATGAGTTAATTGTTTTCTAATTTTTATCAATGCGTGCTATTTATGCCTATAAAGAAATTAATAACTTTCGTAAATTTGTTAAGAGGAAAAATTGATGCGCGCGAAATTTGATTTAAGTCATCCCATTTCGGACATAATTTTGGTTATTCCTTCAGAATATTTATAAGAAAACTTAATGAATAATTATGATTGCCTTCACATTATTGTCATCGTAAAGCATTGCAGTTGTCCTCATTTCGGAGTAATGCTGAAGAACCCTCTCATATTCTTGCAATAAGGAGCGAGTTATGAGTTACCGTCACATCCTGGTTGCCGTCGCGGTCACCCCGGAAAGCCAGCAGCTTCTGGCAAAAGCGGTTTCGATTGCCCAACCCGTCAATGCGCGTATCAGCCTTATCACCCTTGCCTCCGATCCGGAACTGTATAATCAGTTCGCTGCGCCGATGCTGGAAGATTTACGCGCCGTGATGCATGAAGAAACCCATGATTTTCTGGAAAAATTAGGAAAAGATGCTGGTTACCCGATCGCCCAAACTTTTATCACATACGGCGAACTGAGCGAGCATATTCTGGACGTGTGCCGCAAACACGACGTCGATCTGGTGGTTTGCGGCAATCATAATCAAAGTTTCTTTTCGCGAGCGTCCTGCTCGGCGAAAAGCGTTGTCAGTTCAAGCCTGGTGGACATCCTGCTCGTCCCGCTCGATGGCGAATAACCGCATTTCAGCCTCCATCAGGCCAGTTTCGGGAAGGTCGCCACTTTGTTCTGCTGCAGACTGTCAGCACTGCGCGGCGCGATCTGCTTTAAATCGCAGATAAAGCGCTCCTGCCAGTGGTTAATGTCATTTTTAACAATCACCTCCAGCATTTCCGCGTGGCGGGATATGCGCTCCGCCAGCGGCATCGTTAACGCGCGATCCAGCGCCGCGGCCACTTCGTCACGATCGTAAGGATTGACGATCAGCGCAGACGTCAACTCGTTCGCCGCGCCGGCAAATTGTGAAAGCACCAGCACGCCGGGGTTCGCCGGGTCCTGCGCGGCCACGAACTCTTTCGCCACCAGGTTCATACCGTCACGCAGCGGCGTCACCAGCCCTACGTCAGAGTAGCGAAACACTTTCATCAACAGCTTGCGATCAAAATGCTGATTCAGGTAGAACAGCGGCGTCCAGCCCAGTTGACCATATTTACCGTTGATGCGTCCGGCTTCGGTCTCAAGCTGATGACGGATATCCTGGTAGGCCTGAACATCGCCACGGGAGGTGGGGGCTATCTGGGTATAGCGAATTTTGCCGTGGTGCTGCGGGTATTTCTCCAGCAGCGCTTCATAGGCCTGAAAACGCTCCGGCAACCCTTTCGAGTAGTCGAGGCGCTCAACGGAAAAAATATTCTTCAGATTTTTGAGTTCAGCCTTAAGCTGCGCCAGTTTCGGCGGCAGCGGACCCGAGGCCTGCTGAGCGATCTCATCTGGCTCGATGCCGATAGGATACACCTCGGTACGGAAGCTTTTGCCCCACGCGATGTGGCTTCGGCTTTCACGGGTCGCGACTCTCGTCAGGCTGGACAAGCTGTCCAGGAACGCCAGTCGGTCATTTTCCGTCTGGAATCCCAACAGATCGAAGTCGCACAGTTGTTCCAGTAGCTCTTCTGAACACGGCAGCGCGTTAAAGATTTCTGGCGTCGGGAACGGAATATGCAGGAAGAAGCCGATGCGATTATTTACCCCACGCTTACGCAGCTCGCTGGCGAACGGCAGCAGGTGATAATCGTGGATCCAGATGATGTCATCCTCTTTTAGCAGCGGCAGCAGCTTGTCCGCTAACAGCGCATTGACCCGCTGATAACCTTCCCACGCCGAACGCTGGAAATTCACCAGATCCAGACGGTAGTGAAAGGCCGGCCATAACACGGCATTGGAAAACTGGTTGTAATACTCTTCGTGATCCTGCTCGCTCAGATTAAACGACGCCCAGGTAATGTTGCCCCGGGTCACCTTTTTTAACGGCTGATCCTCGTTCCCCAGTTCGCCACTCCAACCGAACCATAATCCTCCTGCGGCTTTCAGCGCGCCCAGCACGCCGACGGCCAGTCCGCCTGCGCTGGTTTTATTGTCCGGGGGAGCAATTCGATTAGATACTACGACTAAACGACTCATAGCCATCTCTCCTGTCATTCGTGTTTTTTTCTTGTTGTTGTGAAGTGTGAATAGTTTCGATCCAACGCCATACGTCGGGAACGCTTGCGAGACGCCATTTCGCCAGGGTTTCTCCCTCACCCACTTTGATTGACATACCCCCCGCGTTGTTCACCACGGCAAATCCTGTTTCATCGGTCAGGTCATCTCCCAAAAATACCGGGATTCGCCCGGCAAACGGCGCTTCCTGCATAAACGCAGAGATCGCCTCTCCTTTGTTGGTCCCCTTCGGTTTTATCTCTACAACGCATTTACCCTGCTGTATGGCCAGTTGCGGCCAGGTCTGGGTAATGCGGCTCGCTATCGCCTGAAGGGTCGCCTCATGCTCTGGTGCCTGACGATAGTGCAGCGCAAAGGCCATGCCTTTGGTCTCGAGTTCAGTGCCTGGCAGATTCGCCAGCGCGGTATGCAGTTGCAGGCTCACCTCACGCTCTATGACTTGCGGAAGATGAACGATATGCGTCCGGCCATGAATATCGCGCCGCTCGGCGCCGTGGACACCCGCCAGCGGAAAACGCCAGGGTTTCGCCAGCGCATCAAGTTCCGCCATGGAACGCCCTGAAACCAGTGCCAGTGCTCCAGCGCTGTTCTCGGCAAGACGGTGAAGCATCTGAAGAATCGTTGGTGGCACAACGACCTGGTCAGGATGCGGTTTGATCTCCGCCAGGGTGCCATCAAGATCAAAAAAGTAAGCGTAGAGAGCGGATTGTTCAGGGATTGCGGTTAACGGTTCTGCCACCCGGTTCTCCTCCTTATCATTATTTCCGGCAACGCGCGGATCGCGCCCCATAGTCATGTAAGTATAGACAGTGTGACCCTGCTCGCCATTTAGAAAGACAGTTGCCAGCCGGGGTAGCGGCTGGCAAAAGGGAGGAACTAGACTAAAAAGTTGAGGATTTTTTTATCAAACGGTGCGCTTCGCTTTTTGCTTGTAACGGTCGAAGATCACTGCTGCCAGCAGGATTAAGCCGCGTACCACGTACTGGGCGAAAGGCGAAATATTCAGCAGGTTCATGGCGTTCTCAACGGTGCCTAAAATAAGGACTCCGGCGACCACATATGAGATTTTTCCGATGCCGCCTTTGAGGGAAACGCCGCCTAACACGCAGGCGGAAATGACGATCAGCTCGTAACCGATAGAGGTCATTGGCTGTCCGCTGGTCATGCGCGACGCGAGGATAATCCCGGCCGCCGCAGACACCAGCCCCGACAGCACGAAGATGATGATTTTGGTCCGAACGACCGGTACCCCCGCCAGACGCGCCGCCTCTTCATTTCCCCCAATCGCCAGCGTATTGCGTCCAAAGGTGGTTTTATTCAGCAGTAAACCAAAAATGATCAGGCAGGCGACCGTCAGCCAGATGGGGGCCGGTAGGCCGAACCAGTTGGCGTAGCCGAGGGTGAAAAAGCGTTCATCCTCAATCCCTACGGCTTTACCGTCAGAGATGATATAGGCCAGCCCGCGGACAATCTGCATCGTCGCCAGCGTGGTAATCAGCGCGTTAATCTTCAGCGTGGCGATGACAAAGCCATTAACCAGCCCGCACAGCACGCCGAGCAGCAACCCCGCGCCGACGCCAATCCACAGGCTTTCGCTCATGTTGATCACCACTGCCGTGGTTACCCCGGCACAGGCGATCACCGAGGCGACAGAGAGGTCAAAATCCCCTGACGCCAGGCAGAATAACATGCCGCATGCCACCATCCCCGACATAGAGATAGCCAGCCCCAGCCCTTTCATGTTGATGAAGGTGGCAAAGTTAGGCACAAAAATCGCGCAGGCGAGGAACAGAACGGCGAAGACCACCAGCATGCCATACTGATCCCAGATGCGACCCAGACTAAACGACGACGGCGACTTCGGCGCGCCAGAACCAGACGTTGTTACGGAAGACATCTTTCTCTCCTTTCTCAGGCGACTGCCTGGCTGACTTTAGGCATAGCGAGGCTCAGCGCCTGGCGCTCATCCGCCTGTTCATGAAGCAGTTCCCCGGCAATTTCCCCTTCCCGCATGACGATGATGCGGTCTGCGACACCGAGCACTTCCGGCAGATCGCTGGAGGCGAAAAGCACCGCGACGCCGCGGGCGGCCAGGGCATAGATTACGTTGTAAATTTCGTGCTTCGCGCCAACATCAATGCCGCGCGTCGGTTCGTCGAGCAAAATGACCTTCATCTCTTCCGACAGCCAGCGCCCCAGAATCGCCTTCTGCTGGTTCCCGCCGGAAAGGTTCATGATCAGTTGCTCCGCGCCAGGCGTTTTGATGTTCAGGGAACGAATGTGGTGATCGGCGTTGGTTTCCTCCCAGCCGTTATTGATCAGGCAGCCGCCAAGCACATGCTTGCGCCGGGCGCTGATATTGATATTGTCGCGAACGGAATGCACTGGAATGATTCCTTCGGCTTTGCGGTCCTCAGGGCACAGCATCATACCGGCGGCAATGGCGTTCGCGGGTTTGCGAATATCAATCTGTTGACCGTCGATATACACCTGCCCGTCACTGATCCGCGTGCCGCCAAACAGCCCTTTCATCAGTTCGCTGCGGCCTGCGCCGACCAGACCAAACAGACCGACGATTTCTCCGCTGCGCACCGTCAGACTGACTGGCATACGCACGCCAGGCGCTTTTACCTCATGCAAACGCAGACGCTCCGCACCATACTGCCGCGGTTGCCAACCATAGATATCGCCGAGATCGCGCCCCACCATCGCCTGAACCAGCATGTCATGGTTCACCTGCGTCATATCGGTGAAGGTGGTGACATAGCGTCCATCCTTAAACACAGTAATGGCGTCGCTAAGGGCAAAAATTTCTTCCATGCGGTGTGAAACGTACAAAATGACGCGGCCTTCTTTGCGCAGTTCGCGGATCACCCGAAACAAATTCTCAATCTCCCTCGCTGAAAGCGAACTGGTCGGCTCGTCAAAGGCGATAATTTTGGCGTTACGCGCCAGCGCTTTGGCAATCTCCACCATTTGCCACTGGCCGATGGACAGGTATTTCAACGGGGTATCGGGATCAATATCCATTCCAAGATGTTTCAGTTGCAGCCCCGCTTCGTCGTTAAGCAGGCTGCGGTTTACGATTCCGCCCTTGTGCGGAAGCTGGCCGAGATAAATGTTCTCCGCCACGGTCATTTCCGGGACGAGATGCAATTCCTGGTAAATAATCGCGACACCGGCGTTCAGTGCGGCGGTGGTGTCAGAAAACGACATCTCCTGACCGCGAATCGCCAAAGAGCCCGTGGTAGGCGCATAGTTGCCGCTGAGAATTTTCAGGAGAGTGGATTTCCCGGCGCCATTTTCTCCCATCAACGCATGCACCTGACCGGCATGGCAGTCAAAACTGATGTCCGAGAGCGCCCTGACGCCGGGGAACGTTTTACCGATGCCGCGAAATGAGAGATACGGGGTAGACTGTTGCATAACGACTCCTCGTTCACAGCGAATGCCGGAGGGCCGCTGCGCCTTGTCCGGCATTCGCTGTCTGTCAGGTTATTTACCGCCCAGGCCTTTTTTCGCCAGTTCTTCTTTGAAGTTGTCGCGGGTGATCAGCACCACGTCTGTGACCTCAGTGAATTTTGGCGGTTCTGCATCTTTAGTCACCCAGTTGTAAAGCATTTCGCTGGACTTATAGCCGTGAACGTCCGGGCTTGGCAGTAGAGAACCGTAAAAGCCGGTGGCCTGCGCTTTCGACAGCTCACTTACCGCATCAACCCCGTTAATGCCGATACCGATAACGTCCGGCGCCTTAAAGCCCTGGCCTTCTGTCGCCCGGACGCCGCCGAGCACCGTGTTATCGTTCATGCCGACGATCAACCAGTGTTTGACTTCCGGATGCTGCACCAGCATTGAGTTGGCGGCGTCAAACGCGCCCGGGATATCGTTTGATTTGGTGGGCACCTGATAAATTTGTTTTTCCGGGAAGCCGGCGGCTTTCAGCGCTTCCATGGAACCGGAGGTACGACGGCGCGCCGTATCCAGCTCGTTGGCGGTAATCGCCATCACCGCGGTCTCTTTGACGTCCCAGCCGCGTTTCTGCATCTCTTTAAACAGTTCCTGGCCCTGACGCTCGCCGATTTTGGTCGCCGCCATCATCACCAGCGGGACGCTGTCCATGGGTTTACCTTTGGCATTAACGAACTGGTCATCGACGGCAATGACTTTCATGTCATACCCGCGCGCCTTGGCGACAATCGCCGAACCGAGTTTCGGGTCAGGCGTGCAAATGACGAACCCTTTCGCGCCGCTGGCCGCCAGACTGTCGATCGCATTCAGGGTTTTTTCCCCGTCCGGGACCGCTATTTTTATTACCTCAAAGCCCAGATCTTTCCCGGCCTTATCGGCAAATTTCCATTCTGTCTGAAACCAGGGCTCTTCGGGTTGTTTGACCAGAAAACCTAACTTCATGGTTTCAGCAATAGCGGATTGTGACATAACGGCAGCCAGACCGATGGCCGCCAGCGCTTTAGTGAATTTGTGCATGGTTAACTCCAGCTTTAGCGTCATTTTATGTAGGGTAAAATCGAACGATTCTTTGTAATTCAGACGTAAAACAAGGCATTACCATTTATTCGCCTGGTAAATGCCGGTTCTGGAATAGTTGTAGCGGGAAATTGATTCTCCATAGGAGAGCGGCATCACACCGCAGAATTACAGTAATTGCGTACATAAATTCAGCGGAAAATGACATAAGAATGGGGAGTATTGTCTGACAAATAAAAAACAAGATAGCCAATTAATCCATAACGCCAGCCAGCAAATCCTTGTCCCCAAATACGGCATATTTGGGGACACGAAAATTACCAGCGATAATAAATATGGTCGGCGTGGTCGCGTACCGGCGCGTCATCGCCGAGTAAACGGGCCGACAGCGCCAGCGCAAAGTCAAAGATGTGTCCCAGCCCTTTTCCGCTCAGCAGATTTCCGTCTTCCACAACCGGGGCGTCGACATACACGCCATCGGTGACTGTCTCGTAGAGATCGCCGGAACAGACGTAGCGACGTCCTTTCAGTAACCCATTGCCGCCCAACACTCGCGCCGCCGCCGAACAAATCGGGCAGATCAGTTTACCCGCCGCGTCATGGCGAGCGATGAACGCCACAACCTGGGGACTGGCCGCCAGATTGACGCTACCCAGCGGTCCACCCGGCAGCACCACGGCGTCATAGAGTGTTTCCAGACTTTCTGCCAGGGTGTGATCCGCCACCATCGGAACATCGTGATAGCTTACCACCGCCCGCGATTCCGCGCAGGCCAGCGTGTCCACCTCAATGTGCAGACGGCGTAAAATATCAATGGTGACAATCGCTTCCGCTTCTTCAAAGCCAGGCGCTAACAGGACAGCAACTTTTTTCATTTCCACAACCTCATGCCAATGATGTCAAATGAACCGAAATAACGACGTTATCATTCGGTAAAATAAAATAGTTTTTAGTGAAACTGATCTGGCGCAAAAATGGCGAGCCGATAATTTCTGACTAAACAGTGTCATTCGTAAATTAATGCGCCAACGTAAAAAAGAATTATCAATAATCCGATCCTACCATGGCCGAGGGATCTCTTTTGTGATCTGAAACGTCATTTCAAAAATCAATTCCAGATTAAAACCATTGATAATCAAGAGGATGTATTTTAATCACGCGGGGTAATATTTTAGGCATTCAGACATTGCTTTCAGCAACATGTAAAAATTTATAAACATACAGCATTAAGGATTTTCTTAATTTGCATTCGGCGCTATGCTTATTTCGATCAGCGACTGAATTGATACTACGATCACTCATGGACCGGCAGAAGGGGTTTTATTCTGCTAACAGTTAAGTGTGCCGTTTATCCCGCACACCGTCTCTTTCAGTAAATAAGGATATTGTTATGGCTGCAGCAGGCATGGCTCACAAACTCAACACCCAAATGAACCTTGAGTTTTACGCCTCGAATTTTTATCTCCATTTGAGCGAATGGTGCTCAGAGCAAAGTTTGATGGGAACGGCAACATTTCTTCGCACCCAGGCGCAAAGTAACGTCACCCATATGATGCGGATGTTTAATTTTATGAAAAACGCCGGCGCGAACCCGATCGTGAAGGCGGTTGACGTGCCGGGCAGCGATTTGCATTCCCTGGAAGAATTGTTTCAAAAAACACTCGAAGAGTACCAACAGCGCGCCAGTACGCTGTCGCGTCTGGCCGATGAAGCGCAGGCGTTGAACGACGCACAGACGCTCACTTTCCTGCACGATCTGGAGAAAGAACAGCAGCAGGACGGATTGTTATTGCAGACCATCTTTGAGGAAGTGCGCAACGCGAAACGCGCGGGACTATGTCCAGCCCAGACCGACCAGCATGTCCTTAACGTGGTGAATTATCAGCAGCATTAATATCCCCGCACTGGCCTGCCGTTCCCTTCCCCGCAGGCCATTACGCAAGTCCGTGTTCCCGGATGCCTCCCATAAACAGGAGGCATCGCAAAAAACATTTCTAAATTCTGAAACAACGGTTTATTTTAATGTGCTTCGCCCTGCGGCGTGAATTTGAGCTCAATGAGCGCGATTGCCTTTTGAATGGCGCGCAGGGTGATAGGGTCGGCTGCCGCCGGATGTGTGGTGAAATCGATATTCTTTAGCTGGCTGGACATTTTTTCACGTACTTCAACGGGCGCGATCACATCAAGTACATCAAGGATTTGTTTGATCACCAGTTGGCAGGCGACAACATCAGATACCAGTTCCTGATCGGCATTCATCGGTTGGGACATTGCTTGGGCTCCTGAAAAAAGAAAGGCCGCCATAGTACCGATTACGTCGCAGAAACGATAGTCATACGGGTACCCGGCTCGCGGGCATAAAAAAACCTGCCGAAGCAGGTTTTTTATCAGAACATCGCGCCAGGCGGTACGTCTTTGAATGTTTTGCAATAATTTTCAAACATGCTTTTGAGGATTTTACGCAGTTTCATGGCATGACTCCAAAGGTATTGTTATGCAGGTGTTATTGCCTATGCGCGTATAATATGACACTAATCACAAAAATCAATCATTATGTGATGCATATCACATAATTAAATTAACATTTTCTTTCCAAATTTGCCCTTATTGCTGACTTTTCAAGGGCCTGTATCACGTTAAGTTCCAGTAAAAATTTAAATTTTTTTTGAAGGCAAGGACCACATGCGAGACGATTGGGTCACAGAAAGCAAACGGGGCATCTCTCCTGCCGCTTTGCTTGTTGCTGGCGCATTTTTTATGGAGTTCATTGACGGCACGGTGATCGCGACTGCCCTGCCGGATATGGCCACTACTTTCGGTGTTCAGGCCGTGGATCTGAATATCGGTATCAGCGCGTATCTGATCACCCTGGCGGTACTGATACCCGCCAGCGGCTGGATAGCCGACCGCTTTGGCGCGCGCAAAGTGTTTACCCTTGCCCTGGCCATTTTTACGCTGGCTTCAGTGCTTTGCGGTCTTGCCACCACGCTGGAAGGCTTTCTGGCGATGCGTATTTTTCAAGGCGTCGGCGGCGCGCTGATGGTGCCCGTCGGACGTCTGGCCGTACTGCGCACCACGCCGAAGCATCAGCTCATTACCGCCATCGCCACCTTAACCTGGCCCGCCCTGGTGGCGCCCATCATCGGCCCGCCGCTGGGTGGATTTATAACCAGCTATGCCAGTTGGCGATGGATTTTCTTTATTAACGTACCGGCAGGGCTGCTGGCAATGACGCTGGCGCTGCGTTTTATCCCCGATATAAAAGAGGAGGTTCGCCGTCCTTTCGATGTGCCGGGTTTTATGGCTACCGCCATTGCGATGGTCAGTCTGGTTTACGCGATGGAACTGATGGGCGCTCAGCAATTTGCGCCGGGCTTGCCCCTCACGCTGCTGCTACTGGGCGGGATCACCCTGGCGTATTCACTGCGTCATTTTCAGCAAGCCGCACATCCGATGATTCGTCTGGACGCTATGCAGGTGTCGACGTTTCGCGTCACGATGTACGGTGGCTCTCTGTTTCGCGCCTCGATTAGCGCCGTTCCGTTTTTGCTGCCGCTGATGTTTCAGGTTGGTTTTGGCATGAATGCTTTTCAGGCGGGCTCGCTGGTACTGGCGGTTTTTGTCGGTAATTTAACGATCAAACCCGCCACCACTCCGCTGATCCGCTGGCTTGGCTTTAAAAAGCTGTTGTTGATTAATGGCGCGCTCAATGTGCTGGCGCTGCTCGCCTGTGCGTGCCTGACGCCCGACACGCCCGTCTGGTTACTATTACTGGTGCTTTACCTTGGCGGCGTATTCCGTTCTGTACAGTTCACCGGCATCAGCACCCTCGCCTTTGCGGACGTTCCTGCTGAACAGATGAGTTATGCCAATACGCTATTCAGTACCGCCACTCAGTTGGCCGTTGGGTTGGGCATTTCGCTGGGCGCAATTGGGATCCGGATCGGCGCAAGCATCAGCGAATGGCTGGAAATAAGCGCGACGCCCGGCATCAGCTTTCGCCTGGCGTTTGTGACGATTGCGGCGATCTGTCTGGTGGGGATGGTGGATACGTTGAGGCTGGCGAACGATGCGGGAAGTGCGGTGTCGGCAAAGAAATCAGGGTAGTTACCGGACGGCGCAGGGCCATCCGGTTTCGTCGCGGTGATTAGCCCAGGATTTCGCGAACAAAGGCTTCGATCTCTTTGTTCTGGCAGTTCTCAAAGAAACACTGCTGGAAGCGCGGGCCAGACACGGCGGTTTTGACCAGTTCCGGGTCGATCGCCCGCAAGGTGTCGAGGTAGTTGTCTTTCACAACTGCCGCTTTCACCTGGTTCAGAATACCTGCGTTACGTACCTGCGGCTCTTTACGCTCCGGCGGGTATCCTTCCCCGTTACGACCGGTAAAGGCTTTCTCGAAAATGAAGCGTACGTTCAGTTCTGCGCCCCAGCCAAATCCTTTAGCAAACGGCAGAGACAGCGCATTACCGTTGTTGATTTGCGCAAACAGGAAGGCGTCAGCCGGATCGATGCAGTAACCGCACACCACGCCCGGATGGATGTTCAGCGACATCAGCGCGCCCTGACCGGTACCACAGCCAGTCACGACAAAGTCAACTGCTTTGGCATTCAGCAGAATGCTGGCCATGATACCCAGATGGATGTAGGTCAGATGATGATCGTTTTCATCGCTCATACCAACGTTGAATACCGGAAAGCCTTTTTCATCCGCAACCGCTTTAAGCTCGTTATGAATGATGGCGTTTTTGCTGGCCTGGCTGTTTTCCATCATGAGTGCAATTTTCATTCTGTCTTCTCCTGAAATGCGTGCGGGTTGTCCCGCCATGAGTCAATGACGTTTCAGGAACAGTACTACTTCCCAAACGCACTTTCAAATTTTGTGAAAAACGATTTTAAAAAACAGAGTAAGCTTCACATTTTTGCACAACGAAAGGCGCAACCCTGGCCGTAGAAATTAGTGATAGCGGATCTGTAAGCTATTCCGGCCATTGAAATTCGCAGGCATAGAGTAGGATAGCCTATCCCAGATCTATCAGAGTGAAACCATGAAGACGCTTTTACTTGCCCTTTCATTGACGGCACTGACAGGATGTACGATAAGCAGGCACGCTGAGGTGAGCGAGGTCAGCGCGACCACGGGTGTGGTACGTCTGAGCTACGGTGAAGCCATGTTACAAAATGCGGTAACCGATGAGTATATCGCCCACGGCACCGCGACGAAGGCGTGTCAACAGACAGGCTATGCCAATGCCGTACGCTTCGGGCAGCCGGTTAAAACCTGTCGTGTATTTGCAGGTTCGCTCTGTATCAACAGTCAGGTTATCCTTTCATACCAGTGCCAGGGTGTCGCCTTGTCACAAACGATTTCCCCTACTTATTAAAATAACGGCCAGGGTATCGCTGGCCTTTATCCCTATTATATCGGGCATATAGCGTAAATGCGTTTTATTCCCATTCGTATTTTTAATAATTAAATTTATTATTTTACCTTTTGCAAATATTTAAATAACAAATTATAGTGACGCCACATCAAAATAATTCTCACCTTTGTGGAGCCTAACCATGCTGAAAACAGAAATGATCGATAAACTCAATGAGCAAATGAATCTGGAGTTATATTCTTCGCTGCTCTATCAGCAAATGAGCGCCTGGTGTAGTTACCACAGTTTTGAAGGCGCCGCCGCGTTTCTGCGTCGCCATGCGCAGGAAGAGATGACCCATATGCAACGCCTGTTCGACTATCTGACCGATACCGGCAGCCTGCCGCGCATTAATACCGTCTCTTCGCCTTTTGCGGAGTACGCATCGCTGGACGAATTATTCCGCGCCACGTATGAGCACGAACAATTAATTACGCAGAAAATAAATGAACTGGCTCATGCCGCAATGACCAGCCAGGATTATCCGACCTTTAATTTCCTGCAATGGTACGTCGCTGAACAGCATGAAGAAGAAAAACTGTTTAAATCCGTTATTGATAAATTAACCCTGGCGGGGAAAAGCGGTGAAGGGTTGTATTTTATTGATAAAGAACTTTCGACTCTTGATACCGCAAATTAATGTCTGACGGTGAGGTTATCCTCACCGTTCTGTTAATGACGGCAGATCTTACTTTCATGAGTGGAAAAGCCGTCATCCTGGGCAACAAATTTTCCTTTCGCTGCCAGAAACGCCACCAGTTCCCCTGCGGTCATATCCGACGCGGAACAGGTATGAAAACGCGCCTGTTCGCCGAAGCGATTTTTTATCGCCGCTTCCAGACTTGCCGTTGAATACGGTTCGCCCGACTCTATCATCATATTCAACACTTCGTGCCCATGAATGGATGTCATATGTCCTCCTGAATCAAAACGGATAGCCTAAGCGGGACGCGCGTTCTTCGCCTTGCGCTAGCGCAGGTTCAATGTGGGAATGGATGTATAATTATGTTTACATTGATTGTAACGGTGATTTGACGAAAATAACGTTTTGCCTTACCCTGCGCCGCAGATCTTACCGTTGTTTATCTGCAGGACAGTGTAAAGCGTGAAAAATAGAACTCTGGGAAGTGTTTTTATCGTGGCTGGCACCACGATTGGCGCCGGGATGCTGGCCATGCCGCTGGCGGCCGCTGGCGTCGGTTTTGGCGTGACTTTTGCGCTGCTGATGGGTCTGTGGGCCTTAATGTGTTATACCGCGCTGCTGCTGCTGGAAGTTTATCAACACGTTCCGGCGGATACCGGCCTCGGATCGCTGGCGAAGCGTTATCTTGGCCGATACGGTCAGTGGGCGACAGGCTTCAGTATGATGTTTTTGATGTATGCCCTCACCGCAGCGTACATTAGCGGCGCTGGCGAACTGCTGGCAGCCAGTATCAGCGACTGGAGCGGAAAACAAATGTCCCCCACCGCGGGTGTCCTGCTGTTCACCTTTGTTGCCGGTGGCGTGGTATGTGTCGGCACCTCGCTGGTCGATCTGTTTAACCGTTTTCTCTTCAGCGCCAAAATCATTTTCCTGGTCGTCATGCTGGCGCTGCTGATGCCCCATATTCACAAAGTTAACCTGTTAACCCTGCCGCTGGAACAGGGCCTTGCCCTTTCCGCCATTCCGGTGATCTTTACCTCCTTCGGGTTTCACGGCAGCGTTCCCAGCATTGTCAGCTATATGAACGGCAATATTCGTAAATTGCGGTGGGTATTTATTATCGGCAGCGCGATTCCGTTGGTGGCCTACATTTTCTGGCAACTGGCCACGCTTGGCAGCATCGACTCGACAACGTTTATGGGGCTGCTGGCGGATCATGCGGGTTTAAACGGCCTGCTGCAGGCCCTGCGGGAAGTGGTAGCCTCGGCGCACGTTGAGCTGGCTGTGCATCTGTTTGCTGATCTGGCGCTGGCGACCTCGTTTCTCGGAGTGGCCCTCGGGTTGTTTGATTATCTGGCGGATCTGTTCCAGCGCCGCAATACGGCGTCAGGCCGACTGCAAACCGGAGCGATTACCTTTCTGCCTCCGCTGGCATTCGCCCTCTTCTATCCGCGTGGTTTTGTGATGGCGCTGGGTTATGCCGGCGTCGCACTGGCGGTGCTGGCGCTGATCGTGCCCTCGCTGCTCGCATGGCAGAGCAGAAAACAAAATCCGCAAGCTGACTACCGCGTGTCGGGCGGGCGTCCTGCGCTGGCCCTGGTGTTTCTCTGCGGTATTGCCGTCATCGGGGTGCAGTTCTGTATTGCCGCCGGGGTGTTGCCTGAGGTGGGATAGGTCGGTCAGAGAGACGACAAACGGCCTGACGGGCGAAACGTCGCCAGGCCGTAAATTTTAATGCAGGCAGCACTGCTTATATTTTTTGCCGCTGCCGCACGGACACGGATCGTTACGTCCTGGTTTCACCTCTGCTTTCACCGGCACCTGCACCGGCGTTTCCTGCGGATGCGCCATCCAGTAAGCATGGAGATCCAGCGCCGCAAGGCGAATGGCATCGACACTCTCTTCAAACGCTTCCGGGCTAAGTTTCTCGACTTTGCTGAAATTCTCTTCCGTACCGTGAAGCGCAATGGCATCCAGGGCCGGTTTCAGCGTGTCAGGCAACGCTGACCAGTCAGACAGCGCCACGCCCCGCATATAACCGAAGCACCATTCTTCTACGATGGTGAGCTCATGGCCATCGACTTCCCGCAGGCCAAACAGCGGCTCGAACTGCTCTGGAAACGCATTGAGTCGGTCAGCGGTATCCGCCATGTGCTGGAAAGCGAGATTCATAAAACGCGTCATCTCTTTTTCTGAAGACCAGCGCGGCACATATTGCGCACCGCCCCACACGGCAACCAGCCACTCATCTGGCTCAATTTCGCGCGGCGAACTGAGAACAGCGGTGATCAGCCCATCCAGCTCTGCGACGTCCAGTATGGCATGATCGGTGTTGTATTGGGTCAATACATCGTCCAGCCACTCCAGTTCGCTTTCGTTTAACGGTCCCGTTTTCATCATGCTTGTCCTCGTTGAATGCTTAACTGTGGCTATCTTACAGGTTGAAAGGAGCGGCGGATACACCCTGCGCGCGCAAGAAAAGAAAACGCTTCTGACACAATTTACTGGCGTAATCTGTCACGTTCCGCGCGGGAGTGAAGAATAATCCGTAAGCATTGCAGTCAGGCAGTATGCATTAGCATTTTTTAATAATTGGAATGTATAACAATTGCTCACGATCAATAATAGCAATGCATCTAAAAGACTAAAATGTAATATAATGTAAATAAAAACATCATACAAACTTAATAATTTATTAAAAAACAACACCTTCAGTAGGTTAATTAAAAAATTGATCATTTTCAATAAGTTATGCGCCACTTGCATTTTCTACTAGGCTAAATCTGGCCTTAAAAAATGTATTTAATATTGACGTGAAGGTGAGTATGGAATGGACTGTCATTGACACCGTTGTCAGCCCGACAACGGGTATGTGTTTCTCATGCATTTGTAGTCTGAAAAATTTAAAATTAACGATCTGGTATCAGGCAGATATATTTTTATCCAGCGGCAGCATTATTGAGCCGTTTCAGGACGGTGTATTAATAGACCACAAACCCTATCCCATCACCGTCTATAATGTGACACGCTACAATAAAGAATTATGGAATGCGATGAAAACAAATAGCTTATGCCCAGGCAATGATGAAAATCATCCTAAATATTGTCATTTAGCTCATCTGTGCGTGATTGCTATCTGTCCATACGGTTTACTGAAACGAAAAGGATAATGTTGCCGTAATCTTGTGTTCCGTCATAATCAGGCGGAATACACTATGAGACGTTATTTCTACGCAGGAGGAAATGTTCAGCACGTGTCAGCCATGCCGTAGAAATAAAAAAACCGCCTGAAGGGCGGTTTCACGACACTGCTTATTGCTTTGATTATTCTTCTGTTCCCATGGTACCCGGAGCGGGACTTGAACCCGCACAGCGCGAACGCCGAGGGATTTTAAATCCCTTGTGTCTACCGATTCCACCATCCGGGCTCGGGAAAAAGTGGAGGCGCGTTCCGGAGTCGAACCGGACTAGACGGATTTGCAATCCGCTACATAACCGCTTTGCTAACGCGCCTTAATTCTTTGTCTTTCGACCCGCACCCGCTATCGCCGGTGCCGTTAATCTGGAGCGGGAAACGAGACTCGAACTCGCGACCCCGACCTTGGCAAGGTCGTGCTCTACCAACTGAGCTATTCCCGCATAATCAAGTACGTTGTTAATCACTTGATTTTGCTATCGTCTGGCAAACCGTGCTGCCGTTCGATGCGTTGCATTCTACTTACCTGACGCAATGAGTCAACGATATTTTTCGCCACTTCCGCTCGTTTGCTGAAATTTGCGGCGAAACGATCACTGATCAAGCAAATCCCCGCGCGCAGCGTTCAGATACTGGAACATTGACCACAACGTAAGGACTGCCGCGACGAAAAACAGCGCAATGCCCGCATACTCGACCCAAATATTGGGTCGCCACAGCAGCCACGCCAGGGCCGCCATTTGCGAGGTGGTTTTAACTTTACCAATCCATGAAACCGCCACGCTACTGCGTTTACCCAGTTCCGCCATCCATTCACGCAGCGCAGAAATAATAATTTCGCGCGCGATCATGATTGCCGCAGGCAGCGTCACCCACCAGCTGTGATAGTGTTCGGTCACCAGCACCATCGCGATGGCAACCAGCACTTTATCCGCCACCGGGTCGAGAAAAGCGCCAAACCGGGTGCTCTGGTTCCAGCGGCGCGCCAGGAAGCCGTCAAACCAGTCGGTGACGGCAGCCACCACAAAGATCAGCGCCGCCACGAAGGGCGACCAGCTAAACGGCAGATAAAACACCACGACAAAGAATGGAATGAGGATGACACGGAACAGCGTTAGCAACGTTGGGATATTAAATTGCATAGTGACGGGTAACTATCTGTTGTCAGAGAAATTACCCCTATGTTGCTACAGAGACCTCAATGTTTCAACGACCAGAAGATCTTTTCTGCCAGACCTTGCGAAATACCCGGCACTTTTGCAATTTCTTCTACGCTGGCATTACGTAATCCTTGCAAACCGCCCATATATTTCAACAAAACCTGGCGACGTTTTGGCCCCACGCCTTCAATCGTCTCCAGCGTGCTGGTATTTTTCACCTTCGCCCGTTTTTTACGGTGTCCGCCGATGGCATGATCGTGCGATTCGTCGCGAATATGCTGGATCACATGCAGCGCTGGCGAGTCCGGCGGCAGGCTAAAGCCCTCGCCTTCCGGCTCAAAGAACAGGGTTTCCAGTCCGGCTTTACGGTCAGCGCCTTTCGCCACGCCCAGCAGCAGCGGGTGATTTTTATCCCAGGTCACGTCCAGCCCGGCAAAAACCGCTTTCGCCTGGCCCAGTTGTCCTTTACCGCCATCGATCAGGATCACGTCCGGAATCTTACTCTCTTCGATAGCCTTCCCGTAGCGGCGGCGTAACACCTGATTCATCGCCGCATAATCATCACCCGGCGTGATACCGGTAATGTTGTAACGGCGATACTCCGCGCGCAGCGGCCCGTTGGCATCGAACACCACGCAGGAGGCCACCGTCTGCTCGCCCATCGTATGGCTGATGTCGAAACACTCCATGCGCTTGATGGCTGGAAGGTTCAGCACCGTCGCCAGCGCGGTCAGACGCTGGTTAATGGTCGACTGCTGAGACAACCGGGTGGTCAACGCGGTCGCGGCATTTGTGCGCGCCAGCTTGAGGTAGCGCGCGCGATCGCCTCGGGGGCGCGTCTGTACATGAATACGACGCCCCGCCAGTTCAGATAGCGAGTCGGCCAACAGCGTTTTATCGCTAAGGTTAAAATCAAGCAGGATCTCGCCCGGCAAGGTACGCATCTGACTACCCTGTAAATAGAACTGGCCGACGAAGGTTTCCACGACTTCGCCCAGTTCCGTACCGCCAGGGACTTTCGGGAAATAACTGCGGCTACCCAGCACCTTTCCTTGCCGGATGAAAAGCACATGCACACAAGCCATACCGGCGTCGAACGCCACGCCGATGACATCAAGATCGTCCCCGGTATTCGAGACGAACTGTTTTTCCGTCACGCGGCGCACAGCCTGGATCTGATCGCGAATGC
Organism: Citrobacter sp. R4; assembly: GCF_026719175.1. NCBI lineage: Bacteria > Pseudomonadati > Pseudomonadota > Gammaproteobacteria > Enterobacterales > Enterobacteriaceae > Citrobacter > Citrobacter sp. R4. The sequence continues at coordinate 37,888 of NZ_JAPPSU010000012.1, forward strand.
GCGCGGCTTCTTCAAAGGCAAGATTCTCGCTGGCTTTTTCCATCCGCGCGATCAATTGCGTCAGCACCTGATCGTCTTTGCCGGATAAAAACAGGCGCACGTACTCCACCTGCTGCGCATATTCTTCTTCACTCACCAGCCCTTCGACGCAGGGGCCGAGGCAGCGACCAATCTGATACTGCAGGCAGGGACGCGAGCGGTTGCGGTATACGCTGTTTTCACACTGACGAATCGGAAAGATTTTCTGCAGCAGCGCCAGCGTTTCACGTACCGCATAGCCATTCGGGAAAGGTCCAAAATACTCGCCTTTGGCGTGTTTGGCGCCACGGTGCATCGCTAGTCGGGGATGCGTGTCGCCGCTGAGGAAAATAAAGGGATAGGATTTGTCGTCGCGCAGCAGTACGTTGTAACGCGGCTGATAAAGCTTGATGTAGTTGTGCTCAAGCAGCAGCGCTTCCGTTTCGGTGTGGGTCACCGTCACGTCTATTTGCTGGATGAGCGCCACCAGCGCTTCCGTTTTACGCGACGCCAGATTGCTGCGGAAATAGCTGGAAAGCCGTTTTTTCAGGTCTTTCGCTTTTCCCACATAAATTACCGTACCACCGGCATCATACATCCGGTACACGCCGGGCTGGCTGGTGACGGTTTTTAAAAATGCTTTTGAATCAAACTGAACACTCACTGGCTTGTTAACGTCTCCGCATTACACAGGCCATGGCGAATTGCCAGGTGAGTCAGCTCGACATCACCATGAATGTTTAATTTACTGAACATACGATAGCGATAGCTGTTCACCGTTTTAGGACTGAGATTCAGTTGCTCTGAAATCTCATTAACCTTCTGACCTTTGGTGATCATCAGCATAATCTGCAATTCCCGTTCAGACAAACTGGCAAAGGGCGTTTCCGTTTTTTCCGGCTCAATCTGACTCAACGCCATCTGCTGGGCAATGTCTGAAGCAATGTAGCGTTGACCGGTGTACACCGAACGAATTGCATTAACCACTTCCTGCGGCGCCGCGCCTTTGCTGAGATAGCCAGCGGCTCCCGCCTGCATCACCTTCGCAGGTAACGGGTTTTCCGTATGGACCGTTAACATGATGACTTTTATATCAGCCGTTGAACGCGCAATTTTACGCGTGGCTTCCAGACCGCCAATACCGGGCATGTTCATGTCCATCAACACGACGTCGACGGTGTTTGTGCGACACCATTTGACGGCATCCTCACCGCAGTTCGCCTCACCGACGACTTTTATACCCTTAATATCTTCAAGAATGCGTCGTATCCCTGCGCGCACCAGTTCGTGGTCATCAACAAGAAGAACGTTGATCAAAGGAATTTCTCCAGAATAGGGATAACGCTACTGATAATAAAACATCCCTATATTAGCGGGTTTTATCTCAACTTTGAAACGTAAAAAACGCTCCGCGACCGATTTTGCTCTCGTTTTTGGAAATTAGTGTGTACGTGGAGTGGAAACTCCATGTACTAACAATCTGTTACATGTCTTATTTCGGAAAGTCGTTTCAGAATGGCGACAGAAAACGATACGGCGCAAAAAGATGCTAATTACACAGCAAGTTTGTAACAATAATTAACGAGTCAAATACGCCTAATAAACAATAATGCGCGTAAATATACGCGGCTGAGGTTGTGGTTTAAATTAACCCCTACCGCCTTTTTTTGATCAAAAAACAACCGCTGCTATTTTTAGCCTGGCTTATGGTATACTCCGCGGCCTCAACATTTACCATCGCACATTTTTACTGAGACATAACGAGGAAAATAAATGAGTACGCCTGATTTTTCCACTGCCGAAAATAATCAAGAACTGGCTACCGAAGTCACCTGCCTGAAGGCGCTGTTAACGCTGATGCTCCAGGCGATGGGCCAGGCCGATGCGGGCCGTGTGATTCTTAAGATGGAAAAACAGATCGCGCTGGTCGAAGACGAAACCCAGGCCGCCGTATTTTCCAGTACGGTTAAGCAGATTAAACAAGCTTACCGCCAGTAAAACAAAACCGGCTGAGAGCACAGCTTTCAGCCGGTTTATCGTCTGACACGCAGAACGCTCAACGTTTCAGATGAGCCCCGTCGCGGCGGCATAGCAGGCAATCTGCGTTTTATTGGGGGCGTTGAATTTCTTCTGCATATTCTTCTGGTGAAAGTTGACGGTATTCTCCGATATCGACAAGATCATCGCGATTTCAGCCGACGTTTTGCCTTCTGCGGTCCATTTCAGGATCTCTTTTTCCCGCTTGCTAAAGCGCATTTCCGGCGCCATCACCATGTCATCCTCCAGACGAGTCAGCGCCGTCAGGCTTTCCCGCACCAGCAGTTGTAGCTTAAGTTCTACTTCATCGGTGTCGAAAGGCGTGTGGCGCAGGCTTGCACGAGAAACGGAGAGAAAACCCAGCGCCCGGTTGGGCAGCATTAAGCACTGTGTGACGCCTTTGCGCAGACCATGCGCGCGCGCCGCGTCCCACATCGTCTGGGCATGACTGAATAAGGCGTCATTCCACGGCAGATGCCCTTGGATGAAGTTCTCCGCCTTGAGCACCGGATCGATGGCGAAATAGTTCTCGGACTGATAGTGCGAAACCCACGCCGCCGGGTAAGTGGTATGAAGGGTAATTTTGGGCCGGGTAAACGGAACGGGATGTCTGACACACAGCGCGTAATAATCAAATTCCAGGCGTTGCGTCTGAAGCTGTAATTCGTTGTAAACGTCTTCTGCGCGGGTCATTTCCTGGAAGCGTAACAGCATCGTCCGCCGCCAGGTAAAGAAATCGGTATCCTGCATACTCAGTCGCTGGGCTCTTGTGATTGATAATCATTATTAATGTATGAAATAAGCTAACACATAATGACATGTTTCATTAATGAAATATCGGTCAGAACGCAAATTACTTGAACCGTAAAGTGTTATTCAGAACAGGGCGAAAGAAATAAGGATCCCGTCATGCAATAACCATAAATAATTATGCAAAATGGCACGCGCCGACCGGCGTGAATCATTGCGTGCCTGGCGGGAGAATTATTGCAGGAGAAACTTCTCAAGGAACTGACGCGTTCTCGGCTGCTGCGGTTCGCTGAATAACGATTTCGCCGGCCCTTGCTCTACTATTCGCCCTTGATCCATAAATATCGCCCGGTCCGCCACGTCGCGGGCAAAACTCATTTCATGGGTAACGATGACCATTGTGCGTTTTTCCTGCGCCAGCTGGCGAATGGTGTTAAGCACCTCACCCACCAGTTCGGGATCGAGCGCCGAGGTCGGTTCATCAAACAGGATCACCTCCGGGCGCATCGCCAGCGCCCGGGCAATGGCCACACGCTGTTGCTGACCGCCGGAGAGACGTCGCGGATAGCTGGTCTCTTTGCCAGCGAGGCCCACCTTCGCCAGCAGTTCCCGCGCCAGCGCCGTTGCGGCGTCTTTAGGTTCCCCTTTCACAATAACCGGTCCTTCAATAATGTTTTCCAGCACCGTCCGGTGAGGGAACAAATTGAAATTCTGAAACACGAAGCCGACATGCTGTCGTAGCTGGCGAATCAGCGATTTTTGCTGATTCAACGAGCGTGCGGTATCAATGGTGATCTCGCCCACTTTGATTGTCCCGGCCTCCGGCTGTTCAAGCAGGTTTATACTGCGCAACAGCGTGGTTTTACCCGACCCGCTGGGGCCGATGATGGCGACCACTTCGCCGGGTTTAACCTCCAGATCGATACCGTGCAGGACGGTCTGACCATGAAACTTTTTGACCAGGTTTTTCACTTCGATCGCGCTCATTTCGGCTCTCTCTCCTGGCGGTTGAGTTGATTTTCAAAGTAGTTCTGTAACGTTGACAGCACGGTCGCCATCACCCAGTAGATCAGCGAGGCCGCCAGATACATGGTGAACACTTCCAGCGTGCGCGAGGTGATCAGTTGCGCCTGACGGAACAGCTCCGGCACCTGAATGGTCGCCGCCAGCGAGGTGTCTTTCACCAGACTGATAAAGCTGTTGCTGAGCGGCGGCAGCGCCACCCGCGAAGCTTGCGGCAGAATCGCCCGGCGCATCGTTTGCCACGGCGTCATGCCAATACTGGCCGCCGCTTCCCACTGCCCTTTGTCAATGGACGAGATCGCCGCCCGCAGGGTTTCCGCGGCATAGGCGGCGGTATTAAGCGACAGACCGATCATCGCCGCCGGGATCGGATCCAGTTCAATACCGAACTGCGGCAGGCCGTAGTAGATCATAAACAGTTGGGCGATAAGCGGCGTACCGCGAAAAATGGAGATATAAAACCGCGCCAGCCAGCGAAGCGGCAGCAGCGGCGACAGGCGCATCAGCGCAAGGATAAATCCCAGCAGCAGGCCGAAAAACATCCCGCCGATGCTTAACTGCAGCGTGAACACCGCGCCTTTAAGCAGATACGGCAGGGAATCAATAACCAGTTGGATACTTTCTTGCATGAGCTTATCCGATATTACACGTGGGGATGGTAGGCAAAGAGCGCAGGCGCACCGCCGGTATGAATAAAGAGAACGGGACCTTCGTCTTTAAAACGCTTCTGGCTGATGCCGTCGATTAGCCCGGCCATCGCTTTCCCGGTATACACCGGATCGAGAAGAATGCCTTCGAGGCGCGCCAGCAGTTTTACCGCTTCCATCCCCTCTTCATTCGGCATGCCATAACCGGGCGCAAAATAGTCATCCCATAGCGCAATGTCTGCCGACGCGGTCAGTTCCAGGGTTTTGGCAAGGGTCTGCTGCAGCGCCGCCACCTTTGGTTTTTGTTCGGCGACGCTACGCGATACCGTGACGCCAATCAGCTCCACTTCTGGCATCAGTTGTTCAAGGCCCACCGCCAGACCGGCATGAGTGCCAGCGCTGCCGGAAGCCACCACCACCGAAGAGAGCTGTACCGCTCCTTCACATTGCTGGGCGATCTCCAGCGCACTTTCAACGTAACCTAACGCGCCGAGGGCGTTTGAACCGCCCACCGGGATAACGTAAGGCCGGAAGCCCTGCGCTTCGAGCCGGGTGGCTAATTCCTGTAGCTGGGCGTCCGGATCGGTTAACGCGTCGCACATTTCGATTTGCACGTTGAACAGATCCAGCAGTAGCCGGTTGCCGTTGCTCAGATAGTTTTCCGCCGTGGTGCCGATCGGGTTCTCCAGCAGCGCGACGCAATGCAGGCCGAGCTTCGCCGCCACCGCCGCCGTCTGACGCACATGGTTGGACTGAATAGCGCCAGCGGTAATTAGCGTATCCGCCCCTTCGCGCAGCGCGTCAGCGGCAAGAAACTCCAGTTTACGCAGCTTATTGCCGCCCATCGCCATTGGCGTGACGTCGTCCCGCTTTATAAAAATGTCGCGTCCAAGATGATCAGATAAACGTGGGAGGTATTCGAGCGGCGTGGGCGCGCCGATAAATTCCAGGCGTGGGAAGCGCGTCAGGTTGTGCAGTGGCATAAAGCCTCCGTTTTTTGTTGTTGTGATGTTCTTTTTATTATGCACGTTCAGGCGGATGAAATAAAAAAGGCGCTGATTAAAGCGCCTTTTTTTGCTATTTAGCTGATTATTTCGTCACGTCAGCGCCAAACCACTTCTCAGAAAGTGCCTTCAGCGTACCGTCTTTTTGCATCTCAGCGATAGCAGCGTCTACCGCTTTCAGCAGATCTTCGTTGCCTTTACGTACCGCAACGCCCGCTTCCTGACGGGAGAACGCTTCGCCAGTCACCGCCAGCGAGTCTTTGGTTTTCTTCACCAGATCCAGCGCGGCCAGACGGTCGACGAGGATCGCATCAATACGCCCTACGCGCAGATCCTGGTATTTGGTCGGATCGTCATCGTAGGTGCGGATGTCCACGCCCTGAACGTTCTGACGCAGCCACTCTTCGTAGTTGGTGCCCAGGCCGACGCCGACTTTCTTATCTTTCAGATCGGCCGCGGTCTTGATCGCCCCTTCATTGCCCTTTTTCACCAGCGCCTGAATACCGGACACCGTATACGGGGTAGAGAAATCGTATTTCTTCTTACGCTCGTCAGAGATGGTCACCTGATTGATCACCACGTCAATGCGTTTTGAATCCAGAGAGGCCAGCATCCCGTCCCATTTGGTCGGTTTCAGTGAGGCTTTCACCCCAAGATGTTTCGCCAGCTCTTCGGCAAATTCCACTTCAAAGCCGGTTAATTTACCGTCGTCACCCTGATAGCTGAACGGCGGATAAGTGCCTTCCAGCCCCACCAGCAGGGTTCCGCGATCTTTGACCTTCTTAAGCAGTCCTTCATCCGCAAACGTTTTTGCGCTCATCCCAGCGACCAGTGCAACAGCCATCACGCCCATCAGCGCCTGACGACCCAGAAGTGCTAATTTCATATTTACCCCGAATGTTATTATGAATGACCGTAGTGTAGAGCGATTACGCGTCACGCCATAATCCACTCTGCTACATCTTATTCATTTTTAATATATATCAGAAGTCGCTCTGAAGGAGGATTTCTGCATCTGCCCGGGGTGGACCTGCGCTTTGTACTGTTCATACTTGCGCAGCGCAATGCGGTAGTTGTTGGTACTGGTTTCCGGCAGCCACGGCGCCAGATTTTCATCAAGAAAACCATCCTGCAGCAGATCATGAGAAATCTTCTGCTCGCTAAGGTGATTGCCGAGGCGGCGCAAGCGAACAACGTATTCGCGCACAGTGCCGTGGCTCATCTCAGTTTGTTCAAATAAAAACTGCTTAAAACCGATGATGTCAAAGAAGTCGCTCTGCGCTTTGCAGTGCAGATCGCCGCAGAAGCGGCACAGCGCGACCCACTCTTTCCGCTCTTGCTCCCAGGCAGACTCGTCCATCAGCGTGTCCAGTCGGGATATGGCGATTTTATTGACGATCTGCCCTTTACGCACCAGCGTGATGCGGTCGAGTAATTTGTGGCAATGGGCGCAATGCGTCTGGCTGTGTTTAAAGTCTTTGAGGTAGCGGCTTAATGGCCGTCTTTTAGATTGCTGCACCGTCATGAGAACTCCTGGTAGTCAGTAGGTTGTGCGGCATTTTGCAGAGGCAATATGGTCGCCTCCTATAACTTACCCAGCTTAGTGCGTAACCGTTTGATAGCCTGACTGTGCAACTGGCTCACCCGCGACTCCCCGACTTCCAGAACCGCGCCAATCTCTTTGAGATTCAGCTCTTCCTGGTAATAGAGTGTCAGCACCAGTTGTTCACGCTCCGGAAGGGCTTCAATGGCATCCATCACGCGCTGGCGCAAATTGCTCTCAAGGAGCTGCTGTAACGGGTTTTCCTGCTGATGCTCTTCAGTCACCAGCTCAATACTGTCGCCATGTTCTTCCCGCCATTCGTCGTACGAGAAAAGCTGGCTATTATTGGTATCAAGCAACATCTGACGGTATTCTTCGACAGGGATCCCCAGACGCTCCGCCACTTCCGTTTCCGTCGCGTTGCGTCCTAATTCCTGCTCCAGTTGCCCCATCGCCTGCGCCACTTCGCGGGCATTACGCCGGACGCTACGCGGCACCCAGTCACGGCTGCGTAGTTCATCCAGCATTGCGCCACGAATACGCTGCACTGCGTAAGTGGTAAATGCCGTTCCTTGCAGAGCGTCATATCGGTCAACTGCATTCAATAACCCGATGCCGCCCGCCTGTAGCAGATCGTCCAGTTCCACGCTCGCGGGCAAACGCACCTGCAGGCGCAACGCTTCGTGACGCACCAGCGGTACATAACGCTGCCACAGCGAGTGTTTATCCATTACACCTTCAGCGGTATACAGTGAATTCACGATAAACAGCCCTGCGTTAAATGAGTTATCGGCATGATTATCCGTTTCTGCAGGGGTTTTAATTGGATGAATAATGGGTGAAATGAGGGGTTATTTAGAGGTTACCGGTACAGCCAGAGAGAAAAAACCCCGCCGTAGCGGGGTTTGAGAAGGACGCGTAAATTAACGCAGCAGAGACAGAACGTTCTGCGGAACCTGGTTCGCCTGCGCCAGAACAGAGGTACCCGCCTGCTGCAGGATCTGCGCACGAGACATGTTGGACACTTCGGTCGCGTAGTCGGAATCTTCGATACGGCTACGTGCTTCGGACAGGTTGTTTACGGTATTGCCCAGGTTAGTGATAGCTGAGTTGAAACGGTTCTGTACCGCACCCAGATCGGAACGCAGTGCATCTACTTGTGCCAGAGCAGCGTCAATTTTCTGCAACGGATTATCTGTAGTTGCAGAAGCAGCCTCAGCCAATTTAGGCTCAGTCTCAAAATTATGACCCTTTGCTTTAGCTGCAGTATAAATTTTACCATCAATATCTACCACTTCGGTTTTTCCGTCAACACCGCCTAATTGATTCAACGCTGTTGCAGATTTACCTGAAGTATCAGTATAGGTAGTGGTTTTAACTTCAACTTTCCCTTCATTATAAGTTGCAGCGTATCGTTTACCACCAACTTCTAAAGCGTAACCACCATCAATTGTCTTATCATTTTTGTCCGTATAAGACATTTTTACTAATTTTGCACCATCAGCCGCTGTCGGATCAATTCCAGCATCTTTCAACGCTTGGATTGCGGTTGCAGTTACTGTTACTGGGGTTCCAACCTGTTCTGCTTTAACAAAGTCAGCTTTGGCACCAACGTCAGTTCCAGCCGCTAGTGGTGTAGGGGAAGTGGCAAAACTTACGTTACCATCTTTATCAACATTGACTTCATATTTTCCATTTTTAGTCGTAGCGCCAGTTTCTGAATCACCACTAACAGTGGCATAATATTTCCCATCTTTAAAACTGATTTCCGCATCAAAAGTATCCCCAACAGGATCTTTGGGGTCCCCCAGCGCGTTTTTAATTGCAGTCGCGTCAGGGGTTTTGACTGCTGTAGCAGTATCCACATAGCTTACTGTTGTACCAGTAGTTACAGCTTCTGCTTTAACATCATAAGATTTCTGCACATTTAGCGAATCTAACCCCAGTGTCTGGGAATTGATCTGCTTTAGGTCAATATCGATAGTTTCGCCATCGTTCGCTCCAACCTGAATGGTCAGAGTATTGTCTTTTGCCAAAACTTTCACGCCGTTGAACTGGGTTTGACCTGAAACACGGTCGATTTCGTTCAGACGCTGAGTGATTTCAGCCTGGATTGAGTCAAGGTCAGACTGAGAGTTAGTGCTGTTCGCGGACTGAACAGCCAGTTCACGCACACGCTGCAGGTTGTTGTTGATTTCGTTCAGCGCGCCTTCAGTGGTCTGCGCAATGGAGATACCATCGTTGGCGTTACGGGAAGCCTGAGTCAGGCCTTTGATGTTGGATGTAAAGCGGTTAGCAATTGCCTGACCCGCAGCATCGTCTTTCGCGCTGTTGATACGCAGGCCGGAAGACAGACGTTCAATAGCCGTGCCCAGTGCGGACTGAGATTTGTTCAGGTTGTTCTGGGTCAACAGCGACAGGCTGTTTGTATTAATGACTTGTGCCATGATCTTTTCCTTATCAATTACAACTTGATGTTATTGGGCTGTTGCCCACGGTTTCTCACCGTAACCCTTGTATCGGCACCTGAATTTCGAACTTTAGAAAATTTTTAGTTGCAGGCTGCTTTTTTCTTAGCGCACGAAATACCCGCTTTAATAGCCATTAATCTGCGCATTATTTTATCGAAATTATCATTAAACTTTGCCTCCGGATTGCCGATAACGCGCTTATCTACTGTTTGCAATCATAAGGAAGAAGGCATGGCTTCAATTTCATCACTGGGTGTCGGTTCAAACTTACCGCTGGACACGCTGCTGGCTAACCTGACCACCTCCGAAAAAGGACGTTTAACCCCTATTACTACCCAGCAGAGCGCAAACACTGCGAAATTAACGGCCTATGGCACCCTGAAAAGCGCATTAGAAAAATTTCAGACTGCGAATACCGCCCTGAATAAAGCTGATTTATTTAAAGCAACCACGGCTTCAAGCACCACCGAGGATCTCAAAGTCAGTACGACGGCAGGTGCTGCACCTGGTACTTACAAAATTACCGTTAAGAATCTTGCCGCCGCGCAATCTCTTGCCACCAATGCGACTTTCGCGACCACGAAAGAACAGCTAGGCGATACCTCTGTCACTTCCCGCACCATTAAAATTGAACAACCGGGACGTAAAGAACCGCTGGAAATTAAGCTTGATAAAGGCGATACCTCTATGGAAGCGGTTCGCGATGCGATCAATGACGCTGACAGCGGGATTTCAGCCAGTATCGTTAAAGTCTCTGAAGACAAATATCAGTTGGTGTTAACAGCGGCAAGCGGCACAGACAACACAATGAAGATCTCTGTCGAGGGTGATACCAAACTGAATGATCTTCTTGCCTATGACAGCACGACCGGCACAGGTAACATGAAGGAATTGGTCAAAGCGGAAAATGCGGAGCTTACCGTTAACGGTATTGATATTGTCCGTCAAAGCAATACTGTAACCGATGCTCCGCAAGGCCTGACACTTAATCTGACCAAAAAAGTCACTGACGCTACCGTGACCGTCACAAAAGATGATTCTAAAGCGACTGAAGCGATCAAAAGCTGGGTAGAGGCATACAACTCACTGGTGGATACCTTCAGCACCCTGACTAAATACAATGAAGTCGAACCGGGCGAAGCCTCAAGCGACAAAAATGGCGCTCTTCTTGGCGACAGCGTATTACGTACTATCCAGACAGGTATTCGCGCTCAGTTTGCGAACAGTGGCAGCAATTCCACTTTCAAGACAATGGCTGAAATTGGCATTACACAGGACGGTACAACCGGAAAACTCAAACTTGATGAGGATAAATTAGCGAAATCGCTAAAAGATAACACTGCTTCAGTTCGCGAACTGTTAGTCGGAGATGGCAAAGAAACAGGTATCACTACAAAAATCGCCACTGAAGTTAAAGGTTATCTGGCCGACGACGGCATCATTGATAATGCCCAGGACAATATTAACGCCACGCTAAAGAGCCTGACCAAACAATATCTTTCTGTCAGCAACAGTATTGATGAAACCGTAGCACGCTACAAAGCCCAGTTTACCCAGCTCGATACCATGATGAGCAAATTGAACAACACCAGTACTTATCTGAGCCAGCAATTTACGGCGATGAGTAATTCCTGATAACACGAGGTTAATATGTATACCGCGAGCGGTACTAAAGCGTACGCGCAGGTTGGAGTAGAAAGCGCTGTGATGAGCGCCAGCCCGCACCAGTTAATTGAGATGTTGTTTGAGGGTGCTAATAGCGCTTTAGTTCGCGCGCGTTTGTTTATGCAACAGGGTGAAATTGTCGCGAAAGGAGAAGCCGTAAGCAAAGCCATCAATATCATCGATAACGGGCTGAAGGCTGGTCTGGACCTGGAGAATGGTGGCGACATCGCCGCCAATCTTTCCGATCTCTATGACTATATGATCCGCCGCTTACTGCTCGCTAATCTGCGCAATGACAGTCAGGCCATCGAAGAAGTGGAAGGGTTACTCGGCAACATCGCGGATGCCTGGAAACAGATTTCACCGAAAGCATCATCCCAGGAGTCTCGTTAATGACCTCAGCCGTGGAGTTTATCAACCGTTGGCAGCGCATTGCGCTGCTAAGCCAGTCGCTGCTCGAACTTGCGCAGCGAGGTGAATGGGACCTTTTACTGGAACAGGAAGTCACCTATCTGCAAAGTATTGAAACGGTCGTTGAAACGCAAACTCCACCGGACATTACGCGCAGTATTCAGGATATTGTTGCCGGATACATTAAACAAACGCTGGATAACGAACAGCACCTCAAGGTTTTGCTGCAAAAAAGACTCGATGAGCTGAGCGGTCTGATTGGCCAGAGCACGCGACAGCAGTCCCTCAACAATGCTTACGGTCGCCTTTCCGGCATGCTTCTGGTGCCGGACGCCCCCAGCGCGCCACAATAATTCCCGCCACGTTTAAAAATATCTTCCATACTCCAGAAGTTGTCTTTTGATTTCTGGAGCACGGAAGATGAAAAATCCTACCCTTTTGCAGTTCTTCCACTGGTATTACCCCGACGGCGGCAAACTCTGGCAGGAAGTCGCAGCGCGCGCGGACGGCCTTAACGATATCGGGATAAACATGGTCTGGCTTCCCCCGGCGTATAAAGGCGCATCGGGCGGCTATTCCGTCGGTTATGACTGTTACGATTTATTTGATCTCGGCGAGTTCGATCAAAAAGGATCGATCGCCACCAAATATGGCGACAAGACGCAGCTGCTGGCGGCCATCGACGCGCTGCAAAAGAACGAAATTGCGGTTCTGCTCGACGTGGTGGTGAACCATAAAATGGGCGCAGACGAAAAAGAGCCGATTCGCGTTCAGCGGGTGAATGAAGACGACCGCACGCAAATAGAGGACGAAATCATCGAATGCGAAGGCTGGACCCGCTACACCTTCCCTGCCCGCGCCGGGCAATATTCGCAGTTTATCTGGGACTTTAAATGTTTCAGCGGTATCGACCACATTGAAAACCCCACCGAGGACGGGATTTTCAAAATCGTCAACGACTATACCGGCGACGGCTGGAACGACCAGGTCGATGACGAAATGGGCAATTTTGATTATCTGATGGGCGAAAATATCGACTTCCGCAATCATGCCGTGACCGAAGAGATCAAATACTGGGCGCGCTGGGTGATGGAACAAACCCACTGCGACGGTTTCCGGCTGGACGCGGTAAAACATATTCCGGCCTGGTTTTATAAAGAGTGGATTGAGCACGTACAGGAGGTCGCGCCGAAGCCGCTGTTTATCGTGGCGGAATACTGGTCGCACGACGTTGATACGCTGCAAAACTACATCAATCAGGTTGACGGCAAGACGATGCTGTTTGACGCCCCGCTGCAAATGAAATTTCACGAAGCGTCCCGTCAGGGGAGCGACTATGATATGAGCCAGATCTTTACCGGTACGCTGGTGGAGGCCGATCCTTTTCATGCCGTCACGCTGGTTGCCAACCACGATACCCAGCCGTTGCAGGCGCTGGAAGCCCCGGTCGAGCCGTGGTTTAAACCGCTGGCCTATGCGTTGATCCTGCTACGGGAAAACGGTGTCCCTTCCGTTTTTTATCCCGATCTTTACGGCGCGCATTACGAAGATACCGGCAACGACGGCGGAACCTACCCCATCGACATGCCGATCATTAATCAGCTCGATCAGCTTATTCTGGCGCGCCAGCGTTTCGCCCACGGCGTGCAGACACTCTACTTCGACCATCCAAACTGTATCGCTTTCAGCCGCAGCGGCACTGAAGAGGATCCCGGCTGTGTGGTGGTGCTGTCGAACGGCGACGACGGCGAAAAAACGCTCACGCTGGGTGAAAACTACGGCAACAAAACCTGGCGCGACTTTTTAGGAAATCGTCAGGAAACCGTGACAACCGACGCAAATGGCGTAGCGACCTTTTACTGCAACGGCGGCAGCGTGAGCGTGTGGGTGATAGAAGAAGCGATATAAAAATACCCCGGCAGGGCGACCTGTCGGGGGAGTGTTCAGGGCAGCGGGGTCGGCAGCGGCGATTTTTCCAGCGCGGCGGCGCACTCTGCGGTGGGACGCGTGACGCGCTGCAGGGTCATTCCATCATATTCTAACGTGCTGCCTTCGCGCTCGATCGCGTAAAGATCGCGGTTTACCGTCACGTTGGTTAACTCACCCGATAACATCGTCAGTTTACCCGGTAGCGCAATCACGCGCTGCCATTGACGGCAGTCGAAGGTATCCCCGGCGTGGGTAATCACCAGGCTGCCAATCGCTTCCGGACTCACCAGACTGCGCTGCGGGCCTTTCGTCTGCCAGTACCCTTCCAGTCCGGCCGGCGCGGGCGTTTTCACCACGTTATGGTAATTTTCCACCTCGGCGCATCCCGCTAACATCAGTAACGCCCCAATGATTGCTACTTTTTTCATCATTCATCCTGCATGCGAAGAAAAGGGGATTGTGGCATTAAAGCCCTGATGTCGCCAGCCTTTCCCACAGAACGGCGAAGTTTGATCCAGTCGGTATTACCGCTTAATAGTACCAGGCAAAAAAACGGTTGTGGTGTACTATCCGCACTCTTGTTTCATACCTTCTGAGTTCAGAGGCAAAACACATGTCATGGCAACACTTCAAACACGCCTGGTTAATTAAATTCTGGGCGCCCGTTCCCGCGGTCATCGCGGCGGGTATTCTCTCCACTTACTATTTTGGCATCACCGGCACCTTCTGGGCCGTCACCGGCGAATTTACCCGCTGGGGCGGACAAATCCTGCAACTGTTTGGCGTCCATGCCGAAGAATGGGGCTATTACAAGCTGATTCATCTCGACGGCTCGCCGCTGACGCGCATCGACGGAATGATGATCCTCGGCATGTTCGGTGGCTGCTTCGCCGCCGCGCTGTGGGCCAACAACGTCAAGCTGCGTATTCCACGCAGCCGGGTGCGCATCATGCAGGCAATCATTGGCGGGATGATCGCCGGTTTCGGCGCGCGTCTGGCGATGGGCTGTAATCTGGCGGCCTTCTTTACCGGCATCCCGCAGTTCTCTCTTCATGCCTGGTTCTTTGCATTAGCGACCGCCATCGGCTCCTGGTTCGGCGCTCGCTTTACGCTACTGCCAATCTTCCGCATTCCGGTCAAAATGCAAAAAGTCTCCGCCGCCTCGCCGCTGACGCAAAAGCCGGATCAGGCGCGTCGCCGCTTCCGCTTAGGGATGCTGGTGTTTATCGGCATGATTGGCTGGGCGCTGTTAACGGCGATGAACCAACCGAAGCTGGGTATGGCGATGCTGTTCGGCGTGGGATTTGGGCTGCTGATTGAACGCGCGCAGATTTGCTTTACTTCGGCGTTTCGCGATCTGTGGATCACCGGACGTACCCATATGGCGAAAGCGATCATCTTTGGGATGGCGGTAAGCGCAATCGGGATATTCAGCTACGTGCAGTTGGGCGTGGAAGCGAAGATCATGTGGGCTGGCCCGAACGCCGTGATCGGCGGGCTGCTGTTCGGTTTTGGCATCGTGCTGGCCGGCGGTTGCGAAACCGGCTGGATGTACCGCGCCGTGGAAGGCCAGGTGCACTACTGGTGGGTTGGGCTGGGTAATGTCATTGGCTCTACAATTCTGGCGTACTACTGGGATGACTTCGCCCCGGCGCTGGCAACCAACTGGGACAAAATTAATCTGCTCACAACCTTTGGTCCGCCTGGCGGTCTGTTGGTGACTTATCTGCTGCTGTTTACCGCGCTGATGCTGATTATCGGTTGGGAAAAACGTTTCTTCCGCCGCGCCGGGTTAACCCCCGCTAAGGAAACCGCATGAAAAATATCGTACCTGATTACCGTCTTGATATGGTTGGTGAACCCTGCCCCTACCCTGCCGTCGCCACGCTTGAGGCGATGCCGCAGTTAAAAAAAGGGGAAATTCTGGAAGTGGTGAGCGACTGTCCGCAATCGATCAATAACATCCCGCTGGATGCGCGTAACCATGGCTACACGGTACTGGACATTCAGCAGGACGGTCCCACAATCCGTTATTTAATTCAGAAATAAAACGTTGCCGGATGGCGGCGCAAGCGTCACCGTCCGGCCTGACACCGCTCACCCCCAGGCATCAAACCTACACCTGCATCGACATGACTTCCTGATACGCCGCCACCAGCTTGTTACGCACCTGAATGCCCATCTGCATGGACACGGACGCCTTTTGCATATCGGTCATCACATCGTTCAGCGCGATGCCCGGCTCGCCGAGGGTAAATTTTTCGGCCTGAACGCGTGCGGCGGTTTGCCTGTCGCTGATGCGGTCCAGCGCCGCGTGGAGTTGGCCGGCAAAACTGACGGTCGACTGCGGCAAAGCCTCCTGCGCACGCGCGCCCATCGCGGTCGCCTGCAGTTGGCTGATGACCCCTTCAATCCCCTGTATCGCTGACATGATAATCCTCTGGATGATTTTTTACGCAGCAGAGATTACCAGTTTGTCAATAAGATAAAGGCGTTAAATAACGCTAAAAAACCACGGTTTTTGCCGCATAGAAAAAAACGAAAGCACAAATAATGAGACCGTCAATTTTTCGATTTTGCTGACCCGGGAGTGAGTCTTGTTCCACTTTGCAAATAAAGCCGTCCACGAACAGTCACGAGGTGCGAGATGAACGCGACTGCATCGGCTGCAACCCAACCTAAACCTCTCGAGTGGCTTAATCGCCTGCGCGCGAACCCTAAAATTCCTTTGATTGTCGCTGGCTCCGCCGCCGTCGCGATTATCGTGGCGATGGTGCTCTGGGCGAAGTCGCCGGACTATCGCACGTTGTTCAGCAATTTGTCCGATCAGGACGGCGGCGCGATCGTCACCCAGCTAACCCAGATGAATATCCCCTACCGTTTTACGGAAGGCAGCGGCGCGATCGAAGTTCCGGCGGATAAAGTGCATGAATTGCGCCTGCGTCTGGCTCAGCAAGGGCTGCCGAAAGGCGGCGCGGTAGGCTTTGAACTGTTGGATCAGGAAAAATTCGGCATCAGCCAGTTCAGCGAGCAGGTGAACTACCAGCGCGCGCTGGAAGGCGAACTGGCGCGCACCATCGAAACCCTCGGTCCGGTCAAGCGCGCCCGCGTGCATCTGGCGATGCCCAAACCGTCGCTGTTCGTGCGTGAACAAAAATCCCCTTCCGCCTCCGTCACGGTGAATCTGGAACCGGGCCGCGCCCTGGACGAAGGACAAATCAGCGCGGTGGTGCATCTGGTTTCCAGTGCTGTCGCCGGGCTGCCGCCGGGTAACGTGACGCTGGTCGATCAGGGCGGGCATTTGCTTACCCAGTCGAACACCAGCGGACGCGACCTCAACGACGCGCAATTGAAATACGCCAGCGACGTGGAAGGCCGTATTCAGCGCCGCATCGAATCGATCCTCTCGCCGATCGTCGGTAACGGTAATGTCCACGCACAGGTGACCGCGCAACTGGACTTCGCCAATAAAGAACAGACGGAAGAGCAGTACCGTCCGAACGGCGACGCGTCGCAGGCGGTGCTGCGTTCACGTCAGGTGAATGAAAGCGAACAAATCGGTTCCGGTCTGCCAGGCGGCGTACCGGGCGCGCTGTCCAACCAGCCTGCGCCAGCAAACGCCGCGCCAATTACCACACCGCCGGCTAATCAGCAGAATGCGCAAAACGGGCAAAACGCCCAGCAGACGACCACCAATACCAACGCCGGGCCGCGCAGCACCCAGCGTAACGAAACCAGTAACTACGAAGTCGACCGCACCATTCGCCATACCAAAATGAACGTCGGCGACATCCAGCGTCTTTCCGTGGCGGTGGTCGTGAATTACAAAACCCTGCCGGATGGCAAGCCGCTGCCGCTCACCGCTGAACAGATGAAACAGCTGGAAGATCTGACTCGCGAGGCAATGGGCTTCTCGGATAAACGCGGCGACACCCTGAACGTCGTTAACTCACCGTTTACCGCCACCGATGACGACAGCGCCGACCTGCCGTTCTGGAAACAACAGGCCTTTATCGAACAGTTAATGTCGGCGGGTCGCTGGCTGCTGGTGCTGCTGGTTGCCTGGATCCTCTGGCGTAAGGCGGTGCGTCCACAGTTGACGCGTCGCGCTGAGGAGGCCAAAGCCGCTCAGGAACTTGAACAACTGCGTCAGGAAACGCAGGAAGCCGTTGAAGTTCGTCTCAGTAAGGATGAACAGACTCAGCAGCGTCGCGCGAACCAGCGTCTGGGCGCGGAAGTGATGAGTCAACGTATTCGCGAAATGTCAGATAACGATCCGCGCGTGGTGGCGCTGGTCATTCGTCAGTGGATGAGTAACGATCATGAGTAATGCCCTTACCGGTACCGATAAAAGCGTCATCCTGCTGATGACCATTGGCGAAGATCGCGCGGCGGAGGTGTTCAAGCACCTCTCCCAACGGGAAGTACAGACCCTGAGCGCGGCGATGGCGAACGTTCGCCAAATCTCTAATCAGCAGCTTACGGAAGTGCTGGCGGAATTTGAGCAAGAGGCCGAGCAGTTTGCGGCGCTCAACATTAACGCCAACGAGTACCTGCGCTCCGTGCTGGTCAAAGCGCTGGGCGAAGAGCGCGCCGCGAGCCTGCTGGAAGATATTCTCGAAACCCGCGATACCGCCAGCGGCATTGAGACGCTCAACTTTATGGAGCCGCAAAGCGCCGCCGATCTTATCCGCGACGAACACCCGCAGATTATCGCCACCATTCTCGTGCACCTCAAACGCGGCCAGGCCGCCGACATTCTGGCGCTGTTCGACGAACGCCTGCGCCACGATGTGATGTTGCGTATCGCCACCTTCGGCGGCGTCCAGCCTGCCGCGCTGGCGGAATTGACCGAAGTGCTCAATGGTCTGCTCGACGGCCAGAACCTCAAACGCAGCAAAATGGGCGGCGTAAGAACGGCGGCGGAAATCATCAACCTGATGAAAACGCAGCAGGAAGAGGCTGTCATTACCGCCGTGCGTGAATTCGACGGCGAGCTGGCGCAAAAAATTATCGACGAGATGTTCCTGTTCGAAAACCTGGTGGATGTGGACGACCGCAGCATTCAGCGCCTGCTGCAGGAAGTGGATTCCGAGTCGCTGCTGATCGCCCTGAAAGGCGCGGAGCAGCCGCTGCGCGAGAAGTTCCTGCGCAACATGTCCCAGCGCGCCGCCGATATCCTGCGCGACGACCTGGCCAACCGTGGTCCGGTGCGTCTGTCGCAGGTGGAGAACGAACAGAAAGCGATTCTGCTTATTGTGCGTCGTCTGGCGGAAACCGGCGAAATGGTGATCGGCAGCGGCGAGGATACCTATGTCTGATGCGCTGCCGTGGAAAGTCTGGACGCCAGACGACCTCGCCCCGCCGCTGGCGGAGTTTACGCCCGTGGATCACTGCGAAGAACTGCCGTCTGAAGACGGCGGCGAACCGGAACTGAGCGCGGAACAACAACTTGAACAGCAGCTGGCGCAACTGAAGATCCAGGCGCACGAACAGGGGTATAACGCCGGTCTTGCGGAAGGCCGCAAAGCGGGTCATGAGCAGGGCTACCAGGAGGGTCTGGCGCAAGGTCTGGAACAGGGCCAGGCGCAGGCACGCAGTCAGCAGGCGCCCCTTCACGCGCGGATGCAACAACTGGTCAATGAGTTTCAGAATACGCTGGATGCGCTGGACAGCGTCATTGCGTCACGTCTGATGCAGATGGCGCTGGAAGCCGCCCGCCAGGTGATCGGACAGACGCCAGCCGTAGACAACTCGGCGTTGATTAAACAAATTCAACACCTGTTGCAACAGGAACCGTTGTTCAGCGGCAAACCGCAGCTTCGCGTGCATCCGGATGATTTACAGCGCGTGGAAGAGATGCTCGGCGCAACCCTCAGCCTCCACGGCTGGCGACTGCGCGGCGATCCGACGCTGCATCATGGCGGCTGCAAGGTTTCTGCGGATGAAGGCGATCTGGACGCCAGCGTCGCCACCCGCTGGCAGGAACTTTGCCGCCTGGCTGCGCCGGGAGTTGTCTGATGACGACCCGTCTCACCCGCTGGCTGACGACGCTGGATAATTTCGAAGCCAAAATGGCGCAGCTTCCGGCAGTGCGCCGTTATGGCCGGCTGACACGCGCCACCGGACTGGTGCTGGAGGCGACCGGTCTGCAGCTTCCGCTGGGCGCCACCTGCGTTATTGAACGTCAGGAAGGGACCGAAACCCATGAAGTGGAAAGTGAAGTCGTCGGCTTTAACGGCCAGCGCCTGTTTCTGATGCCGCTTGAAGAGGTCGAAGGCATTTTGCCCGGCGCGCGCGTTTACGCCAGGAACATTGCCGGAGAGGGACTGCAGAGCGGCAAACAGTTACCGCTTGGTCCGCCGCTGCTGGGTCGCGTGCTGGACGGCAGCGGTAAGCCGCTCGATGGTCTGCCCTCCCCCGACACCACCGAAACCGGCGCGCTGATCACCGCGCCGTTTAACCCGCTACAGCGCACGCCGATTGAGCATGTTCTGGATACCGGCGTGCGTCCTATCAACGCGCTGTTAACCGTCGGACGCGGCCAACGTATGGGCCTGTTTGCCGGTTCCGGCGTCGGTAAAAGCGTGCTGCTCGGCATGATGGCGCGCTATACCCGCGCCGATGTGATCGTGGTCGGGCTGATCGGCGAACGTGGCCGCGAAGTAAAAGATTTTATCGAAAACATTCTTGGCGCAGACGGACGCGCGCGTTCGGTGGTCATTGCCGCGCCGGCGGACGTGTCGCCGCTACTGCGGATGCAGGGCGCCGCCTATGCCACCCGGATCGCAGAGGACTTTCGCGACCGGGGTCAGCATGTTCTGCTGATCATGGACTCCCTGACCCGTTATGCGATGGCGCAGCGTGAAATCGCGCTGGCAATAGGCGAACCGCCCGCGACCAAAGGCTATCCGCCATCGGTATTCGCCAAGCTGCCTGCGCTGGTGGAACGCGCGGGCAATGGTATCCACGGCGGCGGTTCGATCACTGCGTTTTATACGGTACTGACCGAAGGCGACGACCAGCAGGATCCGATTGCCGACTCGGCGCGTGCAATCCTTGACGGACACATTGTGCTGTCGCGGCGGCTGGCGGAAGCCGGACACTACCCCGCTATCGATATCGAAGCCTCCATCAGCCGCGCCATGACGGCGCTGATTAGCGAGCAGCATTACGCCAAAGTACGCCAGTTTAAGCAGTTATTGTCGAGCTTCCAGCGTAACCGCGATCT
The DNA here is from genome assembly GCF_026719175.1 of Citrobacter sp. R4. Lineage (NCBI taxonomy): Bacteria > Pseudomonadati > Pseudomonadota > Gammaproteobacteria > Enterobacterales > Enterobacteriaceae > Citrobacter > Citrobacter sp. R4. The sequence continues at coordinate 58,617 of NZ_JAPPSU010000012.1, forward strand.
CGTTAGCGTCGGGGCTTACGCTAAGGGCAGCGACCCGATGCTCGACAAAGCGATCGCACTCTGGCCACAGCTGGAGGCGTTTCTTCAGCAAAGTATTTTTGAACGGGCCGACTGGGAGGATTCCCTGCAGGCGCTGGATCTACTTTTCCCGGCGGGATGATAACGCAGGAGGAGATGCGTCATGGCAGAACACGGTGCACTGGCAACACTCAAAGATCTCGCTGAAAAAGAGGTCGATGACGCTGCCCAACTGTTAGGGGAAATGCGTCGCGGATTTCAGCAGGCGGAAGAACAACTCAAGATGCTGATTGACTACCAGAATGAGTATCGCAGCAACCTGAATAACGACATGAGCCAGGGGATCGCCAGTAATCGCTGGATCAACTACCAGCAGTTTATTCAGACGCTGGAAAAAGCCGTTGAACAGCACCGTCAGCAGTTAACGCAATGGACGCAAAAGGTCGACGTGGCGCTGAACAACTGGCGAGAAAAAAAGCAACGCCTGCAGGCCTGGCAGACGTTGCAGGACAGACAAAACGCGGCGGCGCTACTGGCTGAAAACCGCCTGGATCAGAAAAAAATGGATGAATTTGCTCAGCGTGCAGCAATGAGGAAACCCGAATGATCACCTTGCCCCAACTGGTCACCACCGACACCGATCTGACCACCGGCTTGCCGTCCGGGAAAGCGGCGGATTCTGCGCAGGATTTCCTGGCTCTGCTGGCGGGCGCGCTTGGCGCTGGCGACACGCAGGGTCAGGGCGCGCCGCTTACGCTTGCCGACCTGCGGGCTGCGGGCGGCAAACTGCAGAAAGCGCTGCTGGCGCAGGACGGCGACGCGTTGCCGCGCGATAAGTTGACGGCGCTCCTCGCCGCCAAAGATGCGCAAACCGATGAGTCGCTCAAAGGGCTACACGACGCCGGAGCGCTGTTTTCGGCCCTGTCGCCGTCGCAGAAAACCAGCGCGCTGGCCGTCCTGAGTCAGGCAGAACAAAAAGGTGAGAAGAAAAGCGCACTCAGCGACGACGATCTCGCCAGCCTGAGCGCGCTGTTCGCGATGCTGCCCGGCCAGCCCGGATTCACCACCGCCCCGACAGATGCGCAGCTCAGCGCACCAGGGACATCCCTGCGGGTAGATCCCCGTTCTCTGTCGCAAGAGCGCGCCACGCCTTTCGACGGCGATACGCTAAAAGACGCTAAAAAAGAGGCTGCATTACCGGGCATAGCGGCGGATAACGCCAAAAGCCAGGCGGTTGCCGCGCCAGTCATAACAGGTGGCGCAACGGATCATGTTGACGCAGAGAGCACGCCGACGCCCGTCGCGCCGGGTCTGGCAATGAGCGCCAACGCGCCATCCACCCCGCAAACAGCGCAGCCTGGCAGCCCCGCGCCAGTGCTGAGCGCCCCGCTCGGCAGCCACGAATGGCAGCAATCGCTGAGCCAGCACATCACGCTGTTCACCCGCCAGGGTCAGCAGAGCGCGGAGTTACGTTTGCATCCTGAAGATCTGGGTCAGGTGCAGATCTCGCTTAAGCTGGATGATAACCACGCGCAGTTGCAGATGGTTTCCGCGCACAGCCACGTTCGCGCCGCGCTGGAAGCCGCCCTGCCGGTTCTGCGCACCCAGCTGGCGGAAAGCGGGATCCAACTGGGCCAAAGCAACATCAGCAGCGAAAGCTTCGCCGGTCAGCAGCACTCTTCCTCGCAGCAGCATGCATCTCGTACACCGGGACAGGCGCTGGCGCTGGGCGATGATGAGAGCGAACTGGCGGTTCCGGCCTCGCTGCAGTCTGCCGCGCGCGGTAATGGCGCCGTCGATATCTTCGCCTAACGCCAGAGGTAGCACGATTATCCGCGTCTTTTCCACGCTTTGCCGTGGTCAGGACACGGGATAATCAGCCCATAAGCTGTACCGAAACAGGAAGCCCGTATCAGATGACTGATTCCGCACTTAACAAAAAGAGCAAGCGCTCAATTTGGATCCCTCTGCTGGTAATCATTACCCTCGCCGCCTGCGCCACCGCGGGTTATAGCTATTGGCGTATGCAGCAGAAGCCGACAACCGCGGCGAACGAACCGCCGCCTCCGCCTGCGCCGGTCTTTTTTGCCCTCGACACCTTTACGGTGAATCTCGGTGATGCCGATCGCGTGTTGTATATCGGCGTGACGCTGCGTCTGAAAGATGAGGCGACGCGCGCGCGTCTTAACGAATATTTACCGGAAGTCCGTAGCCGCCTGCTGCTGCTGTTCTCACGTCAGGATGCCGCAGTGCTGTCTACCGAAGACGGTAAACAAAAGCTGATCGCGGCGATTAAAGAGACGCTTTCCCCTCCGCTTGTTGCCGGACAACCTAAACAGGACGTGACCGACGTGCTGTACACAGCTTTCATTCTGCGGTAACGACATGGGCGACAGTATTCTCTCTCAGGCTGAAATCGATGCGCTGCTCAACGGCGACAGCGAAACGAAAGACGAACCGAAAGCAGGGATCGCGGGTGAAAGCGATATCCGTCCCTACGATCCGAATACCCAGCGTCGCGTCGTACGCGAGCGTCTTCAGGCGCTGGAGATCATCAACGAGCGTTTCGCGCGCCAGTTCCGGATGGGGCTGTTTAACCTGCTGCGACGTAGCCCCGATATTACCGTCGGGGCGATCCGCATTCAGCCGTACCATGAATTTGCGCGCAACCTGCCGGTTCCCACCAACCTCAACCTGATCCACCTGAAGCCGCTGCGTGGAACGGGCCTGGTGGTTTTTTCGCCGAGTCTGGTGTTTATCGCCGTCGATAACCTGTTCGGCGGCGATGGTCGTTTCCCGACCAAAGTGGAAGGCCGTGAGTTCACGCATACCGAGCAGCGGGTGATCAACCGCATGCTGAAGCTGGCGCTTGAAGGCTACAGCGACGCGTGGAAAGCGATTAATCCGCTGGAAGTCGAGTATGTACGTTCCGAGATGCAGGTGAAGTTTACCAATATCACCACCTCACCGAACGATATCGTGGTGAACACGCCGTTCCACGTCGAAATTGGCAACCTGACCGGCGAATTCAACATCTGCCTGCCGTTCAGCATGATCGAACCGCTGCGCGAACTGTTGGTCAACCCGCCGCTGGAAAACTCCCGCCATGAGGATCAGAACTGGCGCGACAACCTGGTGCGTCAGGTTCAGCATTCCGAGCTGGAGCTGGTAGCGAATTTCGCCGATATTCCGCTGCGTCTTTCGCAGATTTTAAAACTGCAACCCGGCGATGTGCTGCCGATTGAAAAACCAGACCGCATTATTGCTCATGTGGACGGTGTGCCTGTCCTGACCAGCCAGTATGGCACTGTTAACGGTCAGTACGCGTTACGCGTAGAACATCTGATTAACCCGATTTTGAATTCGCTGAATGAGGAACAGCCCAAATGAGTGACATGAATAATCCGTCTGATGAGAACACTGGCGCATTGGACGATCTGTGGGCTGACGCGTTAAACGAGCAAAAAACGACGACGGCGAAAAGCCCGGCGGACGCGGTGTTCCAGCAGCTTGGCGGTGGCGACGTCAGCGGCACGCTGCAGGATATCGATCTGATTATGGATATCCCGGTTAAACTGACCGTGGAATTAGGCCGCACACGTATGACCATCAAAGAACTGTTGCGCCTGACGCAAGGTTCCGTGGTCGCGCTGGATGGTCTGGCAGGCGAGCCGCTGGACATTCTGATCAACGGTTATCTGATCGCCCAGGGCGAAGTTGTGGTCGTCGCCGACAAGTACGGCGTGCGCATTACCGACATCATTACGCCGTCTGAACGTATGCGTCGCCTGAGCCGCTAAACATGCAAACCCAGGCTTCCGTTCAACAGCCCTCCGCGGTTCCCGGCTCCCCTTTGCTTCAGGTCAGCGGCGCGTTGCTGGGAATTATTGTGCTGATTCTGGCGGCCGCCTGGGTCATTAAACGTCTGGGCCTTGCGCCCAAAAGCGGCAACACGCGCGGGCTGAAAGTGTCGGCCAGCACCTCTCTGGGTCCCCGTGAGCGGGTGGTGATTGTCGACGTAGAGGACGCGCGTCTGGTGCTTGGCGTCACCGCATCACAAATCAACGTGCTACACACCCTGCCGCCGTCCCCCGTCGTGCCTGAAGAGACCTCTTCCACGCCTGAAAACTTTCACAGCCTGATGGCGAATTTGTTAAAGCGTTCCGGGAGATCCTGATGCGCCGTTTGTTGTCCCTTACGCTTGCCGGTTTATGGCTTTTCAGCCCAGCCGCGCTGGCGCAACTGCCCGGTCTGGTCACTCAGCCATTGCCCGGCGGCGGCCAGAGCTGGTCGCTTTCCGTTCAGACGCTGGTGTTTATCACCTCACTGACCTTTATTCCAGCGATTTTGCTGATGATGACCAGCTTTACCCGCATCATCATCGTTTTCGGCCTGCTGCGTAACGCGCTCGGCACGCCGTCTGCCCCACCCAACCAGGTTCTGCTCGGGCTGGCGCTGTTTCTGACCTTTTTCATCATGTCGCCAGTGATCGATAAAATCTACGTTGACGCCTATCAGCCGTTCAGCGAAGAAAAAATATCCATGCAGGAAGCGCTGGAAAAAGGGGCGCAGCCGCTGCGCGAGTTTATGATGCGCCAGACCCGCGAAGCCGATCTCGCCCTGTTTGCGCGTCTGGCGAACAGCGGGCCGTTACAGGGACCGGAAGCGGTTCCGATGCGTATTCTGCTGCCCGCTTATGTCACCAGCGAGCTGAAAACCGCTTTTCAGATCGGCTTTACCATTTTCATTCCATTTTTGATCATCGATCTGGTTATCGCCAGCGTGCTGATGGCGCTCGGGATGATGATGGTTCCGCCTGCCACTATCGCCCTGCCGTTTAAACTCATGCTGTTTGTGCTGGTCGACGGCTGGCAACTGCTGGTCGGCTCGCTTGCGCAAAGCTTTTACAGTTAGAGGCAATAAATGACACCTGAATCGGTCATGATGATTGGCACCGAGGCGATGAAGGTTGCCCTGGCGCTTGCTGCCCCGCTGCTGCTGGTCGCGCTGGTGACGGGTCTGATCATCAGCATATTGCAGGCCGCCACGCAGATTAACGAAATGACGCTGTCGTTTATCCCGAAAATTGTGGCTGTGTTTGCCGCCATCATTATCGCTGGCCCCTGGATGCTGAACCTGCTGCTGGATTACGTGCGTACGCTGTTCACTAACCTGCCATATATCATCGGATAACAGGGATGCTGCAGGTAACCAGCGATCAATGGCTTCAGTGGCTTAACCTGTATTTTTGGCCGCTGCTGCGCGTGCTGGCGCTGATCTCTACCGCCCCCATACTCAGCGAACGCGCGATCCCAAAACGGATTAAGCTGGGACTGGGGCTCCTCATTACCGTGGTGATCGCGCCGTCGCTTCCAACACATAACGTGCCGATTTTTTCGTTTGACGCCTTATGGATAGCGATGCAACAAATTCTGATCGGCATCGCGCTGGGCTTCACCATGCAGTTTGCCTTCGCGGCGGTGCGGACTGCCGGGGAGATCATTGGTCTGCAAATGGGTTTGTCCTTCGCCACCTTTGTCGATCCAGGCAGTCATCTCAACATGCCGGTGCTGGCCCGCATCATTGATATGCTGGCGATGCTGCTGTTTTTAACGTTTAACGGTCATCTGTGGCTGATTTCACTGCTGGTCGATACATTCCATACCCTGCCCATCGGCGGCAATCCGGTTAACAGCAATGCGTTTCTGGCGCTTGCCAGAGCGGGCGGTCTGATCTTTCTGAATGGCTTAATGCTGGCGCTGCCGGTGATCACGATGTTATTAACGCTGAACCTGGCGCTAGGATTATTGAATCGAATGGCGCCTCAGCTATCAGTATTTGTTATTGGTTTCCCGTTAACGTTGACGGTCGGTATGACATTAATTGCGGCTTTAATGCCGCTTATCGCCCCTTTTTGCGAACATTTATTTAGTGAAATTTTCAATTTATTAGCTGATATCGTTAGTGAATTACCCGCAAATAATATTCCATAATGTTTATCCAGTTATTCTAAGGATTATCCTAAATTGACCCATCAAAAACATCTACCAGGATAACTCTGACGCGCGTTATTTGTTTTTATCTCACTCACATAACGCAACATTTACTTTACTTTAAGACAATTCCAGGCAAATTATACGTAACTTTACGGGATAGTAAGTCCGCCTGGAAATCGCATTAGCGTCTCGTTGGGTGAAAGTTACGTTCCGTTAAGTTGTGATGAGATATTCGGGTAAGGGGAATTATCGTTACGCATTGAGTGAGGGTATGCCATGTCAACGATTATTATGGATTTATGCAGTTACACCCGGCTGGGTTTGACCGGGTATCTTGTAAGCAGAGGGGTGAAAAAAAGGGAAATCAACGACATCGAGACCGTTGACGAACTCGACATCGCGTGTGAGACCCACCGACCTTCTGTGGTGTTTATTAATGAGGACTGTTTCATCCACGATCCTGACGACAGTCAACATATAAAGCAAATCATTAATCAGCATCCCAATACGTTATTTATTGTTTTCATGGCCATTGCTAATGTCCATTTTGATGAATATTTATTAGTCAGAAAAAACTTATTGATCAGTTCTAAATCTATAAAACCCCAATCACTGGACGATCTTCTTGGCGATATTCTGAAAAAAGAGACCGATACTGCCAGCGTAATAAATTTACCAACGTTATCGTTAAGTCGAACGGAATCAAGCATGTTACGCATGTGGATGGAAGGACAAGGAACGATTCAAATTTCGGATCGGATGAACATCAAAGCGAAAACCGTCTCCTCCCATAAGGGGAATATAAAACGAAAGATAAAAACGCATAACAAACAAGTTATCTATCATGTTGTTCGCCTGACCGATAACGTGACCAACGGCATATTTGTTAACATGCGCTAAGACCTCCCGACTGGTGGGGCGTCCACCAGCCGGGATAACAACCCCGTTGCCGCCCTATTCCGCCTTTTCCACAAAAATGCCGTCCTGGTGCCCCGACTCATTGAAGAACCAGATGCCGAGCGGGTAGTCTTCCAGCGATACCAGGTACATTGTGCCTTCGTTAAACTCCTCTACCGCCAGTACCACGCCAGGACGACGAGGACCGCCATCCGTCTTGACTGTAACCCGATCATTTACGTTCATTTTTCTCCTCCTGTGGCTTTGTGCCAGTGTAGAACAAAAATCCATTCCTGGCAGCGTTCACCCGGCGCGATTGCGGCTTTTCTCAACGGTCTATACTTAGGCTGAAGCACGCTAACGGGAGAGGTTAATGATGAAGACCGCAAAAGACTACAGCGATACCGCGAAACGCGAAGTCAGCGTCGATGTCGACGCGCTGCTGGCCGCAATCAATGAAATCAGTGAGAGCGAAATTCATCGCAGTGGAAGCGATCCGGAAAAGGTCAGCGTTGATGGGCGTGAATACCATACATGGCATGAATTAGCGGAAGCCTTTGAGCTGGATATACACGATTTCAGCGTGACGGAAATCAACCGCTAACCCGCAGAGGAAAAAAATCCCGACCCAGTTGGGTCGGGATGAAACTTGCTTATGCAAGAAGCACTTGAAAATTCGTTACACCAGGAAATCTGATGTGCGTTAAACCTTATCTGCAATTTTTTTGTATGACAAGCAAATATTTTTGCGATGAATGATTAATACTACTAATGGTTAAGGTGAACACGGCTGCAGGCCTCATGTCGACGGGACCGATCCCGTCTTCAGCGTGGACTACGCCTCCTGGCTTTAGGATTTTTCCTAGTAATAGCTTTTTACAACACGGGAAATCATTATGCTTTCACTGAACGATCCGGTGCTGGTTTTTACCGATCTGGATGGCACGTTACTGGACAATCAAACCTATGACTGGCAACCTGCCGCTGGCTGGCTCGCCCGTCTGCGTGAGCACGAGATTCCCGTCATTCTATGCAGCAGCAAAACCGCCGCAGAAATGCTTTACATCCAGAAATCACTCAATCTGCACGGCCTTCCGCTGATTGCCGAAAACGGCGCCGTCATTGAATATGACAGTCGCTGGCAAACTGAATCTGACTCTCCGCGTCTGATGAGCGGCGTGCCGCACGATGAAGTTAGCGCGGTGCTCAATAAGCTTCGCGAAAAAGGACAGTATAAATTCACAACCTTCGACGATGTCGATGAGGCGACCATTAGCGAATGGACAGGCCTGCCCCACGCCCAGGCCAGCTTAAGCCGCCTGCATGAAGCCTCTGTCACCCTGATCTGGCGTGACAGCGATGCGCGCATGGCGGCGTTCAGCCAACAGCTAAACGCGTTGGGGTTGCAGTTTGTTCACGGCGCACGCTTCTGGCACGTACTTGACGCCAGCGCGGGAAAAGATCAGGCGGCAAACGGGTTAATCGCACGTTATCAGCGCCAGTGGGGGCAACGCCCTGTTACTGTCGGCCTGGGTGATGGCCCAAACGATGCGCCACTGCTTAAGGTCATGAATTACGCCGTGGTGGTGAAAGGACTGAGCCGCGAAGGGGTGGTGTTACCCGATCAGGCTTCGCCCTACGTCTACCGCACCCGTTCAGAAGGTCCGGCAGGCTGGAGTGAAGGCATGTCGCATCTGTTTACCCCTGACTAGCCCCTCTCGCTCGCACAAACCCGGTTGCGGCCAGCCTGTTTCGCCAGGTATAACCTGCGATCGGCCAGCGACTGGAGCTGTTCAAAATCGTATTCATGGGTTTCCTGCGTGCCACTCACCCCCAGCGAGGCGCTGATCCGCAGCGTGGTGCTTTTCGCTATCAGTAGCTCTTTTTCATTCAGGCGCAGGCGGATCCGCTCTGCGATACGTTCCGCCTGCGCCAGCGTCGTGTCCGGGAGTACCACGCAGAACTCCTCTCCCCCGACGCGCCCGGCGACGTCGTTCGCCCGCAGAGTGCCGCTGATTAAGCTCGCGGCGTGAGCCAACACCCGATCGCCCGCCTGGTGGCCAAAGCGGTCGTTAATGCTTTTAAAGTGATCAAGATCGATTTGAATCACCGACAGCGACTGCTTTTGCGCCCGGCAGCGCTGTACCAGTTGGCGGGCTTTTTCAAACAATGCGCCACGGTTGTACAAACGGGTTAGCGTGTCGTGCCAGGCCTGCCACTGTAGCGAGCTTTGCAACACAAACATGTTGCTCACCATGTGGCGGATGACAATCCACGAGATGATTAACATACTGGTAAACAGCGCCCACAGCAGGGCCAGCGCAATACTGATACTGCCGAAGTCTCCCTGCACCCCTTCACTGAGCGTATGAACGCGGACCAGCACGCCGTCGAAGTGGTCCAGCCGCTGCCAGCTGATGTAGCGGCTTCCCATTCGTAAGCCGCCTTCGGTGTCCTGTTCAATCTCGTGGGCAAGCATTGCCTGCTCACGCGCGTCAAAAGTGTTGATGTTGCGCAATGCCGGCGTCGATGCCGCCAGCATCTTCAATTTACTGTCATACAGCTGGTATTCCCCTTCCACATCCTTGTCGATGGCGTCTTCCATAAACCGTTCCACCGAGGAGACGGGGATCGTCATCGCCAGCACGCCATACCAGTACTGACCGTTATCCAGCGGAACGCTGACGGTGACCCGTTGCAGCTCATCGCGCAACTGCGTGGTCTGGCCGGTGTACCAGCGTACCCCGCGCATCCGGTTCTGCCGCTGCGACTGCTCTTTAAACCACGGCTGGATGACATAATCATAATAGCGGGCGGTAATTTCGCTGGAGAGGGCGGAGGGTTGGGTGGAAACATAAAACCCGGCGCGGGAGACGTACATCGCCTGCTGCGTCAGTGAAGAACGGGTCTGGGCTAAACGCAACAAATACCCCACCTCCAGCGCGGCGGTCAGCTCATTATCCAGCGTGTCGCTGTCACGGGAAAGGATGTGGGTTTGGTTAACAAAGGAGTCAGACACGCCGTTCAGCGGCAAGGTTCGACGCTTATCCAGTTCAAGCTGCCAGAATCGCGAATGCCTTTGCTGTTCGAAACGGGAGACGGCGTCCCGAAGCGCGGGAAAGTCAAGCGGCATTGCCAGCGCTTCCTGCATACCGTTACGCAGAAAAAGCAGTTTATCGACGTTATACTGCAGTTGCTTATCCAGCCCGTTGGCGACATTCTCCAGGTGATTGCGCTGGCTGGAAATATAGGCTTCTTCCAGTACGACTACTTCCCGCCAGGTCAGCAGAGTGGAAAAAATCATCACGATCAGAAAACAGAGGTTGACGACGTGACCGGGCCCGAATCGCCGCGCTAACATTTTCAGCCAGCCCCAGTTTTCGATCGTTGTTTCGTGCGGCACGCTGACCACTCCCTACTCGCAATTGCTTTCCTAATCCTGGCATAATTCAGTACGTTACGTATCGCTGACGCGATGCTTTTTTTTCTGCCTAATAAAACGCCCGGCATTCACCGGGCGTTTTATTATCTGGCATTTTCACGCTGGCGCCTTGCGTCACCGGGAACCAGCTCATTCTCATGGAATGCCTCCCGCTTAACGCCGAAGCCGTCATACCACCGACACTCCACCATTCCGCTGGAATACCCGGTGACAATCATGCGTGGTCCGCCCTCTTTCACGGTAACTTCATCACTGACCAAAAAGTGCATACCTGCCTCCTGTATCATGTGAAACTTTTTCACCTTAGACGAGAATGGCGAGTTTTGCCTGGTTGGACAGAAGATAATTAGTGCGCGACGCCACGCACTTTTGCCACCATCTTCACCAACGCAACCACAATGGCGCCGATAATAAAGCCCAGCACCAGGTTCGCCAACGTTGGCAACATTAGCGCTATCGCGGCACTCTGCTGGCTGGCAAAATGTTCAATGGCGTGATGCAACGGCGCGACGCCATGCACCACAATGCCGCCACCGACCAGGAACATGGCCAGCGTGCCAATCACCGACAGCGATTTCATCAGCCACGGCGCGACAATCAGCAGCCCTTTCCCGACCGCCCGCGCCAGCGCGCTGGATTTTTCTGCCAGCCAGTAGCCCATATCGTCCAGCTTAACGATGATCCCCACCAGGCCATAAACGCCCACCGTCACCACTAACGCGATGCCGGAAAGTACCAGCACCTGATTCAGCAACGGCGCGTCAGCCACGATCCCAAGCGTAATCGCTACAATTTCAGCCGACAGGATAAAATCGGTTCGGATCGCGCCTTTGATTTTATCCTTCTCAAAGGCGAGTGGATCCTGCGCCGCCAACGCTTCCAGCCGCTTCTTACGCTCAGCCGGATCTTCCTTGTGTTTGCGTGACTCAAGAGTATGAAGCACCTTCTCTACCCCTTCAAAGCACAGGAAAGCGCCGCCGATCATCAGCAAAGGGGTGATCGCCCAGGGGATGAAGGCGCTGATCAGCAGCGCCAGCGGCACCAGAATCACTTTGTTGATAAATGAGCCTTTCGCCACGCTCCAGACCACCGGCAGCTCGCGGTTCGCTCTGACGCCAGTGACCTGCTGGGCGTTAAGCGACAGATCGTCGCCCAGTACGCCCGCAGTTTTTTTTGCGGCCAGTTTTCCCATCATAGAGATATCGTCAAGCAGCGTGGCGATATCATCAAGTAACGTCAGTAAACTACTTCCTGCCAAAATAAGTCCCTCGATTTTTCTTCTTGAAGCATTAAGTATGGAGTAAAACACGCAGAGCGGAAACAGATGTTGCTCGTCAACATTTATTTAACAACATGCTGCGAGTATAGTGCTCGCCAGGCAGGTATTTTCGCGTTTACTCTATTGATTCTGACTCTTTCGCCCGTGAGGGATTATGCGTTTTCGGCAGTTGTTACCGCTTTTCAGTGCGTTATTCGCCCTGTATATCATTTGGGGTTCCACGTATTTCGTTATCCGTATCGGCGTGGAGAGCTGGCCGCCGCTGATGATGGCCGGCGTGCGCTTCCTGGCCGCTGGCGTGCTGTTAACCGCCTTTTTACTGCTTCGGGGACATCAACTCCCGCCGCTACGGCCCCTGCTCAACGCCGCGCTGATTGGCATTCTCCTGTTAGCCGTCGGCAACGGACTGGTTACCGTGGCTGAACATCAGAATGTCCCTTCGGGTATCGCCGCCGTAGTCGTGGCGACAGTCCCGTTGTTCACCCTGTGTTTCAGCCATTTCTTCGGCATCAGGACCCGTAAGCTCGAGTGGATGGGGATTGCGATTGGTCTGGCGGGGATTGTCATGCTTAACAGCGGCGGCAATTTAAGCGGTAATCCGTGGGGGGCGATGTTGATTTTGATTGGCTCCATTAGCTGGGCGTTCGGCTCCGTTTACGGCTCGCGTATTACGCTACCGGTGGGCATGATGGCGGGCGCCATTGAAATGCTGGCCGCTGGCGTGGTGCTGATGTGCGCGTCGTTTCTTAGCGGTGAAAAGCTTACCGCGCTGCCCTCGCTTTCCGGCTTCTTCGCCGTCGGTTACCTGGCGGTGTTTGGGTCAATCATCGCGATTAACGCCTACATGTATCTTATCCGCAACGTCAGCCCGGCGCTGGCAACCAGCTATGCCTATGTGAACCCGGTGGTGGCGGTATTGCTGGGCACCGGACTTGGCGGCGAACGTCTGGCGCCGATTGAATGGCTGGCGCTGGGGGTTATCGTCTTTGCGGTCGTGCTGGTAACGCTGGGTAAATATCTGTTCCCGGCTAAACCGGTTGTGGCGACGACGGTAAAAGATAAAACGCTACAGTAGGTGTATTCCCTGCGTGTCGATCTGCGCGGGGGCGCCATCCCCGCAGATCCACTCTTCGAGACGTTCGGACAGAGCGGCGTCGCTGAGTTTTTCCCGCCCGCGCAGGGCGCACTCCCAGACCACCAATACCCGCCAGCCGAGCGCCTGCAGACGCTGGACATCACGACGATCGCGCTCTACGTTTTTGCCAATTTTTTCCAGCCAGAACGCGGTCCGCGTCGCCGGCACCTTAAACAGATAGCAGTGGTGCTGATGCCAGAAGCAGCCGTGGGTGAAAATGACGCAGCGATAATCGTCGATCACAAAGTCAGGCCGCCCCGGCAGCCCGGCATCCTGCACGCGATAGGCGATCCCCTGTTCCGTCAGCAGCGCGGCAAGACGTTTTTCAATAGCGGTATCGCGGGTCGCGATGGCCCGCATGTTTTTACTGCGCGTGGCCTTATCGTGAACGTCCGCCACTGGCCATCCCTTGCTGACGCAGGGCGACAGCGGCTTTGATTTTCTCCTCCAGCAGGCTCGCCACCGCGGCAAAGGCCGGCACGATGACCGAGTTGCCAAACTGACGATAGGCCTGGGTGTCGGAAACCGGAATGCGGAACTGGTATCCCTGCGGCGATTCAAAGCCCATCAGCCGTGCGCACTCTCTGGGCGTTAAGCGACGCGGACGATGCTGCTGGTTTTGCGGATCGTCGAAATGGGCTTCGCCTTTCGCCATATCCCAGCCGCGATCGATCAGAATTTCCGCGCCGTCTTTGTAGTAACGAGCGGACAGCGTTCGCGTGACGCTGTCCGGGTTGGTCGGGTATACCATGCCATAACCAAAACCGTTCCCCTTCACCTGATGTTTTTTCGCATAGCGGTAGAGATACTTCCACAGCACAGGCGTCAGAACATATTTCGCCTCAACGACAGGTTCAAGAAGTTCGCCAAGGGTGATACGCCGCTGCGGATAACGCGTGGTGATGTCCCGCAGGGTAAAATCGCCCTTGAGGTTGAGATCGCGGCGAAACCCAACCAGCACAATGCGTTCGCGGTGCTGAGGCAGAAAATGTTTGCCATCAATGATCTTCGGATCGTCAGGGCCATTGTCCTCTGCATCCGCCACGTCATAACCCAGCTCGTCAAGCGTCTGCATAATGATGCGGAACGTCTTACCCTGATCGTGGCTTTTCAGGTTTTTCACGTTTTCCAGCACAAAGATCGGCGGACGCCGCGCGTCAATGATGCGCACGACATCAAAAAACAGCGTGCCCTGCGTATCGCAGGCGAAACCGTGAGCGCGACCGAGCGCATTCTTCTTCGACACGCCAGCCAGAGAAAACGGCTGACAGGGGAAGCCCGCCAGGAGTACATCGTGTTCCGGCACATGCTGGCGAATGTGCTCTGCCGCCTGAGCGTCATTCACGCCTTCGCGGTGTCTCAGCGTGACATCGCGGATATCTTCATTAAAGTGATGGCTGTCCGGGTCGCAGTAGTAGTTAGCTTTATACGTGCGTACCGCATGTTTATTCCATTCGCTGGTAAAAACACACTGCCCGCCGATCGCTTCAAACCCGCGGCGGATCCCGCCTATGCCCGCAAAAAGATCGATAAAGCGAAAAGCATAATGGGGATGATGCGCTGGCGGCGCGGGAAGCAACGTACGCAGATGCGCCGCTTCACGTTCACTCAGCCGGTGCCAGACCGAGGCGTTCGCCACCGCACGCTTTAAGATGGCCGGGCTCCAGTGGTGTTCGCCAACCCCGTTCAGCTGCGCCACCAGCGTTTTGACATCATAGATTTCCATTAACTTCGCCAGCATCGCCTGTATCGACTCCGCGCTATTGTCTGTCGCAGGAATCAGCGAGTCCGCTACTGAGAGAGTGTGCTGCATATCTTTAACCGGCCAAAAAAGAGTGATGTGAGAGTAACATAAATTTGGCGTCACGCGTGGTTGGGGCTAAACGCCGCAATCACCGTGGCGTCCAGCGACGCATACTCGCCTTTCAGCTCGGCGCTGAGCTTCGCCATGTAGGTCACCAGGAAATCTGCGTTGTGTCGCGCCAGTTCCCTCCCCCGGGCGGTTTGCATGGTGTTGGGCAGCGCCAGCAGTTTGGTCTGGAAGTGATCGAGCGCGAACTGTTTATCGTTGAGCGCTCGCCGCCGGGCAAGCGGATCTTCCGCATCGAATAGCGCCGCGCCTAACGAACCCGAAACGGCGAAGACACGCGCCAGGCCAATCGCCCCCAGCGCTTCAAGCCGGTCGGCGTCCTGTACGATTTTCGCTTCCAGGGTAACGGGGGCTACATTGGCGCTGAAGCTATGAGCTTCAATGGCGTGACAAACCGCCGCTAACCGTGATGCCGGGAAGCCGGGAAAGTCATGAATAAGAATACGGCGCGCTTCAGCGGCAGCAAGGACAGACGAGCGGTGGCGTTCAGGATGATTTTTAGCAAGACTGACAATGTCATGAAAATAACAAGCCGTCAGTACCACGAGTTCATCTACAGCCAGTCCACGACTGAGCTGACGAGAAGTCGCCCAGACCCGGCGGAAATGGAAGATATCGTGGGCGGCGTCCTGTTGGTTATGGTGGTTGACTAACCACGCTTCAAATTGTGACTGCCAGTGCTGAAGATCCACATTGCCTCCCGTGCGTTTGAAACCGCTACAGTAGCAATTTTTAGCGCCGCGTTCACTCTGACGAGGTGCGCGGGCGCGTATACCAGGCGATAGCGCCGAGAATGGCACCCACGACGCTTAGCACTACAAAGCCGAGCAACGCCCCCAGCCATTTCCCGCTGGTTGAACCGGGGCTGCTGTCGAATCCGGCAACCGGAGCAGATTCGACATGACTGATAACCCATACATAATGCAACATTGCCCAGATGAAATAGAGGCAAAAGACATAAAATACCCACAGCGCCAGTTTGCCCCCCAGGCTACGGCTTGCGTTTACTTCCAGACGACTCAAAGAAATCTCCAGTTTTGTGATCTGATGCAGAAAAAATTTCACTTAACTGTTTGTGAGTATAGTCACATTATGCGGGTGTGGAGGTGATTGTCTAAAAACCAACCATTTATTTTGTATATGTTTTGATCCGGCGCAAATTACCCATGCGCCTGAAAATCTCGCATATCAAC
This sequence comes from Citrobacter sp. R4, assembly GCF_026719175.1. Classification (NCBI taxonomy): domain Bacteria; kingdom Pseudomonadati; phylum Pseudomonadota; class Gammaproteobacteria; order Enterobacterales; family Enterobacteriaceae; genus Citrobacter; species Citrobacter sp. R4. The sequence goes on from NZ_JAPPSU010000012.1 coordinate 74,447, forward strand.
CCTATTTTACCGCTTTTGTCAGGTTTATTCCGAGTGAATATATTGATGACAATAATAATAATTGTGTTTTATCTGCGCCCTTTTCTCTTTAGATCAAACATGGCATTATCCTTAGGTTATTAGCCTTTTTATCATTTATTTACCCCCTCATTTACAACCGGCATTTATGTCGGTTTTTTTTATGCTTACCCCCTGAAGCGTCGTGTTTGAGAAGGCATAAAACATTCATTGTAAAAATCAACCTCAAAAACCAATAACTATCTGATATAAATAGATAACAATCATGAATACATTGTAATCGACTCATATATAATGAATTTTAAATTCCCTGTTAGACACATATTGAAATATTTTAAATACATTTGTTACATGTAATATTTAAAATAAAATGAACTCTTTAGAATAGTATCCAAATGTGCTTTCGTGAAAAAAGCACTTATTCATGATGGTTATTATCATAAGGGAATACATAATGAAAAGAAAAGTATTGGCAATGCTTGTCCCGGCATTATTGGTTGCGGGCGCAGCAAATGCAGCGGAAATCTATAATAAAGACGGCAATAAACTGGACCTGTACGGCAAAGTTGATGGTCTGCACTATTTCTCTGATGACACGGGTAACGACGGCGATATGTCTTATGCGCGTTTAGGCTTCAAAGGCGAAACGCAGATCAACGACATGTTAACGGGCTTCGGTCAGTGGGAATACAATATCCAGGCAAATACCACTGAAGGCGAAGGCGCTAACTCCTGGACCCGTCTGGGTTTCGCGGGTTTAAGCTTCGGTCAGAATGGCACCTTCGACTACGGTCGCAATTACGGTGTGGTTTACGACGTTGAAGCATGGACCGATATGCTGCCGGAGTTCGGCGGTGATACCTGGTCGCAGACCGATGTCTACATGACTGGTCGTACTAATGGCGTTGCCACCTACCGTAATAACGGTTTCTTTGGACAGGTAGACGGTCTGAATTTTGCGCTGCAGTATCAGGGTAACAATGAAAACCCGGGTTCAGGTGAAGGCACAGGTAATGGCGGCGAACGTAAACTGGCACGTGAGAATGGCGACGGTTTCGGTATGTCTGCGTCTTACGACTTTGACTTCGGGCTGAGCCTGGGGGCTGCTTACTCTACTTCCGATCGTACCGATAATCAGGTTCGTCGCGGTTATGGCGATCGCAGTCAGAATAACAAATATGCTGGCGGCGAAACGGCTGAAGCCTGGACCGTTGGCGCGAAATACGATGCTAACAACGTTTATCTGGCAGCCATGTATGCAGAAACCCGCAATATGACTTCTTACGGAAGTGGTGAAGATTTTGAAGGCGGCATCGCTAACAAGACCCAAAACGTCGAAGTTGTCGCACAGTATCAGTTCGACTTCGGTCTGCGTCCGTCTATCGCGTACCTGCAATCTAAAGGCGTCGACTTAGGCGGCCAGGATATTCATCGTGGTCACTGGCGCTATGTCGACAAAGATCTGGTGAAATATGTTGACGTGGGTATGACTTACTACTTCAACAAAAACATGTCCACCTACGTTGACTACAAAATCAACCTGCTGGACGAAGACGATAACTTCTACGCGGATAACGGTATCGCAACCGATGATATCGTTGCAGTGGGCTTAGTGTATCAGTTCTAATCCCACCGCCTCGCCCAAGCCCGCCTCTGGCGGGCTTTTTGTTGCCTGCTATACCAGTCTCACGTCTTTGATATATCCGAAATTGTCCAGACACGGTAGAAAAACATGACGCACATCAAGGCGTAAAAAACGTGAGTTCGTCAATTCATTTTGCTCAACGAGAGTTGCGTCACTGACAGCGGGTGGGGTAAGTGCTTGAATAGTGGCGGAGAGAGGGGGATTTGAACCCCCGGTAGAGTTGCCCCTACTCCGGTTTTCGAGACCGGTCCGTTCAGCCGCTCCGGCATCTCTCCGTTTTGATGGTTGCCATGATGCCAGGTAATTTGGCATTTTAACAGACCCTGTCCCTTCAATTTTGTTCAAGTGACGAGTTTGCGAGCAAAACGATGATAAAGTGGCCCTGGAAAGCACAAGATAACGCGCAAAATGCGTCCGCTCAGTGGGAGGAAGCCCTCGCTATCCCCTTGCTGATGACCCTAACCGCGCAGGAACAAGCCAGACTGATCGCGCTGGCGGAACGATTCTTACAGCAAAAAAGGCTGGTCGCACTTCAGGGATTCGAACTCGACGCATTGAAAAGCGCGCGTATTGCCCTGCTTTTTTGTCTTCCGGTGCTGGAATTGGGCATCGAATGGCTCGATGGTTTCCATGAGGTGCTCATCTACCCTGCTCCGTTTGTCGTCGATGATGAATGGGAAGACGACATTGGTCTGGTGCATAACCAGCGGGTCGTGCAGTCTGGACAAAGCTGGCAGCAAGGGCCGATTATTCTGAACTGGCTGGATATTCAGGACTCCTTCGATGCTTCCGGTTTCAATTTGATCATTCACGAAGTGGCGCACAAGCTGGACATGCGTAACGGCGATCGCGCCAGTGGCATTCCGCTCATCCCACTGCGCGAAGTGGCCAGTTGGGAGCATGACCTGCACGCGGCAATGAACAATATTCAGGATGAAATTGATCTGGTGGGCGAAACAGCATCAAGCATCGACGCTTACGCAGCGAGCGATCCCGCCGAGTGTTTTGCTGTTTTGTCGGAGTACTTTTTCAGCGCGCCGGAGCTTTTCGCCCCACGCTTCCCTGCACTCTGGCAACGGTTTTGCCAGTTCTATCAGCAGGACCCGCTGCAACGGCTACGCGACAGCCAGGAAGAGGACGCGCCTCCACCTTCGCAGGTTCATTAATTCATTGATTTGAAGATTAATTAACCAATTGAAAAAGCGTGTTAATTTTACAGTTGACACGCTGTAGTGCGGCCAGTATTATGCGCCTCGTTCACACGATTCCTCTGTAGTTCAGTCGGTAGAACGGCGGACTGTTAATCCGTATGTCACTGGTTCGAGTCCAGTCAGAGGAGCCAGATTTAAAGAAGCCCGCTTTTTAGCGGGCTTCTTGCTTTATATCTGGTAATCAATCACTACCTCGTCCGGTTCCATCACCTGCCGTTTAATCTCCTCAACCGACAGGCCCGCGTTACATAACTCAATAAATCGCCAGACGTAATTGCGCTGTAACTGCCCACGTTTCAACCCCAGCCAAACGGTATTGGCGTCGAAGAGATGCCGGGTATCCAGGCGCACCAACGTCCCCTCTTCCCGCTCGCCGCTGGACTGTTCCGCCACGAGACCAATGCCCAGCCCCAGTGCGACGTAGGTTTTAATTACGTCGGAATCCTGCGCGCTAAGCACGATATCCGTCAGCAGTCCCTTACGTGCGAACGCCTCATCAATACGCGAACGCCCGGTAATGCCCTGACGGTAAGTAATCAACGGCCACTGTGCGATGGCCTCAAGCGTGAGCGGAGAGGACTGCGTCAGCGGATGTTCGACAGGCACGAGCAGGCTGTGATACCAGCGAAACCACGGAAATGCGACCAATAGCGGATCGGTACTCAGCCGCTCGCTGGCGATACCAATGTCCGCCTCACCATTATGCAGTAAGGTTTCAATTTCCTGTGGCGTGCCCTGAATCAACTCCAGACGAACTTCCGGAAAAATATCGCGGAACGCTTTGATTACGTCTGGCAGACTATAGCGCGCCTGGGTATGGGTTGTGGCGACAGTAAGCACACCGGACGTGTCGTTGGTAAACAGATCCGCCAGACGCCGGACGTTACTGGCTTCATTAAGGATCCGCTCAGCGATCGCTAACAGCGCCTTACCCGGTTCGGTCATGCCAAGAAGACGCTTGCCCCTGCGGATAAAGATTTCGATGCCTAACTCATCCTCCAGTTCCCGAATATGTCGGCTGACGCCTGACTGCGAGGTATACAGCATATTGGCAACGTCGGTCAGGTTGAAATCCCGACGGGCCGCCTCCCGAATAATTTTTAGCTGCTGGAAATTCACGTGTTGCTCCGGAAACATCAGACATGACGCTATTGTTAAAGTCTGACGTCCGGCATAACAAATAATAAAAACCCGCAACTTATTCCGTCAGGGAATAAGGCCTAACTGACCAGTTGCAGCTCGCGATTTGCCAGTGCCGGGCTACTGACCAATGACAGCAGGATCTCTTTCACCGCCTGCGCCTGTGGCGACAAACTGCCTCGTGCCGATATATTCAGCGACAACGACAGATTCATGGACGGCGCTGTGATCCGCGCCATCCAACCGTTTGCCGCACCGCATAATGAACGCGCAGCGGATTCCGGCAATACGGTGACCCCCATTCCACTGGCAATCGCGGCGGTCAGGGTGGCGATCGATTCTATCTCTCCGATGACCTTCGCGGTTAAGCGACGCAGTGAAAAAGCCTCATCGACCCGCAAACGCACGGCACTGTAGTCGCGCGGCAGGAACAGATTCATCTGAGCGACGGCGGTGAGGTCGACACTCGGGCCAGGGCAATCTCGGGTGCCGACCAGAAACAGATCTTCTTTCAGCAATGGCTGGCTGGAAATACCCGCCAGCGGTGAACGCTCATACAATACGGCCATATCCAGATGACCGCTGAGTAACTTATCGTTGAGCACTGCGCCGCTGTTTTCATGTAAATAAACCAGTACTTCAGGCAGTTCCGCGCGTACGGCCTGGAGCAACGGCATGGTCACCGACGAGGCCGCCGTTCCCGGCGCCAGTCCAATCGACACCTGCCCCGTCAGGGTCTGGCCCACGTTATAGACCGCCAGTTGCGCCTGCTCGCATTGACGCAGGATCGCGCGGGCATGAGTATAAAGGATCTTCCCCGCTTCGGTCGGGGTTACACCCCGCTTGGTGCGTATCAATAACTGTTGGTTCAGTTCACCCTCCAGCGTGGCGACCTGTTGACTCAAAGCAGGCTGGGCGATGTGCAATACTTCAGCGGCCTGGGTCAGGCTACCAATATCGACAATTTTCACGAAATATTTCAGTCGTCTGAAGTTCATTTTGCCTCCTGTCGGGAATGCCAGAACCTATGCTGGCAGTGATGTCAGGAGAGAATTGCAAGATGCTTGCCAGTTTCTTATCAAGGTTTTCGCGCGTCTTAACCTCCCAAAAAATAAGCGCTTATGATTGTTCCGCTTATGGCCCTGTGCCGTCAGCACTTTTTGATCTGCCCCATTCGGGGTAGCGCTGCACCAGAAGAGAGCAAGATCAACGATCAGAAGTTCGCCGCTTTGCTGGTTTTGTCGACAAACAAACGCACAATCGTATTTCCCCCTTTGACAACATCGGGCACCCTCGTTAATATGCGCCCCGTTCACACGATTCCTCTGTAGTTCAGTCGGTAGAACGGCGGACTGTTAATCCGTATGTCACTGGTTCGAGTCCAGTCAGAGGAGCCAAATTTAAAAAAGCCCGCTTTTAGCGGGCTTTTTGCTTTCCTTCTCACCATAAAGCCTATATTTTCCTGTTCTTCGCCAAACAAGAATAAAAATCGTTTTCTCTTTCAGCCTGTCGCGGTAGTCTCATAACAGCCACTTATACGTCGGCCGCAATGTGTGTGACCTTGATTCCCATACTAATAATAAAAACAGTACTGACAGGATTACTATGGATTCCACCCTCATCTCCGCTTCCGCGCAGGAGCAAACACCTTCACTTCATCGTGCCCGGCGCGCTGCGCTGGGCAGTTTTGCCGGCGCGGTTGTCGACTGGTATGACTTTCTGCTTTATGGCATCACCGCCGCGCTGGTCTTTAATAGCGAATTTTTCCCTCAGGTCAGTCCGGCGATGGGTACGCTCGCTGCCTTTGCGACCTTTGGCGTCGGGTTCCTGTTCCGCCCGCTTGGTGGGGTGATTTTCGGCCACTTCGGCGATCGTCTGGGGCGCAAACGGATGCTAATGCTCACCGTCTGGATGATGGGGATTGCCACTGCGCTAATCGGTATCCTGCCTTCATTCGCCGCTATCGGCTGGTGGGCGCCGGTTATGCTGGTCGTGCTGCGCGCGATTCAGGGCTTTGCCGTGGGAGGCGAATGGGGCGGCGCGGCGTTACTCTCCGTTGAAAGTGCGCCAGAACACAAAAAAGCGTTTTACAGCAGTGGCGTACAAGTGGGATACGGCGTCGGTCTGTTGCTCTCGACGGGGCTGGTGTCGTTAATCAGCTATCTGACCACCGATGAGCAGTTTCTGAGTTGGGGCTGGCGTATTCCCTTCCTGTTCAGCATCGTTCTGGTGCTGGGCGCGCTGTGGGTGCGAAACGGAATGGAAGAATCCGCCGAATTTGAGCAACAAAGAGAACAAGCGCCCGAGGCGAAAAAGCGGCTGCCGGTTCTCGAAGCGCTCGCACAACATCCTGGCGCGTTTTTGAAAATTATCGCTCTGCGCATGTGTGAGCTTCTGACGATGTATATCGTTACCGCGTTTGCGCTGAACTATTCGACGCAGAATCTCGGTCTGCCACGTGAGCTTTTTTTGAATATCGGCCTGCTGGTCGGTGGATTAAGCTGCCTGACCATCCCTCTGTTCGCCTGGATGGCCGATCGTTTTGGTCGTCGTCGCGTCTATATTACCGGAGCGTTGATAGGGACGCTCAGCGCGTTTCCCTTCTTTATGGCGCTTGAAGCGCAATCTCTGTTCTGGATTGTGTTCTTTTCCATCATGCTTGCCAACATCGCGCATGACATGGTGGTTTGCGTTCAGCAGCCGATGTTTACCGGCATGTTTGGCGCAGGTTATCGCTACAGCGGGGCGGGAGTCGGTTACCAGGTGGCGAGCGTGGTGGGCGGCGGCTTTACGCCTTTCATCGCCGCTGCGCTGGTCGCCTTCTTTGGTGGGAGCTGGCACAGTGTCGCCCTCTATTTACTGGCAGGTTGCCTGATTTCAGCCCTCACCGCATTATTTATGAAAGATAAGCAACACGCCTGATCGTATTGCGAGGGCCATTCGGCTCTCGCATCCTCTCAAAAACTCTCACTTTTGTTTCATAAATGCCTGACATACTATCGGGTGAGCAGTACACCTGTAAAACAAGGAGACACAGATGAAGAGTAAGGGCTCCAGCCTGACGCCAGCGCAAGCGTTGGAAAAACTTGACGCGCTATATGAGCAGTCGGTTCAGGCGTTGCGCAGTGCCATTGGCCAGTACATTGAAACCGGGGAGCTTCCCGATATCACCGCCCGCAATAAAGGTCTTTTTGTTTATCCGTCGCTTTCCGTGAGCTGGGACGGTAATGCCACCAACCCGCCAAAAACGCGTGCCTATGGTCGCTTCACTCACGCGGGATGTTACTCAACTACCGTCACTCGCCCGACGCTGTTCCGTCGCTATCTTGAAGAACAGCTTACACTGCTTTATCAGGATTACGACGCGCATATCACCGTAGAGCCTTCACAGCATGAGATCCCCTACCCCTACGTGATTGACGGATCCGAGCTGACGCTGGACCGTTCCATGAGCGCCGGGTTAACCCGACACTTCCCCACCACTGAGCTGGCGCAGATTGGTGATGAAACGGCAGACGGTATTTATCATCCGGCAGAATTTTCGCCGCTGTCGCATTTTGATGCGCGCCGGGTCGATTTTTCCCTCGCGCGGCTACGCCATTATACGGGTACCCCGGTGGAGCATTTTCAGCCGTTTGTCTTGTTCACCAACTACACCCGTTATGTTGATGAGTTTGTCCGTTGGGGATGCAGTCAGATCCTCGATCCGGACAGTCCTTATATTGCCCTTTCCTGCGCGGGCGGTATCTGGATTACGGCAGAAACAGAAGCGCCCGAAGAAGCGATTTCGGATCTGGCGTGGAAAAAGCATCAGATGCCCGCCTGGCACCTTATCACCGCCGATGGGCAAGGCATTACGCTGGTGAATATTGGGGTGGGTCCGTCAAACGCCAAGACCATTTGCGATCACCTGGCGGTGCTGCGCCCTGACGTCTGGTTGATGATTGGCCACTGCGGTGGTCTGCGCGAAAGTCAGGCTATAGGCGATTATGTGCTCGCGCATGCTTACCTGCGCGACGATCAGGTGCTGGATGCGGTACTGCCCCCGGATATTCCAATCCCAAGCATCGCGGAAGTCCAGCGCGCGCTGTATGACGCCACGAAGCTGGTCAGCGGTATGCCGGGCGAAGAGGTGAAACAGCGGCTGCGTACCGGTACCGTGGTCACCACTTCCGATCGCAACTGGGAGCTGCGTTATTCAGCCTCGGCGCTGCGATTTAACCTGAGCCGCGCAGTCGCGATTGATATGGAAAGCGCGACCATCGCCGCACAGGGTTATCGCTTCCGGGTGCCGTATGGAACGCTGCTGTGCGTGTCAGATAAACCGCTGCATGGCGAGATCAAACTGCCCGGCCAGGCGAACCGATTCTATGAGGGCGCGATCTCCGAGCACCTGCAAATCGGCATTCGCGCCATTGACCTGTTGCGCGCGGAAGGCGACCGCCTGCACTCGCGCAAGCTGCGTACCTTCAACGAACCACCGTTCCGTTGATTTTCTTCTGAATCCGAAAAGCAAAAAGCCCGCTAAAAAGCGGGCTTCTTTAAATTTGGCTCCTCTGACTGGACTCGAACCAGTGACATACGGATTAACAGTCCGCCGTTCTACCGACTGAACTACAGAGGAATCGTTGTGGAGGCTTATCTTAACGGCGAAAAATCTTTTGTCAAACCCCATTTCCAACAACAACGTTCAGTTGCCGTTTCTCTCAACAATTTGTTGCAATTACGGCCATTTTCCAGGGAAAAAACTTTGCAGCTTTTTACTTTCTCCCTCATCATTTGAAATGTGGTTTCAACTTTCTTCTCTAAGGTCAATTTTGAACGTCTCCACTGCTCTACGCCAGGCCGTCGCCCGCACGCCCTGGTACGCTAAACGCAAGAGTTATAAGGTGCTTTTTTGGCGAGAAATTACCCCGCTTGCCGTCCCCATTTTTCTTGAAAATACCTGCGTACTGCTCATGGGCGTACTCAGTACGTTCCTCGTTAGCTGGCTGGGTAAAGAAGCCATGGCGGGCGTCGGCCTTGCCGACAGTTTCAATATGGTCATTATGGCGTTTTTCGCGGCTATCGATTTGGGTACGACGGTTGTGGTGGCGTTTAGCCTCGGTAAGCGCGACCGCCGACGCGCCCGGGCAGCAGCCAGACAGTCGCTGGTCATCATGACGCTGTTCGCGGTGATACTGGCGGCGGTGATTCACTATTTTGGCGAGCAGATTATCAATGTCGTCGCCGGAGAGGCGACAACGGAAGTTAAAGCGCTGGCGCTGACGTACCTTGAATTAACCGTTCTCAGCTACCCTGCCGCTGCCATTGCCCTCATTGGCAGCGGCGCGCTACGCGGCGCGGGCAACACAAAAATCCCACTGCTGATTAATGGCGGGATGAACATCCTCAATATCATTATCAGCAGCATCCTTATTTACGGTATTTTTTCATGGCAAGGTCTTGGCTTTGTCGGTGCGGGGCTCGGATTAACGATCTCACGCTATATTGGCGCGGCGGCCATTATCTGGGTGCTGATGATTGGCTTTAATCCTGCGCTACGCATTCCGCTCAAAAGCTATTTCAAACCGCTTAACTTCGCCATTATCTGGGAAGTGATGGGGATTGGCATCCCTGCCAGCATTGAGTCAGTGTTGTTTAACGGCGGCAAACTGCTAACGCAAATGTTTGTTGCTGGCATGGGCACCAGCGTCATCGCTGGTAATTTTATTGCCTTTTCTATTGCCGCGCTGATCAACCTGCCCGGTAACGCGCTGGGGTCAGCATCGACGATTATTACCGGCAGACGTCTGGGAAATGGTCAGATCGCACAGGCGGAAATCCAGTTGCGCCACGTGTTCTGGCTTTCAACCATTGGCTTAACCGCCATCGCCTGGCTGAGCGCCCCGTTTGCTGGACTTATGGCATCATTTTATACCCACGATCAGGACGTCAAAGACGTTGTCGTGGTTCTTATCTGGCTCAACGCGGCGTTTATGCCTATCTGGGCAGCATCGTGGGTATTACCCTCCGGATTTAAAGGAGCACGCGACGCGCGCTTTGCTATGTGGGTATCGATGCTGGGAATGTGGGGCTGTCGTGTTGTGGCGGGCTATGCGCTTGGGATCGTATTGGGCTGGGGCGTGGTCGGTGTGTGGATGGGGATGTTTTTTGACTGGGCAGTACGCGCAGCGCTGTTTTACTGGCGTATGGTCAGCGGTCGCTGGCTATGGAAATACCCACGTCCGGAACGCGAAAAGGCGACAAAAACGCCGGTCGCGGCGGAATAAACAGCGAAATGAAGAATATTTCGGCAAACAAACGCAAAAGCGTATTCAGGCTTTGACATTAACATTCAGCGTCGCTAATATGCGCCCCGTTCACACGATTCCTCTGTAGTTCAGTCCTTAGAACGGCGGACTGTTAATCCGTATGTCACTGGTTCGAGTCCAGTCAGAGGAGCCAGATTTAAAGAAGCCCGCTTTTTAGCGGGCTTTTTGCTTTTTCCGTTTTCGTCTGTTTAGCTTCAGATACCGACGTGTTCGTGAGTGATCTTCACCGGCATACCTGAGCGGCGTTCAAGCGTCTCGCTGACCCGATGTACATCCACGCCCTCGCCCGCCATAAAGGTGCGCATGGCAGGGGTGACAGGCAGCGGAACTTTTTTGTCAGACTCGAATTCCACACGATTACGCGAAAGCGGTTCATGCACCTCAACCCAACGGCTTCCATCCGGTTCAGCCGTCATTTTTATCGGCTGATCGATAATTTGTACCCGTGTGCCAACCGGAACATTATCAAACAGATACTTAATATCGTCATTACGTAAGCGAATGCAGCCCTGGCTCACGCGCAGACCAATACCGAAATTCGCATTTGTGCCATGAATGGCATACAGCTTACCGATATAGATCGCATACAGCCCCATCGGATTGTCCGGCCCGGCTGGCACGAACGCTGGCAGCGTTTCCCCTCGTTTTGCGTATTCGCGCCGGGTATTCGCCGTCGGCGTCCAGCTCGGCGCTTCCTGCTTACGCTGCACGGTGGTCACCCAATTACGCGGCGTCTCACGTCCAGCCTGACCAATGCCAATCGGAAGGACTTCAACCGTATTGCTGTCCTGCGGATAATAGTACAGCCGCATTTCCGCAACGTTAACCACAATCCCCTGACGCACCGTGGCGGGCAGAATGAGCTGCTGCGGCACCACCAACGTAGAGCCAGACGTCGGCAGGAAGACGTCAACATCCGGATTCGCTTCCAGCATGTTGCTTAAGCCCTGTCCATACTGAGCGGCAAACGCCTCCAACGGTTGGGTATTATTCTCCGGCACCGTTATCGTCAGCGGTGTGCCCACCAGTCTGCTGCCTTCCGGCGGCAACGGATAAGTCACCGCCAGCGCGCTCTGCCCGGCCAGCAGCAGTAATAACGAACAGAAGCCTTTCACTCGAGGTCTCATTTCCCTTTCCTCAATCACGACAGATATCGGGAAATTATAGCTTTTATAACTGTATTATCTAATTCCTGGCGATCCCGCACGGCCAGCGCCCCGATACAAAAGTACAGAATCTTTGCGATATGGCTCGCGGGCGGGTTTTGTTGATTGACATTAGAAAGGCCTGACACCACGAGATGTTCAGGCCGGAGAACGTCAATGCTGGCGCAGGGCAGATTATCTGCCGTCGGGTAAAACAATATTGCTGGCAGCTAACTGTCCCATATTGCTGTACATCGCGCAGGCAGCTTCGACAATCGGCATCGCCAGCGCCGCGCCGCTGCCTTCGCCCAGCCGCATTCCCATATTAAGATAAGGTTCCAGCTCCAGATGCCCCAGTGCTATCCGCGCGCCCTTTTCAGCCGAAAAATGCGAAGGGATCAGATAGGGCTTACTCTGTGGGGCGATCTGACAAACAGCCAGCGCGGCGGAATAGGAAAGGAAGCCGTCCAGCAGCACCGGTAATCCACAGGACGCCGCCCCCAGCATCACTCCCGCCATGCCGACCAGGTCAAAGCCGCCGACTTTGGCTAATACGTCGATGCCATCTCGCGGATCGGGCTGATTAACGGCAATGGCGCGGCGAACCACCGCCACCTTATTGCCAATGCGCGAAAGCGGTAAATTCGCGCCAATGCCCACCACAGCTTCGGCTTCGCTACCAGTGATCACGCTGACAATCGCCGCGGCAGGCGTGGTGTTTGCCATTCCCAGTTCGCCGACGCCAAATAAGGTCACGCCGTTTTGCGCCAACTCCCGGGTGTAACGAATCACCTCCAACAACAGTTCCTCTGCCTGGCCGCGACTCATTGCCGGGCCGCTGGCGATGTTGCCGCATCCGCGCGCCACGCGCATATTTACCACGCCGGGGATCGGGTCGGCGTCAATGCCCACGTCAATCACATGTACCTTCGCCCCTGCCTGCGCCGCCAGCACACACACGCCCGTGGTACCCCGCGTCATATTAGCAGCCTGAATAGCGGTCACCGCTTTTGGCGAAACCGCCACCCCTTCGTCCCATACACCATGATCGGCACACATCACCAGCATCGCTTTATCCGCGACGTGCGGTACGCCCTTCAGGCCTGGCATTCCCGCCAGTTGCACAGCGAGGGACTCCAGGCGACCAAGGCTGCCCGGCGGCTTAAGCAGGCCATCGATATGCTGCTGGGCACGCGCCATTGCATCACGGTCTGTCGGCGGAATGTGGTGAAGTAAAGAGGTTAAGGTCTGCATAAGGGTTCTCGTTATGTTGGCTGACTCACAGCAGAGCCAGCAGGAAGACCAGCTCACCCAGTTCGATGGCTGCCCCAAGCGTGTCGCCGGTTTGCCCGCCCAGCGTGCGTTTCAACAGTTGTCCAAGCAGGAAAATAGCTGCGGCAGCCACAATCATTGCCCCAACGCCGTGCATTCCCGGGAGCAGAACAGCGGCAAAAATCACTGACAGGCCGAGAGTGATACAGGTCTGGGTCCCGGTGACGTGGCCGATAAACACATTCCCCAGGCCTTCTTCCCGGGCATAGCGGTGGCGGTACATCAGCAGAACGGCTAAACCTCGTCCCACCGCACAGGCCGCCGCCAGCGCCGCCAGCATCGGCGTGCCCCGTAGCGCCAGCTCACTGACCACCAGCACTTTCGCCAGCAGAACAAAAATCAGCGCCAGCCCGCCGTGGGTGCCGAGGCGGCTGTCACGCATGATCTCCAGCATCCGCTCGCGGCTGCGCGCGGAGAAAACGCCGTCACAGGTATCCGCCAGACCGTCAAGATGAAAGCCGCCGGTCATCAACGCCAGCGCTAACACGCTGAACAGCGCCGCCAACGGAATACCGCACCAATTCTCAAACAGCAAAAACACCGCACCGCTCAGTCCCCCAAGCAACAGGCCAATGACCGGGAAGGTGATAATCCCGCGCGAATAGTGCTCAAACTCCAGCCCTGACGACCAGCGCGCCGGAACCGGTAAACGGGTGATAAAAGAGAGCATCGCCCAGAACAACTTACTCATTTAATTTTGACTCCAATGCCTGATACCACCAGCCAGACTTCATCCGCCGCAGCCGCAAGACGCTGATTAACGCGCCCGGCAATATCCCGAAAATGGCGCGCCAGCCGGTTTTCCGGAACGATCCCCATCCCCACTTCGTTCGTTACCAGCACAACCGTTGCCGGTGAGCGCTGACAGGCGCTAATGAGCGTCTGGATCTCCGCGTCAATCGCCTTTTCCAGCGCGGCATAATCCCAGCCGTCGGGATCGCTGTCGCCGCCACAGGCAAAAAGCAGATTGGTGACCATGGTCGTAATGCACTCCAGCAAAATAGCGTCGTCAGGCGCGTTATCTGCGCCAATCAGCTCATCCAGACGCTGCCAGCGTTCGGCCGTACGCCAGTGCGCTGGACGCCCGTCGCGATGATGCTGAATGCGAGCCGCCATCTCCTCGTCAACGATTTGCGAGGTGGCGATGTACAATACGTGGGGGCATTCGGCGATCAAGGCTTCCGCATGACGGCTTTTCCCGCTGCGCGCGCCGCCGGTGACGAGAATCATACGGGCTCCTGATGGTTTTGCATGATGGTATAGATTTTCTCAATATCGATGTGTTGCCGCATCGCATCCGCCAGCAGATCAAACTGCTGCGATTTATATTGCGCGTACTGAAAGGTGGAATCCAGCGGTTCCAGCCCTTTACGCACACGCAACCCATTAATCAGCGCGCGGGTAAAATCATCGCTGTCAAAAAGGCCGTGCAGGTATGTGCCAAACGCCAGCCCGTCAGCGGTTACTGCGCCATCCGCCACGTGCTCCCCGTTCTTATGCAGTTGCATCACCGGCTGGCTGTCTCCGGTCAGCGTCGTTTCGCCCATATGAATTTCATAACCGCGCACCGGCAGCCCCGCCGCTGCTGACAGCCACCCGGGCAGCGAGGCCGACAGTGTCGCATCCACCTGGGTGGTGGTTTTATGCCAGGCAAAATGGGTCACAGTGCCAAGCAGTCCCAGCCCCGGAAGGGTGCCCAGCCCCGACTCCACCTCGTCAATTATGCTTTCCCCAAGCATCTGATAACCGCCGCAGATCCCGAAGACCGGTACATTTCTCCGGTGCGCCTGCATCACCGCGTGCGCCATGCCGCTTTCCCGTAACCACACTAAATCGCCGAGCGTGTTTTTACTCCCAGGCAGGATCAGCAAGTCGGCATCAGCCAGTTCCTCCGGCTGACGAACGTAGCGCACTCTGACGTCCGGCTGCGCCGCCAGCGCATTAAAATCGGTAAAATTGGAGATGTGCGGTACCTGAATCACCGCAATGTTGATGTCGCGTCTGTCGGTACGCAGATACTTTCCTTTTTGCAGCGCCACACCGTCCTCATCCTCCAGATCGACATCCAGCCATGGCATCACGCCCAGCACAGGGACGCCGGTCAGGTTTTCGATCTGCTCAATGCCGGAATAAAGTAGCGCCACGTCGCCGCGAAATTTATTAATGATCACCCCTTTCACCCGCGCGCGCTCATGTTCGCGCAGCAGCGCCAGCGTGCCAAAGATTGAGGCGAAAACCCCGCCCCGGTCGATATCCGCAACAAGGATCACCGGGCACTTCGCCATCTCCGCCATGCCCATATTGACGATATCCCGGTCACGGAGATTAATTTCCGCCGGACTGCCCGCGCCTTCCAACACCAGGACGTCGAATTCCTGCGCCAGACTGGTATACACCGAGAGGATCTGCTCGCGCAGGCGCGGTTTATAGTCGTGATAGCTTACGGCATCCATGTCAGTCGCCACCTGCCCCATCAACACTATCTGGGCCTTGCGATCGCTGGTCGGTTTTAACAGCACCGGGTTCATCCGTACATCAGGGGAAATGCCAGCAGCTTCCGCCTGGAAAATTTGCGCGCGGCCCATCTCTTTACCGTCCGGCGTGATGCCGGAATTTAGCGCCATATTCTGCGATTTAAACGGCGCGGCGCGCAGACCGTCCTGATAAAAGATGCGGCACAGTCCCGCTACCAGCACGCTTTTACCGACGTCAGACGCCGTCCCCTGCAACATAATCGCCTGCGTCATGACGCCTCCTTGATGGAATGAAAAGTGTGTTGCCGCATGCGGCTAAAAAATTCATCTTCGGTTTTGCACAGCGGCAGCCCCAACTGCGCGTGCAGTTTGACCAGCCAGGGCGGGGTTAATCCGGCGAGTTCAATTAACGCGCTTTGGGCAAAAACGTCGCCCGGCGCACCGTACGCCAGCACTTCACCACGGTTAAGCACATAGACGGCATCGCTAACTTCATAAATGAGATCGATATCATGGCTGGAAATTACCACGTGATTCCCCTGCGCCACGATACGTTTAATGATGGCGATCATCTGGCGACGACCAGAGGGATCCAGCCCCGCCGTCGGCTCATCCAGCAACAGATATTTCGCGCGCAGCACCAGTGCTCCGGCGATTGCCACGCGCTTCTTCTGCCCGTGGCTTAAACACTGGATCGGCTGCTGGCGAAAATGCCGGGCATCCACCAACGTCAGCGCATCATCAACCCGGCGGGCGATCTCATCTTCCGCGACGCCAAGATTACGCAGGCTGAAGGCGATATCGCTGTCGATATCGGTATAAAAGATTTGTTGATCGGGGTCCTGAAACACTGTCGCCACCTGCTGACGCAGCGCCAGCAGGCCGCGTTTGCTGTAGTCCAGCGGTTTCCCCTGCCAAAGTACCGCCCCCTGCTGCGGCCGCAGCAGGCCGCTCAGGTTCATGAATAAGGTCGATTTCCCGCAGCCGTTCGCCCCCACCAGCCCGGTGACAGCGTGTGCTGAAAAATCCAGCGTCAGCCCTTTAAGTACCTGCGTTTCCTGATAGCGAAACCAGAGATCGGCGGTGGCAAGCATGTGATTCCTTACAGGTGAAAATCACCCTGATACAGTTTGATATCCAGCGTCGCAGCCATTTGCTGATAACGAATCAGCACCCGGGTAAACAGTAAACCCACCAGCATCGCCAGCGAACGGTAGCCATTCGGCAAACTTTTATAACCAAAACGCAGCGTTTGCGCGCGATGAATCGCCAGCGCTTCGTCTAACAGAATAAAAATGAAGCGCCAGGTCAGCAGGATCTGCTCGGTCAGCAGGCGGGGGACATGCGCCCGCCTGAGTAACGTGATCAACTGGGGAAACGGCAGATTCAGCAACAGCCAGAAGGTAGCGGCCAGCGCAGCCAGGCTGCGCCAGAACGTCTCATTCGCCGTCTGTAAGCCCAGAGCGCTGACCCCAAGCCAGAAGTCGCCAACCGGAAACGCCGCCAGCAACGTCTGCGGATCGCGGCTAATGCTGAGGAGAATGGTAACCACGCCCACCGCTAAAAAACCAAACGGCAGCGCCATCCAGCGACACCAACGGCCAAACGAAATACGCAGCAGCCAGCAGGTTAAACCGGCTATCAGCGCCAGTTCAATACCCTGCCCCAAGGGCGGCAGGGTAAAGGCCAGCACCATCATCAGCAACCAGAACACAAACTTACGCTCCGGTGCTATATGAAGCCAACGGCTTTGGTAGCTTAGTCTGTCAAGCCCGGTCATCACGGCGTTGTCTGCCTTTGGTATAACCAAGAATATAGAAAATCACCGCCGCGCCAAGTGACCCCTGCAACGTAAACAGCAGGCTTTCAATTTCACCGCTGGCCGGCTCGTACAGCGGCTGGAACCACGGCTCATAGTGCGGCGCGACGACCTGAATCTGGCTTTCCGCTTCGCCATCCGAGCCGCCGTATTCTCCGCCGTGGTTGATAAAAAACGGCAGAATAACGAGGGCAATGACCATCGCCAGCAGTATCAGCGTCTTTTTCATCTTAATGTCCTTGTGCGGTTATGAGTTGCCGTTTCGTCAACTGGTCATAAATCATGACGGTCAACAGCCCTTCAGCGATAGCAATCGGGATTTGCGTCAGGCAGAAGATCCCCATGAATTTAATGACCGATCCGGTGGCCCCCGCCTGCGGATCCGGGAAAGCCACGCCAAGCTGGACCGACGTGACAAAATACGTCACCAGATCCGCCAGCATGGCGCAAAGAAAGACGCAGACATCACGACGCAGCCCGGCGCGACAGGCCATTTTCCACACCAGATAGCCAACAACCGGGCCAATCACCGCCATCGACATGCCGTTTGCGCCGAGCGTCGTCAGGCCGCCGTGCGCCAGCAGCAGCGCCTGGAACAGCAGCACGATGGCGCCAAGCACGGCTACCACCCCCGGACCAAAGAGGATCACCGCCAGCCCGACGCCGGTAGGATGAGAACAACTGCCCGTCACAGAGGGGATCTTCAGTGCGGACAGCACAAAAATAAACGCGCCGCACAGCGCCAACAGAACCTTCTGATGGCTGTCTTCCATCACAATCTGACGCAGGCGCACCAGCCCGTACCACAGACACGGTAAAAACAGCAGCCACCAGGCGAGCGCCCACATCGGCGGTAAAAAGCCTTCCATAATGTGCATCGCGAACGCCTGCTCGGGCACGAGCATCAGCAATAGCGCCGCAGCCAGACCACTGAATGACAGCTTTTTCAGCTGCTGTTCACGTTTCATTGTGCATTCTCCCACTGTTTATTGACCAGAATGGTCGAGAAATAAGGCAACGGCTGGTCGTCGCTAACCTCATTGAGATGTCGCCAACACTGTTCGCCAGGCAGGGTGGCTTCCGACATCATCAGCGCGCACTCCAGCAACCCGGCCTGCTTCAGTAGCGCCTTAATGCGTGCGAAGCGACCATATACCTTCATCAGTACCAGGCTGTCATGCTGATGTAAGGCGCGGAGAATGTCCGCTTCCGGCGCCGTGCACGAAACTACCGCCAGCGACTGCTGCTCCATCGCCAGCGGGGTTTTCGACCGCGCGGCGATGGCGGCGAATGACGTGACGCCGGGAACAATGTCGAGCCAGTCCGGGCAGCCGATGCGCTGGAGCAAAAAGACCCAGGTGCTGAACAGCATAGCGTCGCCAAGGGTAATGAAACCCACCTGTTTTCCGGCGGTCACCGCCTGAACCAGCGCGGCGGCGACGTCGTCCCAGACCGCCTCTTTTTCCGCGCTGTCCGCGCTCATGGGAAAGTGACAACAGCGGATTTCAGTTTTCGCGCCGACATATTCGCGAACTATGGAAAGCGCCAGGCTGTCACCGCCCTTCCGCCCCGCCGGAGCATAGAGGATATCCAGCGACCCCAGAATACGGGCGGCGCGAACGGTAATCAGATCCGCGGCGCCTGGCCCGGTGCTCAGCGCGTAAAGTTTTCCGCTCATGCCGCCGCCTCCATCGCCATGTTCAGCGCCTGCTGCAGATGCGCGACAAACATCGCACGTACCGCCGGATTTTCGCCAAGTCCACTCAGCCACGGTGTCGCCGGGATACCGGCCGCATTGAACAGGGTTTTCCATGAATCCTCTTCGTCAGAAGCCATGTCGTTAATCGCATGGTCCCCCGCCACCAGCATCAGCGGCATGAGATGAACGGCACGGATGCCTTCTTTACGCAGACTGTCGATCAGCACCCCCACTTCCGGATAGCTTTCTACCGCGCCGACGCGGGCCGGAAAGCCCTGCGCGGTCATCATATGGTCAAGGCAGGCATAGGCGGCAAAGGCATGATGACTGGCGCCGTGGCCCATAAATACCACCTTTTCACCCTCGCCCAGCGTAGGCATCTGCTGCTGCAAGGCGCACATCAACTGCGTGTAGTCGTCATGACTGCTCAGCAGCGGCACCCCCAGCGTCAGACGGGAAAACAGTGGCCGCATCGTCTGCACTTCGCGAACAATTTTCTCGTATTCGTCGCCGTTAATAATGTGCAGCGACTGAATCGCCACGTCCTGATAGCCCTGTTCGGCAAGCTTTTGCAGCGCCTGCAACGGCGTGTCGATGTCGATGCCGTCCCGCTGGCGCAATTTGCGAATAATCATTCCCGAGGTAAACGCGCGAAACAGATCCCGATCGGGACAACTTGCGGCAAGATCGCGTTCGCAGGAGACAATGTTTTTCTCGCAGGTATCGTGATAGCTGGTGCCAAAGCTGACCACCAGAAGCGCTTTTTTCATTGTATGACTCCTTTAGCAGCGGCCAGCCAGCGTGACAGACGCTGAGCAAATGCGGCCTGACTTTCCAGTAATTCTTCTCCCGTCACCAGCGGCGCCGGGCGGGTAATGACGATGCAAGGGATCCCTGCATCCAGACAGGGTTGAACTTTTTCCTGATACCCCCCCTCAGCGCCTGAGGCTTTGGTTATCACGACGTCAGCCTGACACTGGCGGTAAAATGCGGCGTTAAACTCTGCGCTGAATGGACCACAAAGCGCGAATATTTCCCCGACGCCAAAGCCAAGTTCTGCGCATTGCGCTATCACTTCAGGCACCGGCAGTACCCGGGCAAGCAGGGTTTTCCCCGGTAACCCCGTACGCCAGTTCGCCAAATCTTTACTGCCGGTCGTCAGCAAAACGCGCTCGCCCAGCCGTCCTGCCACTTCACAGGCGTCGGCGATACTGTTTACGGTGTAAAGCAGCGGATGCGTTAAGTCACGGAGCTGTTCGGGACGCTGATAGCGACTGAGCAAGACGCCAGCCTGCTCGCAGGCGCGCATGATGTTGCGGCTCACTATTTCGGCATACGGATGAGAAGCGTCTATCACCCAGCGCGTGCCGTTTTCCTTCAACCAGTTGACCATTTGTTCCTGCTCCAGCCGTCCGCAGCGCACCTGACCTTTGATATCCCCCGCCAACTGTTTCCCGGTCGGTGTCGCCACAGACAGGGTGTACGCCACGTTGGCGGCATCCAGTTGCTGGCAGATCGCCCGGGCGTCACTGGTTCCCCCTACCACCAGCACCTCGCCGACACTCACAGTGCGTAGCCCCTTGGCGTGATCATCAGCCCCTCCCGCACATAGGTGGCTTTGTTGCCCACAATCACCAGGCTGGTCATGTCCACCGGCGTAAAATCCATTTCACCGAGCGTGGTCAACCATTTCTCCTGTTTTTTGCGGCCCGCTGACTTCACGACCCCGACCGGCGTTTGCACGCTTTTGCTGGCGGAAAGCAGTTCAAACGCCCGCGCCAGATGCCCCTCACGGCCCCGGCTGCGTGGGTTATAGAAGCAAATAACAAAGTCAGCTTCCCCGGCGGCGACGATGCGCTTTTCAATCACCTCCCACGGCGTAAGCAAGTCGCTCAGGCTGATGTGGCAAAAATCATGCATCAGCGGCGCGCCAAGCAGCGAAGCAGCGGCAATGCTGGCGGTCATGCCGGGGATCAGACGCACCTCTACGTCCAGTTGCTGCTTGCTGACCAGTTCCAGCACCAGTCCCGCCATGCCATAAATGCCCGCGTCGCCGCTACTGATCAGCGCCACATTATGTCCGGCCTGCGCCAGCTCAATCGCCGCCTGGCAGCGTTCAATCTCCTTGCACATTCCGGTTTTGATGACCTGCTTGTCGCCGGTAAAAGCTTTCACCAGATGGGTGTAGGTTTTGTAGCCCACGACGATCTCCGCCGCCTGCAACGCCTCCACCGCTTCCATGGTCATCATGGCTTGTGAGCCAGGGCCGATTCCAATTACGCTTAACATCAGTTTGAAACTCCTAAAGTAATAGTGACGCCCTGTTCCCGCAGGGTTTCGCCTAACAACTGCCCATGACTCAGCAGCCAGGCTGCCGGCCCCGACACACTTCCGACGCCTACCGTCTGGCGAACAAACGACGATGCCGGAAAGCGGTGCTCATGTTCACGCAACACGTCAGCGCTAAAGGTTTCAAACGGCACGCGCCAGCATGACGCGAGCTGAATCAACCCTTCTTCATCTTTTTTTAGCGACACGCTGCCAATGGCTTTCAGGGCGAGCGGGTCAAAACGCTGCGCGGCGAGCTGACGCGCCAGCAGCGCCGCCAGCAGCGGAAACGGCGTATCCCGACGACAGCCGATTCCGGCCACCACACGCTGCGGCACCAGCTTCCAGTGACGCACTGGAATATCAGGCAGTTCGTCACGCAAGGTGATACACACCAGCGCATCCAGCTCGGGTAACTGCCTGAGATCGGTCACGGTGATAAATCCGCGGCGGTCACAGTGGCCCACGTCTTCGTCCAGTTCGGGATCCCACCACAAACCGACCCGCTGATTGCTCACCAGCATCTGGTTGACCACTTTGACCGCCGCGCGGAAATCATTCATGCGCGCGTTAAGTTGAAAAGCGAGGGTATCCAGCGCCGCCATGTCATTAACGTCGGTCGCCGTGGTAATCACCGGATCCGCGCCCAGCATCCCCGCCAGATAGCGGGTCAGCGCATTTGCTCCGCCCGCATGGCCGGAAAGAAGGCTGATAACGTGCTGGCCGCGTTCGTCAATAACCACCACCGCCGGATCGCTGAACTTGTCGTTCACAAGCGGCGCCAGTACGCGGACCGCAATGCCGGTCGCGCCAATAAAAATCAGCGCTGAATAATGACTAAACGCGTCACGCGCCGCCTGGGCGAAACCGCCGTCAAACGGCAAAAAACCGTCCTCAAGCAGCTTCTCGCTGGTAAAACAGGTCAGCGGCAGCATCGCCGCCAGCCGTTTCGCCAGTTGCACCCCGCCGGGCGTCAGGCAAAACAGGGCAATGGATTCAGGCTTTACGGTATTCATGGCTAAAGTCCGCCGCATACAGTTTTGAGTAGTGGTACTCCTCACCCAGGAAATCCCCGACCAGAATCAGCGCCGTTTTGCGGATCCCGGCGTCACGCACGCGGTCTGCGATGTCCGCTAGAGTGCCGCGCACGGTCTGACTTTCCGGCCAGGTGGCTTTGTAGATCACCGCCACAGGGGTGGTCGCCGGGTAGCCGCCGTCAATTAGCCGTTCCGCCACCCGATGAATGCGCTGTACCGAAAGATAAATC
This sequence comes from Citrobacter sp. R4, assembly GCF_026719175.1. NCBI lineage: Bacteria > Pseudomonadati > Pseudomonadota > Gammaproteobacteria > Enterobacterales > Enterobacteriaceae > Citrobacter > Citrobacter sp. R4. The sequence continues at coordinate 96,839 of NZ_JAPPSU010000012.1, forward strand.
GCCATTGAGGTACGGTGGCTGGCGAAGGACTCAAGCTGCTCCCGCTCCGGCACTGGCGTACGTCCTTCAAGCCGGGTGATGATCAGACTCTGGGACACCTCCGGCACGGTGTACTCAACGCCCAGTTCCGCCGCCGCGCCAAGAAACGCGCTGACGCCCGGCACCACTTGCCAGGGAATATCGCGTTTGGTCAGTTCCTCACCCTGCTCACGCACCGAGCCATATAACGAAACGTCCCCGGTTTGCAGACGTACCACCGTTTTCCCGGCCTTCACGCCCGCTTCCATGAGATCGAGGATCTGCTCAAGGTGCAACGCCGCGCTGTCATGGCACTCGGCTCCCTCAGGACAATACTCAAGCAGTTCGGTGTTGATCAGCGAACCGGCATAAATCACCACCTGCGCCTGTTGCAGTAAGCGGTAGCCCTTGAGAGTAATCAGCTCGCGGTCGCCCGGACCGGCACCAACGAACCACACACAGCGGGGATCAAATGTCTCAGACATAGCGTTCTTCCTTCTGACAGGCGATGACAAACACAGGGTTGTTCGGTTTGAAAAAATGGCCGCTGCCGAGCGCGGTCAGGGACGATACTTGCAGTTGCAGGCAGTCAACGTCGTGTATGTCCAACTGCTGCAAATGCGCCAGCGCGGCGTTGAGGTTTTCCTGCAAGATGAAGGTCATTACCAGACGTCCGCTCGGGTGCAACTGGCGCAGCGACCAGTCAATAAGCCCGGTCAAATGGCCGCCGCTGCCGCCCATAAACACCGCGTCGGCTTTTTCGGTCAACATCATGGGGGCTTCCCCCGGCAGGATATCGATATTCGGACAGGCAAAATGTTGACGATTCTCGTCCAGCAGCCGTAGCGCCGCCGGGTTACGTTCGATGGCCGTCACGTGCAAAGAGGGATAGCGTAACGCCGCCTCTATAGAGACGCTGCCCGTTCCCGCGCCAATATCAATCAGGTGACTGGCCCGGTGTAGCTCCAGTTTTGCCAGCGCAATCGCCCGTACCGCCTCTTTGGTCATCGGCACGTTTCCGCCGCGCAGAAAAAGCTCATCTTTCATCTAAGATCACCACCGCATTCATCTCGTAGTCGGCCTGTACCTCACTGGCGCGCAGCCAGTGGATCCGTTCATTGTCCATCGCCAGGTTCTCGCCAATCACCATCCAGCTATCGCCTTTGCCGCGCGCCACCAACTGCGCGGCGATATCCCGCGGCCCGCACTGCGCGTCGGTGACCATCGCCACTTTGCGATGCGCCGCCAGCGTATCGAAACAGACGCTGCGCCCGTGGCTGCTGGTTAACCACATGTCATTCATGTCGATACCTGACCGGGCGCAGAGATACTGCACGGCGCTGATCCCGGGAATAATGCGTACCCGCTCAATGCCAAAGTGCGCGACCAGCCGCGTACCGATGCCATAAAACAACGGATCGCCAGAGGCGAGGACCACCACATTTTTATCCTGCTGCGTCTCAATCCATGCCAGCAGCGCCGGAATATTGGCGCCGAGCGTAAACCTTGCCCCCTGAAACGCCGGAAACTGCTGCAAGTGACGTTTACCTCCCACCAGCACGTCGGCATTCGCCACCGCGTCCCGCGCGGCAGGCGTCATCAGATGCAAGCCCGCAGGCCCCATTCCTGCCACCGTTAACATTGCAACTCCTGAGCTATCGCCCCGAGAGGACGGTTGCTTCCCAGTACCTGGTTATCGAACGAGAACATAATGGCGTCGCAGGTCGGCGGGGTTTTGGTAAAGCGCAGCATCTGCTTCACGCGCAGGCAGATGCGTTCCGCAAGATGGTCATAAATGCGCTGATAGCCATACGCGTCGATATGTTCCATCGCCGCCTCGGTAGTGTCGCAGTCGCTGACCTCTCTCAACAGCGCCAGCGGTGCGCCGAGCAGCGCCAGGTGCGCCACCAGCGTTTCCATTCGCGCATCGGCAATATGGCTATGGGTATGGAAGATCCCGGCGGCGATTTTGATTAGTTTCCCCGGATGACCGACCAGAACGATGTGGCGGAAACCGAGCCGCACGGCTTCTTCAATCATGTAACCGACGAAGTTACTCATGGTGACCACCACTTTGCTGTCAATCCCCATTTGCTCGCGCACGAAGCGCTCGCCATGATTGCCCGGCACCAGCACCACCCGTTCAAGCCCCTCGGCGCGCTTAATCTCCAGCTCCAGCGACAGTGATCGTTTCCAGCTTTCCTCCGACATTGGCGTCACGATGCCGGTGGTGCCGATAATGGAAATGCCGCCAACGATCCCCAACCGCGAGTTGTAGGTTTTTTGCGCCCGCACTTCGCCTTCCGGCGCGAATATTTCAATTTCCGCGCCGCGCGCCGGGCCTATCGCCTCTCGCACCGCCGATTCAATGGTATGACGTGGCGTGCGGTTAATAGCGGCGCTGCCAATCGGCAGACCAATACCTTTACGCGTAACGGTGCCAACCCCCTCCCCGCCCAGCAGCGTTATTTCACCGCTGTCGTTCAGCGTCACGCGGGCGAAAATCAACATGCCGTGTGTAGCGTCGACATCATCCCCGCCGTCTTTGCGGATCGCGGCAACCGCCTGCTGGCCTTCAATGTGCGGTGATTCCACATTAAGGCACAGCGTGACGCCGGACGGCGTGACGATGGAAATCTGATGGATCAAATGCTGTCGCAGCACCATCAGCGCCGCGACTTTTGCCGCCGCCGTGGCGCACGAACCGGTGGTATAGCCTTTTCGCAGCGCTTTACCGTTGTGCCAGACGGGAGCATCAAACGTCTGATCGCTCATCGCGCCCCCTCAAGGTGATAAAGGATGGCGTTGATAATTGCCGCTGCGACGTTGCTGCCGCCTTTACGTCCGAGGGCGGCAATCGCGGGTAATGGGCTGCGCGTCAGCGCCTCTTTTGATTCCGCCGCTCCGACGAATCCGACCGGTACGCCGACCACCCCATTCACCGCCGCATCATGTTCAAGCAGACGAAATAACGCGGTGGGGGCATTGCCGAAAACAAACACTTTCTCGCTCTCTTCCGTCACGGCAATATCCACGGCCGCCATTGAGCGAGTGATCCCCTGTGCTTTCGCCTGCGCCACCACCCGCGGATCGCTGATGTAGCAACGGCACTCACCGCCGAATTTCGCCAGTAGCGTTTTGTTGATCCCCGACAGCGCCATCGTGGTATCGGTGTAGATCACTGACGGACGACGCAGCGCCGCACAAAGTCGGGAGAGTGCATCATCGGAAAACCAGAGAATATCGAGCCAGTCAAAATCGGCGGTGGTGTGGATGACACGCTTGATAATGGCCTCATGCAGTGGGCTGGCGAAGCGGTATTCCGGGCGCGTTTCATGGATGATCTCGCCAATGATGTCGAAGCTTTTGGCCTCTATCGCCATCGGTTGTTGGATGTAATGCATTGTTTAATCCTCAGGCCATGCCAACCACCAGCCAGCGCGTCAACATAAACAGCGCCAGGGCCAGCGTGGACGCAACCCACATCAGTCGAATCGTTTGGGGAATGTCATTTACGGTAATCTCGCGCTGCGCGTCGCCAATCCACGGCTTTTCAACGCGCTCGCCAAAATAGTCATTTGGACCGCCGAGGCGAATACCCAGCGCGCCGGCCACGGGCGCTTCCGCCCATGCGCAGTTGGGGCTGCTGTGGTTATAGCGATCGCGCCAGCCAATACGCAGGGCGCGCGCGCCGTCGTTGCGGCACAAAAATGCCGCGGCGCTCAGCAGCAGCCAGCTCAACCGGGCGGGAAGAAAGTTTGCGAGGTCATCAAGACGGGCGCTGACCATGCCGATCGCCCGGTACTTTTCGTGCTTGTAGCCCACCATCGAGTCCAGGGTGTTGACCGCTTTATAGGCCATCGCCAGCGGCGCGCCGCCCAGCATAAGAAAGAACAGCGGCGCAATAATGCCGTCGACTGTATTTTCTGCGACGGTTTCCACCACCGCCCGGTTTATTTGTTGTGGAGCCAGCTGCGAGGTGTCACGACCGACAATCCACGACAATTTCTCCCGGCTGGCGGCGAGATCCCCCGCGCGCAGCGGGCGTTCCACGTCTCTGGCGGCATTGGCCAGACAGCGACCAGCCAGCACGGTGAAAATCATCCACACCTCCACCAACCCGCCCAGCCACGGATGGATCAGCCGGGCGGCGGTCAACGCGCCCCAGGCCGCCGCCCACGTCACCCCCACCACCACCAGCCACATCACGCCGCCACCGATGCGCAGCGCGCGCTCGCTGTGACAATGACGACGAACCGTCCGCTGTACGACGGTAATCAGGTTGCCTATCCAGCGCACCGGGTGCGGCCAGTGCTGCGGGTCGCCAACCATAACGTCGAGGAGCCAGGCGACACACCACGCAAGCAGTGTCATAACGCCTCCCTCGCCGCCTGCAGCCAGCGGGTCAGCATGAGCGGACGCTGGGCAAAATGGACATGCAGATAACTGGCGAAAGTATTACCTGCCTGCCAGCCGCCGGACCACTGCTGCAGCGTTTTACCGTCGCGCACCTTGCGACAGGCCATCACGGCAGAAATTTGCGGGAAAAAATCGGAGTAGTGAAATTCATGGCCGCGCAGGATTTCACCTTCCGCCGCCAGCAGGGTTGGCTGCAGCGCCTGCGCTTCGCAGTAGCCAAAGCGGGTCAACCGTTCCCCCATTTTGCTGTAACCGGGAAGGATATCCGCCATGTAATGCACGAATCCACCGGCGTCCTCCAGTTGCGTACCGAGGTACATTAACCCGCCGCACTCGGCATAAATGGCGACGCCACGCTGGTGCGCATCGCGCAGACTCGCCAGCATCGTGCCGTTAGCCGCCAGCGCGCTGGCATGCAGCTCAGGATAACCGCCACCCAGCCAGACCATCTGACAGTCGGGTAAAACCCGGTCATGCAGCGGGCTGAAGCGGACGATCTTCACGCCGGTACGCTCCAGCAACGTCACGTTATCGGGATAGTAAAAATTAAACGCTTCGTCGTCGGCCATCGCCAGCGTGAGTCCCTTTCCGGCGTCCTGTGCGGGCAATTCCGGCCATGCGCCCTGTGGTAAGGTTGCTATTTCGCTTAGCGCTAAAAGGTGGTCGATATTGAGCGTCTGCTCCAGCGTAGCGGCAAAATCCAGCCAGGGTTGCTGTGTCACCACCGACTCGCGGGCAGTCACCAGTCCAAGATGGCGCTCCGGCAGCGTAACGCCCTCAACGTGCGGCACATAACCCAGCACGGGCACTGCGCAATAGCGCTCAATCGCCGTTTTAAGCAAGTGAAAATGCGCTTCGCTGTTGACGCGATTCACCATCACGCCCGCGAGGTTAAGCGTCGGGTCGAATTGCTGAAATCCCATTACCGTCGCGGCAATGGAGGTCGAAACGGCCTTGCCATCCACCAGCAGGATCACCGGACACCCCAGCTGTTTCGCCATCGCCGCGGTACTGCAATAGCCGGGATCGGTGCCGTATCCGTCGTAGAGTCCCATCACTCCTTCGATAACGGCGATATCCGCCTCCTGCATCTGCTCGCAAAACAGCGCATTGAGGACGGGTTCGGGAAGCATAAAGCTGTCGAGATTACGGGAAGGTGTACCGCAGACCGCCGTATGCCAGGCGGTATCCAGATAGTCAGGGCCGACTTTGCAGGGCTGGACGCGAAGCCCTCGTTGTTTTAGCGCGCTAAGCAGACCCAATGTAACAGTGGTTTTTCCACAGCCACTCCCGGTACCTGCCAGAACAAACGCATACTGCTGTGCCGCCATGACCCTGATCCTGTTCAGGGTGGTAGGGATGTACTGACATCCAGTCTTTCGACTGTCTGTTGTAAAGCAACCCACTTCCCACCGAAGTTGTTGAATGTATCCGACAGGCAGGTCTTCTGGCTTAGCGTCATCCTCTCCCGTCCTTCCCAATCTTGCGATCAGTGGTCTTTACGGGGTCGTCAGCATCACAGCAGCGGGGGCTGCGGGGGATTTTCACCCCCTTCCCTGACACAAATGTGTCTAACCTGTCGGCTTCAATGATGAACAGACTGGCATCTGCTCATCATCTTAAACTCTTTTTTAACGCATTCTTTTTCGCGCGGGTATTGCAACCCTCAACGGCAAAACAATGCCGGATTAACACGCTTCTTTCTGAAAAGACACGCAGAAGAATAATGAAAACCCTTCACAATGAAACTGTATCTCATCACAAAAATAAAAACTGGCGAAGTTTACGCTGCAAATTTTGATATTTTATTGCGCTATGACAATTTATTGCTGCGCCAAATAAAATAAACCGCGAATAATGGCGCGCTCACGGGAAATATCAAAAATCGGCAATAGCAAAATATTGCTATTTACGCCGATTCTACCGGTAAATTTTCTGCGGCCTGCTGCCGATATGCCTGCGGCGTCACCTGATAAGTCTGACGAAATACTTTGCAGAAATAACTGGTTTGAGAAAAACCTAAATTGCGGGCAATACTGGCAATGCTCCAGTCACTATGGCAAAGCAGTTCCCGCGCGCTGGCCATACGCTGTTGATTCACCCATGCGTTAAAGCCGATCCCCTGATATTTTTTGAACAACTTGCTGAAATAGTACGGGCTGAGGTAGACGTGTGAAGCCACATCTTCAAGGCGTAAATCGTCGGACAAATGGGCATCAATATAGCGCAGCGCTTTTTTCATTTTGCTGTCATGCGGGCTGGGCGCACGCGCCGGACGCGACGGTTCCGCGCTCTGTTCGCTGTCTTTGATTACCACAAAATTCAGCTGTTTTTTCAGGCAGTTTTCAACAATTAGCTTCAACAAATCCGCAGATGCCATCACTCGCGAGTAGTCCATTTCCGGGACGTTGCGAAATTCATTGAGCAGTTCCGGGTCGGCCTGCCAGCGGTCGTCAACGTTGAGAATATCGACCAAATCAACCCCCTCATCGTTACGCAGACGCACCTGACCACACAATACGAACCCAACCAGATGCCCGGCGATAACCAGGGGGATAGAAAAATCGGTTAACCCGGCATGGCAACGGTAGATACAGGGCTGATCCGATTTCGAGGCTTCCAGCCCTCCGCAGCGATCGCTCATCCGGCAGCGGGTGCTGTGCTGAGGATGTTGACGCATCAGCTGACAAAAAGGCGTGAAATTAAATAGCTCAGAAATCTCATCACCGTGAATATTGACAACCACAACGGCCAGGCTTGTGGCTTGCGCAAAATCCTGTGCGATTTTATTAATGAGTTCTGAGTTCAGGGTACTCGCAGAAATCATGATAAAATCCCTCAGTTAATCCATTGTTATAATTAAAACATATTTTTTACATTTACTTTTTGTCATCGGCTGTCCTTAGTTAATGACTGAAAGCCAAATGACAATAACAAAAGTCTCCCGGGCTGGGGAGACTTTTTAGTCAGTTCGGGAAAGCAGATCACGAAATCGTTATTGATTTCGTGATAATAACCTTGTTGTTCAGGAAGAGGCGTTCGTTTCCTCAATTTTACAGGCATTGCAGGGCAAATTTTTGCCAATGAAAAAGCGATAAATGGCTGCGCCGCCGCATGCGCCAATCACCGGTGCAATAATCGGCACAATAAAGTAAGGAATATCCCGCCCGCCGGTCATCGCAATATTCCCCCAGCCAGCCATCCAGGTGAACAGCTTAGGGCCAAAATCACGGGCTGGATTCATCGCAAAGCCAGTCAACGGCCCGGTGGACGCGCCGATAACGGCAACCAGGATCCCGATAAGCAGCGGCGCCAACGGCCCTTTTGGCACACCGTTGCCGTCGTCCGTCAACGCCATAATCAGTCCCATCAGAATCGAGGTGATAACCACTTCGACGCCAGCCGCCTGCCACACGTTCAGCGCAGCCGCCGGATAAGTACTGAAAATACTGGCCAGGTACAGACTGTCGACGCTACCGCGCACCATGTTGTGGGCGGTTTCATACTCGGTGAACAAACTGCCATACAGCAGATAGGCCAATACTGCGCCGCCAAACGCCCCTGCCACCTGGGCAACGGTGTAAGGCAACACTTTGCGCCCCGGAAAACAGGCAAAAAGCCAGAGCGCGACGGTAATCGCCGGGTTGAGATGCGCCCCGGAGATCCCCGCTGTCAGGTACACCGCCAGGGAAATACCCAGACCCCAAATGATGCAAATTTCCCAGAGACCGAGGCTGGCGCCAGCGACTTTCAGAGCGCTAAGACAGCCGATGCCAAAAAACAGAAACAGCCCGGTGCCCAAAAACTCGGCAATACATTGCGCTTTCAGTGAATCATTCATTGTGACACCTTCTTAGAAGCGTTCGTGTCTGACCAGCGGACCCTTGCTGGCCGTAGAGTACAACGACACTTACTATAAAAACGGCTGGCTGAAAATTGTTGGCAAACTGAACCTGCCGGGGCTCTGAAAAATCGTGTTGAGATAACAAATTTTTGCCATTGCATTATTCACAAACAGGCATTAACCACGCAGTCAGGCATTTAAACCGCAAACTTAATGATAATAAAAATTCGTTATTTGCAGGTTTCCTTTTTTCTATAAAGGTCACACTTCCCTTTCCCGCCCATAACAAAATAAATTATTTATGTCACGCCTGAAAATGTAAAAATGGAATCACAAAAACCAATTTTTACTATTCATAAAAATATCAACACCCTTTAAAAACAGTTACATAAAACAATTCACACCAAATTAATCACATTCAGCGCCAACTATTTTTCCACGCATACTGTCAAGTCAGCCATTCTTTTTCCTCGCTTCTTTTTATAGTCATGAATATCGGGACAACCCACGCGAGGTCTTTATGCAACAAGAAGCATTAGGAATGGTAGAAACCAAAGGCTTGACTGCCGCCATAGAGGCCGCAGACGCCATGGTGAAATCGGCCAATGTCATGCTGGTCGGCTACGAAAAAATTGGCTCAGGCCTGGTAACCGTCATCGTTCGCGGTGACGTCGGCGCCGTAAAAGCGGCGACCGATGCCGGTGCTGCCGCGGCAGGCAACGTGGGAGAAGTGAAAGCCGTACACGTGATTCCGCGCCCGCATACCGATGTTGAAAAAATCTTACCGAAGGGAATTAACCCATGAGCAGCAATGAACTGGTTGAACAGATCATGGCACAGGTAATCGCCCGTGTGGCGACACCTGCGCAAACGGGTACCCCTGATACACCCCATCCAAAACGAGAGACGGCTATGGCAGAGAAAAGCTGCAGTTTAACGGAATTTGTAGGCACCGCGATTGGCGACACCGTCGGTCTGGTTATCGCTAACGTCGACAGCGCTCTACTTGAAGCAATGAAGCTTGAAAAGCGCTATCGCTCTATCGGCATTCTGGGGGCGCGTACCGGCGCGGGTCCGCACATTATGGCGGCAGACGAAGCGGTAAAAGCCACCAACACCGAAGTGGTCAGCATTGAACTGCCGCGCGACACCAAAGGCGGCGCCGGTCACGGTTCGCTGATCATTTTGGGCGGGAATGACGTTTCTGACGTCAAGCGGGGGATCGAAGTCGCATTAAAAGAACTCGACCGCACTTTTGGCGATGTCTATGGCAACGAGGCCGGGCACATCGAGCTTCAATATACCGCCCGCGCCAGCTATGCGCTGGAAAAAGCCTTCGGCGCTCCTGTTGGCCGCGCCTGCGGCGTGATTGTCGGCGCGCCGGCATCAGTCGGCGTGCTGATGGCGGATACCGCCCTGAAATCCGCCAATGTCGACGTTGTCGCGTACAGCTCGCCAGCGCATGGCACCAGCTTCAGTAACGAAGCGATTCTGGTGATTTCCGGCGACTCCGGCGCGGTGCGTCAGGCGGTTATCTCCGCGCGTGAAATCGGCAAAACCGTGCTGGCGACACTCGGTAGCGAACCGAAAAACGATCGCCCGTCCTATATCTGATATCCGTGAGGCTCATTCATGAGATCGAAAAGATTTGAAGCACTGGCGAAACGCCCTGTTAACCAGGACGGGTTCGTTAAGGAGTGGATCGAAGAAGGCTTCATTGCGATGGAAAGCCCGAACGATCCGAAACCCTCGATTAAAATCGTTAACGGCGCGGTAACCGAACTGGATGGCAAATCCGTCAGCGAGTTTGACCTGATCGACCACTTCATTGCCCGCTACGGCATTAACCTGGCGCGCGCGGAAGAGGTGATGGCGATGGACTCCGTCAAGCTCGCCAATATGCTGTGCGATCCAAACGTGAAGCGCAGCGATATTGTGCCGCTCACCACCGCAATGACCCCGGCGAAAATTGTCGAAGTGGTCTCCCACATGAACGTGGTTGAGATGATGATGGCAATGCAGAAAATGCGCGCCCGTCGCACGCCGTCACAGCAGGCCCACGTCACCAACGTTAAAGATAACCCGGTACAGATCGCCGCTGACGCCGCCGAAGGGGCATGGCGCGGTTTTGACGAACAGGAAACCACCGTTGCCGTCGCGCGCTATGCGCCGTTCAACGCTATCGCTCTGCTCGTGGGTTCGCAGGTGGGGCGTCCTGGGGTTCTCACCCAGTGTTCACTGGAAGAAGCCACAGAGTTAAAGCTCGGTATGCTGGGCCACACCTGCTACGCCGAAACCATCTCTGTATATGGTACCGAACCGGTATTTACCGACGGTGACGATACGCCGTGGTCGAAAGGGTTTCTTGCGTCCTCTTATGCCTCTCGCGGACTGAAAATGCGCTTCACCTCCGGTTCCGGCTCAGAAGTGCAGATGGGCTACGCGGAAGGGAAATCCATGCTTTATCTCGAAGCGCGCTGCATTTACATCACCAAAGCGGCTGGCGTTCAGGGACTGCAAAACGGTTCGGTGAGTTGCATCGGCGTTCCGTCCGCCGTTCCTTCCGGGATCCGTGCGGTACTGGCTGAAAACCTGATCTGTTCGTCACTGGATCTGGAATGCGCCTCCAGTAATGACCAGACCTTTACCCACTCCGATATGCGCCGGACCGCCCGCCTGCTGATGCAGTTTCTGCCGGGAACGGACTTTATCTCGTCCGGTTATTCCGCGGTGCCGAACTACGACAACATGTTTGCCGGCTCCAACGAAGACGCAGAGGACTTCGATGACTACAACGTTATTCAACGTGACCTGAAGGTCGACGGCGGCCTGCGTCCGGTCCGCGAAGAAGACGTTATCGCCATTCGTAACAAAGCGGCGCGCGCGCTGCAGGCAGTATTCGCCGGGATGGGCCTGCCGCCGATCACCGATGAAGAAGTGGAAGCCGCCACCTACGCGCACGGCTCGAAGGATATGCCGGAACGTAACATCGTTGAAGACATTAAGTTCGCTCAGGAGATCATCAATAAGAACCGAAATGGTCTGGAAGTCGTAAAAGCGCTGGCTCAGGGCGGCTTTACCGACGTGGCGCAGGACATGCTTAACATCCAGAAAGCGAAGTTAACCGGGGACTATCTGCACACCTCCGCCATCATCGTCGGCGACGGACAAGTGCTCTCTGCGGTCAATGACGTCAACGATTATGCCGGTCCGGCAACAGGTTATCGCCTGCAGGGCGAACGCTGGGAAGAGATTAAAAACATCCCTGGCGCACTTGATCCCAACGAGCTTGGCTAAGGGGTGAACAATGGAAATCAATGAAAAACTGCTGCGCCAGATTATCGAAGACGTGCTGTCTGAAATGCAGACCAGCGATAAGCCGGTCTCCTTTCGCGCGCCGGGTAGCGCTGCCGCTTCTGCCGCTCCAACAGGAGACAGCTTTCTGACCGAAATCGGCGAGGCGAAACAGGGCACGCAACAGGACGAAGTGGTCATTGCGGTCGGTCCGGCGTTCGGTCTCTCTCAGACAGTCAACATTGTTGGCTTGCCGCATAAGAGCATCCTGCGCGAAGTGATTGCCGGCATTGAAGAAGAAGGCATCAAAGCGCGCGTGATTCGCTGCTTTAAATCCTCCGACGTGGCGTTTGTCGCGGTCGAAGGCAACAGACTGAGCGGCTCCGGTATCTCTATCGGCATTCAGTCGAAAGGCACCACCGTGATCCACCAGCAGGGGTTGCCGCCGCTTTCTAACCTGGAGCTGTTCCCGCAGGCGCCGCTGTTGACGCTGGCGACCTACCGGCAGATCGGTAAAAACGCCGCGCGCTATGCCAAGCGTGAATCGCCGCAACCGGTGCCGACGCTGAACGACCAGATGGCGCGTCCGAAGTATCAGGCAAAGTCGGCCATTCTGCATATTAAAGAGACGAAGTACGTCGTAACAGGCAAAAACCCGCAGGAACTGCGCGTGGCGCTTTAATAAGGATCCCTTTATGAATACCGATGCAATTGAATCGATGGTTCGGGACGTGTTGAGCCGCATGAACAGCCTGCAGGGCGATGCGCCTGCCCCGGCGGCGGCTGCGGTAAGCCATTCAACTCAGACCGTTAAAGTGACCGATTACCCGCTGGCGAACAAACATCCGGAATGGGTGAAAACGGCCACCAATAAAACGCTGGATGATTTCACCCTGGAAAACGTCCTCAGCAATAAAGTCACCGCCCAGGATATGCGTATCACACCGGAAACGCTGCGTATTCAGGCCGCTATCGCCCGGGATGCCGGACGCGACCGCCTGGCGATGAACTTTGAACGCGCTGCTGAACTGACCGCCGTACCTGACGATCGCATTCTTGAGATTTACAACGCACTGCGTCCTTACCGCTCAACGAAAGATGAGCTGATGGCCATCGCGGACGATCTCGAAAACCGCTATCAGGCGAAGATCTGCGCCGCCTTTGTGCGCGAGGCCGCGATGCTGTACGTCGAGCGTAAAAAACTGAAAGGCGACGATTAACGTTAAGGAAACGCGATGCGATATATAGCTGGCATTGATATCGGCAACTCATCAACAGAAGTCGCTCTGGCGACCCTCGATGATACTGGCAAGCTGACCATTACCGGCAGCGCGCTGGCGGAAACCACCGGAATAAAAGGCACATTACGTAATGTGTTTGGCATTCAGGAGGCGCTTACGCTTGCGGCCAAAAACGCCGGCATCACTGTCAGCGATATTTCGCTCATTCGCATAAACGAAGCCACGCCGGTGATTGGCGATGTGGCGATGGAAACCATTACGGAAACCATCATCACCGAGTCCACTATGATCGGTCATAACCCCAAGACGCCAGGCGGCGTTGGTCTGGGGGTGGGCATGACTATCACGCCGGAAGAGCTTCTGACACGCGCGGCAGAGGTACCTTACATTCTGGTGGTATCGTCGGCATTCGACTTCGCCGATGTCGCCACCATGATCAACGCCGCTGTTCGCGCGGGCTATCAGTTAACCGGCGTCATTTTGCAGCAGGATGACGGCGTACTGGTCAGTAACCGACTGGAAAAACCGCTGCCTATCGTTGACGAAGTGCTGTACATCGACCGAATTCCACTCGGCATGCTGGCGGCTATCGAAGTCGCAATACCGGGCAAAGTCATCGAAACCCTGTCTAACCCGTACGGCATTGCCACCGTCTTCAACCTGAACGCGGACGAAACTAAAAACATTGTACCGATGGCGCGCGCCCTGATTGGCAACCGCTCCGCCGTCGTCGTTAAAACCCCCTCGGGAGACGTGAAGGCACGCGCCATTCCCGCCGGGAATATTGAGCTGCATGCGCAAGGCCGTACAGTGCGCGTTGACGTCGCCGCAGGGGCTGACGCCATTATGAAAGCGGTTGGCGACTGCCCGAAACTGGATAACGTCACCGGTGAAGCTGGCACCAATATTGGCGGTATGCTTGAACACGTTCGCCAGACCATGGCGGAACTGACCAACAAACCCAGCAACGAAATTTTCATTCAGGATTTGCTCGCCGTCGACACCTCCGTGCCGGTTAGCGTCACGGGCGGACTGGCCGGCGAGTTTTCGCTGGAACAGGCCGTTGGCATTGCCTCTATGGTGAAATCCGACCGTCTGCAAATGGCGATGATCGCCCGGGAGATCAAAGGAAAGCTGAACGTTGACGTGCAGGTTGGCGGCGCAGAAGCCGAAGCCGCCATTCTTGGCGCGTTAACCACGCCAGGCACCACTCGTCCGCTGGCCATTCTCGATTTAGGCGCGGGATCTACCGACGCTTCGATCATTAATCCGAAAGGGGAAATTATCGCCACCCACCTCGCCGGCGCAGGCGATATGGTGACGATGATCATTGCCAGGGAGCTTGGACTCGAAGACCGTTACCTGGCGGAAGAGATCAAAAAATATCCGCTGGCGAAAGTGGAAAGCCTGTTCCATCTGCGTCACGAAGATGGCAGCGTCCAGTTCTTCCCTTCCCCGCTCCCTCCAGCCGTGTTTGCCCGCGTTTGCGTTGTCAAACCCGACGAACTGGTGCCGCTGCCGGGTGAACTGGCCCTGGAAAAAGTGCGTGCGATTCGCCGCAGCGCTAAAGAGCGTGTTTTTGTCACCAATGCCCTTCGCGCGCTGCGTCAGGTCAGCCCTACCGGCAACATTCGCGATATTCCATTTGTGGTGCTGGTGGGCGGATCGTCTCTGGACTTCGAGGTACCGCAACTGGTGACTGATGCGCTGGCGCATTACCGGTTAGTCGCCGGGCGCGGCAACATTCGCGGAACTGAAGGTCCGCGAAATGCCGTCGCCACGGGCCTGATCCTTTCCTGGCATAAGGAGTTCGCCCGTGGACAGTAACATCAGCACGCCAGCCATTGTGATCGCCCCCATCGGCGACTGTCTTACCGTCTGGCAAGAGGTGCTGCTCGGTATTGAAGAAGAAGGCATTCCGTTTGTCATTCAGCCCCAGAGTGTCGGAGACGTCGTCCACAGCGCCTGGCAGGCGGCACGCCTGTCGCCACTGCTCGTCGGCATCGCCTGCGACCGGGAAAAACTGGTGGTGCATTACAAGAATTTACCCACTTCAGCGCCGCTGTTTACGCTGACGTATCGCCAAAACAGCCTTGACCGGCGAAGTACTGGAAACAACGCGGCAAGGTTAGTCAAAGGGATCCCTTTCCGGGATCTCAATGCTTAATCCACAGGAGAATCGCAGTATGAATAACGCATTAGGGCTGGTTGAAACAAAAGGGTTGGTCGGCGCCATTGAAGCCGCAGATGCGATGGTGAAATCCGCCAACGTACAACTGGTCGGCTACGAGAAAATCGGCTCCGGCCTCGTGACTGTCATGGTGCGCGGCGACGTTGGCGCGGTTAAAGCGGCGGTTGACGCAGGCAGCGCAGCAGCAAGCGCCGTCGGCGAGGTCAAATCCTGCCACGTTATCCCGCGTCCGCACAGCGACGTTGAGGCCATTTTACCGAAGTCTGCCTAAGCACTGCCGAAAAGGAGCACAGCGTGAAGCAATCACTGGGATTACTTGAAGTTAGTGGTCTGGCATTAGCCATCAGTTGCGCGGATGTCATGGCGAAAGCCGCTTCCATCACGCTGGTTGGCCTTGAGAAAACCAACGGTTCAGGCTGGACGGTGATCAAAATCACCGGTGATGTGGCCTCGGTTCAGTCCGCCATTATCACCGGTGCCAGCTTTGCCGAACAGCGCGATGGTCTGGTGGCGCACAAAGTTATCGCCAGACCTGGCGAGGGCATTCTTGCCCGTG
The DNA here is from genome assembly GCF_026719175.1 of Citrobacter sp. R4. Lineage (NCBI taxonomy): Bacteria > Pseudomonadati > Pseudomonadota > Gammaproteobacteria > Enterobacterales > Enterobacteriaceae > Citrobacter > Citrobacter sp. R4. Next base: position 112,402 of record NZ_JAPPSU010000012.1, read on the forward strand.
CGACGGTAGCCGCACCTGCCCCCGCGCCAGCGATCATCGAGGAACCCGAAACTGACGTTGTTGCAGAAGAGTCTGCACCGGTAACCGCATCTGACGACGGAATCATCAGTTGCAATTTGTGCCTCGACCCGGCCTGTCCGCGTCAGAAAGGCGAACCCCGGTCGCTCTGCCTGCATTCAGGTAAACGAGGTTAAGCGTAATGGATAAACACCTTCTGGAGACGACGGTCAGCAAAGTGCTGGATGAGATGCGGGAGCGCCCAATTCCGTTGGGCGTGTCTAATCGTCATATTCATCTGAGCGCCGAAGACTATGCCCGTCTTTTTCCGGGACAGCCGATAAGCGAGAAGAAAGCGCTGCTGCAACCGGGGCAGTACGCCGCCGATCAGACCGTCACGCTGGTGGGTCCCAAAGGTCAGATTAAGAATGTGCGTCTGCTGGGACCACTTCGCCGCACCAGTCAGGTTGAAATATCGCGAACAGACGCAAGAACGCTGGGGATCGCCGCACCACTGCGGATGTCCGGAAACCTCAACGGCACTCCGGGTATCCGCCTTGTGAGCCCCTTCGCCGAGATTGAGCTCGCTGCCGGCGTTATTGTCGCCCAGCGTCATATTCACATGTCGCCGCTGGATGCGCTGATCCTGCGCGTCGCGCATGGCGACAACGTCTGCGTGGCGATCGAAGGCAGTGAGCGTCGGCTCATATTCGATAACGTCGCGATTCGCGTGTCGCCCGATATGCGTCTGGAAATGCATATCGATACCGACGAAGCCAACGCCGCCGGGGCCGACAGCCCCAACGCGTACGCCACGCTGGTTACGCCGCGATGAACGGCGAGCTGTTGCAGCGAATCGTCGAGGAGGTGGTCACCCGCCTGCAGCGTCGTGCCGAAAGCACGCTGACGTTGAGCGTCGCGCAACTGCGGGAAACGCCTTCCCGAACGCTATTTTCCCGGTATTCCTCTCTGCATGTTTTGCAGGTCGACCTGCCCCTGTTGGAGAAGATTGCCGAAAACAACGCAACGGATAGCGCAGCCGTCATCCTTCACGACGCGCTGGCGTTTGGTCTGCAGGTGCGACTCTCGCTACGCCGGGCGCTATTGCCTGCCCTGCCGGTGAAAAAACTCGCCCGATTACCGCTGACATTCTGTGACGAGCAAGGTGTGCGCATCGTGCTGCATCCGACCCGACTGGTCAGCTATGCCGATGTCGTCCGCTTCTCCGGTGGCGTATTCGTGCTGCGTCGAAAATGTGTTGTCACCGCGCTGGCTCGCGATGCCGCGAGCTCTCGCAACATCCAATTCATTAAGCAGGAGTGAACCATGCATCTGGCACGCGTAACAGGCGCGGTGGTATCCACGCAAAAATCGCCTTCTCTTGTCGGGAAGAAACTTCTGCTGGTGCGCCGGGTAAGCGCCGACGGCGAACTGCCTGCGAATCCAACGGCGGGAGATGAAGTTGCCGTTGACTCCGTTGGCGCAGGGGTTGGCGAACTGGTGCTGCTGAGCAGCGGCTCCAGCGCCAGACATGTTTTTTCCGGCCCGAACGAGGCCATTGACCTCGCCGTCGTCGGCATTGTCGACACGCTTTCGCGTTAAGGAGACGGCATGGCGATTTATACCCGTACTGGCGACGCAGGCACTACCGCGCTGTTTACCGGGCAACGTGTCAGTAAAACACACCCGCGCGTGGAGGCATACGGCACCTTAGACGAGCTTAACGCCGCGCTCAGCCTGTGCATTTGCGCCAGCCAGAGCGTACAGCACCGCGCCCTGTTGGAGGCAATCCAGCAACAAATATTCTGGTTCAGCGCGGAGCTGGCGAGCGAAAGTGATGAACCGCCTGCGCAGCAGCGCTACATCAGCACGGAAGAAATCGCCGCGCTGGAAGCCGCCATCGACACCGCGATGGGACGTGTCGCGCCGCTGCACAGTTTTATTTTGCCCGGCCGTTGCGAAGCCGCCAGCCGACTTCACTTCGCGCGCACGCTGGCGCGCCGGGCGGAACGTCGTCTGGTTGAGCTTTCCGCAGCATTCACCGTCAGGCACGTGCTGATGCGCTACATCAATCGCCTGTCGGATTGTTTATACGCGCTGGCCCGCGCCGAAGATCACGACGCGCATCAGACAAAAATTATCCAGGAGGTGACGAAGCGCTATCTGGCGTCGGCTCAGCCGCCTGCCCAAAAGGAACATGTTATGTCGCTTTCGTTTGGCGATCTTCATCAGTTAACCCGCGCCGCCGTGGCGCGGGCAGAAGAAATCAACGTCCCGGTGGTGATTAGCATAGTCGATGCCAACGGGACCGAAACCGTGACGTGGCGGATGCCGGATGCATTGCTGGTGAGCAATGAACTGGCGCCGAAAAAGGCCTGGACAGCGGTCGCGATGAAAAGCGCAACGCACGCGCTTGCCGCCGCAGTCCAGCCCGGCGCGCCGCTTTACGGACTGGAAACGCATATGCAGGGAAAAGTGGTCACCTTTGGCGGCGGTTTTCCGCTATGGCGTGACGGAAAACTTATTGGGGGTCTTGGGATCAGCGGTGGCAGCGTTGAACAGGACATGGACATTGCACAGGCTGCAATTGCGGCAATTAACGTGAGAACACATCAATGAATACTTCTGAACTGGAAACCCTCATCCGGACCATTTTGACTGAACAAATGACGCCTGCGAAAACCGACATAAAGGGCAACGGTATTTTTCAGTCCGTGGGTGAAGCCATCGACGCCGCCCACCAGGCTTTTTTACGTTATCAGCAGTCTCCGCTGAAAACGCGCAGCGCCATTATCAGCGCGATACGGGAAGAGCTTACGCCGCATCTTGCGGACCTGGCGGCAGAAAGCGCCGCAGAGACGGGGATGGGTAATAAAGAAGATAAATTCCTTAAAAACAAAGCGGCGCTGGAAAATACGCCGGGAATCGAAGATCTCACCACCACCGCGCTCACTGGCGACGGCGGCATGGTGCTGTTCGAATACTCGCCATTTGGCGTGATCGGTTCCGTCGCCCCAAGCACGAATCCGACTGAAACTATTATCAACAACAGCATCAGTATGCTGGCGGCGGGCAACAGCGTTTACTTCAGCCCACATCCCGGCGCAAAAACCGTATCGTTGAAGCTGATCGCTATGATTGAAGAGATCGTGTTTCGCAGCTGCGGCATTCGCAACCTGGTGGTTACCGTTGCCGAACCGACCTTTGAAGCCACTCAGCAAATGATGGCGCACCCTAAGATCGCCGTCCTGGCGATCACCGGCGGTCCGGGCATTGTGGCAATGGGCATGAAGAGCGGGAAAAAAGTCATCGGCGCCGGTGCGGGCAACCCGCCGTGCATCGTGGATGAAACCGCGGATATTGTTAAAGCCGCGGAAGATATCATCAACGGCGCCTCGTTTGACTACAACCTTCCCTGCATTGCCGAGAAAAGCCTGATCGTGGTTGAGTCGGTCGCTGAACAGCTTATTCAGCAGATGCAGAGCTTTGGCGCGCTGCTGCTCAGTCCGTCAGAGATCGAAAAACTGCGCGCGGTCTGCCTGCCGGAAGGCGTCGCCAATAAAAAACTGGTCGGCAAGAGCCCGTCGGCGATGCTGGAAGCCGCCGGTATCGCCGTTCCGGCTAAAGCGCCGCGACTGCTGACAGGCGTCGTTAGCGCGGATGACAGTTGGGTCACCTGCGAACAATTGATGCCGATGCTGCCGATCGTAAAGGTTAAGGATTTTGACGCCGCATTATCGCTGGCTCTGAAAGTGGAAGAAGGACTGCACCACACCGCCATTATGCACTCGCAAAACGTGTCGCGACTGAATCTCGCCGCGCGGACGCTGCAAACCTCCATTTTTGTGAAAAATGGCCCGTCCTACGCGGGGATTGGCGTCGGTGGCGAAGGGTTCACCACCTTCACGATTGCCACGCCAACCGGCGAAGGCACGACTTCGGCGCGCACCTTCGCTCGTTCTCGTCGGTGTGTACTCACCAATGGCTTCTCAATCCGCTAATGAGGTGGTGATGAAAACCTTTTCGCTGCAAACGCGTTTATACAGCGGGCCGGGAAGCCTGAAGGTGCTCGGTCGATTTACCCATAAGCACATCTGGATTATCTGTGACGGTTTTCTGGCGCGTTCGCCGCTGATTGAAGCTCTGCGCGACGCGATACCGGCGAACAACCGTATTAGCGTGTTCAGTGAGATCACTCCCGATCCCACCATCGCCACCGTGGCGCAGGGCATCGCCCATATGCAGTCGTTGCGTCCAGACATTGTGATTGGTTTCGGCGGCGGCTCGGCGCTGGATGCCGCCAAGGCCATTGTCTGGTTCAGCCGTCAGTTCGACATCGAAATAGAAACCTGCGTGGCGATCCCGACCACCAGCGGCACCGGTTCGGAAGTGACCAGCGCCTGCGTGATCGGCGATCCGGACAAGGGCATTAAGTATCCGCTGTTTGACAATGCGCTCTATCCGGATATGGCTATCCTCGACCCGGTACTGGTGGTCAGCGTACCGCCAGCAATTACCGCCAATACCGGCATGGATGTCCTGACCCACGCGCTGGAAGCCTATGTTTCAACGCGTGCCAGCGACTTTACCGATGCGCTGGCCGAAAAAGCGGCGCAGAGCGTTTTCCGGTATCTGCCGGTCGCGGTGCGTAAAGGGGACTGCCTTGCCACGCGCGGCAAAATGCATAACGCCTCAACGCTTGCCGGCATGGCCTTTAGCCAGGCGGGACTGGGCCTTAACCACGCCATCGCACATCAGTTGGGCGGGCAGTTCCACCTGCCGCATGGATTAGCGAATGCGCTCCTGCTTACCGCAGTCATCCGGTTTAACGCCCACGATCCGCGCGCGGCGAAACGCTACGCGCGCTTTGCCAGAGCCTGCCATCTCTGTCCGGACAGCGCCAATGACACCGCCTGCATCAATGCGCTGGCGCAGCACATTGAGCAGTTAAAAAAAGCGTGCACGATCCCTTCTCTCGCCGATGCGCTGAAAGAAGAGAAACAGAACTGGGCCCGGCGGATCCCGGCAATGGTGCAGGCCGCGCTGGCAGACGTCACGCTGAAAACAAACCCGAAAGCAGCCGATGCCAGCGCCATTCAGGCACTGCTTGAGGAGATGCTATGAACACCGCGCAGATGGCTGAGATGAATGAAGTGGATGCGCATACTGTTCGCGAACGCGTGCGCGCAGCGGGAATCGTTGGCGCAGGCGGCGCGGGTTTTCCAACGCACGTTAAGCTGCAGGCGCAGGTAGAAATTTTCCTGGTGAACGCCGCGGAATGCGAACCGATGCTGAAAGTTGACCAGCAGTTAATGGCGCAGCAGGCGGCTCGTCTGGTGCGCGGGGTGCAGTACGCGATGAAAGCGACGGGCGCGCGGGAAGGAATTATCGCCCTGAAAGAGAAGTACCAGCCTGCTATTGCGGCGCTACGCCCGCTTTTACCTCCGGCGATGCGTTTACACATATTGCCGGACGTTTATCCGGCAGGGGATGAGGTGCTGACCATCTGGATGGCGACGGGTCGACGCGTGCCTCCGGCGGCGCTGCCCGTCAGCGTCGGGGTGGTGGTTAATAACGTTCAGACCGTGTTGAATATTGCCCGTGCGGTAGAACAGCAGTACCCGGTGACGCGCCGCACGCTCACCGTTAACGGCGCAGTGGCCCATCCGCAAACGCTGACCGTCCCCATCGGCATGTCGCTGCGCGACGTGCTGGCGCTGGCGGGCGGCGCCACAATTGACGACCCGGGTTTTATTAATGGCGGGCCGATGATGGGCGGCCTGCTGACCTCGCTGGACACGCCGGTAACCAAAACTACTGGCGGCCTGCTGGTTTTGCCGAAAACCCATCCGCTGATTCAGCGTCGTATGCAGGACGAGCGCACCGTCTTGTCGGTAGCGAGAACCGTGTGCGAACAGTGTCGCTTATGCACCGATCTCTGTCCGAGACACCTCATTGGTCATGAACTGTCTCCACATCTGCTGGTGCGCGCCGTGAATTTTCACCAGGCGGCGACGCCGCAGTTACTGCTCAGCGCCCTGACCTGCTCGGAATGTAATGTCTGCGAAAGCGTGGCCTGTCCGGTTGGTATTTCACCGATGCGCATTAACCGGATGCTCAAGCGCGAACTGCGCGCGCAAAACCAGCGGTATGAAGGTCCGCTTAATCCGGCGGATGAAATGGCGAAGTATCGCCTGGTGCCGGTCAAACGCCTCATCGCCAAACTCGGGCTGACGCCCTGGTATCGGGAAGCGCCGCTACGTGAAGACGAACCGGTCGCAGAAAAAACCACGCTTTTGCTGCGTCAGCATATCGGCGCCAGCGCGGTGCCTTGCGTGCAAAAAGGCGAACGCGTAACGCGCGGCCAGTGCGTTGCCGATGTTCCGCAAGGCGCGCCAGGCGCCCGCATTCACGCCAGTATGGACGGTATTGTCTCTGAAATCACAGAGCAGGCCATCATCGTTGTAAGAGGTTAACCATGTCTCAGGCCATAGGTATTTTAGAACTCACCAGCATTGCCAAAGGAATGGAAACCGGCGACGCAATGCTGAAAAGCGCCAGCGTGGATCTGCTGGTCAGCAAAACGATTTGTCCGGGTAAATTTCTGCTGATGCTCGGTGGCGATGTCGGAGCGGTACAGCAGGCTATCGAAACCGGGACATCGCTCGCAGGCGAAATGCTGGTAGACAGCCTGGTGTTGCCAAACATTCATGCCAGCGTGCTGCCTGCCATTAGCGGCCTCAACAGCGTCGATCGTCGTCAGGCTGTCGGCATTGTCGAAACCTGGAGCGTCGCGGCCTGCATCAGCGCCGCCGACCGCGCGGTGAAAGCCTCAAACGTGACGCTGGTTCGCGTCCATATGGCGTTCGGCATCGGCGGTAAATGTTACATGGTGGTGGCGGGCGACGTTTCTGATGTGAACAACGCGGTGACGGTAGCCAGCGAAAGCGCGGGGGAAAAAGGACTGCTGGTTTACCGCTCGGTTATCCCGCGGCCGCATGAAGCCATGTGGCGTCAGATGGTGGAGGGATGATGGAAAGACAGCCGACCACAGAACGCATGATCCAGGAGTACGTGCCGGGTAAACAGGTCACGCTGGCGCATTTGATTGCAAACCCTGGCAAAGATCTGTTTAAAAAGCTGGGATTGCAGGATGGCGTTTCCGCCATCGGGATTCTCACGATAACACCCAGCGAAGCATCCATTATCGCCTGCGATATCGCCACCAAATCCGGGGCGGTGGAGATTGGTTTTCTTGACCGCTTTACCGGGGCAGTCGTGATAACCGGCGACGTTTCAGCGGTTGAATATGCGCTGAAACAGGTGACGCGCACCCTCGGCGAACTGATGCGCTTCACGGCCTGCCCGATCACCCGGACCTGACGTTATGAAACGCATGATGTTAATCGGCCCGAGTCAGTGCGGGAAAACATCCCTCACCCAGGCGTTACGAGGGGAAGCGCTTCAGTACCAGAAAACCCAGGCTATTGTCTGGTCCGCAGAGACCATCGACACGCCCGGGGAATACCTGGAAAACCGCTGTCTGTACAGCGCACTGTTGGCCAGCGCCTGCGAGGCTGACGTCATCGCCCTGGTGCTGAACAGCGATGCGGGATGGTCACCCTTCTCGCCCGGATTTACCGGGCCGATGAACCGCCCGGTGATCGGCATTCTCACTAAAGCCGATTTAGCTAACCCGCAGCGCATCACCCGCGTCACGCAGTGGCTGACGCTGGCGGGCGCGCAAGCGGTATTTGTCACCAGTGCCGTAAACAACAGCGGACTTGATGAACTGTTTGCCTTTCTGAATCAAAAGGAACCTTCATGTCTCACAAAATAATGGCGATTAACGCGGGAAGTTCGTCGCTCAAATTCCAGTTGCTGGATATGCCGCAGGGCGACCTGTTGTGTCAGGGATTAATTGAACGCATCGGTATGCCCGATGCCCGGATCACGCTGAAGGCGAAAGAGCAAAAATGGCAGCAGACCGCGCCGGTGGCCGACCACCGCGACGCGGTGACCCTGTTACTGGAAATGTTAATCAGCCACGCCGTGATCCGCAGCATTGAGGATATCGATGGCGTAGGCCATCGCGTGGCGCACGGCGGTGAAGCCTTTAAAGACGCCGTGCGGATCACGGATGATTCCATCGCGGAAATTGAACGACTGGCTGAACTGGCGCCGCTGCACAATCCGGTCAATGTGCTGGGTATTAATGTGTTTCGCCAGTTGCTACCGAACGTACCTGCGGTAGCCGTTTTTGATACCGCCTTTCATCAAACGCTGGACGAATCCGCTTATATTTATCCGCTTCCGTGGCGCTACTATGAAGAGTTTGGTATCCGCCGCTACGGCTTTCACGGGACCAGCCACAAGTATGTCAGCGCCGCGCTGGCTGAGAAACTCGGCGTGCCGCTCAGCGCCCTGCGGGTGGTGTGTTGTCATCTTGGCAACGGCAGCAGCCTCTGCGCCATCAAAGGCGGTAAGTCGGTCAATACGTCGATGGGCTTTACCCCGCAGTCCGGTGTGATGATGGGAACCCGCAGCGGCGATATTGATCCGTCCATTTTGCCCTGGATAGCCCAGCGGGAAGGCAAAACGCCGCAGCAGCTTAACCAGTTGCTGAATAATGAATCCGGTCTGCTTGGCGTTTCCGGCGTATCCCACGATTACCGCGACGTTGAGCAAGCCGCCGACAGCGGAAATCAACGGGCGGCACTGGCGCTCACGTTATTCGCCGAACGTATTCGTGCGACCATCGGCAGCTATATTATGCAGATGGGCGGTCTGGATGCGCTGGTGTTTACCGGCGGTATTGGCGAAAACTCGGCGCGCGCCCGGGCGGCGATTTGTCACAACCTTCACTTCCTCGGTCTGAATATTGATGAGGAGAAAAACCAGCGCAACGCCACATTCATTCAGGCTGAAAATGCGCTGGTAAAGGTCGCGGTCATCAATACCAACGAAGAGTTGATGATAGCGCAGGACGTCATGCGGATTGCCCTCGCCGAAACGTCCACGCTGGCGGTTTCCGCCTGAGGCGCGCCGCGCACATTGCGGTAAATCATGGTAATAGCGCAATCGCCATGACACTATGCGCCGGGGATGACAGAGCAGAAAGGTGAAAATGTGGCTGTTGCGCAATGCCCCGCTTCGTGCGGAGAACTCATTCAGGGCTGGATTATGGGCAGCGAGAAACTGGTCTCCTGCCCTGTTGACTGGTACAGCACCGTTGAAATCAGCGCCGGTTCGCCGCTGGCGGATGAGCGCCCTCTGTCACGGGCCATGGTGAATACCCTGCTTGCGCACTGGCAATACCCGGACGAACTCAGTCAGGACATTCGCATTGATATTCATTCCACGATCCCCATCGCCAAGGGGATGGCAAGCAGTACAGCAGACATCGCCGCCACTGCCGTAGCGACTGCGCGCTATCTGGGGCGCGCACTGGACGAGACCACCCTTGCGCAGCTTTGCGTGTCGCTGGAACCCACCGACAGTACCGTTTTTCACCAGTTAACCCTGTTTGATCATAACGATGCGTCAGTGCGCATCGGTTGTGAATGCCAACCGGAACTGGACCTCCTTGTACTGGAAAGTCCGAAGACGCTGCGCACGGCGGATTACCACCGTATCCCACGTCAGGCGGGGCTGGACGCTGGCGCGCCAGCGTTGAAAAGGGCCTGGGAGAAGGTTCAGCAAGCCTGCGCGGAACAAAATCCGTACCGGATGGGCGAAGCGGCAACGTTGAGCGCCATCGCCAGCCAGGCGCTGCTGCCGAAGCCCGACTTTGACGCGCTATTGTCGCTCATGGAAGAGTGTGATTTGTATGGCGTGAACCTCGCACACAGCGGCAGCGTAGTCGGGTTGATGCTCGACAGGCATAAACATGACGTCGAATACGTGACGTGGCTGCTGAAGAAAAAGAGATTAGCTGAACACTGGCCGGAACAGCATTTGCTAAGGATGGTGCACGGTGGCGTGACATGTCAGTGAGGACCAGACGATCCTCACTGCGTCAAGACGTTACTCTGCTTTCGCTTCGCCGTTTTTGAGTTCGCCCATCGCTTTCAGCTTTTTAGAAATATCGCGACGCTCTTTAGAGATTTCAGCATTTTTGATGATGTAGTCATCAACGCGATCTTCATAGTCGCTTTTCATGCTGGCGATGATGCCCTGAATGGCTTCAACGCTCATACCTGGCTTGATGTAGTCGCTCAGGTTGTCCAACAGCAGAACGCGTTTCTGGTTGTCACGGATCTTTTTCTCAACGTCCTGGATTTCACGTTGCAGTTTATTTTTGCGACGGAACAGACGGACAAATTCCAGCACGTCCTGGAAAGATGGCTTGGTAGTTTCCATTTTTACACCCCTGATAATGTGAGATTCGGATTCGTTTAAACTATAGGGCTTACATTACTTTTCGTAGCCATAAATGACAATGGCGACGTCCTTGTTTTCATCATACCCTTATTCGTTGCTGAATCGAAGCAGCACCCGGTTCATTCTCCTCATCTGCTGATTATTTGCGCAGCGCCCGGCAGATAAGATGTGAAAGCAGCTCCAGCTGGCGTGCGGTTTCCAGACTCAACCACACATAACCGTGGATCGGCGTTTCCGCTACATTGCGCTCGTCATGCTGGCGGATAAGCGTCCGCAGTTCATTAACGGTATCATTCAGTTTTTCGGTATTGGCAAGGATCGGCTGCGGGTTCCCTTCAAACAGCGCGTGGGTGATGGTCAGCAGCGCCTGCTGCGTCATCTGCTGAGTTTCCCGCAACGTGTGGGCGTTGAGCATCACAAAGTGGCTCGCGCGCGTTGCCCACAGGGCGTTGATTTGCAGCTCCAGCATGCAGACCAGATTGCGATTCACGGTCTGAATGGCTTCGAAAATCGATTTCTGAATGCGCGTCTCTTTGCTGGCCGGCGTGATAAGCCCGCGCATTTTCACCACATCGCTCAGCAACTGTTGCAGGTGCTTCTCCAGCCTCGGCCGTTCCAGCAGATTGGGTGACAGCGCCGCCTGATAAACCCGGTTGTATGCTGTCACGCAGTGCGCCAACTGGATACGCCAGTGAATGAAGGCCCGCTGCGGCCAGATGCCGGTAAACAACATCGCCAGAAGCGAGCCGAGAATGACATCGCCGCCGCGCCACAGCGCGGTCTCCATATCCCCGGCTGGCGCGCCAACCACCACGGCAAGCGTAATGCCGATCAACAGCGCCTGATACGGTTTTTTCCCCAGCGCCAGCCAGCCGCAGAGAAACATCGCCGCTGCGCACCATAACAGCATCAGCGGTAAGGAAAACAGCTCAAGACGCAGCGCCACCAGCCCGAGTACCGAACCAAGAATTGTGCCGCCAATTCGCTCGAAGGCGCGGGGAACCACGTTTCCCCAAAAGGAGATCGGCCCCATGATCACCACCAGCGTGATCAAAGGCCAGGTGCCTTCCGGAATGTTAAACAGCCGGACGAGGAGAAAGGTCAGGATAAAGGCCAGCGCAATACGGATGCCATGCACGACACGGTAATGGCGATACAGGCGGATTTCGAAGGGACTCAGCGACTTGTCGGCACGCACTCATGCACTCCGTCAGAAAAACAATAAACGGATTGTACCTGCTTTTACACTGAAAATTTCACCGTAGCGGACAGGACATCTCGCTAAGCGTAGTCTCACTTAGCGCCAGTCCGCCAGGTTTTCGCGCTTATTTGACGGCAGGTTGTACGGCGATATACATCTCAATGTCCCAGTAGCCGTCTTTGCAGCCATCGTTAAGATAGACTTCAAAGCACGGTTTGCAGGCCATCTCATACGCGTTGTCCTGCAACAAACTATTGAAGAACTGATACCACGGCGTGGCGAAATCCGTGTCCGTTACGCGGGCAACCGCCGTAGCGTATTGCCCGCCCTCGATTTCGCTCAGCGTAACGCCTTCGCTGTTTTCCGGGATAACGAAATCGGTCGGGACGGACACCACCGTACTGCAGCGCAGTTTCTCTGCGGGAACGTCGTCCGGATTGTCAAAATACACGGCGATCCATTCATCCGTTACGATCTGTTTGCCGTCCACCCACATCATCAGTTGCTCAAAGCCCTGCTTCACCGTTTGTTCCCAGGGTCCCACCAGGTGGAAACCCGCTACGGTTCGCTTATCGACTTGTCTGATCTCGTAGTTCATGTTGCCTCCATTGTTACACTGTATTTATATACAGTGTAACGAAGTCGAAATAACAGCCACAAGTTATTTGTGATTATTATGTGAGCAGAGGCGAACTCCTGCCAGTCTCCTGTCAGGCTTTATGGTGGAAGTAGTCGCTCAGTCGCGAGAACAGACCGCCCTTGTCAACTGCTTCCAGCGTCACCAAAGGCCAGTGGGCAATCAGCTTGTCGCGATCATACAGCTCGATTTCCCCGACCCGCTGATGGGCGGCGAGCGGCGCTTCAAGCTCCGCTTTATCCAACACATATTTCGCTTTGATGTGCGGAATTTCCGCTTTTGGTAAGGCCATCCAGAAATCCTGCTCGGTGCCCAGCGCAATCTTCTCTTTATCGCCATACCAGATCCGCTCAGCGCCTACCTGCTTACCGCTGCGCAGGATCTGCACCGTATCGAAATTCAGCTGTCCCCAATGCAGCAGTTTACGCGCCTGTTCCTCCCGACCCTTCGGGCTTTCGGCCCCCATAATGACCGCAATAAGACGCCGCTTGCCATCCACCGCGGAAGCAATCAGGTTAAAGCCCGCGCCAGAAGTATGTCCGGTTTTCAGGCCGTCGACGTTCAGCGATTTATCCCACAGCAGACCGTTGCGGTTGTACTGGGTGATGCCGTTCCAGGTCAGGCTTTTCTCGCTGTACATGTGATAAAACTCAGGTTCGCCGTGAATGATCGCCCGTGAAAGCACGGCCAGATCGTACGCGGAGCTGTGTTGTCCCGGCGCATCCAGGCCGTGAACCGTCTCGAAATGGGTGTCCTGCAAATGCAGCTTCCTGACATAGCTGTTCATCATCGCCACGAACTGCGGCTGCCCGCCAGCCACATAGTCCGCCAGCGCAACGCAGGCGTCATTACCGGAATCAACAATCAAACCACGGCTGAGATCGCGCACCGAGACGCGTTCACCTTGTTTGAGAAACATCAGCGAAGAACCGACAAACACCGGGTTATCTTTGGCCCATGCGTCGCGCCCAACCGTAACCATGCCGTCAGGAGAAATGCGCTTGCTGTCGATGGCCCGGTCAACCACGTAGCCGGTCATCAGCTTGGTCAGACTCGCCGGGTTGCGCTGCTGATGTTCATTTCCGGCGGTAAGGATTTGCCCGGTGGTGTAGTCCATCAGCACCCATGAAGCGGCCTCTACCGCAGGTGGCTGCGGCGCGAAGTCGACAGTGCTTGACGCGAGCGCGGTAGAAAGGTGCGTAGCGAGTAACGAAGCGGCAATAAACAGACGGCGTTTCAACAGCATATCCTCAGGTGTGACAAAAGAGCCGTCCTTTTTACGGAAAATCTGATAAACGAACAGGGATTAATTGCAAGAAAATGTGACGTAAGACACGTTTTTCCACTCAGGCGGGGTCCGCATTTTTACCTCACGCCATTTTATTCGCCTCCTGACAACAGCTCTGGCTGATCGCTCCGCCGAATTTTGCTACTCTGTTGCGTTCAGGCAGCGCGCAACTTTCAGCCACGGAATACATTTTTTTATGAATGACGGTCAGCAGCAACCCACCTTTCTCTTTCACGATTAACATACTCTCAATCCAACTAACTGATTTAATTATGAATAATAATTAAAAATAAAAGTTTATGTACTCAATTTTGTACTTAAATCAGTGACCTGAACATTTGACTGCTAATCTATTTTGGTCATAATACTGTATATCCAAACAGTATAGAGGGTGTGCTATGTTCGTTGAATTGGTTTATGACAAGCGTAATGTTGAGGGATTGACGGGAGCCAGAGAGATCATTCTGGCCGAGCTGACGAGGCGAGTTCACCAGATTTTCCCTGATGCCGTAGTTAAGGTGAAGCCGATGCAGGCAAACGGCCTGAATAGCGATGCCAGCAAAAACGATCGGGAAAAGCTAAACCGTATGCTTGAGGAAATGTTTGAAGAAGCCGACATGTGGCTGGTTTCAGAATAAGAGCATTGTTTTGTCATATTGCATATGTAGAATCCGCAGCGGCTGGCAATCATTCAATACTCGCACTATCGAACGAACGCCAGCCTGCCGCCGCACGTTCTTGCATACGACTTGCTGCGGTTTTATTTATGAGGTAGGTATCTGCACATCTGCTTCCAAAGCATCATTCTGTCGCTGGTTCCAGATGCTGTTCGGTGGCATTTCAACCCGAACGGAAACAAAAGAATCTGCAGGAATGTCCACCGGGTCTCCATTAGTTAGCCAATCGATTTCGCTAAAGTGGGATGCAGAGACAGTGGTCCGATTGATATACCAGCGGATCAGTTCGTCTCTGTTAGCCTCGGAATGTCAGACGACAGTTCATT
>NZ_JAPPSU010000013.1:0-126485 GCF_026719175.1 Citrobacter sp. R4
CTCCTGAAGGAACGTTGAAGACGACGACGTTGATAGGCCGGGTGTGTAAGCGCAGCGATGCGTTGAGCTAACCGGTACTAATGAACCGTGAGGCTTAACCTTACAACGCCGAAGATGTTTTGGCGGAATTGAGAAGATTTTCAGCTCAGATTCAGAGTTAAGTACGCAATAGTTTGCGCAGCCAGCGCTGCTGATGCGATAAAGTATTGCGTACAGAGCACAAAGAATTTGCCTGGCGGCCGTAGCGCGGTGGTCCCACCTGACCCCATGCCGAACTCAGAAGTGAAACGCCGTAGCGCCGATGGTAGTGTGGGGTCTCCCCATGCGAGAGTAGGGAACTGCCAGGCATCAAACAAGTGAAAAGCCCATCCTGACGGATGGGCTTTTTGCGTTTCTGGCACAGGCCATCTCAGCGCAGCGCCATCCGGCACGGGATGGCGGCTTTGCCTTATTCGGGCGACGGCGAGGAATACCCCTTCAGCCAGTCCAAAACAAAGGTGGCGATCTGCGGTATATCATTTATATCCAGAACGGGTACGCTCATGTCAAGCGGCACATCACTGGCAATCGCAATGACATGCTCGTCTACAGCCAGTTCATCCACCCCGTGGCCGCATTCCTGGCGGAATAATAGGATCTTCGCCACTGTTTCATGCTTGAACCCTTCTACCAGCACCAGGTCCAGCTTAGAAGCATCCATCTGATTTGCCAGATACGCTAAATCCAACTCTGCTTCTTCCGGCGTTTCAGTCATCAGAGCCCAACGCTGCTGGCTGGCGACCAGGGTTTGCATGGCTCCTGCTTTACGCAGTTCATAACTGTCTTTACCTGGCTTATCCACGTCCATATTATGATGGGTGTGCTTGATCAAACCCGGACGGACGCCGCTGGCGCAAAGCGCTGGAATCAGCTTTTTTAACAGCGTGGTTTTTCCGGTTCCACTCCATGCAGCTATCGCCAGTAAAGGGATTATGGTTTGTCCTGCCATCTGGCAAGTTCCTCAAGTGTATTCACGTTTACGAAAGCTTCTTTGCAATCGCTGAAATCAACGGCATGTCCGCCTGCCTGGCGCATAAAAACCATTACCCGGCGCTCACCAGAGCACAAATACTGCTGCAAAAATGGCTGAACCGAGCGGTTTACCAGCGCGATGGTAGGATGATCCCGCTCGCCATCGTGAACCCATACCACTGGCGCATTGTGTCGCTGATGTCGCAAGCGAGCGACCAAATCATCAGGAATAAACGGCGTGTCGCACGGGCAAAACAGAAACCAGTCGCCTTCCGCCTGCTGAAAAACGGAAAGCATACCGGCGAGCGGACCAGGGTAATCCTCCAGTGAATCGGTGATAACCTTCAGCCCACCGGCGCGATAGCGATCAAGATGGCGGTTTGCGTTCACCATCACACTATCCAGTTGCGATAAGAGCGTATCGGCAACGTGTTTCCACAGCGGCTTCCCTTGCAGTTCAAGTAACCCCTTATCTATTCCGCCCATTCGCCTGGCTTTTCCGCCCGCCAGCACAACCCCTGTTATTGCACTATCCTCATTCACTGATATCGCCTCTTTTATTGTGGGATTGACCCTGCTAACGTGTCTGTCTCAAGAGTAAGGAGCACTACCATGAAATGTAAACGTCTGAATGAAGTTATTGAACTCCTCCAGCCTGCCTGGCAAAAGGAGCCAGACCTGAACCTGCTGCAATTTTTGCAGAAACTGGCCAAAGAGTCAGGTTTTGACGGCGAGCTGGCGGATTTAACTGACGACATTCTGATCTATCACCTGAAAATGCGCGACTCTGCCAAAGACGCCGTTATTCCCGGGATTCAGAAAGACTACGAGGAAGATTTCAAAACGGCGTTGCTGCGCGCACGCGGCGTAATTAAAGAGTAAAAGCTTGTAAGCGGCGCAACCGAAACCGTCATGAAATGATATCCTGAATCATTCAAAGCATTTTCCGGATGATGGGATGAACGATAACGCTTTTACTTTCCAGACATTACACCCGGATACCATCATGGATGCGCTGTTTGAACAGGGGATCCGGGTGGATTCCGGACTGACCCCGCTGAACAGCTACGAAAACCGCGTCTATCAGTTTCAGGATGAAGATCGTCAGCGTTTTGTTGTGAAATTCTATCGCCCTGAGCGCTGGTCCGTTGAACAGATCCTGGAAGAGCATCATTTTGCGCAGGAACTGGTGAATGATGATGTTCCGGTGGCCGCACCGCTGGCCTTTGATGGCCAGACGCTGTTGCATCATCAGGGATTCCACTTCGCCATCTTCCCGAGCGTAGGCGGCCGACAGTTTGAAGCGGATAATATCGATCAGATGGAGTCCGTTGGCCGCTATCTTGGGCGTATGCACCGTACCGGACGACGTCAGCCTTTTACGTTCCGCCCCACCATCGGTCTGGAAGAATACCTCACTGAACCGCGCAAACTGTTTGAGCATGCCGTACTTATTCCCTCCGGACAGAAAGCGGCCTTCCTGAAAGCGACCGATGCGCTGATCGCAGCGGTGACGGATCGCTGGCATACATCGTTTGACATGCTGCGACTACACGGCGACTGTCATGTCGGGAACATTCTCTGGCGCGATGGACCCCTGTTTGTGGATTTAGATGATTCCCGTAATGGTCCGGCTATACAGGATCTCTGGATGCTTCTGAATGGAGACAAAGCGGAACAGCGCATGCAGCTGGAAGCGATTATCGAAGCGTATGAAGAATTTAGTGAATTTAATCCGGCTGAAATCGGGCTAATAGAGCCTTTACGCGCGATGCGTTTAGTTTATTATCTGGCCTGGCTGATGCGTCGTTGGGACGATCCTGCCTTTCCTAAGAATTTCCCGTGGTTAACCGGGGAAGATTACTGGCAGCGTCAGACCGCGACGTTCATCGAGCAGACTAAAATCCTGCACGAACCCCCATTACAATTAACACCTATGTATTAATCGGAGACGCAATCATGAAAAAGATTTGGCTGGCGCTGGCTGGTATGGTTTTAGCTTTTAGCGCATCGGCAGCGCAATTCCAGGATGGCAAGCAGTACTCCACACTGGAAAAGCCCGTTGCCGGTGAACCGCAGGTGCTGGAATTCTTCTCTTTTTATTGCCCACACTGCTACCAGTTCGAAGAAGTGCTTCATGTTTCTGATAACGTGAAGAAAAAACTGCCGGAAGGCGTCAAAATGACCAAATACCACGTCGAATTCCTCGGCCCGTTGGGTAAAGATCTGACCCAGGCGTGGGCCGTAGCGATGGCGCTGGGTGTGGAAGATAAAGTAACCGTGCCGATGTTCGAAGCGGTACAGAAAAACCAGACAGTACAAAGCGTAGCGGATATTCGTAAAGTGTTCGTTGATGCTGGCGTTAAGGGTGAAGACTACGACGCGGCGTGGAACAGCTTTGTGGTGAAATCACTGGTCGCACAGCAGGAAAAAGCGGCGGCCGACCTGGAACTGAGTGGCGTTCCGGCGATGTTTGTTAACGGCAAATATCAGGTGAATCCGCAGGGGATGGACACCAGCAGCATGGATATCTTTGTACAGCAGTACGCAGATACCGTGAAATATCTGGTCAGCAAAAAATAATAATAAAGCCGGTCACTGACCGGCTTTATTATTTTCAGCTTTTATTGCCTCTATTTGGGCGTCTTTTTCACTCCACAGCGTATTCAGCCAGCGCTGGAAATGGCGCTTAAAGTCTTTATCGTTAACGTAGTCCCCGTGCAGTTGCCGGGTAACGGGCTGCATATCCACGCGAACCACAATGCGCGTCAGCTTACCTCTCAACATGTCGTAGAAGGGCGTCTGGTCATTCTCCGGGTAGCACAATGTGACATTAAGCAATTTGTCGAACTGGGCGCCCAGCACGTTTAGCGCCATTGCGATCCCCGCGGCTTTAGGCGCCAGCAGATTCTTATACGGTGAACGGGTTTGCTGGCGCTTTTCTTCAGTAAAGCGGGAACCTTCGACAAAATTTACGATGGTTGTCGGATGCGCACGAAATTTCTCGCACGAGCGGCGGGTCGTTTCCACGTCTTTACCGCGCCGCTCCGGGTGGCGCAGCAAATAAGCGCGCGAATAGCGCTTCATAAACGGCATATCCAGCGCCCAGCAGGCGAGGCCAATAAAAGGTACCCATGCTAACTGCTGCTTGAGAAAGTACTTATTCATGGGAATGTGTTTACGAAAGAGTACGCAAAGTACCACGATATCTGCCCAGCTATGGTGATTACAAACCAGCAGATACCAGTTTTTCTTGCTCAGCCCTTCCAGACCTTCCACATCCCATTTCAGCCAGGGATTTAGATGTAGCAGCAGCGCCAGCCCTTCGCACCAGCAGTACATCATAAAATTACAAAACAGGGAGACCCTGCGCCAAACGCTGGGGACGGGGAGCAGAAGCTTTACGATCCCGGCAACGATGATCGGCACAGAGCAGATAATAGTGACTAAAATGGTCAGTACGATGCTAAGCAATAACGTCAGCGAAGCGAGCAATCTCGTCATCAATAATGTATTCAAAGGATTAGCCATAAACAGTGCGCTTAAATGCGCAAGGTGGCTGATTTTATCAGAAAACGATCCAAATGACGGATCTTCGCTGATTCAAAAAAGACGGCTTATCTATCCACATTTCATATTTCGCTGAAAAGGTGAGGAAAATTCCTGGTTAATTTTATAACTCATTGAAAATAATATGTAAAATGAGTTATCGCAAAAATATGCATTTGAAATTAAATCGAAGAAAACTAATTATGCACAAAGTTATCCACAGATAATGTTGCGAGCGATCCCGAAGATCGACAAAAGAATTCCTACAAATGCGGCGAAAAACTGATGTTTTCATCCCGTCTGTGGCATCCTTTACCCATAATCTGATAAACAGGCACGGACATTATGGTTCAGATCCCAGAAAACCCACTTATCCTTGTAGATGGCTCCTCTTATCTTTATCGCGCATACCATGCGTTCCCGCCGCTGACCAACAGCGCGGGGGAGCCGACAGGCGCGATGTATGGCGTCCTCAACATGCTGCGCAGCCTGATCCTGCAGTATCAGCCAACGCATGCCGCAGTGGTGTTTGATGCTAAAGGCAAAACCTTCCGTGACGAGTTATTCGAGCATTACAAATCGCATCGCCCACCGATGCCGGATGACTTGCGTGCGCAAATCGAGCCGCTGCACGCGATGGTGAAAGCGATGGGTCTGCCATTATTGGCTGTATCGGGCGTGGAAGCGGACGATGTGATCGGCACCCTCGCGCGCGAGGCCGAGAAGGTGGGCCGTCCGGTGCTGATCAGCACCGGTGATAAAGATATGGCGCAGCTGGTTACGCCCAATATTACGCTGATCAACACCATGACCAACACGATTCTGGGCCCGGAGGAAGTGGTCAATAAATATGGCGTACCGCCAGAGCTTATCATCGACTTTCTGGCGCTGATGGGCGATTCCTCGGACAACATACCGGGCGTACCGGGGGTCGGCGAGAAGACCGCCCAGGCGCTGCTCCAGGGGCTGGGAGGACTTGATACTCTCTATGCCGAGCCGGAGAAAATCGCCGGACTGACCTTCCGCGGGGCGAAAACGATGGCGGGTAAACTTGAGCAAAATAAAGAAGTTGCTTATCTCTCTTACCAGCTGGCAACCATTAAAACCGACGTCGAACTGGAACTGACCTGTGAACAACTGGCTGTACAGCAGCCGATTGCCGATGAGCTGCTGGGCCTGTTCCGCAAATACGAGTTCAAACGCTGGACCGCCGATGTCGAGGCTGGAAAATGGCTGCAAGCGAAGGGCGCGAAGCCTGCGGCTAAACCGCAAGAGACGATTGTGATTGATGAAGCCGCTGACGTACCTGCCGCCGCGCTCTCTTATGACAACTACGTCACCATCCTTGATGAAGCGACGCTGAAAACGTGGATCGCGAAGTTGAAAAAAGCGCCAGTGTTCGCTTTTGATACTGAAACGGACAGCCTTGATAACCTCACCGCCAACCTGGTGGGACTGTCGTTTGCTATTGAACCCGGCGTGGCGGCGTATGTTCCGGTTGCGCATGATTATCTGGATGCGCCGGATCAGATCGCCCGTGACCGCGCGCTGGAACTGCTCAAGCCGCTGCTGGAAGACGAAAATGTCCGCAAGGTTGGGCAAAACCTGAAATACGATCGCGGCATTCTGGCGAACTATGGCATAGAACTGCGCGGCATTGCCTTTGATACCATGCTGGAGTCCTACATCCTGAACAGCGTGGCCGGACGTCACGATATGGACAGTCTCTCCGATCGCTGGCTGAAACACAAAACCATCACCTTCGAAGAGATTGCTGGCAAAGGCAAAAATCAGCTGACCTTTAACCAGATTGCCCTGGAAGAGGCGGGGCGCTACGCGGCAGAAGATGCGGACGTCACGTTACAACTGCATCTGAAAATGTGGCCAGAACTTCAGCAGCATAAAGGACCGCTGAACGTTTTTGAAAACATCGAAATGCCGCTGGTGCCGGTGCTTTCCCGCGTTGAGCGCAACGGTGTGATGATCGACCCGGCGGTTCTGCACAAGCATTCAGAAGAGATTACGCTGCGTCTGGCGGAGCTGGAGCAGAAAGCGCACGACATCGCAGGAGAAGCGTTTAATCTTTCTTCAACCAAACAACTGCAAACCATCCTGTTTGAAAAACAGGGGATCAAGCCGTTGAAGAAAACCCCAGGAGGCGCGCCGTCAACGTCGGAAGAGGTGCTGGAAGAGCTGGCGTTGGATTACCCACTGCCGAAGGTGATACTGGAGTATCGTGGCCTGGCGAAGCTGAAATCGACCTACACTGACAAACTGCCGTTAATGATTAACCCGAAAACCGGGCGCGTACATACGTCGTATCATCAGGCCGTCACCGCAACCGGGCGTTTGTCGTCCACCGACCCGAACCTGCAAAATATTCCGGTACGTAACGAAGAAGGACGTCGTATCCGTCAGGCGTTCATCCCGCCGAAGGACTACGTTATTGTGTCTGCCGACTATTCGCAGATTGAACTGCGCATTATGGCGCATCTGTCGCGTGACAAAGGGCTGCTGACCGCGTTTGCAGAAGGCAAAGATATCCACCGCGCCACCGCGGCGGAAGTGTTTGGCCTGCCGTTGGACACCGTGACGAATGAACAGCGTCGCAGCGCGAAAGCGATCAACTTTGGCCTGATCTACGGCATGAGCGCCTTTGGTCTGGCGCGCCAGCTCAACATTCCGCGCAAGGAAGCGCAGAAGTATATGGATCTCTACTTCGAGCGTTATCCTGGCGTTCTGGAGTATATGGAGCGTACGCGTGCCCAGGCGAAAGAGCAGAGCTACGTTGAAACGCTGGAGGGCCGCCGTCTCTATCTGCCGGATATTAAGTCCAGCAACGGCGCGCGCCGCGCAGGTGCTGAGCGTGCGGCGATCAACGCCCCGATGCAGGGCACCGCCGCCGATATCATCAAACGTGCGATGATTGCCGTTGATGCCTGGCTGGAAAGCGAGCAGCCGCGCGTTCGTATGATCATGCAGGTGCACGATGAACTGGTGTTCGAAGTGCATAAAGACGACCTGGATGCCGTGTCGAAGCAGATCCACCAATTGATGGAAAACTGTACGCGCATTGACGTACCGTTGCTGGTGGAAGTCGGTAGCGGTGAAAACTGGGATCAGGCGCACTAAGAGGACGCGGAATAACTCACCTTTTTCGTAAGTAAGCAACATAAGCAGAAGCATTTTGTGATGAGTATTGGAATTCCTTATGTAAAGAATGAAAAAAAATTACAAAAAGTGCTTTCTGAGCTGCTTAAAAAAGAGTAAAGTTATTCGCGTAGGGTACAGAGGTAAGATGTTCTATCTTTCAGACCTTTTACTTCACGTAATCGGATTTGGCTGAATATTTTAGCCGCCCCAGTCAGTTTCTGACTGGGGCGTTTTTTATTGCGTTCTTTCTGCTATAAAGATGAGTCCGTAGGCCGGATAAGGCATTCACGCCGCTATCCGGCATGACGAAACTTACGCTTCGTCCTGTACGTCTTCTACCGGCGCCAAATCGCTAAACCAACTGTCCAGTTTCTGCCGCAACTTATCCACGCCCTGTTTCTTCAGCGACGAAAACGCTTCAACCTGTACATCGCCATTAAAAGCCAGCACTGCTTCGCGTACTTTATTTAACTGCGCCTTACGCGCGCCGCTTGCCAGTTTGTCCGCTTTGGTCAGCAGAACCAGTACCTGGATATTGCTTTCAACCGCCCATTGAATCATTTGCTGATCGAGATCTTTCAGTGGATGGCGAATGTCCATTAGCACAACCAGACCCTGCAGGCTCTGACGTTTTTCAAGATACTCACCCAGCGCGCGCTGCCATTTACGCTTCATTTCCTCTGGTACTTCGGCGTAGCCATAGCCAGGCAGGTCAACGAGGCGTTTGCCGTCGACCACTTC
Organism: Citrobacter sp. R4; assembly: GCF_026719175.1. Classification (NCBI taxonomy): domain Bacteria; kingdom Pseudomonadati; phylum Pseudomonadota; class Gammaproteobacteria; order Enterobacterales; family Enterobacteriaceae; genus Citrobacter; species Citrobacter sp. R4. The sequence goes on from NZ_JAPPSU010000013.1 coordinate 8,455, forward strand.
AAACAGGTTAATAAGCTGGGTACGGCCAGGCGTTTTTGAGGTCCGCGCCAGGCTTTTCTGATTGGTCAGCGTATTCAGCGCACTGGATTTGCCTGCGTTAGAACGGCCAGCAAAAGCCACTTCAATTCCGGTGTCGGAAGGTAAATGGCGAATATCAGGCGCACTCATCACAAAATGCGTCTGTTGATAATTCAAGTTAATCAAAGCGGTCGTCTCCGTCAGTCAAAGCTTTGCGGCGATTATACCTGAACGGCAGCAAAAGACGGATTTTTCGGCGCACGACGTCTGTAAGCAAAAACCCTGTGCTTTGTGAGACATTGCCGACAATTCTTATACGAAATTTAGGCATAATTGCAGGGCTGAAAATCAATTAAAGTAACTAAATCAATCTATTAACGTTGTGTAATAATCTGAAAATGTCTGTATTACACGCCCGATGGCTTGTCTGTTTTCGTCAAAAGAGTAGAGTATTACTTATAGCGAGGACGCTGGAAGGATAAACGACTCAGGATGAGGGTCAGGAGCGCCAGGAGGCGAAGACACAGGATTGTCAGGAAGACAGACGTCCGGAGACGTTGAGATTACGGAAATGGAAAAGACACGGAACGTTCCAGGCTGAAGGAAAAACAGGGTGCGTTGAGAGCCGACACGGAATGTAGAACCCGTTAAGGGTTGTGAGTCAGGTTAAAAGGCGACAGAGCAATCTGTCGCCTTTTTTCTTTATTTCTGCTAGATTCTGGCGCAAATGTATACTGAATAAAACAGCCAAAGACGAATCACTATGAAATCCACATCTACACCACGCGGCAAAGGGCCTGCAAAGGCGCGCCGTAAAACCCGCGAAGAGCTGAATCAGGAAGCTCGCGACCGCAAGCGCCAGAAAAAACACCGTGGTCACGCGGCGGGTAGTCGTGCGACGGGTGGTGACGCGGCGACGGGCGCAAAAAACCAGAAAAAAGCAAAAGATCCACGTATTGGCAGTAAAACCCCCATTCCATTGGGCGTGACGGAAAAAGTCACCAAACAGCACAAACCGAAGAGCGAGAAACCTATGCTTTCACCGCAGGCTGAGTTGGATTTACTGGAAACGGATGAGCGCCTGGATGCGCTGTTAGAACGTCTGGAAGCTGGCGAAACCCTGAGCGCCGAAGATCAGAGCTGGGTGGATGCCAAACTGGATCGCATCGACGAACTGATGCAGAAGCTGGGCCTCTCCTACGATGATGACGAAGAAGAGGAAGAAGACGAGCAGCAGGAAGATATGATGCGCCTGCTTCGCGGGGGTAACTGACGGTTTACACCGTGGGCCTTCCCGTCCTGCTTATAACCCTTCCGGTTATATGTTATCTGGTGTGGTTATTCGTTAAACTACAACGGTTGTCGCGGCGACAAAAGTGGCTGCGCAACCGGCTTATCACTCGCAGTGGAGTGAGGCCGGTACGCCGTACCCGCCAGAGACGCCATCGGAAGGAGTGAGCATGTCTGAACAACAAATAGACTGGGATCTGGCCCTGATCCAGAAATATAACTATTCCGGGCCACGATATACCTCGTACCCGACCGCGCTCGAGTTTTCTGAAGCGTTTGATGAGCAGGCATTCTTGCAGGCCGTTGCGCGTTATCCTGAGCGTCCGCTCTCGCTGTACGTCCACATTCCGTTTTGCCACAAACTCTGTTACTTCTGCGGTTGCAATAAGATTGTCACCCGCCAGCAGCACAAAGCCGATCAGTATCTGGATGCCCTGGAACAGGAAATGCTGCACCGCGCGCCCTTGTTTGCTGGTCGGCAGGTTAGCCAGCTGCACTGGGGCGGCGGTACGCCAACCTATTTGAATAAAGCGCAAATCAGCCGCTTAATGACCCTGCTGCGCGATAATTTCCATTTCAACGCCGATGCGGAAATCTCGATCGAAGTTGATCCGCGCGAAATTGAACTGGATGTGCTCGATCATTTACGAGCGGAAGGCTTTAACCGTCTGAGCATGGGGGTGCAGGACTTCAATAAAGAGGTGCAGCGTCTGGTCAACCGCGAACAGGACGAAGAGTTTATCTTTGCGCTGCTTCACCATGCCCGTGAAATCGGTTTTACCTCCACCAATATTGACCTGATTTATGGTTTGCCGAAACAAACGCCGGAAAGCTTCGCTTTTACTCTGAAGCGGGTGGCGGAACTGAATCCGGATCGGCTGAGCGTCTTTAACTACGCGCATCTGCCGACGCTGTTTGCCGCCCAGCGTAAGATTAAAGACGCGGATCTGCCGAGTGCTCAGCAGAAGCTGGATATTCTCCAGCAGACCATCGCCTCGCTGACAGAGAGCGGCTATCAGTTCATTGGCATGGATCACTTTGCCCGTCCGGACGATGAGCTGGCGATTGCCCAGCGTGAAGGCGTTTTGCATCGTAATTTCCAGGGCTACACCACCCAGGGCGATACTGACCTGTTGGGGATGGGCGTTTCCGCCATCAGTATGATTGGCGACTGCTATGCGCAGAACCAGAAAGAGCTTAAGCACTATTATCAGCAAGTGGATGAACAGGGAAATGCGCTGTGGCGCGGCATAGCCCTGACGCGTGACGACTGTATTCGTCGTGACGTCATCAAGTCGCTGATTTGCAATTTCCGTCTCGACTATTCTGCCGTTGAACAGCAATGGGATCTCAATGTCGCCGACTACTTCGCGGAAGATCTGAAACTGCTGGCGCCGTTGGCGAAAGATGGGCTGGTGGATGTGAATGCGAAAGGGATTCAGGTGACAGCGAAAGGCCGTTTGCTGATTCGCAACATTTGCATGTGCTTCGATGCTTATCTGCGTCAGAAAGCGCGGATGCAGCAATTCTCGCGGGTGATTTAAGCCGAACAGTAAAGAGTTAGCCGGATAAGCGTAAGCGTTATCCGGCACTCCGTTAGCTGAACAGCCCAACCAGCGCCGCGCACAGTACTGCGGCGACCGCAGTTTGTGGCGTATGGCTGTCGACCGCTCCGCTTGATAGCAGATTTATAATCGATTCCAGCATAATGTGTCCCCCGTTTGCCGGGCACGATCATACTCAACTCATCGGAACAGTAAAGCGCAAAATAACGGCAATTTGCGCTCAATTATTAATCTTTACACGCGCGCGCCGACGCTTACTCCATTCCCAGCTCTTTTAACTTCCGCGTCAGGGTATTTCGACCCCAGCCGAGCAGTCGCGCGGCTTCCTGTTTATGCCCCTGGGTGTGGCGTAACGCAGTTGTCAGCAGGGTGCGCTCCATTTCCGGCTGCGCTTCAGACAGCAGGTTTTGATGACCGGAACGCAGCGCCCGATCCGCCCACTGCGCCAGCAGGGTCGCCCAACTGTCTGGCTGCAAGTGGGAAGGGCTGTCTGGCACTGTCGCTTCAAACAGCTCGCCTGGCAGGTCCTGGATCAACACCTCCTGACCGGCCGCCATCACCGTTAACCAACGGCAGGTATTTTCCAGTTGTCGAACGTTGCCCGGCCACGCCAGACGCGTCAGCGCGGCTTCGGTTTCCGGGTGCAGCAGTTTAGCTTCAACGCCAAGTTCACGCGCTGCGACCTGAAGGAAGTGGCGGGCGAGTCGTGGAATATCCTCCCGCCGTTCGCGCAGTGGCGGCAGATGAACGCGTATCACGTTCAAACGGTGGAACAGGTCTTCACGAAATTTACCTTCCTGTACCCGCTGTTCGAGGTTCTGGTGCGTGGCGGCGATAATTCGCACATCCACCTTCACCGGCGCATAGCCGCCTACGCGGTAAAACTGACCGTCAGCCAGCACGCGCAGCAAGCGTGTCTGCACATCCAGCGGCATATCGCCGATCTCATCAAGAAATAGCGTACCGCCATCGGCCTGCTCAAAGCGACCCTGACGAATGGTGTTCGCGCCGGTAAACGCCCCTTTTTCATGACCAAACAGCTCGGATTCAATCAGGTCCTTTGGGATCGCCGCCATGTTCAGCGCGATAAACGGCGCTTTCGCCCGTGGGCTATGGCGATGCAGCGCGTGGGCGACCAGTTCTTTACCGGTCCCGGACTCACCATTAATCAGCACGCTGATAGAAGAACGGGACAGCCGCCCGATAATGCGGAACACGTCCTGCATGGCGGGCGCTTCGCCGATGATATCGGTGGTGGGGCCGTTGATCTGAATATTGCGCGGCTGCTGCTGTTCCTGATAATGGCTGATGGCGCGCTCAACCAGCGCGACGGCCTCGTCGATATCAAACGGTTTTGGCAGGTAATCAAACGCGCCCTGCTGATAGGCGCTGACGGCGGCATCCAGATCAGAATGCGCGGTCATTATGATGACCGGAAGCATTGGATGGCGCTGCTTGATCTGCTTTAACAACGCCAGCCCGTCCATGCCAGGCATCCGAATGTCGGACAACAATACGTCCGGCGTTTTACTCGCCAGTGCGTTCAGTACATCGTTACCGTTTTCAAATGTGGTGCAACTCAGACCCGCCCCAGCGAGAGCACGTTCAAGCACCCAACGGATGGAACTATCGTCATCGACTACCCAGACTATTCCTCGTTGCATAAACGTCACCTTATTTCCTGATAGGCAGATAAACCGAAAACTCGGTGTGCCCTGGCCAACTGGTAAATTCAATTTTGCCGGAATGTTGATCGATCAAATTGCGGGCGATGGATAAGCCCAGCCCGGTGCCGCCTTCGCGACCGCTGACCATCGGATAAAACAACGTGTCCTGTAAATGGGAAGGGATCCCCGGCCCGTTGTCTTCCACGTCAATACGCGCCGCCAGACGGTAGCGCTCGCCGTGCAGCGTAAGCTGGAAGGCGGTACGGGTGCGCAGCACGATCTCTCCGCCCTCCGGTCCCAGCGCCTGTAATGCGTTGCGAACAATATTCAACAGCACCTGTTCGATCTGCTCCGGGTCGTGCGGCAACTCCGGCAGGCTGGGGTCGTAATCGCGGATCAGCGTGACGTTATCCGGTAGCTCCATCGACACCAGCGCTACCACACGCTCCGCCACCTTATGAATACTCTCCGTGACATGGGTGCCTGGCATCTGCGGACCTAACAACCGGTCGACCAGGTTACGCAGCCTGTCGGCCTGCTCAATGATCACTTTGGTGTATTCCAGCAGCGCCGGGTCAGGCAGGGCTTTACTCAACAGTTGCGCCGCGCCGCGTAAGCCGCCGAGCGGGTTTTTTATCTCATGGGCCAGCCCACGTACCAGATCGCGTGCGGCGACCTGCTGAGCGTGCTGAAGCTGCTCCTGGCTCAGACGGCGCTGATTATCCATCGGCGCCATCTCCAGTAAAATCTGGCCGTCCGGCATACGCTGCGCGGTGACGGAAAGAATATGCGAACGCCCGTCAATCACCAGCGTCACTTCGTTATCCGTAAAACCTTGTCCCGCCTCTAAACTCTCGCGCATGAGTTCAAGATTTAAGGAGAAGTAGCTCAGGAGTTCAGGAAGCGGCGTACCAAACAGTTTGCGTGAGCTTTGAGCGAGCAACTGCTGAGCAGCCGGGTTGGCGTAGTGTACCGCCAGCTCATCGTCGACCAGCAAGATGCTGTTGATAAGCGAATTGAGGATCTGCCCAGCATCGGGCGGCGTGCCTGTTGCCATACAGCAGTCTCCTGACAGTCTGCACCATTTTAGTGCATTATAGCTTTTACGCAGAAAAAGCGCGAAGGATCAGGTTGTTGGCGGAGAAAAAAGCCCATCAGATGATGGGCTACAGATTGCTGACAACCTTCACGCCGAATGGCGGCGATGAGGGTCGACATCAGTCTTAAACCTGCCGGAGCAGGCAAAAGTTTCCACGGCAACTTAAAACGATTAAACGCTGTAGTACAGCTCAAACTCTACCGGGTGCGGCGTCATGCGTACGCGGTCGTTTTCTTCGCGGCGCAGGGCGATGTAGGCATCGATAGCTTCATCGGTAAAGACGCCACCCGCTTTCAGGAACTCGCGGTCCAGATCCAGCTCGTTGAGGGCTTCTTCCAGAGAACCAGCAACCTGCGGGATCTCTTTCGCTTCTTCCGGCGGCAGGTCGTACAGGTTTTTGTCCATCGCTTCGCCTGGGTGGATCTTGTTCTTGATACCGTCAAGACCCGCCATCAGCAGGGCGGCAAAGCACAGGTACGGGTTCGCCGCCGGGTCCGGGAAGCGCACTTCGATACGACGCGCTTTCGGAGAAGCCACTACCGGGATACGGATAGATGCGGAACGGTTACGCGCGGAGTAGGCCAGCATGACTGGCGCTTCGTAGCCCGGAACCAGACGCTTGTAGGAGTTGGTGGTCGGGTTCGCCAGGGCGTTGATCGCTTTTGCGTGTTTGATCACGCCGCCGATGTAGTACAGCGCCTGCTCGGACAGACCGGCATACTTGTCGCCAGAGAACAGGTTGGTGCCGTTTTTCGACAGCGACATGTGGCAGTGCATCCCGGAACCGTTATCACCGAACATCGGTTTTGGCATAAAGGTCGCGGTTTTACCGAAGCGGTGCGCAACGTTGTGAACCACATATTTGTAAATCTGAATTTCGTCCGCTTTTTTGGTCATGGTGTTGAAGCGGGTTGCCACTTCGTTCTGACCTGCGGTTGCCACTTCATGGTGGTGCGCTTCAACGACCAGACCCATCTGCTCCATCACCAGGCACATTTCAGAACGAATATCCTGAGCGGAGTCTACTGGCGGAACCGGGAAGTAACCGCCTTTCACTGCCGGACGGTGGCCTTTGTTGCCGCCTTCATACTGGGTGGCAGAGTTCCAGGCGCCTTCGATATCGTCAATAGCGACATGGGAACCGGAGATAGAGCTGCCGAAACGGATGTCGTCAAACAGGAAGAATTCCGGTTCTGGCCCGAACAGCACCGTGTCGGCGATGCCGGTAGAACGCAGGTAGTCTTCCGCGCGCTTGGCGATAGAACGCGGATCGCGGTCATAGCCCTGCAGCGTACCCGGTTCCAGGATGTCACAACGAATGATCAAGGTAGAGTCTGCGAAGAACGGGTCGATAACCGCAGTAGAGGCGTCCGGCATCAGCACCATGTCAGATTCGTTGATACCTTTCCAGCCACCAATCGAGGAGCCGTCAAACATTTTGCCTTCTTCAAAGAATTCGGCATTCACCTGATGAGCAGGGATTGTGACGTGCTGTTCTTTACCTTTGGTATCAGTGAAGCGCAGATCGACAAACTTCACTTCGTGCTCATTCAGCATCGTCAAAACGTGTTCAGCGGACATACTTAACTCTCCAGATTGGTCATGGTCGTCGTGGTAACGAGGTGTTCAATTCTTTCATCATTTGGCCGTGTCGCCGTAAAAATGATAAAGCGAAATCTGTGCCAACTTTTAAATTGCCCCTAAAAGGCGTTATCATGCGCACCATCGTGCAAAAGGGCTGCACCATACTGCGTATGTTGCACCAAAATAGTGCTTTAATGTGAACATTAAGCACCATGTTGGTGCAATGCACAATGAATAACCCTTTTAACGCTCCGTGAAAGCGATCACAAAGAAACTCTGCAATACTTGTTTGCGGAGGATGTTTGTGATCCTGTTTTGTAGTGCGATTAATCCGTGTACAATAACGCGCTATTTCTAATGCCTGAGGCAAAGTTGTGATCGAAAATTTGCGTAACATCGCCATCATCGCGCACGTTGACCATGGTAAAACTACCCTGGTTGATAAGCTGCTGCAGCAATCCGGTACGTTCGACTCTCGTGCCGAAACTCAAGAGCGTGTGATGGACTCCAACGATTTGGAGAAAGAGCGTGGGATTACTATCCTCGCGAAAAACACCGCTATTAAATGGAATGATTACCGTATCAACATCGTTGATACCCCTGGGCACGCAGACTTCGGTGGTGAAGTTGAGCGTGTCATGTCCATGGTCGACTCCGTGCTGCTGGTGGTTGACGCATTTGACGGCCCGATGCCGCAGACGCGCTTCGTGACCAAAAAAGCCTTTGCTCATGGCCTGAAGCCTATCGTGGTTATCAACAAAGTTGACCGTCCTGGCGCGCGTCCGGACTGGGTTGTCGATCAGGTATTCGACCTGTTTGTAAACCTTGACGCGACCGACGAACAGCTGGACTTCCCGATCATTTACGCATCCGCCCTGAACGGTATTGCTGGTCTGGATCACGAAGATATGGCGGAAGACATGACTCCGCTGTACCAGGCGATCGTTGACCACGTACCTGCGCCGGACGTTGACCTTGACGGTCCGTTCCAGATGCAGATCTCCCAGCTCGACTACAACAACTACGTTGGCGTTATCGGCATTGGCCGTATCAAACGCGGCAAAGTGAAGCCGAACCAGCAGATCACTATCATTGATAGCGAAGGTAAAACCCGTAACGGTAAAGTCGGTAAGGTACTGACTCACCTGGGTCTGGAGCGTATCGACAGCGATCTGGCGGAAGCAGGCGACATCATTGCTATCACCGGTCTGGGTGAGCTGAACATCTCTGACACCATTTGCGATCCGCAGAATGTGGAAGCGCTGCCAGCGCTGTCTGTTGACGAACCGACTGTCACCATGTTCTTCAACGTCAACACCTCGCCATTCTGTGGTAAAGAAGGTAAATACGTTACCTCTCGTCAGATCCTTGACCGCCTGAACAAAGAACTGGTACACAACGTTGCGCTGCGCGTTGAAGAAACCGAAGATGCGGACGCGTTCCGTGTATCCGGTCGCGGTGAACTTCACCTGTCTGTTCTTATCGAAAACATGCGTCGTGAAGGTTTCGAAATGGCGGTTTCCCGTCCGAAAGTTATCTTCCGTGAAATCGATGGCCGTAAACAAGAGCCGTTCGAGAACGTGACGCTGGACGTTGAAGAACAGCACCAGGGTTCCGTGATGCAGGCGCTGGGCGAGCGTAAAGGCGACCTGAAAAACATGAATCCGGATGGCAAAGGCCGCGTGCGTCTCGACTACGTGATCCCAAGCCGTGGCCTGATCGGCTTCCGTTCCGAATTCATGACCATGACGTCCGGTACCGGTCTGCTGTATTCCACCTTCAGCCACTACGACGACGTGCGTCCGGGTGAAGTGGGCCAGCGTAACAACGGCGTACTGATCTCCAACGGTCAGGGTAAGGCGGTGGCGTTTGCGCTGTTCGGTCTGCAGGATCGCGGTAAGCTGTTCCTGGGACACGGTGCGGAAGTTTATGAAGGCCAAATCATCGGTATTCACAGCCGTTCCAACGACCTGACGGTAAACTGCCTGACCGGTAAGAAATTGACCAACATGCGTGCGTCCGGTACGGACGAAGCAACGGTTCTGGTTCCGCCGGTTAAGATGACGCTTGAGCAGGCGCTGGAATTCATCGATGATGACGAACTGGTAGAAGTGACGCCACAGTCTATCCGTATTCGTAAGCGTCATCTGACGGAAAACGATCGCCGTCGCGCGATGCGTGGTCCGAAAGAAGAGTAATCCCGCCAAATGCCTGCTAGCGCATCGGGCGTGTAATGGGTAAACCGGGCATCGTCCGGCAAGCAAAAATGAAAAAAAGCCGCTGAAATTCAGCGGCTTTTTTTATCTCTGTAAAATCAGGCATCATCCTGTTCGGCAATGACCAGCTCAACGTTCTCTTCATTGAGCAGATGCTTGAAAGTATTTGGCGGTGGGGCATCTGTAAAAAAAGCCCGCACGTGGCGTGCATTACCGATAGACACTGCGGCAGATGCGGTGAATTTAGTATGATCGGCAACCAGCAAGGTATTTCGCGCATGCTTGATCATCGTCTTCGCCACAAGGGCTTCATTAACATCAAATTCCAGCAGTGTTCCGTCCTGTTCGATAGCCCCGATACTGGTAATCAGGTAGTCGGCTCTGAATCCAGCAATAAAATTCTCAGCACCCGGCCCCACAATCCCGCCATTATGCGCGCGTAATGTCCCACCGGGCACCATCACTTCAATATCCTGGTTTTTATACAGGATTTGCGCCACCCGCAGGCTGTTTGTAATGATGCGAAGATCACGGCGATGGAGCAAGGCGCGGGCAACGGCTTCTACCGTCGTACCAATAGTGATAAATACGGTGCAACGTTCCGGAAGATAGTCTGCAACGGCTTCTGCAATCGCTCGCTTTTCCTGTGTCAGTGAGAGTTCCCGTTGTTCAAAAGCCGTATTCATGATGCTGGAAACCCGTCCTGCCCCACCATGATGGCGAGTGATGAGCCCTTGCTCACTTAGCTTACGAATATCCCGGCGCACGGTTTGCGTGGACACATCCAGCAACTGTGCTAACTCTTCGATATTCATATAGCCGCGTTCTGCAATGTAATGAATAAGCTGATCGTGTCGTGGGTTCCCGGTGACTTCAGTGATGCTCATGAATACTCCTGTACGTCTCTTCGTCGATGCAGGCTATTTTACGCATAAAGTGACAAAAATGATTCGGTTTGCTCACGATTAGGAATTCCGGCCCGTCCACCCGCCTGTGTACATTTCATTGCGGCGACCGCACTGGCGAAGCGAATAGCCTGTTCAATCGGCATTTTTTCCGCCAATGCTACTGCCATTGCGCCATGAAACACGTCCCCAGCGCCAGTCGTGTCGACAACCTTGACAGAAAAGGCGGGAAGATGACACAAACGCTCATTTTCAATCCATAACGATCCTTCATTACCCTGTGTGACATAGACTTTGCCGTCGGTATGTTTCGCCGCGTGTTTCAGCCCTTGTTCGGCATCTTCCCGTCCGGTCATTCGCTTCAGTCCAGGCGCAGAAAATACGGCATGATCGGCGAGAGCGACCAGTGGGGCGATGTCTTGCGGCGTCATATCCGCATCCAGGACGGTCATGACGCCCGCTGCACGAGCCAGAGTAAAAGCTTTTAACGTTCCCTCATGCCAGCGAACATCAGCCAGAACAATGTCGTAACGTGTGAAATCGATCGATTCCAGCCATTGCGCATCGGTTTTCAGGTCAGGGCTCGGATAGTTCACGATGATCCGCTCGCCATCTTGATCAACCAGAATGGCTGACTGCGAAGAACGGGCATTCGGGTACTGACGGCAATATGTGGTATTTACTCCCCAACCCTGAAGCTCATTAAGTAACGTACTCCCACAACTATCGTCACCCACTCGCCCGATAAAATCCACTTCAACGCCGAGCCTGGCAATAGCTACCGCCGCCGTGGCTGCCGGGCCGCCTCCGGTCTCCATATAGTGATTTGACTGATATTTCCCTCCACCCTCAGGCAGGTGATTAAGAGAGTAAATCCGATCCTGAACGGTGATCCCAACGCATGCGATTCTGGTCATATCTGTTTAGTCCTGTGTAAGGCTGTCGTCTTTTGTTTATTTTAATGACATAAATGATCAAATTGGTGACGCTAGTCTCGTTTTTCATCATAAATTACAAATATGCTCAAAAATAGACGAAAAAGAACTTTATGTGTAATTATTTTGCCAACCAGAGACTGGAGAGCGTTCATGACAACTATCGCATTTTTAGGGTTGGGGCAGATGGGTAGCCCAATGGCCAGCAATCTCTTACAGAAAGGACATACCTTACGTGTGTTTGACCTGAATCCGCAGGCTGTGGAGGAGGCGGTGAAAAAAGGGGCCATTGCGGCGCAAACGCCAGCTGACGCCGCCAAAGATGCTGCTGTTGTGATCACCATGCTGCCAAATGGCGACGTCGTTCGGCAAGTTCTGTTTGGGGAAGAGGGAGTATGCGAATCCCTGTCTGATGATGCGCTGGTCATTGATATGTCCACTATTCACCCATTGCAGACCGATGCGCTGATTCACGAGATGAAAGAGAGGGGCATCAGCATGATGGATGCACCTGTTGGCAGGACATCCGTTAACGCCATTGACGGCACACTGTTAATTCTGGCTGGTGGTACACCTGAGCAGGTCGAACGCGCGCGCCCCATTCTACTGTGTATGGGTAATGAACTGGTAGAGGCGGGTGGCCCAGGCATGGGGATCCGCGTGAAGCTTATCAATAACTACATGAGCATTGCACTGAATGCCTTATCAGCAGAGGCCGCTGTCCTTTGTGAGTCTCTGGGGCTAAGCCTCGATGTGGCAATTAAGGTGATGAGTGGTACCGCCGCAGGCAAAGGACATTTTACTACCACATGGCCGGGGAAAGTACTGAAAGGAGACCTTAGTCCGGCATTTATGGTGGATCTTGCGTTGAAGGATCTGCGTATCGCAGTTGATGTCGCTCATCAGACAGGTGCGCCGCTCAATATGGGCGTAGCAGCAGAAACCTACTATGCCAGTGCCAGTGAAAACGGCAGGGGTCGTCAGGACTGGAGCGCATTGTTATCTCAGGTTCGTCAGCAGGCGGGCCGCCCGGACTCACTTTAAGGCTATAAACATTCACAGGAGTTACTATGTCTTCCCATAACACCCCATACACGCTGAAAGATATTTCCCGCCCCGGTGGTGGATTCGCCATGCTGGCGGTTGATCAGCGTGAAGCGATGCGCCTGATGTTTGCAGCAGCCGGACATCCCACACCCGTTGCCGATAGCGTATTGACGGACTTTAAGGTTGCGGCAACGCGCATCCTGTCTCCTTATGCTTCCGCTGTTCTCGCTGATAAACAATTCTGCCTCGATCAAATTGTTGCGCAGGGGGCTGTAGCGGATACATGTGGCCTGATCGTAGCGGCTGACCATTTCGTACCGGGCAATGGTATACCGGTTGATAGTGTTGAAATTGATACCGCTGTTGACCCCGAACAGGCTCGTAAAATGGGCGCAAAAGCAATGAAGCTGCTGGTACTTTGGCGTGAAGACGAACCTGCGCAAGCGCGTCTTGATATGGTGAATGAATTCGTACAGCGCTGCCGCAGCGCTGGTCTGGTCAGCATTATTGAACCCGTCGTGCGTCCACCACGTCGTGGCTGGGAGTTTGATAGGGAAAGCGCCATTGTGGCTGCTGCGGCTGAGTTAGGCGGCACCGGCGCCGATCTCTACAAAGCAGAGATGCCATTAGGCGGCAAAGGGGACGAACAGATGCTTCTGGCGGCGTGTCAAAAACTGAACGATCAAATGAAAATGCCATGGGTCATTCTCTCCTCTGGTGTTGATGCGGATATATTTGGCCGCGCAGTTCGTATTGCAATTAAAGGTGGCGCGAGCGGATTCCTTGCAGGGCGTGCCGTATGGGCTTCGGTCATCGGCGCCCAAGATCCTCAAACTATGTTGCGTGATGTATCTGTTCCACGGTTACAACGTTTAGCGGAGATCGTGGATGAAGGGATGACTCAACGCTAATCACCAGTTCATAACGAATTTGGAGAATGATTATGGATAAAATTACTCAGGTTTTGTTTTCTGATATTGGGAAAGTCACTACCCAATATGTCGAAGCGCCACACCAGCAGCTTAATCCCCATGAAGTCCGCATTGCCCCGGTGTTCTATGGTATTTGTGGGTCAGACCTGCATGTCCTGAAAGGGGGGCATCCGTTCGCAAAACCGCCTGTTGTGCCGGGGCACGAAATTGCGGCACGCGTAACGGAAGTCGGAAGTGAAGTGACGAACGTGAAACCGGGCGATCATGTCGTAGTCGATCCGATTATGGCTTGCATGGAATGCCGTGCCTGTAAAGCGGGTCGTTTCAATCTCTGTGAACCCCCGCAGGTCGCGGGTTTTCGTGCACCAGGTTTTGCACGCTCGCAGCATATTGTTCCGGCCCGAAATTGCCATGTCGCCCCTGCCTCTCTGCCCCTGAAAGTTCTGGCCTTCGCTGAACCCGCAGCCTGTGCCCGTCATTGCGTCAATCGTATGCCTGAAGCCTCGCTGGAGAGCGTATTAGTGATTGGTGCAGGCACAATCGGGCTTTCCATTGTTCAGGCTCTGCGCATCATGGGGGCGGGGAAAATCACCGTCATTGAACCGGATGCGGCTAAACGTGCGCTTGCACAAAAACTGGGGGCAGCAGAAGTCTGGGCTCCAGGTGAGCTTGACCCACAGGTTCGTTTCACCGGGGCGATCGATGTGGTTGCCGCGCAGACCACCCTGAATGATGCCTGTACGCGTGTTTATGCGGGTGGAACGGTCGTCTGCATGGGCGTACCAAATGGTCCTCGTGAGATTCCTTTGCCGATGATGCAGCGTTTCGAACGCGATCTGCTCAATTCCGGTATGTACATCCCGGAAGATTTTGATGTCGTGATTGAGTGGCTTGCGGATGGTCGCTTTGATACCCGTGAACTGGTGACGGATCTGTTCCCGGTTGGCGAGGCTGCCAAAGCATTTGAACGTGCGCAGCAAAATGACTCAATAAAAGTCATGCTGCAATTTGCTGAAGATTAATACCTTAAGCCTCTGTCTGGCGCTGCATCACAGCAGCGCCACCCTACAACAATGAAAAAGGATACTGCGATGAGTGACATCACCAGTCCTGCACCTTATTCAATCAGTCGCCCTCAGGATGTGATTGATATTGTTAATAAAAATTCAGCAGTCAATACCAGTGCTGGCGTTATTTTTATCGCGCTGGGTGGCATTCTCATTGACGCTTATCAGGCTGCGATGGTCGGATTTGGTAACAAATACATCGCGGCGCAATTCGGTATTTCCCCTGGCCTCGCCGCCACCGTTAACGCCTCTGTTTTAGTTGCGGCGCTGATTGGCGGTTTATTAGCCAACCGGGTAATAAACCGTTTTGGGCAAAAACGCGCATTTATCATCGGAATGGGTTTATGCACGATAGGCGCAGCGGCGGTAGCAATAGCCCCCAATATCTGGTGGGTGCTGGTATGCCGCGTAATTATGGGATTTGGCCTGGGAATAGATTTCCCTCTGGCGACAAATGCAGTTGCGGAACTTCGCGGGTCTACGTCGAAGAAAACAGGCTCATCCGTTAATCTCTGGCAAATGGCCTGGTATGTCTCCACCACGGTGGTCTATCTCGTTCTGTTGCCGCTGCTTCTCTCTGGCATTGCAGAAGAGCAGCTTTGGCGTTATGGGATCTTCATTGGCGCTATTTTTGCCGTCATTATCATGTTCCTCCGCTACTTCTTTATTGGCGAGTCCGCGATGTGGGCGGCGCGGGTAGGACGATATGAAGAGGCCTGCGACATTCTGGCCAAACGCTATGGTGTTCAGGCACGCGTCGCCGCACCCTCACTCATGCAGAACCAGACTTCAGAAAAGACGGAAAATAAGCTGCGTGGGGGATATGGCATTCTGTTCAACTCGCGCTATCGCAAGCGCACCATCTTGGGTTGCGTCGTTGCCACAATGCAGGCCTGGCAGTATAACGCGGTGGGTGTTTATTTACCGCTGACATTGGCCGGTATTCTGAGCGGCGGGTTAACCGGTGCTCTAACGGGCTCCGCTGTCGTGAATGCTCTGTGTGGCATCACCGGGGGGATGATTGGTTCGCTGATCCTCCAGCGTTTGGGAACACGCTTGCAATCAATGTACGGGTTTGCACTCGTGACCATTGCCTTGCTGGCACTCGGTACTCTGGCAACCACAAATCCTTGGCTTTCTTTGGCCCTTCTGGGGGCGATTATTTTCTTCCATTCCGCAGGGCCAGGCGGGTTAGGGATGACGATCGCCACGCTCTCGTATCCACCGACTATCCGCCCGACGGGGGTAGGATTTGCAAGGGCCATCATGAGAACAGGGGCGATTGCCGGGCTAATCTTCTGGCCTATGCTGTGGGGAGCCTTGAAGACAGAGGCTTTCTACTGGCTGGCCATGGTGCCATTCCTTGGATTCCTGACCTGCGTACTGATTAAGTGGGAACCTCTTGGGACTAACGTTGATGCCGAAGATGCCGAGGTACTGGCAGAACTGGAGAAATAATTATCAGGCGCGTCGGCCAGCGTCGACGCGCTTATAAATAACGCTCTCCACCTTTGACGTGGTTTGTTCCGTAGCTTTCTCGCCGACCCGGAGAGGAAAATTATGGCTAAAGAATTACTGGTACCGAAAGAAGGGTTATCTGGCAAAGCCATGAGGCGCGTTGTGCTTGGCAGTTTTGCTGGTGCGCTAATGGAATGGTACGACTTTTTTATTTTCGGTACGGCAGCAGGACTGGTTTTTGCACCGTTGTTTTTCCCTGACAGCGATCCTTTTATTGGTTTGATTGCGGCCTTCGCAACCTTTGGTGTGGGTTTTCTGACGCGTCCTTTAGGCGGCATTGTTTTTGGCCACTTCGGCGATAAAGTTGGGCGAAAAATAACGCTTATCTGGACATTGGGCATTGTCGGTAGCTCGACGTTTTTGATCGGCTTTATCCCAACGTATCAGGAGATCGGCATTTGGGCTCCTGTTACGTTGATGATTCTGCGTCTGATTCAGGGATTTGGCCTGGGAGGAGAATATGGTGGCGCGGCATTAATGACCATTGAGTCTGCTCCCCAACATAAACGTGGGTTTTTAGGCTCATTGCCGCAAACAGCGGCATCGGTGGGCATTATGTTGGCAACGGGCGTATTTGCGCTCTGTAATCATTTTCTGACGCAGGAACAATTTCTTTCCTGGGGCTGGCGTATTCCTTTCTGGTTATCCGCTGTGATGTTAATCGTCGGCATGTTTATACGACTACATACAGAAGAAACACTGGATTTTAAAAAGCATAATACGGCGACCTCGTCTGAGAAAACGGCACCGCCTCTCATTGAGCTCTTTCGCAAGCATCCGCGGAATATCATGCTGGCACTGGGGGCCAGACTGGCAGAGAGCGTCTCGTCCAATATCATCAATGCCTTTGGCATAGTCTATATCTCCAGCCAGTTGGCCTTATCAAGTGATATCCCTTTAACCGGTATGCTTATTGCTTCGGCGATTGGCATCGTGTGTTGCCCACTGGTTGGCTGGATCTCTGATCGCGTTGGGCAGCGGAAAATGTATCTGTTTGGCGCGGGTTTTTGCGTTCTGTTTGCGTTTCCATTTTTCTTCCTGCTGGACACGAAGAGTACGCTTATTATCTGGTGCAGTATGATCCTGGGCTATAACTTAGGCCCGACGATGATGTTTGCGGTTCAGCCGACATTATTTACCCGCATGTTTGGTACCCGCGTCCGTTACACCGGGCTTTCATTTGCGTATCAATTCTCAGCTATTCTGGGGGGAATGAGCCCGCTTATTGCCTCCACTCTTTTGGCGATGGGGAACGGCAAACCCTGGTATGTTGCTCTGTTCCTTTTTGCCATTTCTGCCCTCTCTTTTATTTGCGTCTGGCTCATTAAGCCGCATTCACCCAATAAAAAAGACGCTAAGAAACGATTTTCTTCTTACCGCTATATCAGAGAACAAGTTCATGAAAAATAAATGCAATCACGCGCATCAACAAGCGTTGCAACAGGCTTTTGATGCTCTATGGCCAGGACCGGTAGGCGATGTTATCACGCTGAACAAAGGAAACATCCGTCTACAGGTTTATCCACATGATGGTGCCAGAATGACATCATTACAGGCATTTGGATATGAAGTGCTGCGCCAGTGGGAACCGCAACGAAGAGCGTTTCAGTATGGTTGTTTCCCGATGGTTCCTTGGGCAGGGCGGCTGGGTAACGCCACGATAAATGTGGGTGAGCAGAGTTATACATTACCTGCCAATAAACCGCCCCATGCACTGCATGGAATGGCTTGTTATTCCTGTTGGAAGGTGATGGAGCAAACCGCAGATACCTTAAAACTCGCTATGCTGCTTGGCTCACCATGGCCATGGCAAGGCGAAGTTTTGCAAACGCTCGCTCTGGAAGAGGATGCCCTGATTTTGCGTCTGGAAATTCGCACAGCATCAGATACGTTTCCGGCGTCTGCCGGGTGGCATCCCTGGTTTGCTAAACGGCTAACGTCTCATCGCGAAGACGAAGAATTACAGGTTCTTTTCCAGCCAGACTGGCAGGAAGAGCCTGGCGATGATGAACTGCCAACAGGCAACAGAATCCCCCCACGTGAAGGGCCATGGGATGACTGTTTTGGTTTTACGTCCGGGGTAAACGTCAGACTGAAATGGCCCGGAAAGTTAAGTATTTTGATGACATCTGCTGCGCAGAGTCTTGTGGTGTTTGATAAACAGCCAGATGCGACCTGTGTCAATCCACTTACGCAGGCTCCTGATGGCATTAACCGTACTCCGCAGTTAGTCTGTGTGGATTCACCTTTGGTGATTGAGAGCCGATGGCAGTTTCAAGGCGAAGCCTGACATTCCGCTGGGGATAAATCCTGTTAGCCGTTTTGAACGTAAGCTTTCCGGAAGACACTACTGAAAAATCGCCGCCGTCCCGGCGGTTTTTTATCACAAAAATCAGATTTTGATAATTATCCTGGTGTCAAAAACATTACTCCTAAAACGCCCTTCTTTTTACAAAAAATGCTTTTTTTACTCATTGATTTATTTGCTGATTTGGCTTTAGGAACGTTGTTTCTATTTTGGCTAAAAAAACGCCCAGGAATAATGCAAATAATTAAGAAAAAATCCTCCTGAATATTAATTTACGTTATTTAAGACCCATTGACAGCCCGATTAATTAAAGATATTTATGCCGTAAAAGGTAAGGTGCATAAATTTTTAAGTTCGGCGTCGCTTTAATTTAAAGAGCGCGGTCCTTTTACCTTTGGTTTTTTCAAGCAGTTATTTTCATTAGAAAACGGAGTCCTGATTCCTGACGAGTACGTGTAAAAACAAACGTTAAGGAAAAGGTGGAAATATGAAAACCATGAATAAAGATCTGAAAAAGAGCGCGCTTTTTAATAAGACGGCATTAAGCATTGCCGTTGCGCTTATTGCTGTAGGCGGCCATGTTCCGATAGCAGACGCGGAGCTGACGCTGGACCATAACAACGTACTTTATTATTACGCAGGTGCTACCCCCCTTGGTGATTACGATCTGATTAACGTCACAACCACCGGGACAGGCGCTACATCCCCGCTCGGGGGCTTTGGTGTTTATCTACAGACGAACGGCATGAATGCGCCAAGTCTGAAAGACATTACTATTAAAACGTCCGGTTCTGCTGCCGATGCGATTAGGGGCAACAGCGAAGCGGTCTTTTTTAAAGCCAGAAATTTAACCATTGAAACCACGGGGTCGTCGGCTGACGGCATTAATGCGGCGTCCGATTTTAATAATAACTACGACTCTCTGGTTTATGTCTCTGAATCTGCGAATATTGCGGTAAAAGATGGCGTTGCCGTCCGGGCGAATAACTTCCAGAACGCGGGAGCAAACAGCATTATTGTCCTGGCCGGAAAAAACGTGTTGAAAGTCACAGGCACGGGTACTGCGGCGAATGTGGCAGACAGTAAAGGCTACGCTGTTTACGCCGGTAACCGGGACAGAGATACCAACGGCATGGGGATTGTGGATATTCTGCAAGGGAAAAGCCATAACACCAAAGGTAATGCGTATGTCTTTATCGGCGATGACTCTGAAATTTCTACCACCACCAAAGCGGGGCATGCTGTTTACGCCAATAAGGGCGGCCTTATCCAGCTAGGTGACGGGGTGGATATTTCAACCACGGGAACCAACGCATTCGCTATTTACGCCTCTACGGAACAGCAAGGTACCTACACGGATAATATCCGTCCGGGTACGGTGTATCTGGCGGGAGGCGCGAAGCTGAGAGTGGCTGACAGCGCCGATGTGATTCAGGCCAACGGCGTTGATTCAATCATTGCCAGCCAGGCGCTGGCAGTGCCGGAGATTGCCGATACGTATCTCAGGACCGACCGGTTAAACATCGACAGAACGGCGCTGACCGACAGCGAAGGCGTGTTTGATATTGAAGGCAATATCAACGCCATCAATGGCGGTACCGTGGCGCTGAATATGGCAGATACTTCCCTGTTCGTCGGCTCGTCCAGCGTAGACGCCACGTCAAAAGTTAACCTGAACATGAAAGGCGGCGACAGCCTGTGGACGATGACCAAAGACTCCACGCTGACTGACCTGACGCTGGATCAGGCGACGTTGCGCTACAGCCCTGACGGCGTATCCCGCGACGATCAGTCCACCTTCAAGACCCTGACCGTGATGGGTAACTATATTGGTACTAACGCGTTGCTGGTACTGAACACGGTTCTGGAAGGCGACAGTTCATTTACCGATAAGCTGATTGTACAGGGCGATACCTCCGGCAATACCAACGTCGGCATTAACAACATTGGCGGCATGGGCGAGCTGACCGTTGACGGTATCAAAATCGTTGAGGTCGCAGGGAACTCTGACGGTACCTTCACCAAAGCCGGACGTATTGTCGCGGGCGCGTATGACTACGATGTGGTGAAAAAAGCCAGCGACTGGTATCTGACCAGTGAGCTGACGCCTGTGGATCCGCCGGAAGAACCGGATCCCGATCCGGTCGATCCGCCAGAGCCTCCGACACCGCCAGACCCGGTCGATCCGGTTGACCCTCCTGAGCCGCCGGAGCCTCCAACACCACCGACGCCGCCTGCGCCTGAACCCACGCCGGTTGAGCACCAGTATCGTCCGGAATTTGGCAGCTATCTGGCGAACAATTACGCAGCCAACACGATGTTTATCACCCGACTGCACGACCGTCTGGGTGAGACGCAGTACACCGACGTGCTGACCGGAGAAGAAAAAGTCACCAGTATGTGGATGCGCAACGAGGGCGGTCATACTCGCTTCGACGACGCCAGCGGGCAGTTGAAAACCACGGCAAACCGCTACGTCCTGCAAATTGGCGGCGACCTGGCGCAATGGAGCAGTGACGGCCTTGACCGCTGGCATCTCGGCGCGATGGCGGGCTATGCCAACCAGAAAAGCAAAACCCGTAATAGCCAGACAGGCTATGCCTCTCGCGGTTCTGTAGACGGTTATAGCGTTGGCCTGTACGCCACCTGGTATGCGAACGAAGCCGATAAAACCGGCACCTACCTGGACAGCTGGGTATTGTACAACTGGTTCGATAACACCGTTCGCGGTGACCATCTGGCCAGCGAAAGCTACAAATCCGACGGTATCACGGCGTCTGTGGAAGGCGGTTACAGCTTCCTGGTCGGTGAAAGTGAGAACGCAACTTACTGGATCCAGCCGAAAGCCCAGGTTATCTGGATGGATGTGCAGGCTGATACCCACCGTGAAAATAACGGAACGGTTGTCAAAGATAAAACTGACGGCAATCTGATGACCCGTCTTGGCGTTCGCGCTTACCTGAAAGGGCACGCGGAAAAAGACGCCGGTAAAGGGCGTGAGTTCCAGCCGTTCGTAGAGGCAAACTGGATCCACAATACCAATAACCAGGCCGTGCAGATGGGCTCCATCACGGATGAAATCAGCGGCACGCGCAATATTGGCGAACTAAAAGTGGGTGTGGAAGGGCAGGTGACGCCACGGCTGCAGGTCTGGGGTAACGTTGCACAGCAGGTGGGCGACAACAGCTACAGTGATACCTCCGCGATGCTTGGCGTGAAGTACACTTTCTGATACGACAGGCTGCCATAAATCGTTGTAAAGATTGAAACCACAGGCCCGATAATCGGGTGATGTCACCAGAGGCGATGCTGAAAATGCATCGCCTTTTTTTCGCTGATCTTCCCGGTCAGACGGATAGTCAAACTTCGCCTTTCCCGCTACAGTTATTCATCCACGGCGAGTAAGGAGATGAACATGCTCTATATCTTTGATTTAGGTAATGTGATTGTCGATATCGACTTCAACCGCGTGTTAGGGGCATGGAGTGATTTGAGCCGTGTACCGCTGGCGTCATTAAAGCAAAGTTTTACGATGGGAGACGTCTTCCACCAGCATGAGCGCGGAGAAATCACTGACGAAGCGTTTGCCGAAGCGCTGTGTCAGGAGATGGAACTGTCGCTGAGCTATGAGCAA
The DNA here is from genome assembly GCF_026719175.1 of Citrobacter sp. R4. Taxonomy (NCBI): domain Bacteria; kingdom Pseudomonadati; phylum Pseudomonadota; class Gammaproteobacteria; order Enterobacterales; family Enterobacteriaceae; genus Citrobacter; species Citrobacter sp. R4. The sequence continues at coordinate 30,240 of NZ_JAPPSU010000013.1, forward strand.
TTTTCTCACGGCTGGCAAGCGGTGTTTGTCGCGCTGCGGCCTGAGGTGATCGACATCATGCATAAACTGCGTGAGCAGGGACATCGCGTGGTTGTTCTGTCGAACACTAACCGTCTGCATACCACGTTCTGGCCGGAAGAGTACCCTGAGATTCGCCAGGCGGCGGATCATATCTATCTTTCTCAGGATCTCGGTATGCGCAAGCCGGAAACGCGTATCTATCAGCACGTTCTCCAGCAGGAAGGATTTTCCGCGAGCGATGCGGTCTTTTTTGACGATAACGCCGATAATATAGAAGGGGCTAACCAGGTTGGGATGACCAGCATTCTGGTGACCGATAAATCCACCATTCCTGATTATTTCGCGACGCTGTTATGCTAAAAACCACGCATCAAAAAGCCAGGCACCATACGCGCCCGATCCGGGCCTGGCTAAAGCTGCTCTGGCGGCGCATTGATGAAGACAATATGACGACGCTGGCAGGAAATCTCGCCTACGTCTCGTTGCTCTCTTTAGTGCCGTTGATCGCGGTTGTTTTTGCGCTGTTTGCCGCCTTTCCCATGTTTTCCGAAGTCAGCGTTCAGCTCCGGCACTTTGTTTTTGCCAACTTTATCCCCGCCACAGGCGATGTGATTCAGCGCTATATCGAACAGTTTGTGGCGAATTCCAACAAAATGACCGCCGTCGGGGCGTGTGGGCTGATCGTTACCGCACTGCTGCTGATGTACGCCATCGACAGCGCCCTCAATACCATCTGGCGCAGCAAGCGTACGCGGCCAAAGGTCTATTCTTTTGCCGTGTACTGGATGATCCTGACGCTCGGGCCGCTACTGGCCGGGGCGAGTCTTGCCATCAGCTCATATTTACTTTCATTGCGCTGGGCAAGCGATCTCAATTCGGTGATTGATGATGTCCTGCGCATTTTCCCGCTGATCCTTTCCTGGCTCTCTTTCTGGTTGCTTTACAGTATTGTGCCGACTACGCGCGTACCCAATCGTGATGCCGTTGTCGGCGCATTTGTCGCTGCGGTGCTGTTCGAAGCAGGAAAGAAAGGTTTCGCGCTTTATATCACCATGTTTCCGTCTTATCAGCTCATTTATGGCGTGCTGGCGGTGATCCCGATTTTATTTGTCTGGGTATACTGGACCTGGTGTATCGTCTTGCTTGGCGCGGAAATAACTGTCACTCTCGGGGAATACCGCAAACTCAAACAAGCCGCAGAACAAGAAGAAGCAGACCAACCATGATTGCACTCATTCAGCGCGTAACCCGTGCCAGCGTCACCGTGGAGGGAGAGGTGACGGGTGAAATTGGCAACGGACTTTTAATCTTATTAGGTGTCGAAAAGGATGACGACGAGCAGAAAGCGAATCGCTTATGCGAGCGCGTACTGGGCTACCGTATTTTTAGCGATGCTGACGGCAAGATGAACTTAAACGTGCAGCAGGCGGGCGGAAGCGTGCTGGTGGTATCGCAGTTTACGCTGGCGGCCGATACGGAACGCGGCATGCGTCCCGGGTTCTCCAAAGGGGCAACGCCGGAACGTGCTGAGGCGCTGTACGATTATTTCGTCGGGCGCTGCCGCCAGCAGGAAATGAACACGCAAACCGGACGCTTCGCTGCGGATATGCAGGTTGCGCTGGTCAACGATGGTCCCGTGACGTTCTGGCTTCAGGTATGAATCAGCTTCCGGCGTGGCCGCGGGTAACAAGAGAGAGTACAGCTATGTATCACCTTCGTGTACCGCAAACAGAAGAAGAATTAGAGCGTTACTATCAGTTTCGCTGGGAAATGCTGCGTAAACCGCTGCATCAGCCAAAAGGTTCCGAACGTGACGCCTGGGACGCGATGGCGCATCACCAGATGGTCGTGGATGAAGACGGTAACCTGGTTGCCGTGGGACGGTTGTACATTAATGCCGATAACGAAGCCTCTATCCGCTTTATGGCCGTTGATCCCGCAGTACAGGAAAAAGGACTGGGGACGCTGATGGCGATGACGCTGGAGTCGGTGGCGCGTCAGGAGGGCGTTAAGCGAGTAACCTGTAGCGCTCGAGAGGACGCGGTCGACTTCTTCGCCAAGCTGGGCTTTGTGAATCAGGGCGAAATTACCACGCCGCAAACCACGCCGGTACGCCATTTTTTGATGATTAAGCCTGTCGCTTCGCTCGACGACATATTGCATCGCGGCGACTGGTGCGGACAGTTACAGCAGGCCTGGTATGAACATATCCCGCTAAGCGAGAAAATGGGCGTACGTATTCAGCAGTACACCGGGCAAAAATTCATTACCACCATGCCGGAGACGGGCAATCAAAACCCGCACCACACGCTGTTCGCCGGAAGTCTGTTTTCGCTGGCGACACTCACCGGTTGGGGGCTTATCTGGCTAATGCTGCGTGAGCGCCACCTCGGCGGCACCATTATTCTTGCCGACGCCCATATTCGCTACAGCAAGCCCATCAGCGGCAGACCCAGCGCGGTAGCCGATCTCGGCTCACTGAGCGGCGATCTCGACCGACTGGCGCGAGGTAAAAAAGCGCGCGTCCAGCTGCAGGTCGAACTGTTGGGCGATGAAACAACCGGCGCGATATTTGAAGGCATTTATATCGTCCTGCCCGCAAAGCCCTTCGGTCCCTATGAAGAAGGTGGGAACGAGGAGGAGTAGGCTGCCTTCTGCTGTCCAATGCGCCAGGCGATATCCTGCATTGCGCTGCGCGCGGCCTGGCTTACTCCGCCAAGCTGGAAGAATCCATGAATAACGCCGAGGTAACGCTGGCAGGTGCAATCTACGCCCTGTGCCGTAAGGCGGTCATACAGCGCTTCGTCTTCATCGCACAGTGGATCGTACTCTGCGCTAATAATGTGAGTGGGCGGCAGGCCATTGAAATCCTCTCTCCACAAAGGGCTGGCTTCGGGGTGCTGGCGGTCGGTGTGTGATAAATACATCTCATAGCCGGTAAGTAATGTGTCACGCGTGATGAGGTAATCCAGCCCATTGCGGGTATAGCTTTCAAAATGCGCCGTGGCGTCGAGCATAGGGTAAATGAGTAACAACTGCGCAGGCAGCCAGCGTTTCGCCGCTTTCAGGCGCATCGCGGTTACCAGCGCCAACTGCCCACCCGCGCTGTCTCCGGCAAGCGTAATGCGCTGTCGGTCGATGCCAAATCGCTCGTGGTAGGTCCAGACAAGATTTGCCCCTTTTTCAGCATCGTCATGCGCCGCCGGGAAAGTATGCTCTGGCGCGAGACGGTACTGGACGGCGATTACCCGGCAGTTGCTGCGGTAAGCCAACTGGCGTAGTTGCTTATCGTGGGTGGCAAATCCTCCGCTGACAAAACAGCCGCCGTGATAATAGATCACACAGGGCAGCGCGCCTGATGCGTGACGGGGAGAAACCACCCGAAACGTTATTTCTTCGAGTACACACACTTCCACTTCGACACGACTTTCCGTGTCGCCGGCGAGCACCGTACTGGCGACATAGCCCGCCCTCCTGTCATCAATACGCTGACCGCGAACAGAGGGGCGTCCTGCGGCGATAAAGTCTCCAACCAACTTTGCAATGCCCTTTTCCAGCGCCATATTTCTCACCCTTTATCTGTATGAATACACAGTGTTATAGCCTGGATAGGGGCGAAATAAAATGACGAATTTTACCGTGATAGCGATTCTGGAAAGCGCCTCGCAAAAGTGAAAGTCACGTCTGAAAGCGCTTTTTTCCCTGCCGCCACGGGTGTATGTTGTGCGAAAAATAGCTGCAAACGATATGCCGGAGAGATATATGAGTATGATGGTTGGAATGGTTATGGGCAGGGTTTTACTCGACCTGCCAGACGATGTGATCAAGCGTCTTGATGATTTCAAAAAGCAGCGCAACCTACCGCGTGCTGAGCTATTACGCGAAGCAGTTGAACAGTACCTTGAAAGACAAGGTCTGGCAGAAAATACCCTTTCTAACGCGTCAGGACTGTGGCAGGGCTGCGAAGAAGACGGTATCGAATACGAAAGGAAATTGCGCGAGGAATGGTGATGCCGCAAGGGTCTGTATTATTTGATACCCATAGATCGATTTGTTTAACGGTCGTCGTGAAGCGAAACAGGGGCTTGAAACGTATCCCACACAAAATGCGATTAGCCTTATCACATGGATGGAAGTAATGGTCGGTGCGAAGAAATATCATCAGGAAAACCGCACGCGTATAGCTTTAAGCGTCTTCAACGTGATTGGCGTTACACAGGATATCGCAGAACGCAGCGTCAGCCTGATGCAGGAGTATGGTATGAAACTGCCGAATGCGATCATCCTGGCAACCGCCCAAATCCATCGCTGTCAGCTTGTGATGCGTAATACAAAAGACTTTGCCGGGATACGGGGGTGATCACGCCATATCACTTGTAGACCGGACGACGGGGGCCATCCGGTCCAGGTAAGCTTTACTCCCCTTCACCCGGGAACAGGAACGGGTTGATAGAGCTACGGGCAAAGCCCTCCTGCTCCATTTTGGCGTCCAGAATCAACGAGGCAAGATCGTCAGCCACCGCTTCGACTTTCGGGTCTTTTTCCTGATAGAGAATCTTCAGGTAGGTTCCGCAGTCGCCGCAGCTTTCGGCTTTGATTGCCGCCTGCTCATTTTCCAGCGACCAGTAGTGCAAATCGCGGCTCTGCTCGCAGTTGCTGCATTTCACGCGCACCACGTGCCATTCGGTTTCACACAGGTTGCAGTGCAGATAGCGCAGCCCCTGCGTGGTGCCAATTTGCACAATGCTGGAGACAGGCATTGAGCCGCACACCGGGCAATACTGGCGCTGTTCGCCGTACTCGGCGCGGGCTTTGCCCGGGATCAGGTTAGCCATCTGTGCCCAGTAAAGTGACAACGCAGCCCAGATAAACGGCGCTTTGTCGCTGCTTACAGAGGCAAAATCCGCAGCGAACAGCGCGCTCGCCATCTGTTCCAGCTCTTGTTCGGAGGCTTTTTCCAGGTTTTCGATCACCGCCAGCGCCGGGCCGCTCATTTCGGGCTTCAGCTCCGCAATCAGCGAATGCAGCAGCGTTTGCCAGTGTTTATCGCGCGGCAGAACGTGAATATCCAGCGGTGGTTTGCCCTGTTCGTTCGCGTCTTTAATGCGTGCGGTCAGGTCTATCTGAAGCGGGTGATCGTACAGCACCACTTCCTGCGCGTGGGCGATCAGCGCAGCAAAGCGCAGGTAATCGCCCAGCGGGTTGTTCTCTGCCAGTTCGCGCAGACGTTCGGCGCGACGGTTATATAAATTTTTGAGCCGGGGAAATAATAACGGTGGGATCATATCCGTCGCGCGCTTCTCGCTTTTTTCCAGCTCATCTTGCGGGATGATACGAATGCTCATTGAGTGCTTCCTGGTTAGGCGGATCGGTGGTCTGTCATCCGCTCTTGATTTGGCGCCTGCCACGCGCCCGCTCTGGTGAATATCAGTAATGATAACCGCAATCGGTCTGCGGGATATACCGGTGACATCGCAATGTGTGCGGTACGATACCCGATCTTAACGGAGCAGACTATTCACCGTTCGGATTAGCTGGCGGAGCCTGACACGAAATAGCGCCGGAAACAATGTTCCCGGCGCCAGAGTCATTGGGATGGATAATCAGCGGGTCAGGACGATGATTTGTCCTGCTTTTCACGCACTTCGCGGTACCAGCGTGGGTGATGTTTCTTCGCCCACGAGCGGGTAACCCAGCCTTCAACCATAGCCGTAATCGTGCCTTTCACCCACAGCGCAGCGTAAATATGCACCATAATCACCACGATCAGCGCGACGGCGGCAAAGGAGTGCAACATCAGCGCAAAGCGGATCACCGGAATGGAAAACGCCGGGGCAAAGTACGGACGCCAGATGATCACGCCGCTCACCAGCAGCAGCACCAGGAAGATAATCGCCGCCCAGAACACGCATTTCTGGCCGAAGTTATACCGTCCGGTGTCGCCAACCTCGTCGTTGACGATAATCTTGCGGATGTTCTTCGCCCAGAAAATATCGTCCCGATTGATCAGGTTGTGATGCCAGTAACGGAAGAACATGATGATGAACGAGGCGAACATGATCACGCCCACGAACGGGTGCAGAATGCGCGCCAGCTGTGGCGTGCCGAGAATCTGCATCAGCCAGTTGAAGGACGGGAAGAAAAAGCCCAGTCCACTCACCGCCGCCAGCACGAAGCAGAAGGCGGTGATCCAGTGGTTGATGCGTTCCGGTGCGGTGTAGCGCACGATGGTGTCACGACGTTTCATTTGCGCACCTCGTCTTTCTCTTCATGCAGGTTGTCATCTTCTTCCTCCGCACGGTTCGGACCGACCCCGACGTAGTGGAAGACGCTGGCCGCAAAGGTCGCTGCAAAGCCGACCGCTGCAAGAGGTTTCCAGATCCCTTTCCAGAACTTCACGGTGGCGCTGATTTCCGGGTTTTCCGGCAGGCCGTGGTACAGATTCGGCTTGTCGGCATGGTGCAGCACGTACATCACGTGCGTACCGCCGACGCCTGCCGGATCGTACAGGCCTGCGTTGTCGTAACCGCGAGTTTTCAGCTCGGCGACGCGCTCGCCCGCCAGCGTTTTCATATCCTCTTTTGAGCCAAAGTGGATAGCGCCGGTTGGGCAAGTTTTCACGCAGGCCGGTTCCTGGCCGACGTTGACGCGGTCGACGCACAGCGTACATTTATACACGCGGTTGTCTTCCGGATTCAGACGCGGCACGTCGAACGGGCATCCGGCGATGCAGTAGCCGCATCCGATGCACTGTTCAGACTGGAAGTCGACAATGCCGTTAGCATACTGAATGATCGCCCCTTCCGCCGGGCACGCCTTCAGGCAGCCCGGATCGGCACAGTGCATGCAGCCGTCCTTGCGGATCAGCCATTCCAGTTTGTCGTTCTGTTCCACTTCCGAGAAGCGCATCACCGTCCATGATTTGGCGGTCAAATCCGCCGGGTTATCGTAAACCCCGACGTTGCTGCCGATTTCATCACGAATGTCATTCCACTCCGAACAGGCCACCTGGCAGGCTTTACAGCCGATACAGGTGGTTACGTCGATAAGCTTCGCCACTTCTTGCTGGTGATCCCGCGCCTGGGGCGCGGGGGTGAAACCGTTAGTCGCGGAACGACGAATGATGTCTTGCGATTGATAAGCCATAAGTCGTCTCCGTTATACCTTTTCCACATTCACCAGGAAGGACTTAAACTCCGGCGTCTGCGTGTTCGCATCACCAACGAATGGCGTTAACGTATTGGCGATAAACCCTTTTTTCGCCACGCCCTCGTAGCCCCAGTGAATCGGAATACCGATGGTATCGATATCCTTGCCGTCAGCTTTCAACGTGCGGATACGCTTGGTCACTACCGCCTTAGCCTTAATGTAACCGCGGTTAGAGGAGACTTTCACCGTATCGCCGTGGGCAATGCCCAGCTTGTTCGCCAGCTTCTCGCCAATTTCCACAAACTGTTCCGGCTGGGCGATAGCGTTAAGCAACGCGTGCTTGGTCCAGTAGTGGAAGTGCTCGGTCAGGCGGTAAGTGGTGCCGACATACGGGAACTTATCGGCTTTACCCAGCGCTTCGGCGTCGCTCTTAAAGATGCGGGCGGCAGGGTTAGAGATCACGTTCGGGTGCAGCGGGTTGGTGCCCAGCGGTGTTTCAAACGGCTCATAGTGTTCCGGGAACGGACCTTCCGCCATCTTATCGACAGCAAACAGGCGCCCCATCCCTTCCGGCTGCATGATAAACGGTCCGACATCGCTACCCGGTGCGGCGGCGCTGTAGTCCGGAATGTCCATCCCGCTCCATTTCGTCCCATCCCATTTCAGGATTTGACGTTTCGGATCCCACGGGTTGCCTTGTGGATCAGCGGAGGCGCGGTTATACAAAATACGACGGTTAAGCGGCCATGCCCACGCCCAGCCCAGCGTATTGCCGAGGCCTGACGGATCGGCGTTATCGCGACGCGCCATCATGTTACCTTCCGGTGTCCAGCTACCGGCAAAAATCCAACAGCCGCTGGCGGTGGTACCATCGTCACGTAACTGGGCGAACGAACTGAGCTGCTGGCCTTTCTTGACGATCACCGCGCCCGTTGCCGGGTCGACGATATCCGCCAGCGCTTTACCGTTACTTTCCTGCGCCACTTCTTCCGAATCTGGCTCATCCGGTTTGGTGTAGTTCCAGGTCATGTTCAGCACCTGTTCCGGGTTGGCGCCGCCCTGTTCGGCGTACATCTTGCGCATACGCAAGAAAATACCCGCCAGAATTTCACCGTCGGTACGGGCTATTCCCGGTGCGTCGGCACCTTTCCAGTGCCACTGCAACCAGCGGCCGGAGTTAACGATAGACCCGTTTTCCTCCGCAAAGCAGGTGGACGGCAAGCGGAACACTTCGGTCTGAATTGTCGACGGATCGACATCGTTCGACTCGCCGTGGTTCTGCCAGAAGGTTGAGGTCTCGGTGTTGAGCGGATCAATGGTCACCAGGAACTTCAGTTTCGACAGGGACGCGATCACTTTGTTTTTGTTCGGGAATGACGCCACCGGGTTAAAGCCCTGGCAGATATAGCCATTGACCTTGCCCTCGTTCATCATCTCGAAGTACTGCAGCACGTCGTACCCTTTGTCCCACTTCGGCAGCCAGTCAAAGCCCCAGCTGTTTTCCGCCGTTGCTTTGTCGCCAAAGAAGGACTTCATCAGCGAGACAAAGAATTTCGGATAATTGCCCCAGTAGTTGACCTGGCCTTCCAGCAGCGGCTTCGGCGTATTGGCGGTAAGGTAGGTTTGCAGGTCGGTCTGCTTCTCGTTCGGCAGGGTCAGGTAACCCGGCAGGCTTTGCGACAGCAGGCCCAGGTCGGTCAGCCCCTGAATGTTAGAGTGACCGCGCAGGGCGTTAACGCCGCCGCCCGCCATCCCCATGTTGCCGAGCAGCAACTGGATCATCGCCATGGTGCGGATGTTCTGCGCGCCGATGGAATGCTGCGTCCAGCCGAGGGCATACAGGAACGACGCGGTTTTGTCTTTCGCACTGGTTTCCGCGATGTACTCACACACCTTCAGGAAGTCGGCTTTCGGTGTGCCGCAGATATTTTCGACAACGTCCGGCGTATAGCGGGAAACGTGCTGTTTCAGCAGGTTCCAGACGCAGCGCGGGTGTTGCAGGGTGGTGTCGCGTTTCGCAAAGCCGTTTTCGTCCAGCTCGTAGTTCCAGCTGGTTTTGTCGTATTTGCGTTGCTCCGCGTCGTAGCCGGTGAACAGGCCATCGTCGAAGCCAAAGTCTTCACGCACGATCAGGCTGGCGTTGGTGTAAGCTTCGGTGTATTCGCGGTTGTATTTTTCGTTTGTCAGCAGGTACAGCATCACGCCTGACAGGAAAGCAATGTCAGTACCGGAACGAATCGGCGCATAGAAGTCGGCCACCGACGCGGTACGCGTAAAGCGCGGATCGATCACAATCAGCTTCGCGCCGTTGCGAATTTTCGCTTCCATCGCCCAGCGGAACCCGACCGGGTGCGCTTCAGCGGCGTTACCGCCCATTACCACGACGAGGTTGGCGTTCTTAATGTCGACCCAGTGGTTGGTCATCGCACCGCGACCAAATGTTGGAGCAAGACTTGCTACCGTTGGTCCGTGTCAGACACGCGCCTGGTTGTCGACCGCGAGCATACCCAGCGCGCGGGAGAATTTTTGCGTTAAATAGCCGGTTTCGTTACTGGAGGCTGAAGCACACAGCATGCCGGTCGACAGCCAGCGGTTGACGGTCACGCCTTCAGCGTTCTGCGCAACGTAGTTGGCGTCGCGGTCTTCTTTCATCAGCTTCGCGATGCGGTCAAACGCCTCGTCCCAACTGATCTTCTGCCATTTATCGGAGCCTGGCGCGCGGTATTCCGGGTACTTCAGGCGGCTTTCGGAGTGGATGAAGTCCACCAGACCGGCCCCTTTCGGGCAGAGTGCGCCGCGGTTTACCGGATGGTCCGGATCGCCTTCAATATGGAAGATAGATGCTTTGGCGTTTTTCGCCCCGTCGCCGAGGCTGTACATTAACAGCCCGCAGCCAACGGAACAGTAAGTGCAGGTATTACGGGTTTCGCGGGTGCGCAGCAGTTTGTATTGCCGTGTTTCCGCTAGCGCTACGCCGGGCGCGAAGCCCAGTGCCGCCGCCGTGGTGCCTGCCATACCGCCAGCGCAGATCTTAAAGAACTGCCTTCTGCTGACCTGCATGGTTTGCTCCTTGTTTCGACATTGTCACTTCTCATTCACATTCAGTCGGAATGCTCAGGGAGTGGTTGTTATTTTTCTTTGCGGAGAGGACCGCAAAGGTCCAGAATTGGGTCAATTTCCCCTTGTCCCGGTGGGGTTTGTGACAGAATACCACAATGTTGGTACGTCTGTTCTTATACGGTTAAAAGAAAGTGAATAAGATACATCCAGAAGAAGTCGAATATGTGACAAATGTCACGGGTTATCGCGAGGTTAGCCTCTGGACGCGCGAGGATTTGCAACATCCTCAGCGGGATGAGGTCGCGGAAGAAGTCCCGGTTGCGCTGGTCTATAACGGCATTTCGCACGTTGTGATGATGGCGTCGCCGAAAGATCTTACGCATTTCGCCGTTGGCTTTTCCCTTTCTGAGGGAATCATCGCCAGCCCGCGGGATATTTTTGGTATGGATGTCGTGCCGTCCTGTAACGGGCTTGAGGTGCGGATTGAGCTTTCCAGCCGCCGCTTTATGGGGTTGAAAGAACGTCGCCGCGCGCTGGCTGGACGGACTGGCTGTGGCGTCTGCGGCGTGGAACAGCTTAACGACATTGGTAAACCGGTGCAGCCGCTGCCATTCACCCAGACGTTTCATCTCGCCAGTCTCGACCCGGCTTTACAGCATCTGAAGGACTTTCAGCCCATCGGAAAACTGACCGGATGCACCCATGCCGCAGCCTGGGTTATGCCTTGTGGCGAACTGGCGGGGGGTCATGAAGATGTGGGACGTCATGTGGCGCTGGATAAACTGCTCGGGCGTCGTGCCGGGGAAGGAAAAGCCTGGGAACAGGGGGCGGCGCTGGTATCCAGTCGCGCCAGCTATGAGATGGTGCAGAAATCGGCGATGTGCGGCGTTGAAATCTTATTTGCGCTCTCAGCCGCCACTACATTAGCGGTGGAAGTAGCCGAGCGCTGCAACCTGACGCTGGTGGGCTTTTGTAAGCCGGGCAGGGCGACCGTTTATACGCACCCGCAGCGGTTAATTGCCGGATAACATATTCAGTTTATTTGAATTAGATTGGCAAATCCTTCCGCTTTCAGTTGTCTGAGTAACGGCCTATTATTTATCACATAAAGGCACAGTGCCTTACTCAAACAACCAAGTGAAAGGGTTTATATCATGAAAAGCATCAAAACTTTTGTCGCAGTAATCGCTCTCGCTACGTCCTTCGGTACTTTCGCCGCGCAGTCCGTGACCGCAACCGGCTCGACGCTGGAAAGCGCGGAAGCGAAAATCGCCGCTCAGGCTGAACAAGCTGGCGCCAGCGCCTACAAAATTACCCAGGCTTATACTGGTAACCGTGTGCACATGACTGCTGAATTGCTGAAATAAGCCTTGCCGGACGGCGGCGTTCTGCCTTGTCAGGTCTGCAGGCGTTTCCAGCCGTAGGCCTGATACGCGCTGTGCTAACAGACACAGCGCGTATCACATCAAATTACCCCAACGCCTGCGGCGGCGAATCCAAAGACAATCAGCATAATCAACACTTTATTCGGACTCACCTTTTTATTAAGCAGCTTCAGACAGCCAAGCACCAGCAGCAGAGGAATCAGCCCGACGCAAATTTTGTCGAGTATCTCCTGAAGCACAAAAGGTTGCCCGGCGATAGTCGTTTTAAAGGTGGTTGTAAATTTCACCATGCTAGCGCTCATAGCGCCTACCATCATTAAGCCCATTATCGACGACGCTTTGGTAATACAACCAAGTAACCCAGACTGCGTTGCTTCAGCGATGTATTTCGATCCCAGACGGTAACCCATCACCCCGCCGTAATAGCGCAGCAGATAGCTGGGAATGTTATAAATTAGCAGAAACAGCAATGGCCCCAGCGGGTTGCCCTGTGAGGCCAGGCCAATCGCAATACCGGTGGCGATAATGCGCAATACCCCATAGAAGAATGAGTCGCCGACGCCCGCGAATGGCCCCATCAGCGCCACTTTAATGCCGTTGATGCTTGAAGTATCAAAGTTCGGGTTAGCGGCGTTCTCTTTTTCCATCGACAGCGTCAGTCCCATAATGAAGGGCGCCAGATGCTGATTGGTGTTGAAAAACTGGCTGTTTCGCTTGAGCGACTCCGTATAACGGTGGGGATCGCCTGCGTAGATTTTTTTCAGCATGGGGGCGATGGCCCAGCCGTAGCTCAGGCCTTCCATACGAGTAAAGTTCATGGAGCCTAGTAGCTGGAACTGGCGGAAGAACAGCTGGCGAAACATCTTTTTTTCGCTTTTGCTGTCGTCATACGCGCACGACGCGCTGTTATGGATATCAGTCATTGAAGAACCCATCCTTATCGTCCACCGACGCAGGCGCGGCGACAGTGGCTTGTTTATTCGCCTTGAGTTGATTGAACTCGTTGAAGCACAGATAGACCGCAACGGAAGCGGCAATAATCGCGATACCCATAATCGGCAATTGTAAATAAGCCGCCATCGCAAAGCCGATAAAGAAGAACGCGGCGATATTACGGTTCCACAGCGCTTTCAACAGAATGGCGAAGCCTAACGCGGGCAGAATACCACCGACCGCCGTCATTCCGCGCATCACCGGGTCCGGAATGCTTTCGACCAGACTGCGGATGACGTCGGTGCCGAAAAGAATGCCGAAGAACGCCAGTACCGCAAAGGGCACGCCGTAAAACATCGTCATTCCCAGCGTGATGCCCAGCGCCGCGCGATCGCGTCCCTCCTCCAGCAATGCGTCATATTTTTCCACCAGTGCGGTGTAAACCAGCTTTAGCACCTGATACACGAATACCGCCAGCAGGCTGATTGGTAGCGCCAGCGCCACTGCGACGGCGGGTTCAGCTTTGGTCAGGATGGTGAAGGCCGTCGCCAGGACGGAACCGACGGCGAGATCGGCCGGTACTGAACCGCCAATGGTGATGGTGCCAAGAAAAATCAGCTCCAGCGTGGCGCCGATAATAATCCCCTGCTGAAAATCCCCCAGCACAAAGCCCACCATCGCGCCGCAAATCAGCGGACGTTCGATTAGCGGCTGGCCGAGCGTATGGTCGGCGAACTTGGCGATATACATCACCAGTGCGACAAATAATGCAGACGTTAACATGACGACCTCGCTTAGCTGGCGGCGCTATCCAGCATCTCAATCAAATTCTTCACCGGATGAGAGGGCAGAACCTGGTATTCAACTTTTACGCCGCGCGCGGCGATGGCATGAAAATCCGCTACGTCTTCCGGCGTGACGTACACGGTATCGCTGATGCGTTTTTTCGCCGCCAGATTATCGGTAATGCGCCCGAAGTTGGCGACGTTGAGGCTTTTTATCGCGGGCACCTGTTCAACCAGACGCCGGGCATCGGCGACATTGTTAACGATCACCATAATTTTCATCGCTTCGGAACGCGGATCGTTAAGCACATCGCCCGCATCTTTTACCGCCATGATGGCGCATTTCGCGGTGTCGGGCGCCGCCATCCGCAGCGACATTTTCTGCACGTCGTTATTTACGATTTGATCGTTGGCGACAAGGATGCGGTTGACGCCGAGGTGCTTAGTCCAGACAACGGCGACCTGGCCATGAATTAAGCGATCGTCAATACGAATTAAAGAAATCATGTGTAGCTCCAGTTAGCAAAAGTAGGGTGTCCAGACGCGGGAAAGACGAACCAGGGCTTCGAAATAAAAATAATCGCCCCAAAGGTTAGGTTCATTAATACCCACGTTGCGGCCATAGTTGTAAACGCCTTCACGCAGCAGGCCGTCCTGCGTGTGGGCAAAGTAGCGCTCACGTAAATTGCGCATCATCAGTTCGATGGCGTTCGCGTAGGCGGGACGCAGCGGGTCGCTGAGCGGCAGCAGGGTTAACAGCTCCGCCAGCCCACAGGCGGCGACAGCGGCGGCGGAAGTGTCGCGCCAGGCGTTATCCTGCGGAGTGAAAATCAGATCCCAGTAGCAGATGTAATCGTCCGGCAGCCGGTTGAGAAAATAGTGGGCCAGTTTACGCGCCAGCTCCGGCTGGCAGGCGTCGCCGGTATGACGAAAACCCAGCGCGAAACCGTAAATACCCCAGGCCTGACCGCGCGCCCAGCAGGAGCTGTCGCTGAAGCCCTGATGGGTATCGCCGCGCAGCGGCTGGCCGCTGTGGATATCCATATAAAAGGTATGAAACGTTGAGGCATCGTCGCGCACCAGATAGCGCGCCGCCTGCGCCAGATGGTGGGTAGCCGCTTCACGCCAGGCGCTATTGCCCGTTTCGTTTGCCGCCCAGAACAGCAGCGGGACGTTGAGATTACAGTCGATGATCATTCGTCCCTGGCGCGCGGGATCGTTCAAATCGCCCCAGGCCTGAATCACTCCAGCCGTTGCGTTAAAGCGCTGATACAGCCGTTCGGCGGCGCGCAGCGCAAGTTCGCGCGCGCGACGGTTGCCCGTCAGTTTCCAGGCGTTAACGCAGGAGAGCAGGTACAGAAATCCCAGGTCGTGCGTATCAATCTTAATCTGCTTATCAAGGCGTTCTTCAAAGCTGTCGAGCAGTCCTTCCGCAATGACGCGATACTTATCGGCACCGGTGACCTCCCAGGCCAGCCACAGCATTCCGGTCCAGAAGCCTTCGGTCCAGTCGACTTTTTCAACGACAGGATAGCGACCATCAACCGCGCTGGCTGCCGGAAAGGTTGTGGTAAAGCGCGGCAGCATCGCGTCTATCTGCGTGATAACTTCCTTCAGCGCTTCGCTCAGCCAGCGCCGATCCAGGCCCGGTTGCGGTTTGAAATAGCGCGGGTCAAGCGTTTCCAGAGCGATGGTCATAATGGCCTCTCCGCGGCAAAAAAGCCGTCCATATCGTCAGCAGGGACGCTTGATTCCGCCTGACGAGCGGTAAGAATTTCAGGCAGGCGGTTCACATACTGCATCGCACCGCTGGCGGCGGTGATGGCGTCCTGGATACGCGCTAAGGTTTCGGTCTGTTCAGAAAGGCAGAACTCCATCAGCATGATCAAATTTGCGCCGCTGATCACATGGATATGCGGATATTTAACCAGCAGTTGGACGGCGGTGTTGTTAACGCTGCCGCCGGGCATATCGGTAAACAGCACCAGTTCCTTTTGTTGGCTAATCGTCTGCTGAACGATCGCTTCAAAGCGGGCTGCCAGTTCCGCCGTTGAGCCGATGTCGCCGCAGTAGGCGCAAATCGGCGTTACGCCATGATCGTCGCCGACCAGCAGATTCAGCGCTGAGACAATGCCCTGCGCATAGTGCCCGTGGGTTGCGATGTACAACTCTCGCATTGTGCATTCCTTCATTTTTCAGTATCTGTTGAAGGTATTGCAAGCGGCATGCCATATTTTTATCTTATTGAATTTAATGAAGTAAAACGTAGTGTTCGAGGGCTTTTGCTGTGTCGAAAAGGGCTGCGAACGCAGCGTCGAAGCGTCTGCCAGTCTGTAGCTGGCAGAAACGTTAACAGAGCGCTTCGGTGGCTATCCACGGCTCCATAATTTCATAAATCATGAGCACTTCGGTCAGCGGCAGGGTGATATTGTATTTACGGTTTAGCGCCTGGAAAAAAGTGTCATGTACGGCGACAAAAGCCTGCTGATCCAACGTGAGTTCAGCTTCTTCGCGGTGCCGGACGCCGTTATTCACCATGACGCGCTCAATCATCAGCGCTATATGCATAAACAGGTTGATACGCAGATAGCTTTCAAAGTGGATTTTGTAGAAAGACTCATACTGCTTAATAACGGCTTCCACTTCGTCGATGATCACCACCGGATTGAGGAAGTTCAACCTGCTGGCAACCCCCTCGACGGTAAACAGTTTGACCACCTCCTCGATCATCGGCTCCAGAGCGCCTTCCATGACTAATCCGTTAAAGTAGTCGCGCTTCAGCACCAGCGTTTTCTCTTTAATCAGCTGTTCGACGCTGAGCAGCGGGATGTACCCCGCCTCCAGTTCGGTGGTGGTGATAATCAGCCGCGTGCCGTTAAGCGCCGGGTCGGCGCGGGCGATTTTCCACTTCAGATCGTCATATTCCATCGTGATGATGTCGATCTCCTCCTGCGCCAGATAGCGCTGCACGATATCTTTAAGCTTACGGGAAATGCCCTCGCCGGAAATGCACGAAATGATGATTTTGTTGCCGGGAAGTATTCCGGCGTAATAACGCGTTTCTACTTCCCACGCGCCTTTCGCCCCTTCGATAATCGCCTCCATTGGCAACTTGTCCTGGATTTTCGAGGCAATATCCAGCGCCATTGCGGTGCTGACGTTGTTAATCACCAGCAGCTCGCCGTGCAGATGAAGTTTAATCTCTTCGTAGATCGCTTTCAGCGAGCCCATATCGACCAGAATAATCAGCCCGCCGCCGTGCTTAAGACGTGACAGATGGCTTATCAGCAGGTCGATAATTTCCCGGGTTGAGGTCGCGTTGGGCATATCGAAGGCTTTAAAGTAATAGCCGCCGGTCAGCTGGTTGGCGATGCCGGCAATGCTCGACGCAGTCGAGCGCCCGTGGGAAACAATAATGCCCTGAATCGGCGAATCTTCCCCGGCCACAGAATGAAAGATACAACTGAACAATGGCTGCAACAGAGGTAACTGCTGATGCGTGACGTGCTTCGCCAGCAGCGCAATACACTCCTCCGTTAGCAGGCGCGCTTTGCCGGAAACGTAGTCGGCAATGGTCAGCAGTTCATCGGCCTGTTCCGCCTGTTGTGGCGTATGCAACGCGTAGGTCAGGCAAAGCCAGAGCGCTTTACGGATCTCCGGACCGCAGGTGATGCCGGTCAGACACTCCAGTTCGTTTACCGCATGCATTGTGTTCTGCCAGACGTAGCCGTTATACAGCGTTTCAGTGGAAACCACGCCCTTCACCGTCGCCAGCAACTGCTCGATTTTGCGGTTCAGCAGCAGAACATTACCGCTGTGGCAAAAATCGCGGAAAATGACCTCATCATGCATCGCCTTAGGCAGCAGCATACTGGCGTCGGGTTCCTGTCCTCCTGTGTCGGCGGAAATCACCAGCATTTCGCCGTCCGGATGCGTACCGCGTAGCCTGATGATATCGGCGTCGCGGTGATTGCTCCACGCGCTGGCGCACATGACTTTGATCTGGTTTTTCAGTTCGCCGATGTTGCCGCGCACCGGAGAAGAGACGAGCTGGCGCATCAACTGATTATCGAGGTGGATGTCCCTGCCCAGGTTGGCCGCTTCCTGACACAGGAACAGAGTGACCTGTGCGATACGCTCTGTGAGCGGTCGCGAAATAAAGTTAGGCAATGTTACCCGAACCGGGATGCGTCGGCGGAAGGTATTGAGCAACGCCGTGTCAATATTTTCCGTGGTGGCGAAGATAAAGCGTAACGAAGCCGGATGGCGGGTGCGGTTATCGCCGAGTCGATAGAAATAGCCTTTATCCATAAACAGGAACAGTTTTTCCTGGTTTTCCGCGGACAGACGATGCACTTCATCAAGGAACAGAAAGCCGCCGTTGGCGTCGTCAAACGCGCCCTGTTTCTCACGATCGGCGCCGGTGAAGGCGCCGCGGGTATAGCCGAACAGCGTGGCGGAGAGCAGTTCGGGGTTGTTGGCGTAGTCAGCGCAGTTTAGTTCGACAAACGGTTTATCAGCGGCGATAACGCCGCGTCCGATGGCGTACTGATAGATCAGCGAGGCGAGATGGCTCTTGCCCACGCCGCTTTCGCCTGAGATCAGCACAGGTAAGCCGTCTCCCGGATAGTCCACCGCTGAGCGGCAGAGAGCGACCGCTTCCGCCAGGCTACCCTCGGCGCCGGTCAGACTCTGGAAAGCATCAGCCTTTTTCGACACTAAACGGGACGCTTGCTCATTTTGTGCGCCATTATGCTGAATAAAGAAGCGCACCGGGCGCGTGTTTTCTTTGCGTAAACGCCCCTCGTCGCACAGTCGGTTCAGGTAGTGACTAATGACGCTACGGTTGACCTGCATAAAGCAAGTACAGTCCTGGGCCGTGAATCCCGTAATGCTTTCCGCATAATGCGTCAGAATATGATGCAATAATTTTTCTTTGGCTGTCCGCGCCATCTTTCTTGTCCCGCGTAGAGTAGAAAATAGCGTCGATTATTATTCGACGCTAGACACTGATATTTTTCTTCGACACTAACTACTTTCTACGCTTAATCAGAAAAATGAAACTCAGTTTTAAACAGGATGTGATCGCGATCGGCGATTGTTTTAGTGGTTAGTGCACTCCCGCCATTCTCAAGAGCGCCGTCACCACCGCCGCAGCGATAATCACCACAATCAGCGGCATTTTCCGCCAGGCGAGAAATACCGCGAAAGCCACGCCCAACACACGCGCTATACCCGCAAAGTGTTCGCCTTCGTAGAAGGTGGTCGCCAGCGCAACGGAAAACAGCAATACCGTCGCGGCATCGGAAAGCAGCGCCTGCGAGCGCTCGGAAAGCGCCAGACGACTCCCCAGCTTTGCGCCGCCGAGGCGCATCAGGTAAGTACCCGCCGATAAAATTGCGATGCCGAGGATAAACAGCGTCATGTTGCCCATTATTTTTTCCTCGTCAGTAAGCCAAGCAGGGAAAGCAGCACCGGCAGCCCGACCGGCGCAAAAGGCACGGCAGCAAGCGACACGGCGGCGCCGCTCAGGCTGCGAATTAAAGTAGTACGGTTTTTGAAAGCAGGTACCACAAGCGCGAGCAGGATCGCCGGGAACACGGCGTCGAGACCGATGGTTTCCGGCGCGGGCAGCAACTGTCCCACCACCGTACCCAGCAGGGTACCTACCGGCCAGAGAATGGCAACGCCCAGACCGCAAAGCCAGTAAGCGGCTTTACGCTGCTCCGGCGTTTTCTGCGACAGGCCAAACACCACGCTCTCATCGTTCATAATGTGGCAGCCCAAAAAGCTGGCGGCGCGGGTGCCGACCAGATCGCGCACCGTCACGCCGAAAGGTACGTGGCGGGCATTAACCAGTAAACCGGCTGCCGCTGCCGCTAACGGGTTTCCGCCGCTGGCGACAATGCCGATGAACATGAATTCTGACGCGCCGGCCAGTACAAAAATCGAGAGTACAAACGGTACCCAGACCGGGAAACCGTAGGCCATTGCCAGCGAGCCGTAGGACATGCCCACTACGCCGACGGCCAGGCATACCAGAAATATCGCTTTTATCGTGTCTGCTTTCAGACTGGAAAAGAGGTGTTTCATCCATTTTAGCCATATCGAACGAGTTTCCATTATAATGAACGGAACATGATCGATTTACAAGACGAACGAATCGTTCGTTATAAAAAACGCGGAGACGTGAATGACACAGCCCATCAGCGTGATTGCTAAAAGTCTGGTACGCGAACGTCAGCGGACAGGACTGTCGCTGGCGGAAATCGCCCGCCGGGCAGGCATCGCCAAATCCACACTTTCACAGCTGGAAGCGGGAAACGGTAATCCTAGCCTGGAAACGCTCTGGTCGCTCTGTGTGGCGCTGGATATCCCCTTTGCGCGGCTGCTGGAACCGCAGGTGCAAAAAACGCAGGTGATTCGGCGGGGCGAAGGGACAAAAGTGGTGGCGGAGCAGGCGCACTATCAGGCCATTTTGCTGGCCGCGTGCCCCCCTGGCGCACGTCGCGATATCTATTTACTGCTGACCCAGCCGGGAGCCGACCGCGTTTCACAGCCCCATCCGCCCGGGTCGATAGAGCATATCATCGTGACGCAGGGAAAAGCGCTGGTTGGTCTGACCGACGCGCCGGAAGAATTAGGTGTGGGTGACTATATTTGTTACCCCGCCGATCGGGAACATATATTTAAGGCGCTGGCACCGGATACGCAGGCAATTCTGGTCGCCGAACAAAATTAAGATTATTTCGATTAATTCGAGCGTGGTGTAATAACGTCACGCTCAATGATTAATTAAAATTATATTTTCATTAAATCTATATTTATAACTTTTTACGATATTTCGTTTATTTCCCCGCTTTTGTTAGATTCCTCACGAACTGTGTATTTGCTGCATTTACACCAATAAATCAGAATGCTAATAATTATTAGCCTGTGAAAGCACCCGCAATCGCTGTTTAATCATTCATGGGTTCAATTGCTGGTGTCAATATATATAAAAATAAAATTGTTCTTATCTCATTATTCACCACGCGTATTCCTACAGGAAAACGCTGATCATTCTTTATTTCAAGGAAAGCGAATAAATGAAGAAATCGACGTTATCTTTAGCAATCGGATTATTATTAGTGGCAAATACCGGTTTTGCTAAAACAGCGCAATTGACTCTGGAACAACGGCTTGAGCAATTAGAGGCCCGACTGGCGGCGGCGGAAAACCGGGCGGCCCAGGCGGAAAGCCAGGTACAACAATTACAGGTCCAGCAGGCTGCGGAGATCCGCGAAATCAAAGCCGCTCAGGGCAACACTCCGGTTAACGGACAGACACCGACGGAAGAAACGCAGAAAAACGCCGCGACGCCAAATCTGCAGCTCTCCGGCTACGGCGATTTGAAAATCTACGGCGATGTGGAATTCAACATGGATGCCGAAAGCAAACATGGCCTGCTGGCGATGACCAATGCCAATATGGATCCTGACACAACGAATGAACAATGGGATCTGAATGGCCGTATCCTGCTGGGTTTTGACGGGATGCGGAAGCTGGATAACGGCTATTTCGCTGGCTTCTCGGCGCAGCCCTTAGGTGACATGTCCGGCACGGTGGACATTGATGACGCGGTCTTCTTCTTCGGCAAGGAAAACGACTGGAAGGTGAAAGTCGGGCGTTTCGAAGCCTACGATATGTTCCCGCTGAATCAGGATACTTTTGTCGAACATTCCGGCAATACCGCTAACGATCTGTACAACGACGGCAGCGGCTATATCTACATGATGAAAGAAGGGCGCGGACGTTCCGACGCGGGCGGTAACTTCCTTGTCAGCAAGCAAATCGATAACTGGTATTTCGAACTCAACACCCTGCTGGAAGACGGTACCGCGCTGTTTAATGAGGGTGACTACCATGGTCGTGAGATGGATCAACAGAAAAACGTTGCCTATCTGCGCCCGGTTATCGCGTGGTCAAAAGATGAGTTCTCGGTGGCCGCGGCGATGGAATCGAACGTGGTCAATAACGCCTACGGCTACACCGACGCACAGGGCGACTTTGTCGATCAGTCCGACCGCACCGGCTATGGCTTAACCATGACCTGGGACGGCTTAAAGACCGATCCGGACAACGGAGTGGTGCTTAACGTCAGCACCGCGTATCTGGATGCCAGCAGTGAAAAAGACTTTACCGCCGGGGTGAACGCCCTGTGGAAGCGCTTTGAGCTGGGGTATATTTATGCGCATAACAAGATTGATGAATATTCAGGTGTCGTCTGCGACGATGATTGCTGGATTAACGATGAAGGCACCTATGACATTCATACTATTCATGCGTCCTATCAGTTCGCCAACGTGATGGATATGGAGAACTTCAATATCTATCTCGGTACCTATTATTCCATCATGAACAGCGACGGCGATGACGTTCACGGCGACGATTCCGACGACCGCTACGGCGCCCGCGTTCGCTTCAAATATTACTTCTGATGCAAAAAGGCCCGGTATTCACCGGGCCTGGACTCATTGGCGCTTACGCCAGATAAAACACTTCCTTCAGTTCCGCGCTGACCGGGCTGTTGTCCGGGTTTGCGGGCATCACGTCGCGCATATGTTTCCACCAGCGTTGACACACGTCAGTATTCGCGATCGCGTTCCAGCGCTCTTCGGACTCAATCTCCACGGTGGCGAACAGCAGGTTGCGCGCTTCGTCGAGATAGATCGCATAGTGATGCGCGCCGTGCGCTTTTAGCACCGCTTCCAGCTCCGGCCAGATGGGGTTATGGCGGCGCTGATACTCTTCGTGCGCGTCGCCGTTAACCTGCATCACGAATGCTTTGCGGATCATAACGCCTCCAGGTATAGCTCGCGGACTTCATCGCGGCTGGCAGTGCGCGGGTTGCATGGCGCGCACGGGTCAGCCAGCGCTTTATCCAGCCAGCCTTCGATGTCCTCTTTGGTTACGCCGAGTGCGCTGAACCCTTCCGGAATACCCACGCGTTTGCTCAGGGCGCGGATCGCATTAATCGCTTCCATACTTGCCGCTTCATCGCTCATGCCGCGGGTATCCACCCCCATCGCCCCGGCGATGCGGGCAAAACGCGCGACGGCGTTCGGGCGGTTAAAGTTTTCAATGATCGGCAGCAGGATGGCGTTGCAAACGCCGTGCGGCAGGTTGTGAGTCGCGCCCGGCTGATGCGCCAGCGCATGAACCAGCCCCAGGCCGGCGCTGTTGAATGCCATCCCCGCCAGATACTGACCGAACGCCATCTGCTCACGGGCTTCCATGTTGTGGCCATCAGCCACGGCTTTCGGCAGCCACAGGTTGATCAGACGGATAGCTTCCAGCGCGTTAGCGTCGGTTAGCGGGTGCGCGCCAACGGAAACGTAGGCTTCCACCGCGTGGGTCAGGGCATCCATACCGGTCGCCGCGGTGACGGACGCCGGAATATCCAGCATCACGCTGGCATCGTCTACCGCAATATCCGGAATGATATTCGGGTCGATGATCACTTCTTTTACCTGACGTTCGGCGTCAATAATCACCGCGTTGCTGGTCATCTCAGCCGCTGTCCCGGCGGTGGTGTTGATCGCGACCAGCGGTACGCCCGGGTTCTTCACTTTGCCCACGCCGGAATAGGACGTGGATGGCGCCGGGTTAGCGGTAAGGATTTTCACCGCTTTGGCGGTATCGATTGGGCTGCCGCCGCCAAATGCGATGATGTAGTCGCAGTTCGCCTCCTGATACGCCGCGTAACCCTTTTGCACCAGCGCTTCGGTTGGATTCGGGAACACCTCGTCAAACAGGTGATACGACATCTGGTGCGCATCCAGCGCGGTGAACAGGCTATCGAGTAGCCCAAGCTTCACCAATTGACCGTCGGTGACGATCAGCGCTTTTCCCCACTGCTTGTTCGCAACCAGATTCACCATATCGCCAATCGCCCCTGCGCCGTGCAGGCTGATTTTGGGAAGTGCCAGCATAAAGCTCATGTTATTCTCCTTAATTACGATGAAATTATGTCCGGCGGCGCTGCGCTTGCATGGCGCCGGAACCGCCAGGGATAGGGATGCCGCTCAGTACCCCACAGGCTGCCACGGCCTGCCACTCAAAACCGTTAGCCACATCGACATATGCAACAGCGAAACGGGAGATCCACATATTGCCGCTCTGGTTAGGTTTCAGCGCGGCAACGGTGAGCGGGGCGCGATGTTGCGATTAATACAGTTCTAATGCGCTGGCGAGCGGGGTTACGCCGAAACGTTTACCCAGCGCGATCAGTTCTTCACGGCTGATGGTTTGCTTCATGCCGCCCATCGACAACACTTTGACTAACACTTCGGCGGACTTCTCTGCGGTGTCGATCAGGCCGAACGCTTCATCCAGCGTCGGGCCGCTGCCAAACACGCCGTGGAACGGCCACAGGACCAGCGAATGTTTTTGCATTTCCTGTGCGGTGGCCTGGCCGATGTCGTCGGTGCCCGGCACCATCCACGGCAGAATGCCGACGCCGTCCGGGAACACCACCAGACACTCGGTACTGCCTTCCCACAGCTTGCGGGTGATGAGATCGGTGCTGTTTTCCAGCACGTAGGTCAGGGCGATCAGGTTGGTCGCGTGGCAGTGCATAATCACACGGTCTTTGCCATGGGTCGCGTTGATGCGCTCGCAGTGGGAGAGGAAGTGCGCCGGCAGTTCAGAGGTCGGCACCGCCTCGTGGGTCAGTCCCCATAAAATGTGATAGCCCGCGCCGTCGCTATCGACTTTCACCACGCCTAAATTGGCTGCCGGGTCGAGCTGCACATTGCGGAAAAATTTACCGGAACCGGTCACGATAAACGGCGTGTTCGCCAACAGCGGCATTGGCTGGCTCAGGGCGATGTAACGTGGCGTGGCGTGGAAGTCTGCGCTGAACGGCGCGATATCCGCCTCGTCGAGACGCAGCGTCAGGTTGCCGCCGTTGCGCTCGTCCCAGCCTTTCAGCCAGGCATCGGAGGTGGCTTTGATCATCCCCTGAACAAACCAGGAATCGGTAATGTTTTGCATAATATAGTGTACCTGTCTCATTATTTGCCCGATGGCGCTGGGCCGATCGGGCCTACGATTTGTCTTAACGACGTTGACTGAGGATCGCTTTCTCGTATGCGCGTACGTTTTCCAGCCACTGGCTGCCGGCTGGCGTATCGTGACGCTGGCAGTACATTTCCCAAACCGCCTGCCACGGCAGTGATTTTTGTTCTTCCAGCAGCGCCAGACGCGCGGTGTAATCGCCGCTGGCTTCCAGCTGGCGCAGTTGTTCTGTTGGCTCCAGCAACGCGCGCAGCAGCGCTTTTTTCATGTTGCGGGTGCCGATAACCCATGCCGCGATGCGGTTGATGGAGGCGTCGAAGAAATCGAGGCCGATGTGGACGCGGTCGAACAGATTGTGGCGTACGATCTCGCTGGCGATCGCCTGGGTCTCGTCGTCCAGCAGCACCACGTGGTCGCTGTCCCAACGGACCGGGCGGCTGACGTGCAGCAGCAGGCGCGGCACGTAAAGCATCGCGGCAGAGATCTTGTCGGAAATCACTTCAGTTGGATGGAAGTGGCCTGCGTCCAGGCACAGCGCGGTCTGGCGGCTGGTGGCATAGCCCATATAAAATTCGTTGGAGCCGACGGTGTAGCTTTCCGCGCCGATGCCAAACAGTTTGCTTTCCACAGCGTCGATGTGATGCGCCGGATCGAGTTTCTCGCTGATCACCTCGTCCAGTGCGTCCAGCAGACGCTGGCGCGGCGCTAAGCGGTCAACGGTAATGTCTTTCATGCCGTCCGGGATCCAGATATTCATCACCGACGGCGTGCCCAGTTGTTCGCCAAAGTAAGCGGAAACGCGGCGGCTGGCCTTGCAGTGATCGATCCAGAACTGACGGGTTTTGTCGTCGGCATGGGAAAGGGTGAAGCCGTCCGCGCTCAACGGATGCGAGAAGCAGGACGGGTTAAAGTCCAGCCCGAGCTGGTTCGCTTTTGCCCATTCCACCCAGTTTTTAAAGTGTTCCGGTTTTATCTGGTCGCGGGAAACCGGGGTCTCCGACTCCAGATAAATGGCGTGCAGGTTCAGGCGCTTCGGCCCTGGGATCAGGCTCAGCGCTTGCTCAAGGTCGGCGCGAAGCTCCGTGGCGTTACGTGCTTTACCCGGGTAGTTGCCGGTGGCCTGAATGCCGCCGGTAAGCGATCCTTCCGGATTTTCAAAACCGGCTACGTCATCGCCCTGCCAGCAGTGCATGGATACCGGCAGACGATCGAGCTGGCGCAGCGCCTCCTCGACATCAATACCTACAGCGGCGAAGCGTTGTTTCGCCAGTTCCCAGGCTTGTTCCAGTTGAGTGGTCATGCGCAAAGCTCCTTTGTCTGTCGTTTTGCGTGAAATTGCGCGACATAGCGGGCAATTTCACTGTCAGGATGAGGGGTAAAAGTCGTCAGGTTATAGTTGGCGGTGACCACCTGGCGGAAGTCATCGACGTTGCTCAGTTCATCTAAGGTCATCAGTTGAATGCCGATATTGCCGAGCGTAGAGGCTTCGATCGGACCGGCCATCACGCGGATGCCGCAGGCGTCGGCGCAGAGCTGGTTAAGCAGGGCGTTCTGGCAGCCGCCGCCGACGATGTGTAACTGGGAGAAGGCCTCGCCGCGCAGGGCCGCCAGTTCCTCAAGTACATCGGCGTACAGCAGCGCCAGGCTGTCGAAAATGCAGCGCGCCAGCTCCGCGTCGCTGACCGGTACCGGTTGTCCGGATTCGCGGCAGGCCGCCTGTATTTCCGCGCACATGTCGTCCGGGTTGATAAAGCGATCGTCGTTAGGGTTGATCAGGAAGCGGCAGGCTTTTAACGTCTGCGTTTCGGCGATCAGCGCAGGGAGATCGCCGATCTGGCGTTCTTTCAGCACGCGCTGGAGCAGCCACAGCCCCATGATATTTTTCAGCACCCGGTAACGGCCTTCCGCGCCGCCTTCGTTGGTGATATTGGCCGCCAACGCCGCGTCGTTGGTGTACGGCGTACGGCTTTCAAAGCCCATTAACGACCAGGTTCCCGACGAGAGGTAGGCGCTATGGGTATCGGCCAGCGGAGAGGCGATCACCGCGCTGGCGGTGTCATGACTGGCGACGGCAACCACCGGAATTGAGTTCTTCTGCGGACAAATCCAGTAGCCAATGACATTGCCGGGATGCGTAGGGCGGCCAAACCAGGTTTTCTCCGCACCGGTCCAGGCCAGCAGGGTCTCATCCCAGTCGTCGCTGTTGATATTGACCAGTTGGGTGGTGGTGGCGTTGGTGTATTCCCAGTTCATTTCGCCGGTAAGACGATAGCTGAAGTAGTCAGGGATCAGCAGCGCGTGAGCCACTTGCGACACCAGTTCTGGCTGCTGTTCGACCAGCGCGCGCAGTTGGTAAAGCGTATTGAACGGCAGAAACTGGATCCCGCTACGCTGATAAATATCGCCTTTACCGATCTGCGCCTGCGCCAGCGGCATAATGCCGGTGGTGCGGCTGTCGCGGTAGGAGACCGGTAGCCCGACCCGCTGGCCCTGCTTATCCAGCAGGACATAGTCCACACCCCAGGTGTCGATGCCGATGCTGTCAATGCGGATGCCTTCATCGCAAACTTTCTCCAGCCCGAGGCGAATGGCGTCTTCAAGACTGTCGACGTCCCACGTATCAAAACCGTCCTGTTTTTGCAGGCAGTTTACGAAGCGGTGGATTTCACGCAGCGTCAGGGTGCGATGTTCACTGTCATAGCGCGCCAGCATTACGCGTCCGCTGGATGCGCCGAGATCGACAGCGACACAATGGCGAAAAGTCATAGCGAGGTCCTTCTGAGTTTCATTGCGCTCAGTCTAAAAAACCTCGTCATGGCTCACCTTCTTGTTACTGACAGCCATAATTAGCCGCTGGCAAGAAAGCAAAGATGAACGTGATAGCGTTCACAGTTTCCAGTTATACCGCCCCGTTTTCCTGATGTGATGTCGACCGCATTTCCGGATCTTTCCCGCCTTTTCTTGAAAAATTGACGCTGTTTGCTCAGTTTCGTGTCGAAAATTTAAGGTGAGGTTGATAACCCTTAATTACTATTTTGCCATGTTCATTTCATCCGGAAGGGATCATCATGACCGTACTGCACAGCGTGGATTTTTTCCCATCAGGTAAAGCGCCTGTCGCCATTGAGCCCCGGCTGCCACAGTCTGCCTTTCCGGAGCATCACCATGATTTTCATGAAATTGTGATTGTGGAACATGGCACAGGCATCCATGTGTTTAACGGACAGCCGTATACCATTAGCGGCGGCACCGTCTGTTTTGTTCGCGATCACGATCGGCACTTATATGAACACACCGATAACCTTTGCCTGACCAATGTGCTCTACCGTTCGCCCGATGCGTTCCAGTTTTTGTCCGGGCTGGATCAACTGCTGCCCCAGGAACAGGATGGGGCGTACCCTTCACACTGGCGGGTGAACCAAAGCGTGCTTCAACAGGTGCGCCACCTGGTGGCGCAGATGGAACAACGCGATGAAGAAATGGATCTCCCCGCGCTGGCGAACCGCGAAATTGTGTTTATGCAACTGCTGGTATTACTGCGCAGAAGCAGTCTGATGGAAGGGGCGGAAAATAACGACGCGCGACTGAATCAACTGATGGCGTGGCTGGAAGACCATTTCGCCGAAGAAGTATGCTGGGAGGCGCTGGCTGACCGGTTCTCGCTGTCGCTGCGTACTCTGCATCGTCAGCTCAAGCAGCACACCGGGCTGACGCCCCAGCGCTATCTTAATCGTCTGCGTCTTATCAAAGCCCGCCACCTCCTGCGACACAGTGATGAAAGCGTAACGGACATCGCCTATCACTGCGGTTTCGGCGACAGTAACCACTTTTCGACGCTATTTCGTCGCGAGTTTAACTGGTCGCCACGCGATATCCGTCAGGGGCGCGATGCGTTACTTCAGTAACGCGAATGCAGTCACCGTTTTTTGCTGCGAGATTTGTTAGTAATGATGCAATGATGAGGCCGGATAGCGACGCGTTAGCGTTCTATCCGGCCTGCGTGTCACGCTTTTTGTAGGCCGGGTAAGGCGGTAACCGACATCCGGCAGGGAAGACTTTGGTGGCGAATCAGTTAGTCCTGTTAAAAAAAGACTTTTTTGCCGGTGATGAACAGGCTGTCGCCGTCGCCGATCGCTATCCGCAGAGCGTGTTTGCTGAACATACCCATGAATTCTGTGAACTGGTAATGGTGTGGCGTGGTAATGGGCTGCACGTGCTCAATGATCGTCCGTACCGGATTACGCGTGGTGATCTGTTTTACATTCGCGCGGAAGACAAGCACTCCTACACCTCGGTTAATGACCTCGTGCTGCAGAATATTATCTATTGCCCGGAGCGGCTTAAGCTGAACCTTGCCTGGGAGAGCGCCATTCCCGGTTTCAACGGTACGCCAAGACAGCCGCACTGGCGATTGGGCAGCGCCGGAATGACCCAGGCGCGCCAGGTGATTAACCAGCTTGAGCATGAAAGTCATCAGCACGATCCGCTGGTTAATGACATGGCGGAACTGTTGTTCGGGCAACTGGTGATGACGTTGAAGCGTCACCGCTACGCTACCGACAACCTGCCAACCACTTCCAGCGAAACCCTGCTTGATAAACTGATCACCGCGCTGGCGGGAAGCCTTGAGCGCCCGTTCGCGCTGGATGTATTTTGCGATCGGGAAGGGTGTAGCGAGCGCGTGCTGCGCCAGCAGTTCCGCAATCAGACCGGTATGACCATCAACCAGTATCAGCGCCAGGTGCGCGTCTGCCATGCGCAATATTTGCTTCAGCACAGCCGCCTGATGATCAGTGAAATTTCGATGCAGTGCGGGTTTGAGGACAGTAACTATTTTTCGGTGGTGTTCACCCGGGAAACCGGGATGACGCCCAGTCAGTGGCGTCATCTCAGTACTCAAACCGATTAACTGGCCATTCCCAGACCAACGATATTGGCGGCAATAATGATGACCACACAGCCCAGACTCAGGACGCCGACAGGACGACGTCCGGCGTTGTTCCACTCTTTCAGTACCAGTCCGACGATCCCGCCGCAGAGTACGTAGAAGCTCATGTGCAGCATCCAGCTAATGTAGTCGTACTGCGCCGGAATGCGCGCGTGGCCCCAGGCGTAAAAGAAGAACTGTAAGTACCACATCAGACCGCCCAGCGCGGAGAGCAGTATGTTGGAGACGATCAGCGGTTTTGCCAGCGAGAAGTCGGCTTTTATCGACAGATCTTTTACTTTTGCCAGACGAATAAAGCAGAAGCCAAGGTTAACCAGCGCGCCGCCGCCCATAATCACCACATAGCTTGGCAGAGCGACATACAGCGGGTCGACACCCAGCGCGGCAGCCGCTTCGTGCATCGGTTTTGCAGCGTTCATCGCAAAGGACATCCCGGCAGAGAAGATGCCGCACATCACTGCCAGCAGCAGGCCTTTTTTCAGATTGAAATCCTCGGCCTTGATGCCCATTTTACGCTCTTTAAGCTGACCGGCGCGGGTGACGATCGCGACGCCAATCAGGGCCACCAACACGCCCAGCAGCGTCATCCGCCCGCCTTCGGTGTTGATCAGCACATCAAAATTGCCGTTGATGATAGGCGTCATCAGCGTACCGACAATCAGCGTGATGCCAATCGCGATACCAATGCCCATCGACATGCCGAGATAGCGCATTGTCAGGCCATAGTTGATGTTGCCGATACCCCACATGGCGCCGAACAGGAACACGGGCAGCAGAGTAGAAAGATTGAAGGAGCTGAAATAGGCCCAGAAGTCAGGCAACAACATGGCGCTGATGGTCCAGGGCAGGATCAGCCAGGAGACTATGCCTCCCACCGACCACATGGTTTCCCATGACCACTGTTTAACTTGTTTGAACGGGGCATAGAAACAGGCTGCACTGGCCGCACCTATCAAATGCCAAAAGATACCCATCGTAATCGCGTTACTCATCACGTCATCCTCATTGTTTTTATCGTCGGTTTTACCCATCCGACGTCATGAGTTTAAAAAGTGCGCAGATACATAACCTTTTAACGGTTGCCGCAGTCACGGCGTTGATGGCAATCAGGACGTTAACTGAGTGATTTGGCTCACATATCAGGTAAAGTGAGAAAAAAAGATATCCCTACAAAAACTACGGCATTGATAATCATTTTCAATATCATTTAATTAACTATAATGAACCAACTGCTTACGCGGCATTAACACCCAGCCGCTCGACAATAATGGAGATGATTATGAGTTATACACTGCCATCCCTGCCGTACGCTTACGATGCACTGGAACCGCACTTCGATAAGCAGACGATGGAAATCCACCATACCAAACACCACCAGACTTACGTTAACAACGCTAACGCAGCGCTGGAAAGCCTGCCGGAACTGGCCGCGCTGCCGGTTGAAGAACTGATTACGAAGCTGGATCAGGTGCCTGCGGACAAGAAAACGGTTCTGCGTAACAATGCAGGCGGCCATGCTAACCACAGCCTGTTCTGGAAAGGCCTGAAAAAAGGCACCACCCTGCAGGGCGACCTGAAAGCCGCTATCGAGCGCGACTTCGGTTCCGTTGATAACT
Source organism: Citrobacter sp. R4 (assembly GCF_026719175.1). Lineage (NCBI taxonomy): Bacteria > Pseudomonadati > Pseudomonadota > Gammaproteobacteria > Enterobacterales > Enterobacteriaceae > Citrobacter > Citrobacter sp. R4. The sequence continues at coordinate 61,198 of NZ_JAPPSU010000013.1, forward strand.
TCAAAGCGGAATTCGAGAAAGCCGCTGCCACCCGTTTCGGCTCCGGCTGGGCGTGGCTGGTGCTGCAAGGCGATAAACTGGCTGTTGTTTCTACCGCCAACCAGGACTCCCCGCTGATGGGTGAAGCGATTTCTGGCGCATCCGGTTTCCCGATCCTGGGTCTGGACGTGTGGGAGCACGCTTACTACCTGAAATTCCAGAACCGCCGTCCGGACTACATCAAAGAGTTCTGGAACGTGGTGAACTGGGACGAAGCTGCGGCGCGTTTCGCGGCTAAAAAATAATTTGTCTGCCGGATGGCGCGGTGACGCCATCCGGTACGCATCAGCAGGCCCGGTGAGCGAGAGCGCCGCCGGGCCTGTTTTTTTATCTGCCAAAAACGGTATCGATCGTCTGGCATTGTTGCGCATTCAGTTCTCCACCCGCGTTGCGCGACACGCCGGTGCAATAGCCAAACTTGCGCGATACCACTGTTTTAATGGTGGTGACAAAATCCTCGCCGATGGCGTAAATCGACATATAAACGCCGATCTTCTGCTGGATATCGCGCAGGGTGGCGAGGTCGCCCGCCCTGAATGCCTCGCGCGCGCTGACAAACAACTCCGGCATTACGTTGTTCAGCCCGGAAATAATCCCCGCACCGCCTGCCAGCAGGTTAGGAATGTAATATTCGTCATAACCGGACAGTACCGCGAAATCATTGCGTACCGCGCGCGTCGCCTGGATCATGCTGCGGGTATGCGACTGACAGTCGACGGTATCTTTAATACCGGCGAAGTTCGGGAATTCGCCGGCGAGGGTTGCGACCAGCTCCGGCGTTAAATCGCAGCCGGTACGCGCCGGAAAGTTATAGGCGAACCATTTGCCGCTGAGCTGTTGCCCAAGCTGGCGAAAATAGCGCAATAGCTGGGTTGGCGTCTGGCCGTAGTAATACGGCGGCAAAACCATCACCGCGTCATAGCCTGTGAGATACGCTTCCTTCGCCATCAGCAGCACGTCCTGCGTACAGGTTGAGGAGACGTTAGCAACCATTTTTAGCGTGCTCATGGCGCGCGCCTCACGAATCAATAACAGACGCTCTTCTAACGAGAAGGAGGCGAATTCCCCGATACTGCCCATCAGTAAAATGACGTCGATTCTGGCCTCTGTCAGGCGGCTCAGGTGTTGCTTAAGCCCGTTGAGATCGATTTTGCCGTCATTATCCATTGGCGTAATGGAGGGGCACCAGACGCCAGCAAACTGCGTTTGACCTGTCACGTTGTTGACTCCTTATTCTGAAATGGCGTTTCAAAAGACCGTTCATTGATAACATGTCTCTTACTGCATCATGTGAACCGTGCTCTCATTTTGCGCACCCGAGGTAAAATAATTGTGGTTAAATAGGGCAAATTTATCGGGGAGAGGGACCAGATGCGCTATCCAGTAGAGGTATTTACCGGCAAGATTCAGGACTACGCGGGAAACCGCCCCAGTGCGATCGCCAAAATTCAGGTGGATGGCGAACTTAAGCTGACCGAACTCGGTCTGGAAGGCGACCAGCAGGCGGAAAAGAAAATCCACGGCGGGCCGGATCGCGCGCTGTGTCATTACCCCCGCGAGCATTACGGCTGGTGGGCGCGTGAATTCCCTATGCAGGCGGAGCGGTTCGTGGCTCCGGCATTTGGTGAAAATCTCTCAACCGAAGGACTCACCGAAGAGAACGTCTTTATTGGCGATATTTTTCGCTGGGGCGAGGCGCTGATCCAGGTTACGCAGCCTCGTTCGCCGTGTCATAAGCTTAACTTCCATTTCGGCATCAGCGATATGGCAAGCCAGATGCAAAACAGCGGTAAAACCGGCTGGCTGTGCAGCGTGATTGCCGCCGGGAACGTGTCGACGGACGCGCCGCTGGAGCTGGTCTCTCGTATTAGCGACGTGTCGGTGCAGGAAGCCATCGCGATTGCATGGCATATGCCGTTCGATGATGAGCAGTATCATCGTTTGCTGTCGGCGGCAGGGCTGTCGAAAAGCTGGACCAGAACAATGCAGAAACGCCGCCTGAGCGGCAAGATAGAAGATCAGTCGCGGCGTCTGCGCGGCTGAAACCTTTATCGCCATCCGGCAACGAAACGTGCCTGATGGCGTTGTTTAACAGACCTACGGGCATACAACGATGTGCAGGCCGGACAAGGCGTTTTCGTCGCCGTCCGGCACGACAACGTGAGTTACGAACGCTTATACAGCGGCAGCCAGATCACCAGCCGTAGCCCGCCGAGCGGGCTGTCTTCGGCTTTCACCCAGCCACGGTGCTGTTGAATTGCAGTTTCAACAATCGCCAGCCCCAGTCCTGTTCCGCCAGATTCGCGATCGCGCGCTTCGTCTGTCCGGTAAAACGGCCGGAAGATTTGTTCCCGGTCTTCTGGGCTAACGCCCGGCCCGTCGTCATCCACCGTGATCGTAATGCCGTCTTTATCCACTGCGAAGCCAACTTCGATCTTCGTATGGGAATAGCGCAGCGCGTTACGAACGATATTTTCCAGCGCGCTTTCCAGCGCGTTCGGGTTGCCATACAGCGGCCAGGGTCCCGGCGGGAAGTTCACCGTGAACGATTTACCCATCTGCTCAGCTTCAAAGGCGGCGTTATCCAACACCTCACCCCACAGCTGATTTGCTTTCATCGTTTCGCTGACCAGCGCGTTTTTCTGCTGATTGCGCGACATCACTAACAGGTCGTTGATCATGCTATCCAGACGCTGTGCTTCGGTCTCGATGCGCTCAAGCTCTTTGCTTTCGCCGCTGCGGCGGCGCAACAGCGCGGTGCCCAGTTGCAGGCGAGTGAGCGGCGTTCTCAGCTCATGCGAGATATCCGACAGCAGACGCTGTTGGGTGGTCATCATGCGTTCCAGCGCGGTCACCATCTGGTTGAAACTGGCCCCTGCTGCAAGGAATTCCTGCGGGCCAGCTTCCAGCTCCGGATGCTGACGCAGGTTACCCTGGGCCACCTCATCCGCCGCGTTTTTCAGCTTGCGCGCTGGTTTCGCCAGGCTCCAGGCCAGCCACAGCAGCAGTGGCGAACTCACCAGCATGGTGACAATCAACAACAACAATGGGCGGTCAAACAGCAGGTTAATAAAATCGGATTGGGAATTGCTGGCCGGCCGAATCAGGTAAAGCTGGTAGTTATCTTCGCCGTCTCTCACCGAGAACGGCCCTACCATCTCTACGCGACCATACTTTTTCTTCTGCGGATGATCGGCGTTATCCGCCTGACCAATGAAGTTACGAATGATCTGCATTTCACTGCGTTCTGCGCCGATCACCCGTCCTTCGGTGGTCACAAGCAATAACCGCTGTCCCGGCGGCGCCCACTTGTCTATCGCGCGGAACAAGCGACGCCACCACATCAAATCATTGGGTGGATCGTTCGCAAGTTCAGCTTCTACGTGTTGCTCTATCATCAACCCCTGGCGCTGTTCGCTGTCCAGCAGCTCGGTCATTTGACGCGAGTCGAGCTTGGGCAACATCAGTACCAGCATCAACACCAGCGCCAGCGTCAACCAGAAGATGGCAAAGATGCGCGCGGTTAAGCTCCCTATCATGAAGCGGAGACCATCAGATAGCCGCGACCACGCAGGGTTTTAAACCACGGATGCCCGTCTTTACGTTCCGGCAGCTTGCGGCGCAGGTTCGAAATATGCATATCAATAGCGCGGTCGAAAGGCGTCAGGCGTTTACCCAGCACTTCCTGGCTTAAATGTTCACGCGAGACCACCTGCCCAAGATGCTGCGCCAGCAGGTAAAGCAGGGTGAACTCGGTGCCGGTGAGCTCCAGGGTCTGGCCGTCAAAGCTGGCCTCCTGGCGGCCCGGATTCAGGCTCAGCGCGTCGACTTCCAGCGTCGGCGAGCCGTTATCGCTGCTCTGCTGCTGTTCGCTCCAGTGTGAACGGCGCAGAATCGCGCGGATACGCGCAACCAGTTCGCGGTCGTTAAACGGTTTGGGTAAATAATCATCTGCGCCCAGCTCAAGGCCGAGAACGCGATCCAGTTCGCTGCCGCGGGCGGTCAGCATAATTACGGGGGTCTGGTGTGTCTGACGAAGCGCTTTCAGCGTATCGATACCGTTTTTCTTCGGCATCATCACATCAAGCAAAAGTAAATCGATGCTGTCGTCCAGAAGCTCCAGCGCCTGTTCCCCATCATGGGCAACCAGCACCGTGAAGCCTTCCATTTCGAGCAGTTCCTTTAAAAGGGATGTCAACTCTCGGTCATCATCAACTAACAGGATTTTATTCATTGTTTACGTACCTCCGAGGCAGAAATTACGACATCAAGCGCCGCTAATCCATGACTTTACGTTGTTTTACACCCCCTGACGCATGTTTGCAGCCCGAATCGTAGACTGTCTCTCGTTGAATCGCGACAGAAAAGATTTTGGGAGCAAGTGATGCGCAAAGTTACCGCTGCCGTCATGGCCTCAACGCTGGCACTCAGTACATTGAGCCATGCTGCTGAAGTCGTTACAGGCGATAACTGGCACCCGGGCGAACCTTCGGCGCCGCGCACTGTACAAAGCCATATGTTTGACGGCATAAGTTTAACCGAACATCAACGTCAACAGATGCGAGATCTGATGCAACAGGCCCGGCACGAACAGCCTCCTGTTAATGTTAGCGAAATGGAGACAATGCATCGCCTTGTCACCGCAGAAAAATTTGATGAAAACGCTGTACGCGCTCAGGCAGAAAAAATGGCGCAGGCCCAGGTTGCCCGACAGGTCGAAATGGCTAAAGTCCGCAACCAGATGTATCGCCTGCTCACGCCCGAGCAACAAGCGGTTTTAAACGAGAAACATCAACAACGAATGGAGCAGTTGCGCGACGTGACGCAATGGCAAAAAAGTTCATCGTTGAAGTTATTGAGTAGTAGCAACTCACGTTCCCAGTAACAAACCCTGTTTTCCTTGCCATAGACACCATCCCTGTCTTCCCCCACATGATGTGGGGGTTTTTTTTTGCCTGAAAATTGTCATCGTCATATTCCATTACTGTTTATCGCCTTCCGTTATACTACCGGCATGTAAAGGCAGGAGTGTTTATGAATCAATCTTATGGGCGGTTAGTCAGCCGGGCCGCGATCGCCGCGACGGTGATGGCATCGCTGTTACTTTTGATCAAAATTTTTGCGTGGTGGTACACCGGGTCAGTAAGTATTCTGGCTGCGCTTGTCGATTCGCTGGTGGATATCGCCGCGTCGCTCACCAACCTGTTAGTGGTGCGCTATTCGCTGCAACCGGCGGACGATGAACACACATTTGGACACGGAAAAGCGGAATCGCTGGCCGCGCTGGCGCAAAGCATGTTTATTTCCGGTTCGGCGCTGTTTCTGTTTTTGACCGGCATTCAGCATCTAATCACGCCTACGCCAATGAATGAGCCCGGCGTAGGGGTAATCGTGACGATTATCGCCCTGATATCGACGATTATGCTGGTCACGTTTCAGCGCTGGGTGGTGAAACGGACGCAAAGCCAGGCGGTGCGGGCGGATATGCTTCATTATCAGTCTGATGTTATGATGAACGGCGCTATTCTCGTGGCGCTCGGGCTTGCCTGGTACGGTTGGCATCGTGCGGATGCGTTGTTTGCATTAGGGATTGGCATCTATATTTTATATAGCGCCTTACGTATGGGCTATGATGCAGTGCAGTCGTTGCTGGATCGCGCCTTACCCGATGATGAACGTCAGGAAATTATTGAAATCGTGACCTCCTGGCCGGGCGTCAGCGGTGCTCACGATCTACGAACGCGGCAGTCAGGGCCGACCCGCTTTATTCAGATTCATTTGGAAATGGAAGATAATCTCCCGCTCGTTCAGGCGCATTTGGTGGCTGAACAGGTAGAGCAGGCGATTTTGCGGCGTTTTCCAGGGTCGGATGTGATTATTCATCAGGATCCCTGTTCTGTCGTCCCCAGGGAAGGCAAACGGTTTGAGCTTTCGTAAGTGTTGGTAAAAAAAGAGAGCCAGGCCCGCATTTTGTGTATAAATTACCGCCATTTGGCCTGACCTGAATCAATTCAGCAGGGAGCGATTGTTATACTATTTGCATATTCGTTGGATCGTCTCGATGTGCAGAATCGACTTCCGGCAACAGATTTCAATTTGCATTTCAAAGTTCAGAGGTAGTCATGATTAAGAAAATCGGTGTGTTGACAAGCGGCGGTGATGCGCCGGGCATGAACGCAGCAATCCGTGGTGTGGTGCGCGCAGCACTGACGGAAGGACTGGAAGTCATGGGCATTTATGATGGCTACCTGGGTCTGTATGAAGATCGCATGGTGCAGCTTGACCGTTACAGCGTGTCCGACATGATCAACCGTGGCGGTACTTTCCTGGGATCCGCGCGCTTCCCGGAATTCCGTGACGAAAACATCCGCGCCGTGGCTATCGAAAACCTGAAAAAACGGGGTATCGACGCGCTGGTGGTTATCGGCGGCGACGGTTCCTACATGGGGGCGAAACGCCTGACTGAAATGGGTTTCCCGTGCATCGGTCTGCCGGGTACTATCGATAACGATATCAAAGGCACCGACTATACCATTGGTTATTTCACCGCTCTGGGTACCGTGGTAGAAGCCATTGACCGTCTGCGCGACACCTCGTCTTCCCACCAGCGTATCTCCATCGTTGAAGTGATGGGCCGTTACTGCGGCGACCTGACGCTGGCTGCGGCTATCGCTGGTGGCTGCGAATTTGTGGTGGTGCCGGAAGTGGAATTCAGCCGTGACGATCTGGTTGCTGAGATCAAAGCCGGTATCGCGAAAGGTAAAAAACACGCCATCGTCGCGATCACTGAGCATATGTGTGATGTCGATGAACTGGCGCATTACATCGAGAAAGAGACAGGCCGTGAAACCCGTGCAACCGTTCTGGGCCACATTCAGCGTGGGGGTTCGCCGGTGCCTTATGACCGGATCCTGGCTTCCCGCATGGGCGCGTACGCCATTGAGCTGCTGCTGGAAGGCTTTGGCGGTCGTTGCGTTGGCATTCAGAACGAAAAACTGGTGCACCATGACATCATCGACGCCATTGAGAACATGAAGCGTCCGTTTAAAGGTGACTGGCTGGACTGCGCGAAGAAACTGTACTAACGCGTGTACCGCAGACTGCCGACTGGCAGTCTGCGGTGATCAGACAAAATTCCCCGTTTTTCATATTCCCCCAGGTTATAGCCAATCTTTTTTTATTCTTTAATGTTTGAATACCTTTCTGGCACGCTTTCTTCATCACAACACAACATAAGAGAGTTGGGCGATGAACAAATGGGGCGTGGGGTTAACATTATTGCTGGCATCGACCAGCGTTCTGGCAAAGGATATTCAGTTACTTAACGTGTCTTATGATCCAACCCGCGAGCTGTACGAGCAGTACAATAAAGCGTTTAGCGCCCACTGGAAGCAGGAGACGGGCGATAATGTGGTGATCCGCCAGTCTCACGGTGGTTCCGGCAAACAGGCCACGTCGGTGATAAACGGTATCGAAGCCGATGTGGTGACGCTGGCGCTGGCCTATGACGTTGATGCTATTGCCGAACGGGGCCGCATTGATAAAAACTGGATCAAACGCCTGCCGGACAACTCTGCACCGTATACCTCCACCATTGTTTTCCTTGTCCGTAAAGGCAACCCCAAACAAATCCGTGACTGGAACGATCTGGTCAAGCCGGGCGTTTCGGTGATTACCCCAAATCCAAAAAGCTCTGGCGGGGCGCGCTGGAACTATCTGGCGGCCTGGGGCTACGCGCTGCATCACAACAATAACGACCAGGCCAAAGCCCAGGCGTTCGTGAAAGCGCTGTATAAAAACGTGGAAGTGCTGGATTCCGGCGCACGCGGTTCAACTAACACCTTCGTTGAGCGCGGCATTGGCGACGTACTGATCGCCTGGGAGAACGAAGCGTTGCTGGCTGCCAACGAACTGGGCAAAGATAAATTCGAAATTGTGACGCCTGGCGAATCGATTCTCGCCGAACCGACCGTCTCCATCGTCGACAAAGTGGTGGATAAAAAGGGAACACAGACGGTCGCGGAAGCTTACCTGAAATACCTGTACTCGCCGGAAGGCCAGGCGATCGCCGCGAAAAACTACTACCGTCCGCGCGATGCGGAGGTGGCGAAGAAATATGAAAATGTCTTTCCGAAGCTAAAGCTGTTTACCATTGATGACGTCTTCGGCGGCTGGACGAAAGCGCAGAAAGACCATTTCTCGAATGGCGGCACGTTCGATCAGATCAGTAAACGTTAATCTGCGTGTTGAGCACCGGCCCGGGGCAATTGCCGCCGGGCTTTTTTATTTGTCATCATTTTGCGTTACTCTTGCAGGTCGTTTAGATACAGGGAACGCGTCATGAAAAAAATCGTTTATGGATTGCTGGCACTGCTGGTGTTTGTTGCCGCTGCGGGTGTGGGTTACTGGAAATTTATGCGTAATCCTGACGCATTACGCGACATCGTTTTTGAGCAATGTCTGCCAAACCAACTGCAGCGGCAAAATCCGGCGCCGTGTGCCGAAGTAAAACCCGATGCCGGTTACGTGGTGTTCAAAGACCGCAACGGTCCGCTGCAATATCTCCTGATGCCAACGTATCGCATCAACGGTACAGAAAGTCCGTTACTGACCGAGCCGTACACGCCCAATTTTTTCTGGCTGGCCTGGCAGGCGCGCAGCTTTATGAGCCAGAAGTACGGTAAGGAGATACCGGACAGTGCCGTTTCCTTGACGATAAACTCACGTACCGGGCGGACACAGAACCATTTCCACATCCATATCTCCTGCCTGCGTCCCGATGTTCGCGCGCAGTTGGACGCAAATCTCGCGAATGTCAGTTCCCGCTGGCTCCCCCTGCCAGGCGGATTACGCGGACATGTGTATCTGGCGCGTCGTGTGACCGAAAGCGAACTGGCGCAGCGTAGTCCGTTTATGATGCTGGCGGAAGAAGTGCCGGACGCGCGTGACCATATGGGAAGCTATGCGTTGGCGATGGCTCGCCAGAGTGATAACGCGTTTGTTTTACTGGCGACGCAACGCAATCTGCTCATGCTGAACCGTGCCTCGGCAGAGGAAATTCAGGATCATCAGTGTGATATTCTCCGCTAGCCCCTGCTAATCTGTCATTTACTCGACCTGCCTGTCCCCGTATTCTTGATGAAAAAAACGACAGGAGACAGGCATGTCGCTCTGGCTTTCGCATCCCCTTTTTCTTCCTTCGCTGGTGATTGGCATCACCATTCTGCTCTGGGCAACCTCGCTGTTGCCGGAGTTCATCACCGCACTGCTGTTCTTTACCGTGGCGATGATGGCAAAGATCGCGCCGCCGGACGTCATCTTCGGTGGTTTTGCTTCGTCGGCGTTCTGGCTGGTGTTCAGCGGTTTTGTACTTGGCGTGGCGATCCGGAAAACGGGACTGGCAGACCGGGCGGCGAGGGCACTGTCTTCAAGATTGACCGACTCCTGGCCGCTAATGGTGGCGAGCGTGGTGCTACTGAGCTACGCGCTGGCCTTTGTGATGCCGTCTAACATGGGGCGCATCGCACTGTTGATGCCTGTCGTCGCGGCGATGGCGAAGCGTGCCGGAATTAAGGACGGAACCCGCGCATGGTACGGCCTGGCGCTTGCTGTCGGTTTCGGCACTTTCCAGCTTTCTGCCACGATACTACCGGCTAACGTGCCGAATCTGGTGATGAGCGGCGCGGCGGAAGGCGCATACGGCATCCATCTCAATTATCTCCCCTATCTGCTTCTGCACACGCCGGTATTGGGCTGGTTGAAAGGCGCTTTGCTCATTGTACTGATCTGCGGGTTATTTCCAGGCAAGCCTCAGGCGCCGCGCGAATTAACGCCGCCTGAGCCGATGAGTCGCGCCGAAAAACGGTTGGCCTGGATGTTAGCGGTGGTGCTGGTGATGTGGGTTAGTGAGAGCTGGCACGGTATTGGTCCTGCATGGACCGGGCTGGCGGCGGCGGTGATAACCTTGCTGCCGCGTATCGGTTTTATCAGCGGAGACGAGTTTGCCTCGGGCGTGAACTTACGTACCTGCCTGTACGTTGCAGGCATACTTGGGCTGGCGATGACCGTCACGGAAACGGGGATTGGCGATGCGGTGGGTGAGGCGCTCCTGCACGTCATGCCGCTCGATCCGCAGGCGCCGTTTACCAGCTTCCTCGCATTGACCGGCATTACCACCGCGCTCAACTTCATTATGACCGCTAATGGTGTCCCGGCGCTTTACACCACACTGGCGCAGAGCTTCTCTGAGGCCACCGGTTTTCCGCTTCTGTCGGTGATTATGATTCAGGTGCTGGGTTATTCCACTCCGCTGTTGCCGTATCAGGCGTCTCCGATTGTGGTGGCGATGGCGTTAGGGAAGGTACCGGCAAGGGCAGGCATGTTGCTGTGTATCGCACTGGCGCTGGCAACTTATTTTGTGCTGCTCCCATTGGATTACGCCTGGTTCAGCGTGCTGGGGAAATTATAGTTTCAATACGGTGTTAATTTTTTGTTTTGTGAGATGGTGAATTGTTTTATATGGAGCGATGGCGGTTAATAGCGAAGCGCTGATTTGCGCACTGGAAACTCAAGGACAGATTCATGGACAGATTAACCCCCATCCGCTGTTGGCCTGCCATTATCTCGCTTGTGATTACGCTGACAATCTGGTTTGTTATCCCTTGCCCACCTGAGGTCACCCCAGAGGCGTGGCACCTGTTGGCGTTGTTTATCGGCACGATTGCGGCAATTATCGGTAAAGCAATGCCGATTGGCGCTATCGCAGTTGTGGCGATTATGCTGGTGGCAATGACCGGTGTTACCAATCCGGGTAAACCTTCGGCAGCGCTTAATGATGCGTTAAGCGGCTTTTCAAACCAGCTGATCTGGTTAATTGGCCTGTCGATCATGCTGTCGCAAAGTCTGTTGAAAACCGGGCTGGGCGCGCGCATTGGCTACGGATTTATTGCGCTGTTTGGTAAAAGAACGCTGGGTATCGCCTGGGCGCTCACCCTCGCTGAAACGCTGATTGCGCCAGTCACGCCGAGCAATACCGCGCGCGGCGGCGGCATTATTCATCCGGTGATGCGGGCCATTGCGGAAAGCCTCGGCTCGCAGCCGGGAAACAGTGAAAATGGCTCCATGGGACGCTATCTCGCGCTGGTGAACTACAACATTAACCCGATCAGTTCTGCGATGTTTATCACCGCAACCGCGCCTAACCCGCTAATTGTCAGCTTTCTGCTGAAGGGGACGGATGGGGTACTGAATATGACCTGGGATGTGGGCTATTGCCGCGCTGCTTCCTGCGGTCGTATCACTGGTCGTGATGCCCATTGTTATCTGGTGGCTCTATCCGCCCGCGATTACGCGCACGCCGAATGCGCCGCAGTTCGCGCGGGAAAAACTGGATGCGCTTGGCCCGCTCTCGCTGGCGGAAAAAATCACCCTGGCGGTTTTCATTTTGTTGCTCTGCCTGTGGGCGGGTGTCCCTGCGATGCTCATGGGCAGCGGCTGGACTGTTAATCCCACCAGTGCCGCGTTAATTGGCTTATCGATTTTGTTGCTGACCGGCGTATTAAGCTGGGACGATATGCTTAAGTGCCGTGGGGCATGGGATACTATCGTCTGGTTTGCCGCACTGGTGATGATGGCGGATTTTCTCAGTAAGCTGGGTCTGGTGGGCTGGCTGGCGACCAGCGTCGGAAGCGCCATTGACCATCTCGGCGTTCACTGGAGCATCGCGACGCTTTTGCTGATTCTGCTTTACGTCTACTCGCACTACTTTTTTGCCAGCACCACCGCGCATATTACGGCGATGTTTGCTGCGTTTTTCGCCGCGGGATTAGGCCTTGGCGCGCCACCCGCACTGCTTGGGCTGATGCTCGGTTTTTCATCCTCTCTGATGATGTCGCTCACGCACTATGGTACGGGCACTGCGCCTATCATCTTTGGATCAGGCTATGTCACGCTGGCGGAATGGTGGAAAACGGGGCTGGTCATGAGCGTGGTCAATCTGACCATCTGGGGAGTGACCGGCGCCTTCTGGTGGCGCTGGCTGGGTTACTGGTAAAGCGATAGTGACGGGAGGAGAGGTCCTCCCGTCCCGACAACTTACGCCTGTTTAGCCGCTTCCGCCGCTTTTACGATGACAGCGAAAGCATCAGCTTTCAGAGAAGCACCGCCAACCAGCGCGCCGTCGATGTCCGGCTGAGCGAACAGTTCCGCCGCGTTGGACGCGTTTACGGAACCGCCGTACTGGATGATGACCTGCTCAGCGATTTTCGCGTCCGCTTTGGCAATGTGGTCACGGATAAACTTATGCACCGCCTGTGCCTGCGCAGGCGTCGCTGATTTACCGGTACCGATAGCCCATACCGGCTCGTACGCGATGACCGCGCCTTCGAACGCTGCTGCGCCCTGGGTTTTCAGCACGGCGTCAATCTGACGTGCGCACACTTCTTCGGTTTTGCCTGCTTCGTTTTCGGCTTCGGTTTCACCGATGCACAGAACTGGCGTCAGGCCCTGTTCTTTCAGTACGGCGAATTTTTTCGCGATCAGCTCGTCAGACTCTTTATGGTAAGTACGACGCTCAGAGTGGCCGATAATGATGTACTGCGCGCCGATGTCTTTCAGCATTTCAGCGGAAGTTTCACCGGTGAATGCGCCAGACAGATTCAGGTCAACGTTCTGCGCGCCCAGAATGATGTGGCTACCGGCCGCGGCCTGCTTCGCCAGATCGATATACATTTCCGGCGGAGCGATCGCAACCGCACAGCCAGCAACGCCAGCCAGCTCTTTACGCAGGTTAGCCACCAGCTCGTTTACCATATGGCGGCTGCCGTTCAGTTTCCAGTTACCCATCACTAAAGGATGTCGCATTGTAATTCTCCACGCTTTGTCAGCGAATTAAGGAAGATGGCCACTCTTGCGAGCAGCATGGTCTGTGAAACAGTATAGAGATTTTCCCCTGAGAGGCTTTGCTTTTTATCACTAATTAAGCCCCTCAAGATCCTCAGATAACGCCAGCTTAATCGGTTCAACCGCGAAGGTCAGCCCCTTTTCGCCGTTATCTGCCACAACATAGCGAATTGCGCCTTCGGTTTCGGCGTAGTAGCGTTTATTTTTTCCTGCGGCGAGCAGTTTTTGCAGCTTTTTCTGGCTTTGTTCTTTGGTCAACAGTGGTGCGACGGTGCGGATCACGGCCGTCATGTACTCCAGCGCTTTCGCTTTCGCCGCTTTTTGTTCCGGCCCCTGGATCGGCAGCCAGGTGATCTGCATACTCTTGATCTTCAACGTTCCCCGCTCAAGGGCGGTAGAAGCGTACAGATTCTCGTTAATTTTGCTGGCTGCGCGGGTGAGATTGGCTTTATCGCGACTGCTGTCGATAGAACGGAATTCGTTTAACGGAAGCTTTGGGTTCTGTTGGTTAAAGTTTTCGCGAAACTGGCTGATAGAGAGATCAAATGTTGGCGCTCCGGCAAGCAAGTATGGCGCTGTGGGGGCGACCAGAGGCTCCGCCGACAGCGCGGTCACGCTGAACGTCATCGCTGAAAATAACATTAAAAACAGTGAACATCCTGGCTTCATCAATCTTACCTTTCGTTATGACTGCTCACGATTAAAACGATAACCGTCTGGCTTGTCAAAAGGGTAAACTGTCGGCGTTTTCTATTTTAAAGGAACTTACATGACCATACAGCAGTGGTTATTCTCATTTAAAGGGCGTATTGGCCGCCGTGATTTCTGGATCTGGATGGTTCTGTGGCTTGTCGGCATGGTGGTCCTGTTTTCGCTGGCGAGCCAGTCGTTGCTCGATATCCAAACCGCGGCGTTTTGCCTGGTCTGCCTGCTCTGGCCGACGGCGGCGGTGACAGTAAAACGCCTTCACGACCGTGGGCGTTCCGGACTGTGGGCGCTCTTGATGATTCTGGCGTGGATGTTGTTGGCTGGAAACTGGGCAATCCTGCCAGGTATGTGGCAATGGGCGGTGGGGCGCTTTGTACCGACGCTGATTCTTATCATGATGATTATCGATCTGGGCGCGTTTATCGGCACCCAGGGGGAAAATAAGTTCGGCAAAGACACCCAGGACGTTAAATATAAAGCGGAACGGTAAACAGCAGGCCGGATCCGGCGATGTCGCCCTCCGGCAAAATATTTACCAGTAGTGCTCTGCGGTCATATGACCTGGGCGACGACGCAAGTGTTTGCTCATCTGCCGGGTTTCTTTCAACAACTGTTGGGTATCGCGCACCATCTGCGGGTTACCGCAGAGCATCACATGGCTGGTCTCTTTATCTATCGGTAGCCCGATGGCTTTTTCCAGCTCGCCGCTTTCAATGAGCGCCGGAACGCGACCGGTTAACGAACCGGCGACGGTTTCCCGACTGACCACCGTCTGGATCCGCAGCTTGCCTTCATACCGTTTTTGCAGTTCCTGCATGAGCGGTAAATAGCTTAAATCGGCGGCGTAGCGCGCGGCATGGACCAGCACCAGATTTTTAAAGCGGTCCAGATCTTTTCCCCACTGCAGAATCGACAGATACGGGCCAATGGCGGTGCCGGTCGCCAGCATCCACAGCGTGTCGCAGTCGGGGATCTCTTCCAGCACAAAGAAACCTGCGGCTTCACTCACCACCAGGACTTCATCGCCGGGTTTCAGCGCCGCCAGACGCGGGCTTAGCTTGCCGTCGGGAACGGTGACGAGGTAAAACTCCAGATCCGGGTTATCGGGGGCATTCACGTAGGAGTAAGCGCGCTGGACGCGCTCGCCGTCAATTTCCAGCCCAAGCTTGGTAAACTGACCGGCGGTAAAAGGATGAACGGGGGCGTGGACGGTCAGACTAAACAGGGCATCGGTCCAGTTCTGTACCTTCGTGACTTTGCCTGTTACCCAATCTGCCATGGTTTTCTCCTGTTCTGATCTCGTCCCTTTATCTTCGTTCCTTGGCCGCAAGATTTCCAGCCCGGATGGGCTGGAAGGCTCGAACGAACAAATCAATTACAGGATATGCGCCTGCACGTCCGGGTCTTTGCGATCCAGATAGTGAATGGACTGGATACGGCGGATGGTGCGGGACTTTCCGCGAATCAACAGCGTTTCGGTGGTGGCGATGTTGCCTTTGCGGCTAATCCCTTCCAGCAGATCGCCTTTGGTGATGCCGGTGGCGGAGAAAATCACGTTGTCGCTACGCGCCATTTCGTCCAGACGCAGCACTTTTCCCGCGTCGATCCCCATCGCTTTACAGCGTGCCAGCTCTTGTTCGCCAATGCGGCGGTTATCTTCGCTGTCGCCTTTGACGTCATGACGCGCCAGCAGACGACCCTGCATGTCGCCATCCAGCGCACGGATCACCGCCGCGGAGACCACGCCTTCCGGCGCGCCGCCAATGCCGTACAGCACGTCGACTTCGCTGTCAGGCATACAGGTCAGAATGGAGGCTGCTACGTCGCCGTCAGGAATGGCGAATACGCGCACGCCGAGGGTTTGCATCTGCGCAATCACATTATCGTGACGCGGCTTCGCCAGAATGGTCACCGTTAAATCACACAGCGGCTTGCCAAGCGCGGCGGCGATGTTGCGCAGGTTGTCCGCCAGCGGCAGATTCAGGTCGATAGCGCCTTTCGCGCCCGGTCCGACGATGAGCTTTTCCATATACATATCCGGCGCGTTCAGGAAGCTCCCCTTATCGCCGACTGCCAGCACCGCCAGCGCGTTGGCCTGGCCCATCGCCGTCATACGCGTGCCTTCGATTGGATCGACAGCGATATCCACCGCATCGCCGTGACCGGTTCCTACGTTTTCGCCGATGTAGAGCATTGGCGCTTCATCGATCTCGCCTTCACCAATCACGATGGTGCCGTCAATATTGACCTGATTAAGCATAATGCGCATCGCGTTTACCGCCGCGCCGTCTGCGGTGTTTTTGTCACCGCGTCCCAACCATTTGTAGCCAGCCAGCGCCGCCGCTTCGGTTACGCGGGAAAATTCGATGGCAAGTTCTCGTCTCATAGCAAACTCGTAGCAGAAAGGAATGGCGCGCAGTGTAGCACAGGGGAAGGGGCCTGATTATTGATGTGTGTGCGGGGTTGCCCCCGCATAAAGATTTTTCCGGATGGCGATGCTAACGTGTCCCATCCAGCCGGGATCCTGCTTGTCGTGGTAGGCCGGATAAGGCGAAGCCTCGATCCGGCATTCCACAATCACTCGTCGTGTTCTTCCCACGCCAGCGCGCGTTTCACTGCTTTTTTCCAGCCGCTGTAACGGTAGTTACGCTCGGTAGTTTCAATGCCAGGGCGGAATTCACGCTCAATAACCGCTTTTTCCTGTAGCTCATCAAGGTTCTGCCAGTAGCCAACCGCCAGACCCGCAAGGTACGCCGCCCCCAGCGCGGTGACTTCGCGCACTTCCGGGCGCTCGACGCGTGTACCGAGAATGTCCGACTGGAACTGCATCAGGAAGTTATTAGCGACCGCGCCGCCGTCAACACGCAGAGCGTGTAGACGAATACCGGAGTCTGCCTGCATTGCCTCCAGCACATCACGGGTCTGATAAGCGATCGATTCCAGCGTCGCGCGGATGATGTGGTTGGCATTCACCCCACGGGTCAGGCCGAAGATCGCGCCACGGGCATACGGGTCCCAGTAGGGTGCGCCGAGGCCAGTAAACGCCGGCACCACATACACGCCGTTAGTGTCCTTCACTTTGGTGGCAAAATATTCAGAGTCGAAGGCGTCGCTGATCAACTTCATTTCATCACGCAGCCACTGGATAGACGCACCGGCCATAAACACCGCACCTTCCAGCGCGTAGTTCACTTCGCCGGTCGGGCCACAGGCGATGGTAGTCAAAAGTCCGTTTTCGGACTTAACTGCTTTCTCGCCGGTGTTCATCAGCATAAAGCAGCCGGTGCCGTAGGTATTCTTCGCCATCCCTTCTTTAACGCACAGTTGGCCGAACAGTGCCGCCTGCTGGTCACCGGCGATACCGGCGATAGGAATGCGCGTGCCGCCTTTACCGCCAATATTGGTCTGGCCGTACACTTCAGAAGAACGGCGCACTTCCGGCAGCATCGCGCGCGGAATATCCAGCGCATCCAGCATCTTGTCGTCCCAGTCCAGGGTGTGGATGTTGAACAGCATGGTGCGTGAGGCGTTGGTGTAATCCGTCACGTGTACGCGTCCCTGGGTCATTTTCCAGATAAGCCAGGTGTCCACTGTACCGAACAACAATTCGCCCCGACGCGCGCGCTCGCGTGAGCCTTCAACGTGGTCGAGGATCCACTTCACTTTGGTGCCGGAGAAGTAAGGGTCAATCACCAGACCAGTGGTGCTACGGACATACTCTTCCATGCCGTCGCGTTTTAAGCGCTCGCAAATGTCGGCGGTACGACGACACTGCCAGACGATGGCGTTATAGATCGGCTTGCCGGTCTCACGCTCCCAGACAATGGTGGTCTCACGCTGGTTGGTGATACCGATCGCTGCAATTTGATCGGAACTGATGTCTGCTTTCGCCAGGACTTCCACCAGCGTAGAGCTTTGCGTCGCCCAGATTTCCATCGGGTCGTGCTCTACCCAGCCTGCTTTCGGGTAGATCTGCTCAAATTCGCGTTGGGAAACGCTCACGATATTCGCATCGTGATCCATCACAACGGCGCGGGAGCTGGTGGTGCCCTGGTCGAGCGCAACGATATACTTTTTGTCAGTCATAATTTTTGTCCCGTAGTCACATTACAGCGAAGCTTTTTGTTGTGTAGCGGCCGTGGTTTCCTTCTCTTCCACGACACAGGTATCGCACGGCAAATGGCGGCCAATCAGCTTGCGATAGGCAAACGCGCCCAGAATAGCGCCAACGATGGGGCCGAACAGCGGCACCAGGAAGTAAGGAATATCTTTGCCGCCGGTGAAGGCCACGTTACCCCAACCGGCCAGCCAGGCGAACGCTTTCGGACCGATGTCACGCGCCGGGTTCATTGCAAAGCCGGTCAGTGGCCCCATTGATGCGCCGATAACCGCAATCAGCAAGCCAATCAGCAGCGGCGCTAGCGGGCCGCGAGGAACACCGTTACCGTCGTCGGTCAGCGCCAGGATAAGCCCCATCAGAATAGCGGTAATCACCATTTCAACCGCGAAGGCCTGCACAAAATTGATATGTGGATTGGGATATGTCGAGAAAGTGCCAGCCAGATCAACACTTTCAACGCTGCCGCGTACGATGTGGTGCGTCAGCTCATAGTTCGCGAAAAGATTGTAATAAAGCCCGTAAACTAGCGCCGCTGCGCAAAACGCGCCGGCAAACTGAGAAATAATAAAAGGAACAACTTTACGCTTGTCGAAACAAGCAAACAGCCATAACGCAATGGTGACTGCCGGATTCAGGTGCGCGCCAGACACGCCTGCGGTCAGGTAGATAGCCATCGCTACCCCCAGCCCCCAGATGACGCTGATTTCCCACTGTCCAAAAGACGCTCCGGCGACTTTTAGCGCAGCGACACACCCCACACCGAAGAAAATCAACAACCCGGTACCGAGGAATTCAGCAATGCACTGGCCTTTTAAGGTTGATGTTTGACTCATAATCGGATCCTGAAGAGATTAGTGTTTATTGTAAGCGAGGAGGTCACTGACGTCCGCGATGCCCTGTAGGCATACTGTTAATTTATCGTTAACGAGCAAAAACGAGAAATATCGAAATTAAAATGTGTGTGCTCCGTCAATAAAATGAGCGTTATCGCGCCATAAAGCGCGTTTTGCAATACATAAGAACTGTGAGCTGAATCATTTCTTTAACCAATGTGTTAACACTTTGGAGTTATAGGGCGAATGTCACCAGGAGAAGGATGAAAAGTGTGGCAAACCGCAATCTGCGCGGGATGCTGCTGGACAGGGGCGGCGGGGCTTCATACAATCGGGCACTATAGATTATGCGATATTGTGCGCGTATGCGTGAAGCGTCGCCTTGCAATTCAGGAGAGTATGACCATGTCTTTAGAAGTGTTTGAGAAACTGGAAGCAAAAGTACAGCAGGCGATTGATACCATCACTTTGCTGCAGATGGAAATCGAAGAGCTGAAAGAAAAAAATAACTCGCTGGCGCAGGAAGTGCAGTCTGCACAGCACAGCCGTGAAGAGCTGGAGCGCGAGAACCATTCTCTGAAAGAGCAGCAGAACGGCTGGCAGGATCGGTTGCAGGCTCTTTTAGGCCGTATGGAAGAAGTCTAATTACGCTTTATCTTTCGCGTAATCATCGTGGTGATTTTGGAGAATTTGTAGGTCGGATAAGGCGCTCGCGCTGCCATCCGGCACAATAACCTCAATGGCGCGCTACGCTTATCAGGCTTACAGATTACGTCACGTATAAAAAAGGCACCTTGTGGTGCCTTTTTTGATCACTCAATATCGAGCGGGTCTTCGGAAAGGATGATGCCGGTATTGTCGGCGTAGAGGTGGTCACCGGAGAAGAACGTCACGCCGCCGAAGTTGACGCGGACATCACTTTCGCCAATCCCTTCTCCTGCCGCGCCGACCGGAATCGCGGCAATCGCCTGGATACCGATATCCAGTTCTTCCAGGTCGTCTACCTGACGCACCGCGCCGTAGATCACCAGACCTTCCCATTCATTCTGTGCCGCCAGGCGCGCCAGTTCGGCGTCGACCAGCGCACGACGGACAGAACCGCCGCCGTCGACCAGCAGAACGCGACCACGGCCATTTTGTTCGAGCAGATCGTACAGCAACCCGTTGTCCTCGAAACATTTCACCGTGACGATTTGTCCGCCAAACGACGACCGTCCTCCAAAGTTAGAGAACAGCGGTTCCACGACGTTGACATCTTCTTGATAGATGTCACAAAGCTCGGAAGTATCGTATTTCATAGGCTTAACGTTCAGTTGCTGCGAGAATTTTTAGTATATCGCGCTAAGTGCACTGTTGGCAAAATCATCAATTGTTAATTGATATTTGTCAGTTATCTGCCCCACTGACTTAAGATAATCCCTACAATAAACAGCAGGTTAGTCAGCAATGCCGCTTTTACGGTGCGTTCCAGCATGGGACGCATGGCCGCCGGGTCCATCTGGCGCATGACGTAACGCGACTGTTTTACCAGCAGCGGCGCGGCCAGCAGGAACAGCCAGCCCCACGGACTTTGCAGGGAAAGCAGATTGAACAGCGCCAGGCAGACCAGCGTTCCCATCAACAGACAGGCGTGATAACGGCGGGCGTTTACCGCGCCTAAGCGGACCACCAGCGTGTTTTTGCCGTTCTCGCGGTCGCTGTTGATATCACGCAGGTTATTGATGTTCAATACCGCCGTTGCCAGCAGGCCGCAGGCGGTCGCTGGCAAAATCAACGCCGGGATCAAGGTGTGCGCCTGCAGGTACCAGCTTCCCATCACGCTGAGCCAGCCGAAGAAAACCAGCACGGAAATATCACCCAGACCAATATAACCATACGGACGATTACCTACGGTGTAAGTGATGGCGGCGATAATCGACAGCCCGCCGAGCACGAGGAAACCGACAAAATCAGTCAGGGTATGGCAAGCCACAGCCACCAACGCCAGCCCTGACAGGCAAATGAGCGCCACGGTGATAATCAGCGCGCGTTTCATCTCCTGCTGGGTAATCACCCCTTTTTGCATTCCGCGCAGCGGCCCGATGCGGTCCGGCTTGTCGCTGCCTTTTACCGCGTCGCCATAGTCATTGGCAAGATTCGACAGGATTTGCAGCAGCCCGGCGGTAATTAACGCCAGCAAGGCCACCAGCGGATCGAAATATCCCTGCCACCACGCCAGCGTGGTGCCGACGATAATGGCCGCGAAGGCCAGCGGCAGGGTTTTGGGTCGTAAACTTTCCAGCCAGGCCTGAGTGCGGCTAATGTGTTGTTCAGTCATAGTTAGCGCCAATAAAAATGGGGCCTTTCAGCCCCATCAACAGTGATGAAAATGCATTGAACGCGATTATAAGATAAAACGGCTCAGATCTTCATCTGCGACCAGCGCATCCAGATGTTTGCTCACATAATCCGCATCAATTGTTATGCTTTGGCCATTCAAATCGCTCGCATCGTAGGAAATATCTTCCATCAGACGCTCCAGAACGGTGTGCAAACGACGGGCGCCGATGTTCTCGGTGGTTTCGTTCACCTGCCATGCGGCTTCGGCAATGCGCTTAATACCAGAATCGGTAAACTCAATGTTCACGCCTTCGGTCGCCATCAGCGCTTTGTACTGAACGGTAACGGAAGCGTTCGGTTCGGTCAGAATGCGTTCGAAGTCGCTGGTGGTCAGCGCCTGAAGCTCGACGCGAATCGGCAGACGACCCTGCAGCTCCGGGATCAGGTCAGACGGTTTCGCCACCTGGAATGCGCCAGACGCGATAAACAGAATGTGATCGGTTTTGACCATACCGTGTTTGGTGGAGACGGTGCAGCCTTCTACCAGCGGCAGCAGGTCACGCTGTACGCCTTCACGGGAGACGTCCGGACCAGACGATTCGCCGCGCTTACAGATTTTGTCGATCTCGTCGATAAACACGATCCCGTGCTGCTCCACGGCGTCGATGGCATCCTGCTTAAGCTCTTCCGGATTCACCAGCTTGGCCGCTTCTTCTTCGATCAACAGCTTCATCGCGTCTTTGATTTTCAGCTTACGCGGTTTCTGTTTCTGTCCGCCGAGGTTCTGGAACATTGACTGCAGCTGGCTGGTCATCTCTTCCATTCCCGGCGGCGCCATGATTTCAACGCCCATTGGCGCTGCGGCAAGGTCGATCTCGATTTCTTTATCGTCGAGTTGGCCTTCACGCAGTTTTTTACGGAATGCCTGGCGCGCCGCAGACGGCTCGGCCTGCTGTTCCGCCTGGCCCCAGTTGTTTTTTGCCGGCGGGATCAGCACGTCGAGAATGCGCTCTTCCGCCATCTCTTCCGCGCGGTAGCGGTTTTTTTCGATCGCCTGTACGCGCACCATTTTGACGGCGGCGTCGGTGAGATCGCGAATAATGGAGTCGACTTCTTTACCAACGTAGCCGACTTCGGTGAATTTGGTCGCTTCAACTTTGATGAACGGCGCGTTGGCCAGTTTCGCCAGACGACGGGCGATCTCGGTTTTACCGACGCCGGTCGGGCCAATCATCAGGATATTTTTAGGCGTCACTTCATGGCGCAGCTCTTCGTCGAGCTGCATACGGCGCCAGCGGTTACGCAGCGCAATCGCCACGGAGCGCTTGGCGTTATCCTGGCCGATGATGTGCTTGTTCAGTTCGCTGACGATTTCGCGTGGGGTCATTTCAGACATGGGAGATCCTTACGCTTTAGAGGTCAATTCTTCGATGGTGTGGAAGTGGTTGGTATAAATGCAGATATCGCCTGCAATATCCAACGCTTTTTCAGCAATGTCGCGAGCGCCGAGCTCGGTGTTTTCCAGCAGAGCGCGCGCCGCGGCCTGGGCGTAGGGACCGCCGGAGCCGATGGCAATCAGATCGTTTTCAGGCTGCACGACGTCGCCATTACCGGTGATGATGAGCGACGCGGTTTCATCGGCAACCGCCAGCAGCGCTTCGAGCTTGCGCAGCATGCGATCGGTACGCCAGTCTTTCGCCAGCTCAACGGCGGCTTTGACCAGGTGACCCTGATGCATTTCCAGCTTGCGCTCAAACAGTTCGAACAGCGTGAATGCGTCCGCGGTGCCGCCCGCAAAGCCCGCAATGACTTTGTCATTGTACAGGCGGCGCACTTTCTTCACGTTGCCTTTCATTACGGTATTACCCAGCGTGGCCTGGCCATCGCCGGCGATAACCACATGGCCGTTACGGCGTACGCTTACTATTGTTGTCACGAGCAGACCCCTTGGTTACAAATGCAGAATACAAGCCCCGCACGGTGTACGGGGCATAATGCAACTATAGATGGGGGGGATTTTGGGGGTTTCAACCCCCGGCGGCGAGTCGAATGCAGTTTGTGTGGCCAGCCATCTTCAGACGGCTCAGGGTGCTGTCGGCATTTTCTTTGCCTTTCACCGGCCCGATAACCACGCGATTCCAGCCGTTGTTGGTGGTGATTTTGGAGTCAAAGCCTTCGAAAGCCAACTGGGCGCGCACGGTTTCCGCCTGTTCAGCGCCTTTAAAGGAACCGCATTGCACCATCCAGCGACGCTCGTCTTTTTTCTCAGCGGCAGGCTTAGGCGCATCTGGCGCACGGGAAATCGGCGCGGCCTGCTGCGTTTTAGGCTGCGAAGCGGCGGTATGCGCCGGTGTCTGCAACAGATCCTGATACGGCTGCTGGGACGCCGTTTGCTTCGGCTGCGAGGTCTGCTTCGGCGGCTGTTGTACCGGCGCTGACTGAGCCGTACGCGTTTGCGGCTGTGTCTGGGTTCGCGGCTGCTGTACCGGCTGCTGTACCGGCTGCGTGTACTGCTGCTCAACCTGACGCTGTTGAGCCTGACGTTGCAGCGTTTGCTGACGCTGTTCCGGCGTCTGCTCGTTCCACGGTACTTCGTTGAGCTGCGTAGGCTGCTGGCGCATATCTGCCTGCATCTGCGCCAGTAACTGTCGCTGTTCGTTGGTCAGTTGATCCGGTTTCATCACTTCACCGCCTGCGGACGGTTCCGTTGGCGCACGTACGCCAGGCTGGCGGCTTTCCAGTTCCTTGATGTAGCGCCAGCGCTCTTCCGGTTTCGGCGGCAGCCCGTTGCCCGTCACTTTCTGGCTCTGCAACGTTTCTGATTCTTCTTTTTTGTGATGCGTGATGAAGTACAGACCACCGATAAAGGCCACAAGGACGGCGGCGGCAATGGCGACCATTGCGGGCGATACCGCAGACGTGTTGCGTTGCTTTTTCCGTGAGGTGCTCTTTTTGCGCCGCGAAGGTGCCGGTTGGCCGCGACGTACATAATCTCGTTGTGCCACTATCGTTTCGCTGTATTTATTCGTTCGTCAGCCCGCCATGTTACTTAAGCGGCGGGCCTTTGACCAGACGCGGGTGTCTGAAAGGTTTACGTTAAGGCGCGAGTGGAGCCCCTGAGGATCAGTTCGCAGTCCATTAAACGCGAGCCACTGCTCACATTTTGCCCCTGCATCTGATCGAGCAACAGCAGCATTGCTTCGCAGCCGATTTGGAAACGCGGCTGTGCGACCGTCGTCAGCGGCGGATCGCAAAATTCTGACAGGGCGATATTGTCGAAGCCAATGATCGACAGATCGTTTGGCACTTTCATTCCCTGGCGTTTGGCCCAGGAGAGCGCGCCTAACGCCATCACATCGCTATGGCAGAATACCGCCGTCGGCGGCTGCGGCAGCGCCATCAGCTGTTTTAACGCATTGCCCCCCGCTTCGTAAGTGAAGTCGCCACGGGCGATATAGTGCGGGTCGACGGTAATACCGCAGCGGCGCAACGCCTGCACATAACCCTGCAGGCGATAATGGCACAGCGGCATCTCTTCCGGCCCGGCAATACACCCGATGCGCTGATGCCCCAGCTCATGTAAATAATTCACGGCATCAAAGGCGGCGGTCAGGTTATCGATATGTACCGTAGGAAGCTCCAGCTCTGGGGCAAATTCGTTTGCCATCACCATCGGCGGCAGATTGCGCTGTTCTTCAATACTGGCGTCAAACGGCAGGCGCGAACCGAGCAGCAGCATCCCGTCGATTTGCTTGGTGATGATGAGGTTAACGAACGTTTTTTCCTGCTGGTTCTGATGCGCGCAGTCGCCAATGAGCACCAGATAGCCATGACTTGCGGCGGTGATCTCAATGCCCCGGATGATCTCGCTAAAGAAGGGATCGCAAATATCCGGCACAATCACCAGGATCGTCCGTGATTCATTTCGTTTAACGTTGCGTCCCGCCGCCTGCGGTAAATAGCCCACTTCCATTGCGGCCTGTTCGACCCGGTTTCGGGTGGACTGGGAGACTTTTTCCGGGTTCATCAGCGCGCGGGACACGGTTGCCGTTGAGACTTTCGCCTTCTCGGCAACATCTTTCATTGTAGCGGCAACAACCTGCTTCTTCGGTTTCACTCTTTCTCCTCGCCAGGGTAATCCGGCGCAGCACTATCCCTGTTGAAATCACATCGAAAACATTTTTATCAGATAGCGAATGGAAACGGTTACAGAATTTTCATAAAAAGTGTGATGGGTGTTGAATTTTACGATCCGCCTCGCATCGTGAAGGCGTTATCCCTCGATCGGATCGACATCCAGCACCCATTTCACCTTGCGCGCGTCCGGCAGCGTGTTGATGAGCGCAAGGGTGCCGCTGACAATATGCTGCAGGCGAACCCGTGAAGGATGCTGCAATAAAATCTGCCAGCGATAGCGTCCGCCGCGCTTTGGCGCCAGCGCAGGAACCGGGCCCAGCACCCACAGTTTCTCGTCTGCCAGGGGGCTGGCCTGAATCAGATTGCGCAACTGCTGTAAAAACAGCGGGGCCAACTGATTGTTATGGTCTTCCGCCCGCACGATGACGTGGCTGGTCCACGGCGGCAATTGCATCGTCTGACGTTCCGCCAACGCTTGCTCGGCAAACGCGTCATAGCCCTTATGCAGCAGCGTCTGGAGCAGCGGATGTTCCGGATGATGGGTTTGCAACACCACTTCACCCTGTTTGCCTGCGCGCCCTGCGCGTCCGGACACCTGGGTATACAGTTGGGCAAACCGTTCAGCGGATCGGAAGTCTGCGGAAAACAGCGCGCCGTCTACGTCGAGCAAGGCGACCAGCGTGACGTCCGGGAAGTGATGGCCTTTTGCCAGCATTTGCGTGCCAATCAGGATCCGCGCGCCGCCGCGATGCACTTCCGCCAGATGTTGCTCCAGCGCGCCTTTGCGACTGGTTGTGTCGCGGTCGATACGGGAAATCGGCACCCCGGGGAAGAAGGGCGCCAACGCCTGTTCAAGCTGCTCGGTGCCTAAACCGACCGGCACCATGTGTGTAGAGCCGCAGGTTGGGCACTGGCGCGGCACAGGGCGCTGGCTGTCGCAGTGATGGCAGCGCAGGTGATGCTGGGCCTGATGGAGGGTGTAGTAGTGATCGCAGCGCGGGCATTCGGCAATCCAGCCGCAGTCATGACATAGCAGCGCGGGTGCGAAACCCCGACGATTGAGGAACAGGATCACCTGGTTGTCTGCCTGCAAATGCTGGCGCATCCGGGCGATCAGCGCTGGCGCTAACCCGGCCTGTATCTGCTGGCCCTTTAAATCCAGCACATGCTGCGTGGCGGGACGGGCATTTCCCGCACGCCGCGTCAGACGCAGCAGACGGTATTTTTTCTGCCGAACGTTACACAGCGTTTCCAGCGCGGGCGTAGCGGAACCGAGGATAATCGGAATGTGTTCGCTATGGGCGCGATAGACGGCCAGATCGCGCGCATGATAGCGCCAGCCTTCTTGCTGTTTATAGGAACTGTCGTGTTCCTCATCAATCACGATGACGCCCAGGTTTTTGAACGGCGTAAATAAAGAAGAGCGCGTACCGATTACAATCGCCGCCTCGCCGTTTTTCGCTTTCAGCCAGGCGGAAAGGCGTTCACTGTCGTTAAGACCGGAATGCAGCACTTCCACCGGCGCGTTGAAGCGTTCGCGAAAGCGGGCGATGGTCTGCGGCGTCAGGCCAATTTCCGGCACCATCACCAGCGCCTGCTTTCCCCGGGCGAGGACGTTTTCCAGCACGCTCAGGTAGACTTCTGTTTTACCGGAGCCGGTGACGCCTGCCAGCAGCCAGGCGGAGAAACTGTCCGAGGCGCTATGAATTGCGCCTACGGCGGTGGCCTGTTCTGTGTTCAGACGCAAACGATCGCCGCAAACCGCGTAACCGGCGCGCCAGTCGCTAAAGCCCGGTGTTTCGCTTGCCAGCTCGCACAGACCTTTTTTACGTAGCGCCTGTAGCGCGGTGTCGTTAAATTCGAGGTCCGCCACCTGGTCGCGCCAGATTTTACCCTGCCGCAGCGCCGCCAGCGCCTGTTGCTGTTTGGGTGAACGCTTTAAGCTGTTGAGGTCGACCGCCTGACCGTCTTCGGTGGCGAACCAGTACCACATTGGCGCATTGGTTGCCGGTTTCCCCTGGCGCAGCAGAATGGGTAGGGCATGAAACAGCACATCGCCGATAGGATGATGATAGTAATCCGCCGCCCATATCAGCAGCCGCCAGACGGACGGCGAGAAAACCGGTTCGCCGTCCAGCACCTCAACCACCGCTTTGAGCTCATTCAGCGGCAGTTCGCTCTTGTCGCTGACCGACACGACGATCCCGACACGCTCCTGCTGCTTGCCAAACGGAACGCGCACGCGACACCCGGCTTTGACGTTCATCCCTTCCGGCAGAAGGTAGTCAAAGGTGCGGGGAAGCGGAACGGGTAAGGCAACGTGCGCAACGGGCATGACATCATCCTGACTTGAAATCTGGCGGGTTAGTATACACATTAGTTGCGGTGGACAAGTGAATCAGTTTGCATGAGCTGGCTAATTTCTGTATGATTCGCCGCCTTTGATGCAAATTGATCGCGTCAAAAATTGACCATTACCCGAGAATTTCGCGCTGCTGGTGTAGAGTGGAAGGCGACGGGAAATAATTAACATCGCGTGGTGTCTGGCGTTAGGGCTGGAAGAGCGACGCGGCCTTAAACTGAGGTTTCCCCATGAAAAAAGATATTCACCCGAAATACGAAGAAATTACTGCTACCTGTTCTTGCGGTAACGTCATGAAAATCCGCTCTACCGTTGGTCACGATCTGAACCTGGACGTGTGCGGTAAATGCCACCCGTTCTACACGGGCAAACAGCGTGACGTTGCAACCGGTGGCCGTGTTGACCGCTTCAACAAGCGTTTCAGCATCCCGGGCAGCAAATAAGATTCTGCTGTCAAAGAAAAAAGCGCCGAAAGGCGCTTTTTTTGTCTCTGTAAATCAGTATTCCCACGTCTCCGGATCGATACCCAGTTCACGCATGATTTCTTTTGCCGCTTCCGGGATCTCGTCGCTGCGCTCTTTTCGCAAATCTTCATCGTTCGGAAGAGGTTGCCCGGTAAAGGCGTGCAAAAACGCTTCGCACAGCAGCTCGCTGTTGGTGGCGTGACGCAGGTTGTTCACCTGACGACGCGTACGTTCATCGGTGAGGATTTTTAACACCTTCAGAGGAATGGAAACCGTAATTTTCTTAACTTGTTCACTCTTCTTACCGTGCTCAGCGTATGGGCTGATATATTCGCCGCTCCATTCAGCCATGAGATACCTTAATCCTCTTTGTCATTAATATGGGGCCAGACCACACGCGGTGTGGCTATCAGCCGGAATTCCGCATAGTTTACCGTACAGGCGATCCCATGACACGGGTAAAGCGCCTGTAGTTGTGCGCTAATGCATATAATTTTAACGGCTATTTGCAGTTTGCTCAATCTATACGCAAAGAAGTTTAGATGTCCGGATGTATTGACGTCTATTGTCACAATGTTTACTCTGAAGCCTGACTTTTCACCGACTCAGCTCAGGAACACCCTAACATGACGCGTAAACAGGCCACTATCGCAGTGCGTAGCGGGTTAAATGACGACGAACAGTACGGTTGTGTCGTCCCGCCGATTCATCTTTCCAGCACCTACAATTTCACCGGTTTTAATGAACCTCGCGCTCATGACTATTCTCGCCGCGGCAACCCGACGCGCGATGTGGTTCAGCGTGCGCTGGCGGAACTGGAAGGCGGTGCGGGCGCGGTGTTGACCAATACCGGCATGTCGGCGATCCATCTGGTCACGACGGTATTCCTGAAGCCTGGCGACCTGCTGGTGGCGCCGCACGACTGCTATGGCGGCAGCTATCGCCTGTTTGACAGTCTGGCGAAGCGTGGGTGTTATCGCGTCCTGTTTGTCGACCAGGGCAACGAGCAAGCGCTACGGGCCGCGCTGGCGGAAAAACCGAAGCTGGTACTGGTAGAAAGCCCGAGCAATCCGCTGTTACGCGTGGTGGATATTGCGAAGATCTGCCAGTTGGCGCGGGACGCCGGGGCGGTGAGCGTCGTCGATAACACGTTTTTAAGCCCGGCGTTGCAAAATCCGCTGGCATTGGGCGCCGATCTGGTGTTGCATTCATGCACGAAATATCTGAATGGTCACTCTGACGTGGTGGCGGGCGTGGTGATTGCGAAAGATCCGGATACCGTTACCGAACTGGCATGGTGGGCGAATAATATCGGCGTCACTGGTAGCGCCTTTGACAGCTATTTGCTGCTGCGCGGGCTGCGCACGCTGTCGCCGCGCATGGAAGTGGCGCAGCGTAACGCGCAGGCGATTGTCGATTACCTGCAAACCCAGCCGCTGGTGAAAAAACTGTATCATCCATCACTGCCGGAAAATCAGGGCCATGAAATTGCCGCGCGCCAGCAAAAAGGCTTTGGCGCGATGTTGAGTTTTGAACTGGATGGCGATGAGCAGACGCTGCGTCGTTTCCTCGGCGGGCTGTCGTTGTTTACGCTGGCGGAATCCTTAGGGGGAGTGGAAAGTTTGATCTCTCACGCCGCGACGATGACCCATGCAGGCATGGCGCCCGAGGCGCGCGCTGCCGCCGGGATCTCCGAGACGCTGCTGCGTATCTCCACCGGTATTGAAGATGGCGAAGATTTAATTGCCGACCTGGAAAATGGCTTCCGGGCTGCAAACAAGGGGTAAACATGAGTGTGATTGCGCAGGCAGGGGCGAAGGGTCGCCAACTGCATAAATTTGGTGGCAGTAGTCTGGCTGACGTGAAGTGTTATCTGCGCGTGGCGGGCATTATGGCGGAATACTCACAGCCTGACGATATGATGGTGGTTTCCGCCGCAGGCAGCACCACCAACCAGTTGATTAGCTGGCTGAAACTCAGTCAGACCGATCGCCTCTCTGCGCATCAGGTGCAACAAACCCTTCGTCGCTATCAGTGCGATCTAATCAGCGGTCTGCTGCCTGCCGATGTGGCGGACAGTTTGATCAGTCTGTTCATCAGCGACCTGGAACGTCTGGCGGCGCTGCTGGACAGCGGCGTCACCGATGCGGTCTACGCGGAAGTGGTCGGCCACGGCGAAGTCTGGTCCGCGCGGCTGATGTCCGCGGTACTCAATCAGCAGGGAATGGAATCCGCCTGGCTGGACGCGCGCGAATTTCTCCGCGCCGAGCGCGCCGCGCAGCCGCAGGTCGACGAAGGTTTATCTTATCCGTTGTTGCAACAGTTGCTGGTGCAGCATCCGGGCAAACGTCTGGTGGTCACGGGTTTTATCAGCCGCAGCAATGCGGGTGAAACGGTACTGCTGGGGCGCAACGGTTCTGACTACTCGGCGACGCAGATAGGCGCGCTGGCGGGCGTTTCCCGGGTCACCATCTGGAGCGACGTCGCCGGGGTTTACAGCGCCGATCCGCGCAAGGTGAAAGATGCCTGCCTGCTGCCCCTGTTGCGTCTGGATGAAGCCAGCGAGCTGGCGCGTCTGGCCGCGCCGGTGCTGCACGCGCGCACGCTTCAGCCCGTTTCCGGCAGCGATATCGATCTGCAATTACGCTGTAGCTACACGCCGGATCAGGGGTCCACGCGCATTGAACGTGTGCTGGCCTCCGGGACAGGCGCGCGTATCGTTACCAGTCATGATGATGTGTGCCTGATTGAGTTTCAGGTGCCCGCGAGCCAGGACTTTAAGCTGGCGTATAAGGATATCGACCAGATCCTGAAACGCGCGCAGGTGCGTCCGCTGGCGGTGGGCGTCCATCACGATCGTCAACTGCTTCAGTTCTGTTACACCTCTGAAGTCGCCGACAGCGCGCTGAGGATCCTTGACGAGGCGGGCTTACCGGGAGAACTGCGCCTGCGGCAGGGGCTTGCGCTGGTGGCAATGGTCGGCGCGGGGGTCACCCGCAACCCGCTGCACTGCCACCGTTTTTGGCAGCAACTAAAAGGTCAGCCGGTCGAGTTCACCTGGCAATCGGAAGAGGGCATCAGCCTGGTCGCGGTGTTACGTACAGGCCCGACCGAAAGCCTGATTCAGGGCTTACATCAGTCTCTTTTCCGCGCCGAAAAGCGTATCGGTCTGGTGCTGTTTGGTAAGGGCAATATTGGCTCCCGTTGGCTGGAACTGTTTGCCCGCGAGCAGAGCACGTTGTCGGCGCGTACCGGGTTTGAATTTGTGCTGGCGGGCGTGGTGGACAGTCGCCGCAGCCTGCTGAACTACGAAGGACTGGATGCCAGCCGTGCGCTGGCGTTCTTTGGCGACGAAGCCGTTGAACAGGATGAAGAGTCGCTGTTTTTATGGATGCGCGCGCACCCCTACGATGATCTGGTGGTGCTGGACGTGACGGCGAGCGAGCAACTGGCGGATCAATATCTCGACTTTGCCAGCCACGGTTTTCACGTTATCAGCGCCAATAAACTGGCCGGGGCGAGTAACAGTGACAAGTACCGGCAAATTCACGACGCGTTTGATAAAACGGGTCGCCACTGGCTGTATAACGCCACCGTGGGGGCCGGATTGCCAATCAACCATACCGTGCGCGATCTCATCGACAGTGGCGATACCATTTTGTCGATCAGTGGGATCTTCTCCGGTACGCTCTCGTGGCTGTTCCTGCAGTTTGACGGCACCGTGCCGTTCACCGAACTGGTGGATCAGGCCTGGCAGCAGGGGCTGACCGAGCCGGACCCGCGTGTGGATCTGTCCGGTAAAGACGTGATGCGTAAGCTGGTGATTCTGGCACGTGAAGCAGGTTACGATATCGAGCCGGATCAGGTGCGCGTCGAGTCGTTGGTACCTGCGCATTGCGAAGAGGGCTCCATCGACCATTTCTTTGAAAACGGCGATGAGCTGAATGAGCAGATGGTTCAGCGTCTGGAGGCCGCCCGCGAGATGGGGCTGGTGCTGCGCTACGTGGCGCGTTTTGACGCTAACGGTAAAGCGCGCGTAGGCGTCGAAGCCGTGCGCCCGGAGCATCCGCTGGCGGCGCTGCTGCCGTGTGATAACGTGTTTGCCATCGAAAGCCGCTGGTATCGCGACAACCCGCTGGTGATCCGCGGGCCGGGCGCGGGACGCGACGTGACCGCCGGGGCGATTCAGTCGGACATCAACCGCCTGGCGCAACTGTTATAACCTGTGTTGCAGGCCGGAGGGCGGTTTCGCCTTATCCGGCCTGTATCAGCGTTGTCATCGGGCGCGATACCGGCTGGCGATTTATGTAATTTGCCTGTGGTCGACGCTATTTTATTGTCGGGCAAAAACCTCTTTTGCGGCGAACAGCCCGTTTAGCGCAGCCGGAAATCCGGCGTAGACCGCCATCTGCATCATGACTTCAATGATTTCCGCCTGCGTGAGTCCGACATGTAAGGCGGCTTCGATATGCACTTTTAGCTGCGGCGCGGCGTTGCCCATGGCGGTTAATGCCGCGACCGTGGCGATTTCCCGACTGCGTAAATCCAGCTCTGAGCGGGAATAAATGTCGCCAAACGGAAATTCAATCAGATAGCGGGCGAAGTCCGGCGCGATATCCCGCAAACTGTCGATAACCGCATCGCCGCCTTTACCGTCTACCTGTTGCAGCATCTGCCGGCCCTTTATAAAACGCTCGGAATACATGGTCTTTTTCTCCTGGTGCACAGAATGTGGCGTGAGGATAGGATGTCCGAAAAAATATCGATAATACCGTTTTCGTGATACCTTTTTGGTATGACACCACCGCTGATACATGCTCTGGATATCCGTCTGCTGCGCTACTTTTCCGTGGTAGCAGAAGAGAACAACATGAGCCGTGCGGCGCAGCGATTGTTTATGTCGCAGCCCCCACTGAGCCGCCATATTCGCCAGCTTGAAGAACGGCTGGGGGTAACGCTTTTTGTTCGTCATACCAAAGGGTTAACGTTGACAGAAGAAGGGCGGCGGGTGCTTGAAATCGTCGGTCCTCTGCTGGAGATGCAGGAAAAAACCTACGCGATGCTGCAACGGGTCGCACAACGCGGCGATCGCGCGCTACGACTGGGATTAAGCACCGCATTCGAACAAGGCGTGTTTGCACCGCTGGAAACGCAGTTGCGCACGCGCGTGCAGCGACTGCATATCGTACGCCACGGATCGCCAGAACTTGCGCGCCTGGTGCGCCGGGGCAAGCTGGATGCCGCGCTGGTGGCGCTACCGCTGGAGACCGCCGGGCTCGCTGTTACGCCAGTAGACTGGCAGGAGCCGCTGATAGCCGCACTGCCCGCCAGCTGGCCGGAAGCGGAAACCGCCTTACTTTCCCTGAAGGAGCTGAATCACCGACCGTTATTCTGGTTTAAGCGTGAGCGCAATCCGGCGTTCTTTGACTACACGCGGAAAATTTTTCATCGCGCTGGCTATTTCCCCGCCTGTATAGAAGAACCGCTGGAGCACGATGTGCTGCTCGCCCGCATCGCCCACGGCGACGGTCTGAGCTTACTTCCCGCGTCGTTCGCCGCTATTCAGCGCCGGGGCGTAGTTTTCCGCCCGCTATGCAACGGTGAACTGACGCTTCAGGCTGGCCTGGCGACGCTGCCAGAGGACGTTGCGCAGTGGCAGTGGCTAGCGTCAGTCCGGTTCTGATACCGGGGTATCCCTGGCGTCATGAATTATTTTCATCTTCCCTGAGTTTTCCTCAACTTTTACGCTGATTTTTAGGTTGACGGCATCGCACTTTTCCGTCATTTTTACATCTGGACGTCTAAACGGATAGATGTTCACAACACAACATATAATGACACGCGATTGATGAGGTAAGGTATGAGCTTTTTTCACGCCAACCAGCGGGAAGCCCTGAATCAGAGCCTGGCGGAAGTCCAGGGTCAGATTAACGTTTCGTTCGAGTTTTTCCCGCCGCGCACCAGTGAAATGGAGCAAACCCTGTGGAATTCTATCGATCGCCTGAGCAGCCTGAAGCCGAAGTTTGTGTCGGTAACGTACGGAGCCAATTCCGGTGAACGCGACCGTACGCACAGCATCATTAAAGGCATTAAAGATCGTACCGGGCTGGAAGCCGCGCCGCATCTGACCTGCATCGACGCGACCCGCGATGAACTGCGTACCATCGCCCGTGACTACTGGAATAACGGCATTCGCCATATCGTTGCCCTGCGCGGCGACCTGCCTCCGGGCAGCGGCAAGCCGGATATGTACGCAACTGACCTGGTCAGCCTGCTGAAAGAAGTGGCGGATTTTGATATCTCCGTAGCGGCCTATCCGGAAGTGCATCCGGAAGCGAAAAGCGCTCAGGCAGATCTGTTGAACCTGAAGCGTAAAGTGGATGCTGGCGCCAACCGCGCGATTACCCAGTTCTTCTTTGACGTCGAAAGCTACCTGCGTTTTCGCGATCGCTGCGTTTCGGCAGGCATTGATGTGGAAATTATCCCTGGCATCCTGCCGGTCTCTAACTTTAAACAGGCGAAGAAGTTCGCGGATATGACCAATGTGCGTATTCCGGCATGGATGTCACAAATGTTTAACGGTCTTGATGACGATGCGGAAACACGGAAGCTGGTCGGCGCCAATATTGCTATGGATATGGTTAAGATTCTCAGCCGTGAAGGGGTAAAAGATTTTCATTTCTATACACTTAACCGCGCGGAGATGAGTTACGCAATCTGCCACACACTGGGCGTCAGACCTGCCCTGTAAATACCCCAGCCCTCCCAGGAGGGCTTTTTTACGCCTCGTTTTGATCCACATCTTGTTAACGTAAAATATAAAAGGTATCGACTATCGAATCTGTGGATTATATCGACTATATCTAAGCTCCTGTGGTGTATATCGTAACGGTAACATTGAAAAGGGAGCTGAGATATGAGCACGTCTGACGATACCCATAACACCTTATCCACCGGAAAATGCCCGTTCCATAAGGGCGGTCACGACCAGAGCGCTGGCGCAGGAACCACCAGCCGCGACTGGTGGCCTAACCAACTTCGCGTGGACCTTCTGAATCAACATTCCAATCGTTCCAACCCGCTGGGTGAGGACTTTGACTACCGCAAAGAATTCAGCAAATTAGATTACTCCGCTCTTAAAGGCGATCTCAAAGCGTTGCTGACCGAATCGCAACCGTGGTGGCCTGCCGACTGGGGCAGCTATGCCGGTCTGTTTATTCGTATGGCCTGGCATGGCGCGGGCACTTACCGTTCGATTGACGGACGAGGCGGCGCAGGTCGCGGTCAACAGCGCTTCGCCCCGCTGAACTCCTGGCCTGACAACGTCAGCCTCGACAAAGCACGTCGTCTGCTGTGGCCAATCAAACAAAAATACGGGCAAAAAATTTCCTGGGCGGATCTGTTTATTCTGGCGGGCAACGTGGCGCTGGAAAACTCGGGCTTCCGCACCTTTGGCTTCGGCGCAGGACGTGAAGACGTCTGGGAACCGGATCTCGATGTGAACTGGGGCGATGAGAAAGCCTGGTTGACTCACCGCCACCCGGAAGCGCTGGCGAAAGCGCCGCTGGGCGCCACTGAGATGGGGCTGATCTACGTGAACCCGGAAGGTCCGGATCACAGTGGTGAACCATTGTCTGCGGCGGCGGCTATTCGTGCCACCTTTGGCAACATGGGGATGAATGACGAAGAAACCGTCGCGCTGATCGGCGGCGGACATACGCTTGGGAAAACCCACGGCGCGGCAGCTGCCTCTCACGTTGGGCCGGATCCGGAAGCGGCACCGATTGAAGCCCAGGGCTTAGGCTGGGCAAGCTCTTTTGGCAGCGGTTCAGGCGCGGATGCGATTACCTCCGGTCTGGAAGTTGTATGGACGCAAACCCCAACCCAGTGGAGCAATTACTTCTTCGAGAACCTGTTTAAATACGAGTGGGTGCAAACGCGCAGCCCGGCAGGGGCGATCCAGTTTGAAGCGGTGGATGCCCCGGAAATCATTCCGGATCCGTTTGATCCGTCGAAGAAACGTAAGCCGACGATGCTGGTGACCGATCTGACGCTGCGTTTTGATCCGGAATTCGAAAAGATTTCCCGTCGCTTCCTCAACGATCCGCAGGCCTTTAACGAAGCCTTCGCCCGCGCGTGGTTCAAATTAACGCACAGGGATATGGGGCCGAAAGCGCGCTATATCGGTCCGGAAGTACCGAAAGAAGATCTGATCTGGCAGGATCCGCTGCCACAGCCGGTTTATCATCCAACCGAAGAAGACATCATTAACCTGAAGGCGGCGATTGCATCTTCCGGCCTGTCCGTCAGCGAACTGGTTTCTGTTGCCTGGGCGTCGGCGTCCACCTTCCGCGGCGGTGACAAACGCGGCGGCGCCAACGGTGCGCGTCTGGCTTTAGCGCCACAGCGCGACTGGGATGTTAACGCCACGGCGGCGCGCGTATTGCCGGTGCTGGAAGAGATTCAAAAGTCGACGGGTAAAGCCTCTCTGGCCGATATCATCGTGCTGGCCGGGGTGGTGGGCATTGAGAAGGCGGCGAGTGATGCTGGCGTGAGCATTGGCGTACCGTTTACGCCGGGCCGGGTGGATGCCCGTCAGGATCAGACGGATATCGAGACCTTTGAACTGCTTGAGCCGATTGCTGACGGTTTCCGTAACTACCGTGCGCGTCTGGATGTCTCCACTACCGAGTCACTGCTGATTGATAAAGCACAACAGCTTACCCTGACCGCGCCGGAGATGACGGCCCTGGTCGGCGGGATGCGCGTGCTCGGCACAAACTTCGACGGCAGCCAGAACGGCGTCTTCACTGACCGTGTCGGCGTACTCAGCAACGATTTCTTCGTGAATCTGCTGGATATGCGCTACGAATGGAAAGCGACCGATGAGTCTGGCGAACTGTTTGAAGGACGCGATCGCCTGAGCGGCGAAGTGAAGTACACCGCAACCCGCGCTGACCTGGTGTTTGGTTCTAACTCCGTGCTGCGTGCGCTGGCTGAAGTGTATGCCTGCAACGACGCTCGCGAGAAGTTCGTGAAGGACTTTGTCGCGGCATGGGTGAAAGTGATGAATCTCGACCGTTTCGACCTGCTGTAAATGTAAGCCTGGATGCCGGATGGCGTTAGCGTCATCCGGCAAACTCAACTTATTCCCACTCTTGCAGGTAGCGCTGACCGTATTGATCGGCCACCAGCAGGGCGGCATACACTTCGTCCGGCGTCGCACCGCCAGGCATGTTATGGATCGTTTCTCCTTCCGCACAGGCGGCTTCTGCCACAGTGCGCATTTTCGCCGGAATATCCTGTTTAATATCCAGTTGCGCCAGTGTGATTGGTAGACCGACGGAGTGACACAGCGCGGCGACAGTTTCAATTTCTTCTACCGGGGCATTTTCCAGCACCAACTGCGTCAACGTACCAAACGCCACTTTTTCACCATGATAGTAGTGATGCGCATCAGGAATCGCCGTCAGGCCGTTATGGATCGCGTGGGCTGCCGCCAGACCTCCACTTTCAAAACCGACGCCGCTCAGGTAGGTGTTCGCTTCGATTACGCGCTCAAGAGCGGGCGTCACAACGTGCTGCTCGGCGGCCAGCATCGCTTTTTCGCCTTCTTCCAGCAGCGTGTTGTAGCACAGCTCAGCCAGCGCCAGCGCGGCCTGGGTGCATTTCCCTCCCGCCATGGTAACCGCGCCGCTACGTGAACAAGCGCGCGCTTCAAACCAGGTTGCCAGCGCATCGCCAATACCTGCGGCTAACAAACGCGCCGGGGCGCCAGCGACAATTTTGGTGTCGACGATTACCATGTGCGGGTTATGCGGCAGCATCAGATAACGGTCGAATTCTCCGGCGTCGGTGTAGATAACGGAAAGGGCGCTGCATGGCGCATCGGTGGAGGCAATCGTCGGCGCGATAGCGACCGGCACGTTCATAAAGTGTGCAAGCGCTTTTGCGGTATCAAGCGTTTTACCCCCGCCGATGCCGAGCACTGCCGCACATTGCGCTTTTTCAGCCACGTCGCGCAGTCGGTCAATCTCGTTCTGGGAACATTCGCCGCCAAACGGTGCGATTTCCAGCGTCAGTCCGGCGTCCTGGATGCTTTTTTCCAGCGCGCTCTGGGCGAAACCCAGAACAAATTTGTCGCCGACAACCAGCCAGCGTTCCGCCAGCGGCTTGAGGTAGTCGCCAAGACGTGTGATGACATCTGCTCCCTGGATGTATTTACCAGGTGATTGAATAATGCGATCCATACGTTATCCCCTTTACAGGTTGATGTTTCCGAAAGCGTTTTTCCAGTCTTGCTCAAACTTCTCAATAGCCGACTGTACCGCAGGGGTATCAAGCATTTGTTGCGCTACATCTAAAGGAAGGGTGATCGCTTCGCAACCTGCCAGCAAACAGTCCAGCGCCTGGCGGGGGGTTTTGAAACTGGCCGCCAGCACTTTGCTGTCCGGGGCGTGCAGTTCCAGCAGCGTTTGCAGTTCCTGCACCGTACGGATGCCGTCTCCGCCCTGCGCGTCGACGCGGTTGACGTAGGGCGCGACGTATTTTGCGCCTGCCAGCGCGGCCAGCAGCCCCTGCGATGCGCTGTAGACGGCGGTGCCGAGGGTGGTAATCCCTTCGGTTTTCAGTTGCTTGATTGCGGCCAGTCCTTCGGACGTCACCGGGATTTTCACCACAATGCCCGGTATGGCGTTGTTCAGTCGCTTCGCTTCGCTCACCATGCCCTGCGCGTCGCGGCTCATGGTCTGGGCAAACAGAATGCCGGTTTCGCCAATGGCGTTTTGTAAGCGAGGCAGTACATCCCAAACAGACTCTTTACTTGCCGCCACAATGCTCGGGTTGGTGGTCACGCCCGCAATCGGGAAGATGCGTGCCAGACGTTCGACTTCCCGCACATTGGCGGTATCTAAATACAGCTCCATTTTCCTTCCTCTCAGAGTTCAAGTTCATGTTGCAGCAGACTGGCGATGGCGTCGGCGGACGCGGCGTTCACCAGCGCGTTACGAAATTCTTCATGCATAATCCGGCGGGCCAGGCGCGAGAAAATGCGCATATGCTGATCGCCAGCGGCGTGTTTGTTGAGTGTGAGCATGATGATGAACTGCGCATCGTCGTCTCCCCAACGCACCGGCGCGTTGAGGCGCGCCACGCTGATGGTCGATTGCTCAATGTGTTCAGACTTGCTGTGTGGAATGGCGAAGCTAAAGCCCAAACCGGTGGAGAATACTGCTTCGCGTGCCCAGAGATCGGCTTCCAGTTTGCGTGGATAGCGGCAACGGCCCGCCAGCAGTAAGTTGTCGGTCATTCCTTTGATCACCTCCTCTTTACTGCGCCAGTCGCTGTCAAGCCGAATGCACTCGGCGGTGACCAGCGGGGCGTCCTGCTGGCTCATGCGGAACTGCGCCAGCAAATGTTCCACTTCCAGCGACGTACGGCAGGCCATCGCCTGATTCAGCAACTGGCGACAGGCACGGCTGTCCAGTTGCGCCATCCGCGCTTTAGCGGCGGGGATTGACGGTGCGCTCATGCTGATTTCATCCAGGCCTAACCCCACGAGCAGCGGCAGTACGGAGCCTTTGGCGCCCAGTTCGCCACACAGGCCAATCCATTTTCCCTGGCGATGCACCGCCTGCACCGCGTAGTCCAGCGCGCGTAAAAAGGCCGGATTCAGGCTGTTGTAGTGGCGGGTGACTTTGGCGTTATCGCGATCGACGGCCAGCAGATATTGCGTCAGGTCGTTGCTGCCGATGCTGAAGAAATCAATTTCTTCGCAGCACTGGTCGATAATGAACATTACCGACGGCACTTCCAGCATAATGCCAAGAGGGATTTTCTCATCGAACGGAATGTGTTCATTGCGTAACTGCTGTTTGGCTTCCGCCAGTTTCTCTTTGACCCACAGGATCTCCTCCATGGAGGAGATCATCGGAATCATGATCTTTAGACTGCCGTGGGCGGATGCGCGCAGAATCGATCGCAGTTGGGTGGTAAACAGCGCGGCGTATTCTTCGTAGATGCGTACAGCGCGATAGCCGAGGAACGGGTTGGCTTCGGCAGGAATGTTCAGGTAGTCCACCGGCTTATCGCCGCCGATGTCCATTGTGCGCACGATAATGCTGCGTCCCCGCGCGGACTCCAGCGCCTGGCAAAAAATATTGTATAACTCGTTTTCGTCCGGCGCGCTGGCGCGATCCATATACAGCATTTCCGTGCGGAACAGACCGACCGCTTCCGCACCGTTACTGAATGCCGCCTGGGCTTCAACGGCGTGGGCGATGTTAGCGGCGACTTCCATCCGGATGCCGTCAGCGGTGCGCGCTTCCTGCGTCAGCCAGATGCGCTGCTGTTCACGCAGCGTCTCCTGTACCCGGGCTTCTTGTTGATAATAGCGCTCGATGGCTTCGCTCGGCGACACCACTACCGCGCCTGCGTTTCCGTCGATATACACTTTCTGATGCCGCCACGGTGTTAAGGCCTCTGTCTCTACGCCCACCAGCGTCGGGATATTGAACGAGCGGGCGAGAATGACCGTGTGCGACGTGGTGCCGCCGCTTTTTAACAACAACCCTTTCAGGTACGTTTTATCCAGCTCCAGAAACTGGCTTGGCGTCAGTTCGTCCGCCATACACACGGCTGGCTGGGTCAGTTGGCCCGGCGGCGGAAAACGTGTTTCGCCGTAAATATGCTGTAACAGCTGGAAGCAGACGTCACGGACATCCAGCGCGCGTTCCTGCAGATAACTGCTGCTGGAACGGGCGAATTCGTCGCAGAAATGGTTCGCACTTTCGACAATCGCCTGCGCGCAGCTTAAGCCGCGCGAAACGCCAGCCAGCAGATGCTGACGCAGGGATGCGTCGCTTGCCAGTGAACGGTGGGCTTCCAGAATCGCGCTGGTAGGACCGTCACTGTCCAGCAAACGGAACGCAATGTTTTTCGTTAACAACGTCAGACCGCGATCCAGCGCTGACTGTTCCTGCTCCACGTCTTTCGCTGCTGGAAGTTCGCCGAGCGCGTTAAGATCCAGCGAAGAGAGAGGGGTCAGCACGCCACCCGCGCTACCGTTGCAGACGGGGCGGGCGCGGAATGACTGCGGGTTAAGGTGAGTCAGCGAGGCCGGAAGCGCGTCTAATTCACTGTTATTAACCTCTGCGAGCGGCGCATCGCAATGCGGAAATTCATCGCGTAGCCACTGATTCAGTCGCTGGTGGGCATTGGCTTCATCTGCGCCGGTAATCAGCAACTGGCAACGGTCGCCTGCCAGCGTGTCGGTGCCGATCAGCGACAGCGCGCTTTTGGCGTTACCTTTTCGGCCAGTGCGCAGATTGTGCCATTCAATCTGAGACGTAAAGGTATTGCACAGCGTTTCCACGTGGCTTGCCGGGCGCGCATGGACGCCATTGGGCAGTTCACAGGTAAATTCCACAATCAGGGCCATTGCCTCTCTCCCATAACGGATTTCTGCTTACAGGATAAAAGGGCTGGGTTGAGCTCTGCCATGTGACAAATCTGCCAAAAACTGGATAAATGTAATGTAAGGTGAAAAGTGCGAGTCGCCTCACAACTCGTCGCGTTAGCTGTCATCTGTCGAAGAGTAGAAGTTATGAGGCGGATCGCATTTTTGTACTGATATTACAAAAATCCAGTAAATGGCCTTTTTATCCACTGTCTGCGTCGCTGCGGATTGCCTATTGTTTGCCACAACAACGTTATGGATATGGGCTTTCACTGGCCCGGGAGCGACGTATGAAAGAGTTGGTGCAGATCCTGAAAAATACCCGTCAGCATCTGATGACGGGGGTGTCGCATATGATCCCCTTTGTTGTCGCGGGCGGCATCTTGCTGGCGGTCTCCGTCATGCTGTATGGCAAAGGTGCGGTGCCGGATGCCGCAACTGACCCGAATCTGAAGAAACTGTTCGACATCGGCGTCGCCGGGCTGACGCTGATGGTGCCTTTCCTCGCCGCGTATATAGGTTATTCCATAGCTGAACGTTCCGCGCTGGCGCCCTGCGCGATTGGCGCCTGGGTGGGCAACAGCTTTGGCGCCGGGTTTTTTGGTGCGCTGATTGCCGGGATTATCGGCGGTATCGTGGTGCATTACCTGAAAAAAATCCCGGTGCATAAGGTGCTGCGTTCGGTCATGCCGATCTTCGTTATCCCTATCGTCGGCACCTTTATCACCGCGGGTATCATGATGTGGGGGCTGGGTGAGCCGGTGGGTGCGCTGACCAGCAGCCTGACGCAATGGTTACAAGGGATGCAGCAAGGCAGCATCGTCATGTTAGCGGTCATTATGGGGCTGATGCTGGCCTTTGATATGGGCGGTCCGGTGAACAAAGTGGCCTATGCCTTCATGCTCATCTGCGTAGCGCAGGGGGTCTATACCGTCGTGGCGATTGCCGCCGTCGCAATCTGCGTACCGCCGCTGGGCTTAGGGCTGGCGACGCTGCTGGGGCGTAAAAACTTCTCTTCTGAAGAACGCGAAGCCGGAAAAGCGGCGCTGGTGATGGGCTGTGTGGGCGTCACCGAAGGGGCGATACCGTTTGCCGCCGCTGACCCGCTGCGCGTGATCCCCTCCATCATGCTCGGTTCTGCCTGCGGCGCGGTTACCGCCGCGCTGTTCGGCGCGCAGTGCTACGCCGGTTGGGGCGGGTTAATCGTGTTGCCGGTGGTAGAAGGAAAACTGGGGTATATCGCTGCGGTTGTGGTTGGCGCGCTCGTTACTGCGCTCTGCGTGAACGTACTGAAAAGCCTGGCGCGGAAGAATGTCTCTCAGGTCGATGAAAAAGAAGACGATCTCG
Organism: Citrobacter sp. R4; assembly: GCF_026719175.1. Classification (NCBI taxonomy): domain Bacteria; kingdom Pseudomonadati; phylum Pseudomonadota; class Gammaproteobacteria; order Enterobacterales; family Enterobacteriaceae; genus Citrobacter; species Citrobacter sp. R4. The sequence continues at coordinate 103,883 of NZ_JAPPSU010000013.1, forward strand.
ATTTAGATTTTGAAATGAATTAAGTGAGGAATAAACCATGACGAAAATTATTGCCGTGACCGCATGCCCTTCTGGCGTTGCGCATACCTATATGGCAGCCGAAGCGCTGGAAAGCGCGGCGAAAGCCAAGGGTTGGGAAGTGAAAGTGGAGACCCAGGGTTCGATTGGCCTGGAAAATGAACTGACGCCAGACGACGTGGCGAGCGCGGATATGGTGATTCTGACCAAAGATATCGGCATTAAGTTTGAAGAGCGTTTTGCCGGGAAGACCATCGTGCGCGTCAACATCAGCGATGCGGTTAAACGTGCCGACGCCATCATGAATAAGATTGACGCGCATCTGGCGCAAACCGCGTAACCGTTTTGGATTTAAGAGCCTGATGGTCAGACTTCAGGGAGTTCCTTATGACAGACCGTATCCAACGCCTGAAAAGCGCGCTGTTCCAGAACAACCGGGAAATCTCGCTGGAACGTGCGCTGCTTTACACCGCCAGCCACCAGCAAACCGAAGGCGAGCCGGTTATTCTGCGCCGTGCTAAAGCGACAGCGTATATTCTTGAACATGTTGCCATTTCGATTCGTGATGAAGAATTGATTGCCGGAAACCGTACCGTTAAACCGCGCGCAGGCATTATGTCTCCGGAAATGGATCCGTACTGGTTGCTCAAGGAACTCGATCAGTTTCCGACGCGACCGCAGGACCGTTTTGATATCAGCGATGAGGACAAACGCCTTTATCGCGAAACGCTGTACCCGTACTGGGAGAAGCGTTCGATGAAGGACTTCATCAACGGTCAGATGACTGATGAGGTCAAAGCCGCCGTCAGCACGCAGATTTTTAGCGTCAACCAGACGGATAAAGGGCAGGGGCACATTATCATTGATTATCCGCGCTTGCTGAATAACGGGCTGGGTGAACTGGTGGCGCAAATGCGCGCGCACTGTCAGCGGGCGCCGGATAATCACTTTTATCAGGCCGCGCTGTTGCTGCTGGAGGCGTCGCAGCGTCATATTCTGCGCTATGCCGCGCTGGCGGAGGAGATGGCAGAAAGTTGCGCAGACGAGACGCGTCGTCAGGAATTACACACCATCGCGGCAAATTCGCGGCATAACGCCGCGCATAAACCACAGACCTTCTGGCAGGCGTGTCAGTTGTTCTGGTACATGAACATCATTTTGCAATATGAGTCTAACGCCAGTTCGCTGTCGCTTGGGCGTTTCGACCAGTATATGCTGCCGTTTTATCAGGCATCGCTGACGCAGGGAGACGATCCTGCGTTTCTGAAAGAGTTGCTCGAGTCCCTGTGGGTAAAGTGCAACGACATCGTGTTATTGCGCTCGACCAGCAGCGCCCGCTATTTCGCCGGTTTCCCAACGGGTTACACTGCGTTGCTTGGCGGATTAACCGAAAACGGACGCAGCGCGGTAAACATCCTCTCTTTCCTGTGTCTTGATGCCTACCAGAGCGTTCAATTGCCGCAGCCAAACCTCGGCGTGCGCACCAATGCGTTAATCGATACGCCATTCCTGATGAAAACGGCGGAGACCATTCGTCTCGGCACCGGCATTCCACAAATCTTCAATGATGAAGTGGTGGTACCGGCATTTCTGAATCGCGGCGTGTCGCTGGAAGATGCGCGAGATTATGCCGTGGTAGGCTGCGTGGAGTTGTCGATACCGGGACGAACCTATGGTCTGCATGACATCGCCATGTTTAACCTGCTGAAAGTTATGGAAATCAGCCTGTTTGAAAACGAAGGCAATAACGAACTCAGCTATGAAAGCCTGCTGGCGCATATTCGCGCTAAAATCAGCCACTACATCACTCTGATGGTGGAAGGCAGCAATATTTGCGATATCGGCCATCGTGACTGGGCGCCGGTGCCGCTGCTTTCATCGTTTATTAGCGACTGCCTGGAGAAGGGCCGCGATATTACCGACGGCGGTGCGCGCTATAACTTCTCGGGCGTTCAGGGAATTGGCATCGCCAACCTGAGCGACTCTTTGCATGCCCTGAACGGGCTGGTGTTTGAGCAGCAGCGCCTGAGTTTCGATGAACTGCTCGCAGTGCTGAAAGCCAATTTTGAGACGCCGGAAGGGGAAAAAATCCGCGCCCGGCTGATCAACCGCTTCGAAAAATACGGTAACGACATTGATGATGTCGATAACATTAGCGCTGAACTGTTGCGTCATTACTGCAAAGAAGTCGAAAAATATCAGAACCCGCGCGGCGGCCAGTTTACGCCTGGCTCTTATACCGTTTCCGCGCATGTGCCGCTGGGCGCGGTAGTTGGAGCGACGCCAGACGGTCGCTTCGCCGGTGAACAATTGGCGGACGGGGGGCTGTCGCCCATGCTTGGGCAGGATATGCAAGGGCCGACGGCGGTGCTGAAATCAGTCAGTAAACTCGACAACACGCTGCTCTCTAACGGCACGCTGCTGAACGTGAAGTTTACGCCAGCGACCCTCGAAGGCGAAGCGGGCCTGCGCAAGCTGGCCGATTTCCTGCGTGCATTTACCCAATTGAAGCTGCAGCATATCCAGTTTAACGTCGTGAACGCCGAAACGCTGCGCGAAGCGCAACAACGTCCTCAGGATTTTGCTGGTCTGGTGGTTCGCGTGGCGGGCTACAGCGCCTTCTTTGTTGAGCTGTCGAAGGAGATCCAGGCTGACATCATTCGGCGCACCGCGCATCAGTTGTGAGGTGCTGGATCCGCGTCGCGAAGACGTTGCGCGCATCTTCAATATTCAGCGTTACTCGCTGAATGACGGACAGGGGATACGCACGGTAGTCTTTTTTAAAGGCTGCCCACATACCTGTCCGTGGTGCGCCAATCCTGAATCCATTTCGCCGCGTATCGAAACCGTGCGGCGGGAAAGCAAATGCCTGCATTGCGCGCCGTGTCTGCGGGATGCTGACGAGTGTCCTTCCGGGGCGTTTGAGCGAATTGGGCGTGATATCACGCTGGATGAGCTGGAGGGTGAAGTTATGAAAGACGACATTTTCTTTCGCACGTCCGGTGGCGGCGTGACCCTCTCCGGCGGCGAGGTCTTGATGCAGGCTCCCTTCGCAACCCGCTTCCTGCACCGCCTGCGGCGCTGGGGCGTGCGCTGCGCGATTGAAACCGCGGGTGATGCGCCTGCCAGTCGTCTTCTGCCGCTGGCGAAAGCCTGCGATGAGGTGCTCTTTGATTTAAAAATCATGTCGCCGGAGCAGGCGCGCGATATCGTAAACATGAACCAGCCGCGGGTGCTGGCGAATCTGCGACTGTTGGTAGCGGAAGGTGTTCATGTCATTCCGCGTCTGCCGCTGATCCCGGGTTATACCCTCACGCCCGGGAATATGCAGCACGCGCTGAGCCTGCTGTTATCGCTTGGTATAAAACACGTTCACCTGTTACCGTTTCATTTGTACGGTGAACCGAAATATCGCCTGCTCGGGCAGGCGTGGGCGATGAAAGATATTCCGGCCCCGACGGCAGAAACCGTGGCGATTTACCGCGCCATGGCCGAGAGAGCTGGTTTTGAGGTGACCACAGGAGGTTAATATGTCCAGCTCAACGGGACGCTATCTGGTTGCGGTGACCGCGTGCGTCAGCGGCGTGGCGCATACTTACATGGCGGCAGAACGTCTGGAGAAGCTCTGTCAGCAGGAAAAGTGGAGCATTAAAATTGAAACGCAGGGCGCGCTGGGGATAGAAAACCGATTAACGGAAGAGGATATCAGCCGGGCCGACGCCGTTCTGTTGATTACCGACATCGAGCTGGCTGGCGCGGAGCGTTTTATTCATAGCCGCTACGTGCAGTCGGGGATCAGCGCTTTTTTGCGCGAACCGCAGCGGGTAATCAGCGTGGTACGTAAACTGCTTTCCGCCCCGCAGCAAACCCATTTTATTCTGAACTAGCCTGCTTTTCCGTCAATTGACTGTGGTACTGGCGACGGTACTCAGACGGCGAGCGTTCCGTATTTTTACGAAACAGGCGGCAAAAGTAATTGCTGTCCACAAATCCACAGGTGTGAGCCACCTCTTTTACTTTCAGATCGTAGCCCTTCAGTAACGTTTTCGCGTGTTCCAGCCGTGTGTGATTAAGGTATTCGTTAAAGCCGACAGCGCCTGTTTTTTGAAACAGGTGCGAGAGATAGTTAGGCGAAATATAAAACGCCTGGGCCACTGACTCACGGGTGAGCGGCGAGGCGTAATGCTCGTCGATATAATCGCGAATGGCTTCAAACAGCGCCTGGCTCCGGGATGAGGTCTGAATCTGGCTGCCGAGCAGGTCGCGGCAGTGGCTAAGCAGGCTGGCGACAATTAACCGCGCGGTTTGCTGCTCCTGCGGCTGCATCTGCATTTCATTAAGCGTTTGTAGCAGGAAAGAGCCGATGCGTGGGCCGCGTCGCGCAACGTGCTGCTTCGTCAGGTTCTGAAAGGTTGTTCCGTCCCATTGCACAACGCTGAAGCCTAGCTGCTGTTTGCCAAACAGAATACTGAGCGTCGTTGTCGGCGCCTGCCAGCGTGGGAGGTTCCAGCCGCCCGCCGGAACGTAGAGCGCGTCGCAGTCTGTCAGCGTATCGCCAACGCTGGCGTCGGTCAGTTCGCCTTCCAGTACGATCTCCAGCCGAGGAAAATCCACCTGATAGGCCAGTTCCGGTGAAGGCGCGCTGGTACCAGCAAAGTAAATCTGGCGCAGCGGAGCGGGGCCATTAATCAGGCGGGAAAGAAGATGGCTGACGTCTTGAAACATGTTGATCCCTTGCAGAGCGCAGACAGGGAAACAGTATCGTTGAAAACCGATGGTCTCAAGTGATTATTGCCGGATGCGCGTCGTTTGCCCGGCCTACATTTGTAGACCGGGTAAGGGGGCCGCCGCCATTCGGCACTGCCGTGGGTTACTGATTGCCGGGGCGATCGCCATACGGCAGGGTGTCGTAATCAATCAACGCTTTTTTCTTGTACGGATTGCCAATCCAGCGCGTGATCTCTTTAAACTGCGGGTTGACGACAGAGCGAGTAGGATCGAAACCGTCGTAGCTTAAACCCGCTAAGTCCGACCAGGTGTGGATCAGTTCAGAACTGCTGTACTTCCTGTCTACGTCCTGCGAGAAGTCGCGCGGATGCGCCGCCTGCCACTTTTCCGACGTCCACAGCAGGAACGGTACGGTATACATATGGCGCGTCGGATTGTCTTCGTTACGTCCCTGCGTTTTGTGCGGCGGCGTGTCGTACACTTCTTCACCGTGATCGGAAAAATAGAGCAGGAAGCCGTTCGGGTCGGTCGCTTTATAATCGCGGATCAGACTCGCCACCACCTTGTCGTTGTACAGGTTGGCGTTGTCGTAATCGTTGTACGACTCCAGCTCCTCTTCGCTCAGACCTGGCGGGACGTGGTCGGTATTTCCATCAAATTTCCCCTCGTTTTCGGGATAGCGGAATTTGTACTTAATGTGTGTTCCCAGCAAATGGACGATGATGAATTTTTTCGGCGCCGGGTCGGCCATGACTTCTTTAAACGGCGCAAGCACATTGGTGTCATATTCACGCGCGCTCTGCGTGCGCTGCTGGTTCATATAGAACTGCTTATCAGTCTGTTTAGAGAACACCGTCAGCATGGTATTACGCGCGGTCATCGTCTGCTGATTAGTGATCCAGAAGGTCTTATATCCCGCCTGTTTCATCATGTTCATCAGCGACGGTTTGGTCAGATACAGGTCCGGATGCTTCTCATTAGCGAAGGTCAGCGCCTGCTGAAGAATCTCAATCGTGTAGGGGCGCGAGGTCACCACGTTATTGAAGACGGTCAGATTCGGGTCAGTCTTACGAAGCGCGTCCAGTTGCGGCGTGGTTTCTCGCGGATAGCCGTACAGGCTCATGCGACCACGTTGAGTGGATTCGCCAATGACCAGTACCAGCGTGCGCGGCGCGTCGCCGCTGCTGTCTTTGAAATTCGCCAGCGGCGGCAGAGCGTGGTTTTCACTGAGCAAGTTATTCAGCGAAGAAAGCTGGCGCTGATACTGATAATAGCCCGAGATAAACTGCCACGGCGCGGCGGGCTCCATGCGTGACGCCAGGCTGTCCAGCGTCTTCTCAAACGGCTTGTGCTTGATAAACGTATTCACCGCCATCGGATGCAGGATCAGCCCGTAAAGCAGGGCAAATGACACCAGATAGCGCCACGGCGAAGGAATAACAACCGGGCGCAGACGCGTCCACAGGAAGATCGCGACCGCCGTATAGGCCAGTGCGATAAGCACAAGTTTCAGACTGAAATACTGTGCCAGATACTCGCTGGCTTCATTGGCGTTGCTTTCAAACATGACGAACAGGACGCTTTGCGAGAACTCCTGGCCGTAAATGACGTAATAACTGAGCGCGGCCAGTGACGTTGCCCACAGGATAATGCCGATGACCGCCGCAATGACGCGGATGCGGTTCGGAAACAGGATCACCGGAATCAGCCACAGGGAACTGAACAGCAAAGAGTCCCGCAGCCCGTTGGTGCCGCTGTAGCCGCTGATAAAAATGGTTGCCTGAAGTAAAGTTGAAAAAAACCAAAAATAGAGAAGCGCCCAGCCCAGCGCTTTTCCGCTAAACGCAGAAGGAGACGGGAGTTTTGTGGAATGCATGTGAATAGCCTGTCTTTAAACGTGATGCAAAACGTAACGACAAAACCTTAAGAAATTCTGAAGCGCTCCCCCGCCCGAAGGGGGAAGGGAGCGCCTGAAAATTCTTACGGTGGAAAAAACAGACAGGAATATATTTAAAACGAAGTATTTATGACAGTTATATTTCAGATCACCCTCGCGCCATCGCACGAGGGTGACGAGAGAAGGAACGTTAGCCGGTGTTACGCATACCAGCCGCCACCCCAGCGATGGTCACCATCAGCGCCTGCTCAACGCGCGGATCCGGCTCTTTACCCTGTTCTTCCGTCAGACGCGAGCGGTGCAGTAACTCTGCCTGCAGGACGTTTAGCGGGTCGGTGTAGATATTACGCAACTGGATAGATTCGGCAATCCACGGCAGATCGGCCATCAGATGTGAATCGTTCGCGATATCCAGCACCACCTTGATGTCTTCTTGCAGCAGGTCACGCAGCTCTTTACCCAGCGGCCACAGTTCTTTCGACACCAGACGCTGATCGTAATATTCCGCCAGCCACAAATCCGCTTTTGCGAACACCATTTCCAGCATGCCGAGACGGGTGGAGAAGAACGGCCAGTCGCGGCACATGGCTTCCAGTTCGCTTTGCTTACCATCTTCAACCACTTTTTGCAGCGCGGTACCGGCGCCCAGCCAGGCGGGCAGCATCAGACGGTTTTGTGTCCAGGCAAAGATCCACGGAATGGCGCGCAGTGATTCCACGCCGCCGGTCGGACGGCGTTTCGCCGGACGTGAACCGAGCGGCAGTTTGCCCAGTTCCTGTTCCGGCGTTGCAGAGCGGAAGTAAGGCACGAAGTCTTTATTTTCACGCACATAGCCCCGGTACAGATCGCAGGAGATCACCGACAGCTCGTCCATGATATGACGCCAGCCGTCTTTCGGTTCCGGCGGCGGCAGCAGATTCGCTTCCAGGATGGCGCTGGTATACAGCGACAGGCTGCTGACGGTCACTTCCGGCAAACCGTATTTAAAGCGGATCATTTCGCCCTGTTCGGTCACGCGCAGACCGCCTTTCAGGCTGCCTGGCGGCTGCGACAGCAATGCGGCGTGAGCTGGCGCGCCGCCGCGACCAATCGAGCCGCCGCGACCGTGGAACAGCGTCAGTTCGATACCCGCTTTCTCGCAGGTTTTGATGAGCGCATCCTGTGCCTGATACTGTGCCCAGGACGCCGCCATGACTCCGGCGTCTTTCGCCGAGTCGGAATAGCCGATCATCACCATCTGCTTGCCCTGGATCAAACCGCGATACCAGTCGATGTTCAGCAGTTGGGTCATGACATCGTCGGCGTTGTTCAGGTCGTCGAGGGTTTCAAACAGCGGGGCAACCGGCATGGCGAAACCAATGCCCGCTTCTTTCAGCAGCAGGTGTACCGCCAGCACGTCAGACGGCGTTTTCGCCATGGAAATCACGTAGGCGGCAATAGACCCTTTCGGCGCTTCAGCGATGACTTTACAGGTGTCGAGCACTTCACGGGTGTCGTTGCTTGGCTCCCAGTGATGCGGCAGCAATGGACGCTTGGAATTCAGTTCGCGGATCAGGAACGCCTGTTTGTCCGCTTCTGACCAGCTTTCATAGTCGCCGATGCCGAGATAGCGGGTTAGTTCACCCAGCGCTTCGGTGTGGCGAGTGCTTTCCTGACGGATATCAATACGCACCAGCGGTACGCCGAAACATTTCACGCGGCGCAGGGTATCGAGCAGTTCGCCGTTGGCGATAATCCCCATACCGCAAGCCTGTAAGGACTGATAGCAGGCGTAAAGCGGTTCCCAAAGCTGTTCGTTTTGCGTCAGCAAACCCGCCGGTTTCGGTAGCTTTTCGCCTTTCAGGCGTGCCTCCAGCCAGGCCTGTGTCGCCATCAGGCGGGCGCGCAGATTTTTCATCAGATAGCGATAAGGCTCCGAGGCGCCTTCTTCACCCACCATCGCTAACAGTTCCGGCGTGGCGTCAACCATCGACAATTCTGAGACCAGAACCTGAATATCTTTCAGGAACAGGTCGGTGGCCTTCCAGCGGCTCAGTAGCAGGACATGGCGGGTAATGTTGGCGGTAACATTCGGGTTACCGTCACGGTCGCCGCCCATCCACGAGGTGAATCGCACGGGCACGAAATCAACCGGCAACTGGTAGCCCAGATTCTCTTCAAGCTGTTCGTTTAGCTCGCGCAGGTAGTTAGGAACACCCTGCCAGAGACTGTTCTCCACCACCGCGAAGCCCCATTTTGCTTCGTCTACCGGGCTGGGGCGCAGCTTACGAATTTCATCGGTATGCCAGGACTGGGCGATCAGTTGGCGTAGACGGCGCATCAGCTGGTGACGTTCGTAATCGACGATGTCCTTGTTGTCGAGCTGTTTTAAGCAGGCGTTAACTTCCACCATTTTGTGGATCAGCGTGCGGCGGGTAATTTCCGTCGGGTGGGCGGTTAGCACCAGTTCAAGCGACAGGGATTCCACCGCTTTTTTGATGGTCGCTTCGTTAAGATCCGGCTGATTTTTGAGTTTACGCAGGGTGCGGGCAATCACTTCCGGGTTGCTGGCGGCTTCGCCTTTCGGCGAAATGCTGTGGTATTGCTCGGCGGTATTGGCCAGATTGAGGAATTGGCTGAACGCGCGGGCAACGGGCAGCAGCTCATCGTTCGACAAATTCTGTAACGTGGTGAGCAACTCCTGGCGGTTTGCCTCATTGCCAGCGCGTGAAGATTTAGACAGCTTACGGATTGTTTCTACGCGATCAAGAATGTTCTCTCCCAGCGCATCCTTGATGGTTTCTCCCAGCACTTTGCCGAGCATACTGACATTACTACGCAACGCGGAATATTGTTCGTTCATATTAACCCAGACACCCCATCTCTGTTGTAATTGTCCTGCGCTTTTCGCGTTGTAGCGGCGCTCGACACTCGAGGTTACCGGCTTATGTCAGTCCCCTGGATGTGCTTGTTTGCCGCCTTGCTACACCACGAAATATGTTGGACATTGTTCTTCGTCGTCTTTTATAAAGCCACGTAAAACCCCTGTCGTCAATTGCTGCGAAATCGGTTCAGCAAACCGATAAATCGCGGCCAATTTACGAAAGTTAATTCCTCGTGGATCAAATAAGCATTACTTATGAAAATGTAAAATAAACGCCGCGATTAACTCAAAAGTGTTAACGCGGCGATGAACATTTAATGCCAGCAAAAGTGATGCACGACCTGAGTGATTAATTCCCGGGTCGGTTTAATAAAACGCGTCTCCAGATATTCATCCGGCTGATGGGCCTGATTAATAGAACCCGGACCGAGGACCAGCGTCGGACACAGTGTTTGAATAAATGGCGCTTCGGTGCAGTAGTTCACCACGTCGGTTTTTTCGCCGAGCAGTTTTTCCACCACTTCAACCAACTGGTGATCCGGGGGACATTCGTAGCCCGGAATAGGCGGATGCAGTTCCGCCACCGTCAGGCGACCCGGCCAACGTTCACTCACCGGAGCCAGCGCTTCGTTCAGTAGGCCGTCAAGATCGCTCAGCGTCATGCCCGGCAAGGGACGGATATCCATGTGCAGCTCACAGCAGGCGCAGATGCGGTTCGAGGCGTCGCCGCCGTGCAGGCTGCCGAGGTTCAGTGTCGGATACGGTACGGTGAACGCGTCATAGTGGTAGCGTTCTTTTAGCGAGTCGCGCAGTTGTATGATGCGGCCTATCGCGTCATGCATCAGCTCAATGGCGTTCACGCCGCGCGCCGGATCGCTGGAGTGACCGGACTGACCGAGCACCCGCACCGCCGTGGAGATATGGCCCTTATGGGCACGAATCGGTTGCAGTGACGTTGGCTCGCCGATGATGGCGCAGTCCGGGCGAATCGATGTATTTTCAGAAAAATAGCGCGCGCCCGCCATACTGGTTTCTTCATCGGCAGTCGCCAGAATGTACAGCGGTTTTTTCAGCGTCGTCACGTCGACGTCACGCAGGGCGTCGAGAATAAACGCGAAGAAGCCCTTCATGTCCGCGGTTCCCAGACCGTAGAGCTTGTTGTCGTGCTCGGTGAGCGTGAAGGGGTCGCGCGTCCAGCGCCCGTCGTCAAACGGCACGGTGTCGGTGTGGCCCGTTAGCAGCAGACCGCCCGCGCCCTGTCCGGCGCTGGCGAGCAGATTGAATTTGTTTCGGGTTCCCGGAACCGGTTGAACCTCCACCTTAAAGCCAAGATCGCTGAACCACCCCGCCAGCAGATTGATTAAAGTCGCGTTGCTCTGGTCCAGCGCTTCTTCGGTGGCGCTGATGGACGGCGTGGCAATCAGGGCGCGGTAAATCTCGATAAATGGCGGTAAGTTCATTTTCATTGTTGACACACCTTAGGTCGTGATAGTATCAATATTCATGCAATAAATATGAATAAAAATACATTAACGTTGAGCATAAAGGAACCCGATGTTGAATACGCTGATTGTAGGCGCTAGCGGTTATGCGGGCGCAGAGCTTGTAAGCTACGTAAATCGCCACCCTCATATGACCATAACCGCTTTGACCGTCTCAGCGCAAAGCAATGATGCAGGAAAGTTAATTTCCGATTTGCATCCGTGGCTTAAAGGCATTGTCGATCTGCCTTTGCAGCCGATGTCCGACATCAGCGCGTTTACCGACGGTGTGGACGTGGTGTTTTTAGCCACCGCCCACGAAGTCAGCCATGACCTGGCGCCGCAGTTTCTTGCCGCCGGTTGCGTGGTCTTCGACCTTTCCGGCGCGTTTCGGGTGAATGACGCCGGGTTCTATGAAAAATATTATGGCTTTACCCATCAACACCCTGAGCTGCTGGCAACCGCTGTTTATGGTCTGGCGGAATGGAACGCGGAAGCGTTAAAAGAAGCGAACCTGATTGCCGTGCCGGGCTGCTACCCGACGGCGGCGCAACTGTCGTTGAAGCCGTTGATCGATGGCGAACTACTGGATCTGACGCAATGGCCGGTGATCAATGCTACCAGCGGCGTGAGTGGCGCAGGGCGTAAAGCGGCCCTTTCTAACAGTTTCTGCGAAGTGAGCTTACAGCCGTACGGGGTGTTTACCCATCGTCACCAGCCGGAAATCGCCACCCATTTGGGGGCAGACGTGATCTTCACGCCGCATCTGGGCAACTTCCCTCGCGGGATCCTTGAAACCATCACCTGCCGCCTGAAGCCGGGCGTGACGCAGGCGCACGTTGCCCAGACCTTGCAGCAGGCGTATCGCGATAAGCCCCTGGTGCGCCTGTATGACAAAGGCGTCCCGGCGCTGAAAAATGTGGTTGGTTTACCATTCTGTGATATCGGTTTTGCCGTACAGGACGAGCATTTGATCCTGGTGGCCACCGAAGATAACTTGTTGAAAGGTGCGGCTGCACAGGCAGTGCAGTGTGCCAATATTCGTTTCGGCTTCGCTGAAGCGCAGTCTCTTATTTAAGGGTGCAATGATGAATCCATTAATTATCAAGCTGGGCGGTGTATTACTGGATAGCGAAGAGGCGCTGGAGCGTCTGTTTACCGCGCTGGTTAACTATCGCGAATCACATCAACGCCCGCTGGTGATTGTTCACGGCGGCGGCTGTGTGGTCGACGAACTGATGAAAGGACTGAACCTGCCGGTCAAAAAGAAAAACGGCCTGCGCGTGACGCCTGCCGACCAGATTGACATCATTACCGGCGCGCTGGCGGGCACGGCGAACAAAACCCTGCTGGCGTGGGCGAAGAAGCATCATATCGCTGCCGTCGGGCTTTATCTGGGTGATGGCGACAGCGTCAACGTCACTCAACTGGATGAAGAATTAGGTCATGTTGGCCTGGCGCAGCCGGGATCGCCGGCGTTGATCAACACCCTGTTGGCGGGCGGTTTTCTGCCGGTAGTGAGTTCGATTGGCGTGACGGAAGACGGACAACTGATGAATGTTAACGCCGACCAGGCAGCGACCGCGCTGGCGGCAACGCTGGGAGCGGATCTGATCCTGCTCTCGGATGTGAGCGGTATTCTGGATGGTAAAGGCCAGCGTATTGCCGAAATGACCGCCGCGAAAGCGGAACAACTGATAGATCAGGGCATTATCACCGACGGCATGATCGTTAAAGTGAACGCCGCGCTGGATGCGGCCCGTACGCTCGGCCGCCCGGTGGATATCGCCTCCTGGCGTCATGCGGAGCAACTCCCGGCGCTGTTTAACGGTACGCCGATTGGAACGCGTATTCTGGCGTAATCGATTTACGGTTTTGTAGGCCCGGTAAGCGCAGCGTCGCCGGGCAATGACATTCAAAGATATTAAGGAAGCATGGTATGGCACTTTGGGGTGGGCGTTTTACTCAGGCAGCAGATCAGCGGTTTAAACAGTTCAACGACTCGTTGCGCTTCGACTACCGCCTGGCGGAGCAGGATATTGTGGGTTCTGTCGCCTGGTCCAAAGCGCTGGTCACCGTCGGCGTGTTAACCGCTGACGAGCAGCGTCAGCTTGAAGACGCGCTGACCATTTTGCTGGAAGACGTTCGCGCGAACCCGCAGCAGATCCTGGAAAGCGACGCGGAAGATATCCACAGTTGGGTAGAAGGTAAACTGATCGACAAAGTGGGGCAGTTAGGTAAAAAGCTGCACACCGGACGCAGCCGTAACGATCAGGTCGCCACGGATTTGAAATTGTGGTGTAAAGACACCGTGAGCGAACTGCTCACCGCCAACCGCCAGCTGCAGCGCGCGTTGGTGGAGACGGCAGACCATAATCAGGATGCTGTTATGCCGGGTTACACCCACCTGCAGCGCGCGCAGCCGGTGACGTTTGCTCACTGGTGCCTGGCGTATGTCGAGATGTTGGCGCGGGACGAAAGCCGTCTGCAGGATGCCCTGAAACGTCTGGACGTCAGCCCGCTGGGCTGCGGCGCGCTGGCCGGGACAGCCTATGAGATCGATCGGGAACAGCTGGCAGGCTGGCTGGGCTTTGCCTCGGCGACGCGTAATAGCCTGGACAGCGTGTCCGACCGTGACCACGTGCTGGAGCTGCTGTCCAACGCCTCCATCGGTATGGTGCATCTTTCACGGTTCGCGGAGGATCTGATTTTCTTTAACACCGGCGAGGCCGGCTTCGTTGAGTTGTCCGATCGCGTGACGTCCGGCTCTTCCCTGATGCCGCAGAAGAAAAACCCGGACGCGCTGGAGCTGATCCGCGGTAAATGCGGCCGCGTGCAGGGGGCGCTGACGGGCATGATGATGACGCTGAAAGGCCTGCCGCTGGCGTATAACAAAGACATGCAGGAAGACAAAGAGGGCCTGTTTGACGCGCTCGACACCTGGCTGGACTGCCTGCATATGGCGGCGCTGGTGCTGGATGGCATTCAGGTGAAACGTCCGCGCTGCCAGGACGCGGCGCAGCAGGGGTATGCTAACGCCACTGAGCTGGCGGATTACCTGGTGGCGAAAGGCGTTCCGTTCCGTGAAGCGCACCATATCGTGGGTGAAACAGTGGTTGAGGCGATTCGTCAGGGGAAACCGCTGGAGGATCTGCCGTTGGCGGAGCTGCAGAAATTCAGCAGCGCGATTGGCGACGATGTCTATCCTGTCCTGTCGTTACAGTCATGCCTGGATAAACGTGCGGCGAAGGGCGGCGTTTCTCCGCAGCAGGTGGCGCAGGCCATTAGCTACGCGAAGGCGCGTCTGGCGTAAGGGATCATGTGCCGGATTTATCCGGCAACACGTTTAAGCCTGGCCTTGCGCCGGGCTTTTTTACGCAAAAAAAATGCGGACCACGGGGTCCGCAAAAGTTCACGTTGGCTTTAGTTATTCGGGTTGAGAGAAACTCTCAGAACGGGCAGTGGCTTCAAGGGTTAAACGATACCGCTCCGTTTCTGTGATGTATTATTAATCAGAAAGCTTGATAGGGATAATCGTTCGTTGCTATGCTACCTATCGCCATGAACTATCGTGGCGATGGAGGATGAATAATGAATATTCGCGATCTTGAATATCTGGTGGCATTAGCCGAACACCGCCACTTCCGGCGGGCGGCTGATTCCTGTCATGTCAGTCAGCCAACGCTGAGCGGGCAGATCCGCAAGCTGGAAGATGAGCTGGGCGTGATGCTGCTGGAGCGGACGAGTCGTAAAGTGCTGTTTACGCAGGCAGGTTTGCTACTGGTGGACCAGGCGCGCACCGTGCTGCGTGAGGTCAAAGTGCTCAAGGAGATGGCAAGCCAGCAGGGTGAAACCATGTCGGGCCCCCTGCACATTGGTTTGATCCCAACCGTGGGTCCTTACCTGTTGCCGCATATTATTCCGATGCTGCACCAGACGTTCCCGAAGCTGGAAATGTATCTACATGAAGCGCAAACCCATCAACTGCTGGCGCAACTGGACAGCGGCAAGCTGGACTGCGTGATCCTGGCGCTGGTGAAAGAGAGTGAAGCGTTTATTGAAGTGCCGCTGTTCGACGAGCCGATGCTGCTGGCCATTTACGAAGATCACCCGTGGGCGAACCGTGACTGCGTACCGATGTCAGATCTGGCGGGTGAGAAACTGCTGATGCTGGAAGATGGCCACTGTCTGCGCGATCAGGCGATGGGCTTCTGCTTTGAAGCGGGCGCCGACGAAGATACCCATTTCCGCGCGACCAGCCTGGAAACGTTGCGTAATATGGTGGCGGCAGGCAGCGGGATTACCTTATTGCCTGCACTGGCGGTACCGCAAGAGCGCAAGCGCGACGGCGTTGTCTATTTGCCATGTATTAAGCCGGAGCCGCGTCGTACGGTGGGACTGGTGTACCGCCCGGGATCCCCGCTGCGCAGTCGCTATGAGCAACTGGCAGAGGCCATCCGCGGCGCGATGGATGGCCATTTTGACAACGCGTTAAAAAAGGCGGTTTAAGCCGTTTAACGCCGCTACCCGATAGGCTTCCGCCATTGTCGGGTAGTTAAAGGTGGTGTTAACGAAGTATTCAATCGTGTTACCGCCACCTTTTTGCTCCATAATCGCCTGGCCGATGTGAATAATCTCGGCTGCGCGCTCGCCAAAGCAGTGGATCCCCAGAATTTCTTTTGTTTCCCGATGAAACAGAATCTTCAGCGTGCCGACGTTCATGCCGACGATTTGCGCGCGCGCCAGATGTTTAAACTGGGCGCGACCCACCTCGTAAGGCACCTTCATCGACGTCAACTGCTGCTCGGTTTTCCCTACGGAGCTGATTTCGGGAATGGTGTAAATGCCGGTGGGGATATCTTCGATCAGATGCGCGGTCGCTTCTCCCTTCACCAGCGCCTGGGCGGCGATGCGTCCCTGATCGTAAGCCGCGGAGGCCAGACTTGGATAACCAATCACATCGCCTACCGCATAGACGTGCGGCAGCGCGGTCTGGTACATGCTGTTGACCTTAAGTTGTCCCCGGCTGTCCGTTTCGAGGCCAATATTCTGTAGCGCCAGAGAGTCAGTGTTGCCGGTACGGCCATTGGCGTACAACAGGCAGTCAGCTTTCAGCTTCTTGCCGGACTTGAGGTGCATAATCACCCCGTCATCGCAGCCTTCGATCTTCTCGTATTCTTCATTGTGACGAATCACAACGCCGCTGTTCCAGAAATGGTAAGAGAGGGAGTCTGACATCTCCTGATCGAGAAAAGCCAGCAGGCGATCCCGGGTGTTGATCAGATCAACTTTGACGTCCATACCGCGGAAGATCGACGCATATTCGCAGCCAATCACCCCCGCGCCATAAATAATCACATGGCGAGGTTCATGGTGCAGATTGAGAATGGAGTCGCTGTCATAAATGCGCGGATGGGAGAAGTCGACGTCTGTTGGATGATACGGACGAGAACCGCAGGCGATAATGAATTTCTCTGCGGTCAGGGTTTCAACCGTGCCGTCATGACACTCCAGCGCCAGGGTGTGTTCATCCACAAAATGCGCGTTGCCCTGCAATATTTCGCAGTGGTTACGCTCGTAAAAACCCTGCCGCATACGCGTTTGCTGATTAATCACGTTATCGGCATGGTTGAGAATGTCGGCGAAAGAGGAACGAAGCAGGCGGGAGTGATCGCTATATAAGGGGTTCTGATTGAATTCAATGATACGGCTGACGGCGTGGCGGAGGGCTTTCGACGGGATGGTGCCCCAGTGGGTGCAACCGCCGCCAACGTTATGATAACGTTCGATAACCGCGACGCGGGCTCCTTGCTTAACCAGTCCCATTGCAGCGCCTTCGCCGCCGGGGCCTGAACCTATTACTATGGCATCGTAATCGTAGGAATGTGGCATGGTGTGGCTTACCTGTTCTTATACATAAAAGCAACAGAATAGTAACATCATTGCGTTGATAACCCAATTATCGTTGTGCTCTTTTGCGAAGCCGGAGCACAAACCGCGCGTAAACAATCATTCACAAAGCTGAACAAACAGATTAACTTTGAACTCTGGTATAGTGCCAGACAAGGCATATGGAAGGATTCAGACATCGTGATGGGCGTTAGAGCGCAACAAAAAGAAAAAACCCGGCGTTCGCTGGTAGAGGCCGCATTCAGTCAATTGAGCGCGGAGCGTAGCTTCGCCAGCCTCAGCTTGCGCGAGGTTGCGCGTGAAGCAGGTATCGCGCCCACATCGTTTTATCGCCATTTCCGTGATGTGGATGAACTTGGGCTGACCATGGTCGATGAAAGCGGGCTGATGCTGCGACAGCTCATGCGGCAGGCGCGTCAGCGCATCGCCAAGGGCGGGAGTGTGATCCGCACCTCGGTCTCCACATTTATGGAGTTCATCGGTAACAACCCTAACGCCTTCCGTTTATTATTGCGTGAACGCTCCGGCACTTCCGCCGCATTTCGTGCCGCCGTTGCGCGAGAAATTCAGCATTTTATCGCGGAACTTGCGGACTATCTGGAACTCGAAAACCATATGCCTCGCGCGTTTACTGAAGCGCAAGCCGAAGCCATGGTGACGATCGTCTTCAGTGCGGGCGCCGAGGCGCTGGATGTGGGCGCTGAACAACGCCGACAATTAGAAGAGCGGCTGGTATTGCAACTGCGCATGATTGCGAAAGGAGCGTATTACTGGTATCGCCGTGAACAAGAGAAGATGACCCTCATTTCGGGTAACGTGAAGGAAGAGTAATGAAACAGTCAGTTCAGGATAAAGGTACGCTGCTGCTGGCGCTGATCGCCGGTTTGTCGATCAATGGCACGTTCGCGGCGCTGTTTAGCGCCATCGTGCCGTTTTCTGTTTTCCCGATTATTTCTCTGGTGCTGACGGTGTATTGCCTGCACCAGCGCTATCAAAATCGCACCATGCCTGTGGGGTTGCCGGGTCTGGCTGCGGCCTGTTTTATTCTTGGCGTGCTGCTGTACAGTACCGTCGTGCGCGCGGAGTATCCGGATATCGGCTCCAATTTCTTCCCGGCGGTGCTGTCAGTGATTCTGGTATTCTGGATCGGCGTGAAAATGCGTAACCGCAAGCAGGACATCGCGGAAGAGTAACAGGCCGGATGGGGGCATTATTGCTTTATCCGGCGTCTGTTTTACCTGGCGGTGAGTAACACGCCGCACTCCATATGGTGCGTATAGGGGAACTGGTCGAACAACGCCAGACGTTCAACTTTGTGCGTCTGGCTTAACGTTTCCAGATTTTTGCACAGCGTCTCCGGGTTACAGGAGATGTATAAAATACGCGGATACGCCTGCACCATTTTTTCGGTTTCGCTGTCCAGCCCGCTGCGCGGTGGATCGACAAAGATGGTTTCGCACTGATAGCTCTTCAGATCGATACCCTTCAAACGAGTAAACTCGCGAACGCCGTTCATCGCCTGGGTAAATTCCTCTGCCGCCATGCGGATAATCTGCACATTCTCGATCTGGTTCGCCGCAATGTTGAATTGCGCCGCGGCGACGGACGGTTTAGCGATCTCGGTCGCCAGCACGCGCTCAAAGTTACGCGCCAGCGCTAAGGAAAAGTTACCGTTACCGCAGTACAGTTCCAGCAAATCGCCTTTCGAACCTGTCGTGACATCCAGCGCCCATTCCAGCATCTGAATATTCATCGCTGCGTTTGGCTGGGTGAAACTGTTTTCAACCTGACGGTAGATCATCTCTTTGCCCGCCACCAGCAGACGCTCGTCAATGTAATCCTGATCCAGCGCGATTTTGGTTTTGGTCGCCCGGCCAATCAGATGCACGTTCAGATTTTGCGCGCGCAGGGCGTCACGCAGCGCTTCCGCTTCCTGTCGCCACGCATCGTCCAGCTTTTTATGGTACAGCAGCGACACCACTGCCTGATTGCTCATGGTGGTGAGATAGTCAATCTGGAACAGCTTATGGCGCAGGGTAGGATTCGTGCGCACGCCGTCGATCATCGCGGTCATCAACTGGTTGATCAGTTCGCTTGCCGCCGGAAAGCTGTCTACGCGAATCCGGCTTTTGGTCTGTTGATCGAAGATGATGTGATACAAATCATCGCCATCGTGCCAGATGCGGAATTCAGCACGCATACGATAGTGACTGACCGGGGAGCGGAACACTTCCGGAACCAGGCCAGAAAAAGGCGCCATCATACTCTGCAAGCGCACCACTTTTTCGGCGAGCTGCGCGTCATACTGTTCTGTCGGAAGGTGTTCGGGGGTCATGATGCATCCTGAAAAATAAAAGTACGCGGGGATTGTAGGGATTGCTCAACAGATGTCCAGACATTGATGACTTCTCATATTTAACAATCGGTCTGGACAGTATGTTGTTACAGACTGTAGCATCCGTGTGCCGGTCCTGTGAGTTAAAAGGGAATCCAGTGTGAATCTGGAGCTGACGCGCAGCGGTAAGGAAAGGTGAAATGAGAGCGTAAGCAGACACTGCCTGTGGGTGGGAAGTCTTCATTTCTGTTATCCGGATAAAGGATTACCTTCCAAGCCCGAAGACCTGCCGGCTGACGTCGCAACTGGTCTTCATCATCGCGTACTATCGGTGGGACCTGCGGCATCCTTCTTCTATTTATGGATGCTTTATAATGATTAAAAACATATCGCTGCTGACGGCGCTCTCCGTCACGGCCTTTTCTGGTTGGGCACAGGATGCCACGCCTGATACGCTCGTCGTCACGGCAAATCGTTTTCAACAACCCGTCAACACTGTCCTGGCCCCTACGGATATCGTCACTCGTGAAGATATCGACCGCTGGCAGTCCCGCACCGTTCTGGATGTTATGCGCCGTCTGCCGGGCGTGGACGTCGCGCAGAACGGCGGTATGGGACAGAGTTCCTCCCTGTTTGTACGCGGCACTGAAGCGAAACATGTGCTGGTATTGGTGGACGGTATTCCGGTGGCGCGTCCGGGAATTACCAATAACTCCGATATCGATCAAATTCCGGTCTCGCTGGTTCAGCGCATTGAATATATTCGGGGACCGCGCTCGGCGATATATGGCTCAGGGGCGATTGGCGGTGTGGTAAATATCATCACCATGGCGGGTGATGAGCGCGCGCAAATTAACGCGGGCGTCGGTTCGAACAGTTACCAACAGTATGACGGCACATGGCGTCAGCGTTTCGGTGATACGGTGTTGACGGCAGCGGGTGCTTACCAGTCCACCAAAGGCTTCGACGTGCAGCCGCGCTCCAGCTATAGCGGCGACGGCGATCGCGACGGTTACCGTAACAAACTGTTCTGGGGCGGCGTCGAACATAAATTTAACGATAATTTTGATGGCTACTTCCGCGGCTACGGCTATGCCAGCAATGCCGATTATGACCAGGGCAACTGGGGATACGACGGCGGAAACGATGAGCATCAGAATTACACCCAGTCATGGGATACCGGGCTGCGTTTCAATTCCGGGATCTACTCGTCACAACTGGTGGCCAACTACCAGCGCATTAAGGACTACAACTACAGCAGTCAGACCGGGCGCTACGCTACGGGATACACCCTGGATGATATGGAACAGCGCTATATCCAGTGGGGAAATAACGTGATCGTCGGTCATGGCGCGGTCAGCGCGGGGGTTGACTGGAAGCAGGAAAAACTGATGTCCTTTGGCGCTTCCGGAACCGACAACTACAAGCGCGATAACACCGGGCTTTATCTGACCGGGCAGCAGCAGATCGACAGCGTGACCCTGGAAGCGTCGGGTCGTGAAGATCATGACGATCAGTTTGGCTGGCACGGCACCTGGCAAACGGCAGCCGGCTGGCAGTTTATCGACAATTATAAAGTGACGCTTTCCTACGGTACGGGTTTCCTCGCGCCTTCGCTTGGTCAGCAGTTTGGCGCTGAGCGCTTTGGTATCGCGTCCAACCCGAATCTGAAACCGGAAGAGTCTAAACAGTGGGAAGCCGGATTAGAGGGGGTGACCGGACCGCTGGACTGGCGTTTGTCGACCTATCATTACAAAATCCAGAACCTGATCGATTACAACAATAACACCTACTTCAACGTGAAGTCCGCGACCATTAAAGGCCTGGAGTGGACAGGTAATATCACGACGGGGCCGGTCGATCATCGCTTAACGTTACAATATGTTGACCCGCGCGATGATGAAACCGATCAGCGGCTCTACCGGCGTGCAAAACAGCAGGTGAAGTATGAGCTGAGTGGCGAGGTGTATGACCTGGGATGGGATGTGACGTACCAATACATTGGCGAGCGCTATGATTATGATTACGATAATTCCCGTAAGATAAAAATGGGCGGGCTGAGCGTGTGGGATATCGGACTTTCATATCCTGTCACCTCACACCTCACAGTTCGTGGTAAAATAGCCAACCTGTTCGATAAAGATTACGAGACAGTTTATGGCTACCAAACTGCAGGACGGGAATACACCTTGTCTGGCAGCTACACCTTCTGATCCACGCCCCACCGTGCTGGTTTTTGATTCCGGTGTCGGTGGGTTGTCGGTCTATGACGAGATTCGGCGCCTCCTGCCGGATCTCCACTATATATACGCTTTCGATAACGTCGCTTTTCCTTATGGAGAGAAAAGCGAAGAGTTTATTGTTGAGCGCGTCGTCGAGATAGTGACCGCCGTTCAGCAGCGCTATCCCCTTTCTCTGGCGGTGATTGCCTGCAATACGGCCAGTACCGTCTCGCTTCCCGCGCTGCGTGAAAAATTTGCTTTTCCCGTGGTGGGGGTCGTTCCGGCCATTAAACCGGCGGCGCGTTTAACGGCCAATGGCATTGTGGGGCTGCTGGCGACGCGCGGTACCGTAAAACGGCCCTATACCCATGAGCTGATCGCGCGTTTTGCTAATGAATGCCAGATCGCGATGCTGGGTTCTGCTGAGCTGGTGGAACTGGCTGAAGCGAAACTGCACGGTGAGCCTGTTCCGCTGGAGGAACTGCAGCGGATCCTGCGTCCCTGGCTGCGTATGCCAGAGCCTCCCGACACGGTAGTGCTCGGCTGCACACACTTCCCATTACTAAAAGAAGAACTCCTGCGCGTTTTGCCGGAAGGGACGCGGCTGGTGGACTCCGGTGCGGCGATTGCACGGCGCACTGCCTGGCTACTGGAGCATGAAGCGCCGGATGCGAAATCGACGGACGCGAATGTTGCTTATTGCATGGCGCTGACAGCAGAGACTGAACAACTTTTACCCGTTTTACAGCGTTATGGCTTTGAGTCGCTTGAAAAACTGTCGGTTTAACGCCAATTTGGGTAAATATCAGGCAGTCGAAAAATTATTTTAAATTTCCTCTTGTCAGCCTGAAATAACTCCCTATAATGCGCCACCACTGACACGGAACAACGGCACGCAAGCCGCCGGGTCAGCGGGGTTCAGAGATGAACGCCGACAGAGAAAAGCGAAAATAATCGCTTGACTCTGAATGAGGAAAACGTAATATACGTGACCTCGCGACAGAGCGCTGAAGCGCGTCGCAACTGCTCTTTAACAATTTATCAGACAATCTGTGTGGGCACTCAAAGTGACATGGATTCTTAACGTCGCAAGACGAAAAATGAATACCAAGTCTCTGAGTGAACACGTAATTCATTACGAAGTTTAAT
>NZ_JAPPSU010000014.1:0-87317 GCF_026719175.1 Citrobacter sp. R4
CCACGCCGCCACGGGCCAGCCAGAACGACTCACTGCGGCTGAAGGCGGTTTCTCCGGGCATCAGCGGCTCAAAGTGAATACTGCGCCCGCCGTTATCGTTGAGAATAAGTTCCTCATCGCGAAGCTGCAGGCGGATATCGAAGGGGGCTTTCCAGCCGGGGCCGAATATGCCCGACGGCGCAGGGGTTTTCGTCCGGTAGCTACTGTATGCGCGGGTGAGCATAAACGGCAACGGCCCCGGCAGCGCAATATCGGTCTCGCCGGGCAGGACTTTGGCCCCCAGCAGCGGGTTCACCGGGCTGCCGGAGGTTCTGCCGCCGGGACACACCGAGCAGGCCACGCCGGTGGGCGCGCCGATAAACACGCCCGCTGAGCCCTGAACGATGGGCCCGCCGTACTTCGTCATGTCGCCCATGCGGGCAGCCGGTTTGCCGCTCAATGCAATGTCCTTATGCATAGAGACAGAAATTAGATCTGTCAGTTAAAAACAGGTCTGTACCTTACGCCTGCATTCAAATACAAAGAAGAGACCAGTGCATAACCGACATTAAATTAAGAAAACGTTTAGGATAATAATAAAAAAAGCCCGGCATCCCACACCGGGCAAAGAAGTTACCTGCACACTCAGGCTACTTTTAATTTCTGGGCACGATTTTCACGGCGGATCTTACGTTCTTCCAGCACCGCCACCATCGCCATCAGGACGATACAGCCAATCGCTGCCGCATCCAGCGCCGCGAAAGTGCCCGCCCAGCCGGTGAGGCCGAAAATCGGCGTGCCGTCGGCGATCATCCCCAGGCCCAGCTTGGCGAAGCTGTCGCCGATCAGGTAGGCGAAGGTGCCTTTGATCCCATCGGCTGCGCCGATCGCTTTTTTCGGCACGAAGCCGACCGCCGCCACGCCAATCAGCAGCTGCGGGCCAAAGACGAGGAAGCCGAGCGCAAACAGGGACGCCAGGTAGACATACTGGTTGCTGGCGTGCTGGTATACGCCGAGCGTGGCGATAATCAGCGCCAGCGCGATACACGCCACCAGCGCGCGACGGCCGTTGGCGAGATCCGAGAGCCAGCCCCACAGCAGCGTGCCGACCAGCGCGCCCACTTCGAACAGGGTAAAGCCCTGAATCGCCACCTCTTTCGAGAGCTTCAGCTCCTGGAAAGCATACACGGTTGACCACTGGTCGATGCCGATGCGCACGACGTACAGGAAGATATTCGAGAAGCACAGCAGCCAGATCACTTTGTTTTTCAGCACGTATTCAACAAAGATCTGCCATTTGGACATCTCGTTCTCTTCGGTCTCTTTGTCCTCTTCGCTGATCTCCTCGCCGAACAGCTCTTCGGCTTTGCCGAGACCGTAAGATTCCGGGGAATCGCTGCCGAAGCGCAGGCCGATAAAGCCGACAATCAAGGCGATAACCGACGGAAAGATAAACATACCGATCACGTGGCCGTCGAACAGGACGTTCGCGCCGAACAGCGCCACGCCAGCCGCGCCCGCGCCGCCGAGGTTATGAGAGATGTTCCAGAAGCCAAGGAAGGTGCCGCGCTTGCGCCGCGGGGTCCATTTGGTAATGGTGGAGTAGCTGCACGACCCGCCGGTACTCTGGAAGAAACCGCTCAGGGCGTAGAAGGCGATCATCAGGAACAGGCTGACAGAGCCACTGCCCATGCTGGCGCTGAAGCCGAGCATACAGATCGCCGAGAGGATCAGCATAAACGGCAGGAACTGCTTGGTATTCTTACCGTCAGCATAATAAGAAACCAGCGTTTTCCCCACCCCATAGGTGATGGAGAAGCCGAGGCCAATCATCCCCAGTTGCGTCATGCTCAGCCCGTAGGTCGAGATCATGTCGTTCTGGGCGATGTTAAAGTTTTTGCGGATCAGGTACATGGTCAGGTAGCCGATAAAGACCACCAGATAAGACTGCATGAACGGTTTGAACCACATCTTACGCCGCACATCGAGCGGCAGATCCAGGGTCGGCTTGCGCACCTGATTCAGAAAGGCCAGCATGGTTGGTTTACTCCTGAGCTGATTTTTACCGCATTGTAAAAATCAGCCGGGAGAGATGCCTGAGACAGCGTCCAGGTAAAACCGGGAAAATGTCTTAGTTTTGTCCCGTTTGCGGTGAAAAGGTGAGGTACATCACGCTTCGCTGACCATGCGCGGCGCCTGTGCGTTTAAAAATGGCAGCAGCAAGAGTGCAGAAATGCCTGATGCCACGCTAATCACCACAAAGAATCCCGTCCAGTGCCAGATCTCCAGCACCTGCGCCAGCGGCCAGCCGGAGAGCGAGGCGCCAAGATAGGCAAACAGCCCGACAAAGCCGGTGGCCGCGCCCGCCGCCTCTTTGTGCGAACACTCCGCCGCCGCCATGCCGATTAGCATTTGTGGGCCAAAAACGAAAAAGCCTGTGGTGAAGAAGCACGCCGCCTGCATCACGTAGCTGGCGAACGGCATCAGCCACAGCGAGCCGACGGAAAGCAGGATCCCGGCGGCAAAAATGAGGTTCATCGGGCCACGGTTGCCATTGAACAGTTTGTCCGAGCCCCAGCCCGCCACCAGCGCGCCGATAAATCCGCCCAGCTCGAACATGGTCACCGCCGAGTTGGCGGTCACCAGATCCACATCCAGCGTCTCGGACATATACAGGTTGCCCCAGTCGTTGATGGCCGCGCGCACCACGTACACCAGCACATAACAGAGCGACAGCAGCCAGATGTACGGGTTAAGCAGCACGTATTTGGTGAGGATCGCTTTACGGTTAAGGCCTGCGCCCTCCTGCTGCTGGGCAATCTCCAGCGCATCGTGCCGCCAGTCGCCCACGGGCGGTAGACCCACGGCCTGGGGGCGGTCGCGCAGCCGCCAGCACAGCACAATGCCGACGGCAATCGCCAACGTTCCGGCAATCATCATCCCCGCCCGCCAACCGTAGTGCAGCGCGGTGGCGGCCATCACGATGGGGATCAGCGCGCCGCCGACGTTGTGTGCAGTATTCCAGATAGCCCACCAGCCGCCGCGCTCGTTGCGCGAGTACCAGGCGGTGAGCAAACGCGCGCACACCGGCGCGCCCCATCCCTGGAAAAAGGCGTTCAGCGCCCACAGTAGCGCAAACGCCCACAGCGAGGAGGAAAAGCCGAAAAGAATATTCACCACGCCAGTGGCGATAAGTCCTGCCCCCATAAAGTATCTCGCGTTCGAGCGGTCGCTGACGACACCCGACACAAACTTCGACAGACCGTAGGTGATATAAAACAGCGTCGCCAGCAGACCGATATCGCTGCGGGTCAGCACGCCGCTGGCGAGGATCTCCGGCACGGCGGCATTAAAGCTCTTACGGGTAAAATAAAACAACGCATAGCCAAGCCAGATGGTTAACAGGATATGCCGTCGCCAGTAGCGGTAGCGGGCATCAATTTCCTGTTTATCGGTCATCAACGGCGCGCTGGCCGGGGCCTTTAAAAACTGAAACATCGCCGCTCCTTAGGCATAACGCTGCGGCAACGAAACGCTGACGCGCGTGCCGTGAGTACAGGAAATAGAGAGCGAACCGCCGAGCGCCGTCACGCGTTCCCGCATACCAGTCAGGCCAAATCCCTGCTGACCGGAGCCCGGCGGCAGGCCGCAGCCATCATCTTCAATCACCAGCATCAGGCGCTCGTCCTGCTGCCAGCCCTGTATCGTGACCGCGCTGGCGCTGGCATGTTTGACGATATTGTTCAGCCCTTCCTGACAGACGCGGAACAGCGTCACCCGCTGGCTTTCGCTGAGCGCAGACTCGTCTATCCGCCAGTCGAGATGGCTGATGATGCCGCGGCTTTCCAGCTCCATTTCACGCATCAAAGAACGTATGGCCTGTTCAAGCGTAAGATCGTCCAACTGACGCGGGCGCAGCCGCCCCAGCAGACAACGTACCGAATCGTACACGCCGAGCGACAGCTGTTCGATCAACTGCCCGCTCTGCTTCGCGCCGCCGTTATCTCCCGCCAGTCGCTGAACGATACCGGCCTGGGTGCGAATGGCGGTAACGGTCTGACCGATGTCATCGTGCAGCTCGCGCGCCACCTCCCGGCGTACGCTTTCTTCAGTTTCCAGCAGCCGTTCCGCCAGACGGTGGTTGCGCGCCAGTTCGTTTTGCAGCGACTGGTTCAGCTCGCGCAAGCGTTGGATCCCTGCGCCAAGCAGCAGTCCGGTGAGGCTTTGCGCCAGCAGTGAAAGCAGTAAATCCACCGGATGATCGTGCCAGGTCTGGCTGGCGATCAGCGCGATGGCGTTCATCAGCGTCGCAATCAATGCTCCCTGCCAGCCGTAGTGCCAGGCCAGCGCGATGATCGGCAGCGCCAGACAAAACGGCGTGAAGCGCGATAATTCAGCGGGCAGACCAAGCTGTAGCCACAGGCTGACCACAAACAGCAGCAGATACCAGATGAGATGCCGGGCGCGCCAGTTTACCGGCTGCGAAACCAGCGCCGGACCAAGCGGCAGCCAGATGGCGCTGGTGAGATAATGCCAGAACACCAGACAGATGGGGGCCAGCGTTAAGCCGCCGGTGAGCGTCAGCAGCAGGGCGTTCCACGCCTGCTCTCCCTGCCCAAGCCAGGGCAAGGACTGCAACAGCGCCGCTGCGGTGAGAGCGGCCCCCTGTAGCAACAATGTGCGCCAGTCGCGCTGGTGACGGTAACGGGAGATCAGCGCCACCGGTATCAGCGTTAGCGCACTGCCGATCATCAATAATATCGGGTGCGCCAGCGCCACTTCCTGCGCCAGCCAGAGAACCAGCAGCCACTCCGCGCCAAGCAGCACCGGCCAGTAGCCGCGCGGGCATTGCAACATCAACCCCAGGCGCAGGCCGAAGGGGAACAGCAGCACCGCCAGCTCAGGGCGCTCCACCAGATGCAGGCTGATGCTCCACAGGCAAAACCAGGCGGCGGAGAAGATAAAAAAGCAGGCGATTACGGTGATAAATCGGGAAAGATGCGTGTTCATTGCCAGCCGTCAAACATTCTGCGCGCCAGCTCAACGTCATTGTTAACGCCCAGTTTTTCCATCAGATTCGCGCGATGCACGTGCACCGTTTTAGGCGAGAGGCCCAGCTCGGCGGCAATCTCTTTGACCGCCATCCCTTGCGCCAGTTTTTCCGCCACCTGACGCTCGCGTTTTGTCAGCGGATCCTGCCTGCCCGCAGCCAGCTTGATGGCGATATCCGGGGTCAGATAGCAGCCGCCGGTCGCAACCGTATGCACAGCGGCAATCAGCTCGTCCGGGCTGCAACGTTTGGAAAGAAATCCCCGTGCGCCGGCGTTTAGCGCCTGCTCCACCAGCGCCGGGCTGTCATGTACCGAAAGCATGATGGTCGCCATGCCTTTTGGCAGTTGACTCAGCAACGCCAGCCCGGAAACGTCAGGCATTGAGATGTCGCAGATACACACCTGCACGCCGCGCCCCGGCAGGCCAGCAAGCGCTTCACGCCCGGAACCAAACTCAGCCACCACCTGAAAATCAGGCTCAAGGTTCAGAAGCTGGGCGAATCCAGAGCGGACGATAAGATGGTCGTCGATAAGGGCGATGGTGGTCATAGCGCGTTCCTGGCGGGCGGATAAAAAAACGCGCTTACCTTAACGATAAGCGCGCGGGTGTTCAAGCAATGAGCGATTTATTCGAAGAATACCGCAATTTTGTTAAACATGGTGGGATCGGACTGGTTGCGCACCACTTTCGCCACATCTTCTAGCTTGTCGATCTGGGCGATCATCTGCTCAAGACGTTGATCATCGTTCACCAGTAGCCAGATGCGGCTTTGGTCGCTGCCCTGAATCGGCAGGCAGAGGATCCCTTCCACGTTAAACGCGCGACGGGCGAACAACCCACAGACGTGCGTCATGACGCCGGGGTGGTTACGGACGGT
Organism: Citrobacter sp. R4; assembly: GCF_026719175.1. Classification (NCBI taxonomy): domain Bacteria; kingdom Pseudomonadati; phylum Pseudomonadota; class Gammaproteobacteria; order Enterobacterales; family Enterobacteriaceae; genus Citrobacter; species Citrobacter sp. R4. The sequence continues at coordinate 5,909 of NZ_JAPPSU010000014.1, forward strand.
GAGTTCCAGAATAACGTTTTCATGTGATTGTTTCTGCATGGCTTATTCCCCCACCATCTCAGTATTGGCCGCGCCCGGCGGTACCATCGGATACACTTTTTCTTCTGCATCAATACGCACGTGGATCAGCGCCGGACCCGGACGGCTGATAATCGCCTGCAGCGCCGCCTGCGGGTCGGCTTCGTTATTTAAATCGCAGGTTTCCAGACCAAACCCGGCGGCAATCTGCATAAAGTTAATCATTCCCGGATAAGTGGCGGCAAACACACCCTGCTTGTAAAACAGGCTCTGCTGCTGATGCACCAGCCCCAGCGCTTCGTTATTCATCAGGATGATTTTCACATCCAGTTGGTTTTCGCTGGCGGTCGCCATCTCCTGAATGTTCATCATCAGGCTACCGTCGCCGGAGAAGCACAGCACTTTTTTGTCCGGGTTCGCCAGCGCCGCGCCAATCGCCGCGGGCAGGCCAAAGCCCATGGTGCCCAGACCGCCGGAGGTCAGCCACTGGCGCGGACGGTTCAGCGGATACGCCTGCGCCGCCCACATCTGGTGCTGCCCCACATCGGTGGTAATAATCGCGTTGTCATCCACGCAGGCGGCTACGGCGTTAATCAACCCGTAGTGGCTGAGCGGATCGCTTTCCTGCGGAATGGTACACGGGAACTCGCGCTGCAGATCGCGCACCAGCTGATGCCACTCCGTGCGCGGCTGCGCCTCAATCTGCGGAATTAACTGTGTCAGTACCTCGTCCACGTCCGCCTGAATAGCCACGTGCGGCTGCTTGATTTTGCCCAGCTCGGCGCGGTCGATATCCACGTGAATAATTCTGGCGTTCGGGCAGAACTGTTCGGTTTTGCCAATCGCCCGGTCATCAAAACGCGCGCCCAGCACCACCAGCAGATCGGCCTCCTGCAGGATGTAGTTGGTACTGCGCGCGCCGTGCATCCCCAGCATACCCAGCGACAACGGATGCGCCTTCGGCAACATGCCCAGCGCCATCAGCGTCATGGTGGTCGGCAACTGCGCTTTTTCCGCCAGTTGGCGTACCCGCTCGGGGGCGTTAATCACGCCGCCGCCGAGATACAGCACCGGACGCTTCGCCGCGTTAATCATTGCCGCCGCGTCGCGCACGCTCTGCTCGCTAAAGGCTGGCGCCGCCATTTTCTCCGCCGGAGCGGGCATCGCGTCGATCTCAAAAACTGCGGTCTGGACGTCCTTAGGTATGTCTATCCACACCGGGCCAGGACGACCTGACTGAGCAAGGCGAAAGGCGTCGCTCATCACCTGCGGTAATTCATCGATATGTCTGACCAGATAGTTGTGTTTTGTGATGGGGATAGAAATGCCGTAGGTGTCGACTTCCTGGAAGGCGTCGGTGCCAATCATCGACGCCGGAACCTGGCCGGTGATGCAAACCAGCGGGATAGAGTCCAGACGCGCATCGGCGATAGCGGTCACCAGGTTGGTTGCGCCAGGCCCGCTACAGGCCATACAAACGGCGGGTTTGCCGTCGGTACGCGCCATGCCCTGGGCGATAAAACCCGCCCCTTGCTCATGACGCGCCAGAATATGACGAATTTGCGTGCTCTGGCTTAAGGCGTCGTAGACGGGGAGTATCGACCCGCCGGGAATACCGGTGACAATCTGAATACCCTGTCGCTCCAGAAAATGAACGATAAATTCCGCGCCGGTAAAGCGCTTACGCGTGGATGTTGCTGTTGTGCCCGAACTTGCCATGCTCCAGTCCTTTTTTCTTGGCCGGGGCGCCGGGCAGGTCTCTAAACGAAAAACCCCGCCCGGTTTGCGCCGGCGGGGTTTTGGAATCGTGTGTTGTTCCGGACCCTACGGCGCATTGCCGACGACCACCACCACACGCACGACGACCGCTGCGCGAGATGGCGCAGTGTTTAGTAGGGTCGCAGTCAGCATGAAAGGGGTCATTAGGGGCCTTGTCTGTTTATTCATTAACTGGATTTATACAAGCACAGCTTTTTAAGCGAGACAATGGAAAAAATTTCATCTGCTTGAAAATGCGTCAACGATCACGTTTCAGGGAAAAAAACGCTAAAAACAAAAAACCCCGCCGGAGCGAGGTTTTTTCAGCGTAATGCGGTTGGTGACCGCAAAGCACACTGTGTTATGTCAACAGCAAAAGTATACGCGTTCTGTGAGGAACACGCAATTTCGGCGCGAATTTTGACGTTTTTGAGTATGGATCAGAAGATTAAATCTGTCCATAAATTACTGTTCATCCATACAGTATTTATCTATAATAACTCAGTACACAGTGTGTCAGGTGGGGCCGCATCGTTAACCGGCGCAATGAAGTCCTGGCTGAAACGGGTGGTGCCGTCAGCGCCTTAACCCCCCCAGAGAGCACACTGTGTTATGTCAACGAAGGTGCTGGCAACAGGCGGCGGAAAGGCACGTCAGCACCGTGCTCCTTTTACCATAAGGAGACGCGTATGAGCCTCGTGGATATCACCATTCTTATCCTGAAACTCATTGTTGCAGTTATGCAACTGCTTGATGCCGTTCTGAAATATTACAAGTAATTCAGATTCAAGTCGCACCAAAGGGGAGCGGGCAACCGCTCCCCTTTCACATGGCGCTTTCCCCGGATGCGTGCGTCCGCTGGTTATGTTACGTTTTTATGACACTCCCTGACGATGCCTGAGCCATGACCCTTTCCGTTTTCTGTATTTTGCTGTTCGCCGCACTGCTGCATGCCAGCTGGAACGCCATTGTGAAAGCCGGAAACGATAAGCTGTATGCCGCTATCAGCGTCAGCGGATCGGCCGCCATCATGGCGTTAATCTTCCTGCCTTTCGCGCCGCAGCCCTCAAGCGCCAGCATCCCGTTTTTAGCCGCTTCAACCGCCCTGCAGGTCATTTACACCGTGCTGGTCGCGCGGACGTATCAGGTTTCGGACATGAGCCAAACCTACCCGCTGATGCGCGGCACTGCGCCGTTACTGGTCGCGGTTATCAGCGTGTTGTTTCTGGGGGACAGTCTGTCGTCACTGGCGTGGACGGGTATTGCGGTGATCTGCCTGGCAATCCTCGGCATGGCTTTTAACGGTCGCGCCAGCTCGCAGCAGGGCATTGTGCTCGCACTGATTAACGCCTGTTTCATTGCCGGATACACGCTGGTAGACGGTACCGGCGTCAGGCTGTCGGAAACCGCGCTGGGCTATACGCTGTGGACCTTTTTCCTCAACGGTTCGTGTCTGCTCGGCTGGGCAATGCTTGCCCGGCGTCGCGAAGCGTCGCGCTATCTGGCACAGCACTGGAAAAAAGGGATTTTTGGCGGTATCGGCACCATGGGCTCCTATGGCCTGGCGCTGTGGGCAATGACCCAGGCGCCGCTGGCGGTGGTCGCCGCGCTGCGGGAAACCTCCATTCTGTTTGGCGCGCTGATCGCCTGGCTTCTGCTGAAAGAGCGAGTCGCCGGACTGCGGCTGGTAGCCGCCGGAGGCATTGCCGCCGGGGCGATTTTACTGCGTCTGTCGTGAAGCGTGACAGTCGCGTGGCGGCGCTTACGCCTTATCCGACAGCGATGTAACCTGATTCATTCCGGCAACATTTATTGCCGCTATTTGTTTACATTTCCTGCCGTTCAGCTGTTTTTCATTCCTGCCTGCTCACTGGCCTTCTGCGTTTTGTGTGGTAGATTTCACTCGCATTTATGGGAATGCACAGCACCTTATTCTTATTTTTTCTCTTTTTGAAAAGTAATCAGCGAAATGAAAAGGCAGAGAAGCGTCAATTTGTTGTTGATGTTGGTACTACTTGTGGCGGTAGGTCAGATGGCGCAAACCATTTATATCCCCGCCATCGCCGATATGGCGCGGGATCTGAACGTCCGGGAAGGGGCCGTTCAGAGCGTAATGGCGGCCTATCTTCTGACTTACGGTGTGTCGCAACTGATCTATGGTCCCCTGTCTGACCGTGTGGGCCGTCGCCCGGTGATCCTCGTCGGGATGTCAATTTTTATGCTCGCCACCCTTGTTGCCATTACCACCCATAACCTGACGGTACTCATTGCCGCCAGCGCGCTACAGGGGATGGGTACCGGCGTCGGCGGCGTGATGGCGCGTACCCTGCCGCGTGACCTGTACGAAGGCACGCAACTGCGCCACGCCAACAGTCTGCTGAATATGGGGATTCTGGTCAGCCCGCTGCTGGCTCCCCTGCTCGGCGGCCTGCTGGATACAATGTGGAACTGGCGCGCCTGTTACGTTTTCCTGCTGGTGCTTTGCGCGGGCGTCACCTTCAGCATGGCGCGCTGGATGCCGGAAACGCGCCCGGCGGGTGCGCCACGCACGCGACTTATCGTCAGCTATAAAACCCTGTTCGGCAACGGCGCGTTTAACTGTTATCTGCTGATGCTGATTGGCGGTCTGGCCGGGATTGCGGTATTTGAAGCCTGTTCCGGCGTGCTGATGGGCGCCGTACTCGGCCTGAACAGCATGGTGGTCAGCATTCTGTTTATCCTGCCGATTCCGGCGGCGTTTTTCGGCGCGTGGTTTGCCGGTCGGCCGAATAAGCGCTTTTCCACACTGATGTGGCAGTCAGTGATTAGCTGTCTGCTGGCGGGACTGATGATGTGGGTCCCCGGCTGGTTCGGCGTGATGAATGTCTGGACGCTGTTGATCCCCGCTGCGCTGTTTTTCTTTGGCGCAGGAATGCTGTTCCCGCTGGCGACCAGCGGCGCAATGGAGCCGTTTCCGTTTCTCGCCGGGACGGCGGGCGCACTGGTCGGCGGCCTGCAAAATATCGGCTCCGGCGTGCTGGCCTGGCTTTCGGCGATGCTGCCGCAAACCGGCCAGGGCAGTCTCGGTCTGTTAATGTCTTTGATGGGACTGCTGATTTTACTTTGCTGGTTGCCGCTGGCGTCCCGCCTGTCGCATCAGGGACAGGCCATTTAACCCTGGCAGGCCGGGCTTAGCGTCCGGCCTGTTCGTGTAACCAGCCGATAAACGCCTCGATTTTCGGCCACTGCCTGCCGGGCAGCGTTGTCATGTAATAATGTTGATGACAGGTTAAGGCCATTTCACCGAATGGGGCGACCAGCTCACCACTCTCCAGACGTTTCTGCACCAACCGCTTACGCCCCATCGCCACGCCAATATGATTCATTGCGGCAATCACCGCTAAATCCGAACGATCGAAGCCAATCCCTGACGATTGCGGCAAATTCACCTCAAAATGCTGCGCCCAGCTGTACCACTCGTCGGTTCCCGAATCGTTGCTCCACGCCTGACGATCGTGCAGCAGCGTACAGTGACGCAGATTTGCCAGCCGTCCCTCCAACGCGAAACGGCGCGCATAGTCCGGGCTGCAGACCGGCAGAATGGCCTCATCCATTAAAAAATGGTGCGCCAACTGTGCAGACGGCGCGTCGTCGAAGTAGATCGCCAGGTCAACCCCGGCCCGCTGTAAATTGACGTTATCGTTTCCGGTCAGGATCGTCAGGGAAATGGAGGGATAACGTCGGGTAAAGTCGCCCAGCGCGGGTACCAGCCAGCATTGCGCAATGGATGGTCGCGAATAGACGGTAAGGGTCCCGGACAATTCCTGATTCTTAATATCGAGTATTTCCTGGTTCAGCGTATCCAGTGATGACTTCAGCGCCCAGAATACCCGCTTGCCTTCATGGGTCAGCTCAACCTTACGGTGCGACCGCACGAACAGCTGAATCCCCAGTTCCTCTTCCAGTTGGTTAATGCGATGGCTGATGGCGCTCGGCGTGAGCGAGAGTTCGTCGGCCGCCAGGGCAAACGACTGATGCCGGGCCGCCACTTCGAAAGTGTAGAGTTTAGAGAGCTGCCAGCCGTTCAGTAGCTGGTTGCGTACGTCGCGAACAGGTTCCATCGATGCCTCAGTAAAAACAATCCCTGACAAAGTGTAAAAAATCGCGCGCAAAAATTCAGCACTAAGATGAACTACAGTGAATCAGATCGCAATTACGCCTCTTTTTTCGACATATATCACCTGTTTGGTTCAATCTGGTTCATGTGAAAGCGTATTTATATCGTTTGTCAGCGCGTGCTGTTTTTTCGTCCAATGGAAGCAGGTAAATCACAGGGCAAGGTGAGATATGCACTCTCAAATCTGGGTTGTGAGCACGCTGCTGGTAAGCATCGTGTTAATTGTATTGACCATCGTGAAATTCAAATTCCACCCGTTTCTGGCGCTGTTGCTCGCCAGCTTCTTCGTGGGAACCATGATGGGCATGGGACCGCTGGACATGGTCAATGCCGTTGAAAGCGGGATCGGCGGTACGCTGGGCTTCCTCGCCGCAGTTATCGGGCTTGGCACCATTCTTGGCAAAATGATGGAAGTTTCCGGCGCGGCGGAACGCATCGGGTTGACGCTCCAGCGTTGCCGCTGGCTCTCCGCCGACGTCATTATGGTGCTGGTGGGGCTGATCTGCGGGATCACCCTGTTTGTGGAAGTGGGCGTGGTGCTGCTCATTCCGCTGGCGTTCTCTATTGCGAAGAAAACCAATACCTCGCTGCTTAAGCTCGCCATTCCGCTTTGTACCGCGCTGATGGCCGTCCACTGCGTGGTGCCGCCGCACCCGGCCGCCCTGTTTGTGGCGAATAAACTGGGCGCGGATATCGGTTCGGTGATCGTTTACGGCCTGCTGGTAGGGTTGATGGCGTCGCTGGTTGGCGGGCCGCTGTTCCTGAAGTTTCTCGGCAACCGCCTGCCGTTTAAGGCAGTACCGGCCGAGTTTTCCGACCTTAAGGTGCGCGAAGAAAGTACGCTGCCGTCTTTAGGCGCAACGCTGTTTACCGTGTTGCTGCCCATTGGCCTGATGCTGCTGAAAACCGTCGCAGAGTTAAACATGGCCAAAGGCAGCACGTTGTATACGCTGCTGGAGTTTATCGGCAACCCAATTACCGCCATGTTCATCGCCGTCTTTGTGGCTTATTACATTCTTGGCCTGCGCCAGCAGATGAGCATGGGCACGATGTTGACCCACACCGAAAACGGCTTCGGTTCGATTGCCAATATCCTGCTGATTATCGGTGCTGGCGGCGCGTTTAACGCGATCCTTAAAAGTAGCGGACTGGCGGATACGCTGGCGGTGATCCTCTCGAACATGGATATGCATCCGATTCTGCTGGCCTGGCTGGTGGCGTTGATTCTTCATGCCGCGGTCGGTTCCGCCACCGTCGCGATGATGGGGGCAACGGCGATTGTCGCCCCGATGCTGCCGCTCTATCCCAACGTAAGTCCTGAGATCATCGCCATTGCCATCGGTTCCGGCGCCATTGGCTGCACGATCGTGACCGATTCCCTCTTCTGGCTGGTGAAGCAGTATTGTGGCGCATCGCTGAATGAAACGTTCAAATATTATACGACCGCGACATTTATCGCCTCGGTCATTGCGCTGGCCTGCACATTCCTGCTTTCCTTTATCATCTGAATGCAAAGAGACGTACTATGGAAAACATTCAACAACTCATGACCCGTTATCCCCTGGTAGAGGATCTGGTGGCGCTGAAAGAAACCACCTGGTTTAACCCTGCCACGACCTCTCTTGCAGAAGGTTTACCCTACGTGGGGTTAACGGAAGCCGACGTTAAAGGTGCGCACGCCCGGCTGGCCCGCTTCGCGCCGTATCTCGCGAAAGCCTTTCCGGAAACCGCTGTTAGCGGCGGGATTATTGAATCTGACGTGGTGGCGATTCCGGCAATGCAACAACGGCTGGAAAAAGAGTATGGACAGGCCATCAGCGGCGAAATCTTGCTCAAAAAAGACAGTCATCTGCCAATCTCCGGCTCCATTAAAGCCCGTGGCGGCATTTATGAAGTGCTGACTCACGCAGAGAAACTGGCGCTGGAAGCCGGTCTGTTGACCACCGAAGATGATTACAGCGCGCTTCTCAGTCCGGAGTTCAAAGCCTTTTTCAGCCAGTACAGTATTGCGGTAGGTTCAACAGGCAATCTCGGGCTGTCGATCGGTATTATGAGCGCCCGCATCGGCTTTAAGGTCACCGTGCATATGTCCGCTGACGCCCGCGCGTGGAAAAAGGCTAAACTGCGCAGCCACGGCGTTACCGTGGTTGAGTATGAAGAGGATTACGGCGTGGCGGTGGAGCAGGGGCGCAAGGCGGCGGAGGCCGACCCGAACTGCTTCTTTATCGACGATGAAAACTCGCGCACGCTGTTTTTAGGCTATGCGGTGGCCGGGCAGCGTCTGAAGGCGCAGTTTGAAAAACAGGGGCGCGTGGTAGACGCCGCGCATCCGCTGTTTGTCTATCTGCCGTGCGGCGTGGGCGGCGGTCCTGGCGGGGTGGCATTTGGTCTTAAACTGGCCTTCGGCGACCATGTTCACTGCTTTTTCGCCGAACCAACCCATTCGCCGTGTATGCTGCTCGGCGTGTATACCGGCCTGCATGACGCGCTCTCGGTGCAGGACATTGGGATTGATAACGTGACCGCCGCTGACGGGCTGGCCGTGGGACGCGCCTCAGGATTTGTTGGCCGGGCCATGGAGCGCCTGCTGGACGGGCTATATACCCTCGACGATCAGACCATGTACGACATGCTGGGCTGGCTGGCGCAGGAAGAAAATATCCGTCTGGAACCGTCAGCACTGGCGGGTATGGCCGGGCCGCAACGCGTCTGCGCCTCGGCGGACTACTCGCGAATGCACCGTTTTACGCCGTCTCAGCTCGCCAGCGCGACGCATGTGGTCTGGGCAACCGGCGGCGGCATGGTGCCGGAAGCGGAAATGGCGCAATACCTTGCGAAAGGGCGTTAGTTTCCTGTTGAAACAGGCCGGATGGCGCAGTGCGTAACCGGTCTGCCGCCACTTAGCGCAGCATCGCCATCAGTTCCATCGGTGAGCGATGCCTTTTAATGAGGTCGCGCATCACCCGCATATATGGCGCAGTATGGGAAAAAAAGGCTCTGTAGCCCGCGCACAGCGGGCTTTTTCCTGAGGCATCCCGATGTTTAGGACAGTCGCCATGGCAGAATTTTAGCCAGACGCAGCGCTGACAGGTTGCGGTCAGGGTGGTGTTTTTACTGCGACCAAATGCCTCCACCTGAGGCATCTCATTGATGACTTTCAATAACGTGTGATGAATATTACCTAACAGATACTGCGGATAAACGTAATGGTCGCACTGATACAGATCGCCATTCGCCTCCAGCGCAAACGCATGACCGCAGGTTTTACTTAACGCACACATCTGTGACGGGTAGCCGCACCATACGCCCAGCGTCGAATCGAAAAGCTGGATATAGACGCGGCCAATATCTTCCCGCACCCAGAGGTCAAACACGCGGCTCAAAAAATCCCCCCACGCCCGCGGCTCGACGGACTCTGCGCTCAACGCGCCGGTTTCGTCATATTCCACCAACGGAATAAACTGCAAAAACGGCGTGCCGAGCTGACGAAGATAACGATACATTTCCTCCGGCTGCTGGCTGTTGAGCCGATTGACCACCACCAACAGGTTGAACGCGACGCGATGCGCGACAAGCTTCTCCAGTGCGTTGATGACGTTATGATGGGTTGGGCACCCGCTTCGGCTCACGCGATACGCGTCGTGCAGCGCCGCCGGACCATCCAGCGACAGTCCAACCAGCCAGCCGTTGTCATGCAGAAAACGGCACCAGTCGTCATTAAGTACTATGCCATTTGTCTGGAAGGCGTTGCGGATCTGTTTCCCCTCGCCGTACAGTTTTTGTAAGGCAACGACGCGGTGGAAAAAATCCAGGCCACAAAGGGTCGGTTCGCCGCCCTGCCAGGCAAACAGCACCTCCGGCCCCGGCTGCGCAGCAATATGTTGCTGGATAAACGCCGTGAGCGTGGCGTCATCCATCACTGGCTGGGTGGGTTTATCGATATAAAAACAGTAACGACAATCAAGGTTACAACGTGAACTGGCCGGCTTGGCCATGACCTGACATCCTGTCATGCGAAATTCCCGATAAAGGCAATAAGTTGGCGAATGTGCGTAACAGCAAACAGTATTGCGAGGGATAACACCGCGAGGGAGATCATAAATTTGTCACGCACTGCTCTGGATTGCGAAAAATCCGGGTGCGTCACGTCCATCAGGTTACGATTCAGGGTATAGCGCCAGAGGATAATCGCGACCACCGCCAGCACCGCGATGGAGACCCAGAACAGAAATCCGGCCTGATGCCAGTTGTGTTTGACCGCCAGCGCCATCAACGCGCCATAGCCCAGCAGTGTGCGAAACCAGGCCAGCGATGTGCGTTCAGGCTGTAACCCGGGGTCGGCAATCCGCCGCGCTTTCCGGCTATCCGGCATACAGCACCAGCGCGATAACGATCGCCGCCACAACCATCAAAATCAGGCTGATAATCAGTAAGCTATGCGTGTAGGGTAGATCTTCTTTCAGGCGCATCGCCTTTTCGTTACGTAACCAGCGAAGATAGCCGTAAATCGCCAGACCGCCCGAAAACAGGCACAGCAGTAGCGCCAACAGTTCACGAATCACCGGCGTGGCGAAATCCGGCGCGAGCTGGTCGAGACCGACGCCTGCCGCCAGAAAACCCAGCGCGGTGCGGATCCACGCCAGAAATGTACGCTCGTTTGCCAGCGAGAAGCGGTAGTCCGGCGCTTCTCCAAGGCGGGAAATCTTCATCAGGACTCCTTTTCATCAATATTGCCTGGCGCCGGGGCGGCTGACGCCTTATTCGGCCTACGGGTATGCGGAAACGCAGGCCGGGCAAGCAAACATTGTAGTCAGAACTTCTGTTTTTTCTCCTCCACTTTCACGCCCTGAGTGGGCAAACCGGTATCGTAATCACGTACAACCGGCGAATAACCGTCTTCAGGACGCGGGCGGAAAGCGCCCATCCAGCGCGGCTGCGCGTCTTTGCGCCACGGGCGCAGACTCCACTGGTACGTTCGAAACGGATCGCGGATTTTGTCCATATAATCCAGTAGCGCATCGTGCATCGCGTTGCGAACCTCAGTGAAACCGGGGTCATCGATCAGGTTATTTAACTCATCCGCATCGTTTTTCCGGTCATAGAGTTCATCAGTAGTGAACAGGTTAAGCACCAGCTTGTATTCCTCCGTCACCCAGCAGCGCACCGGAATAAACCCGCCAAAGCTGTCGTGTTCAATTTCGTAGCGGTTGAACTCCACCATCACGCCGCGCGGCGAATGCGCGGCCAGAATATTTTCACCCGGCAGAATATCCGGCTTATCCATACCCGCCAGCGCCATCAGGGTCGGCAGCAGATCGATATGGCTGACCGGCGTATCCACCTGGCGGCGCTCGCCCTGTGGCGAACGGATGATCAGCGGTATGCGCGTGATGTCATCGTACATCGCCGCCCCTTTACTGATCAGCCGATGCGCGCCCATCATTTCGCCATGATCGGACGTGTAGATCACCCAGGTATTTTCCCTTTGCTCCGGCGTTAAAGCATTAATGACCCGTCCGATCTGATCGTCAACAAAGTCGTTGCAGGCAAAATAGAGCGGATGATGATAGCGCCCGTCTTCGCCCACCGGCGAGGGCATCGCCTGGGACCACAAGCGATGATGTTCAGGCTTGTTTGCCAGCGTATCGCGCGCTTTCGCCCCCAGTTCGTAATAAAAATCCTGATATTTCTGCAAATACGCTACCGGGCAGGTAAACGGATGGTGCGGTTCGTCGTAGGAGACAACCATCAAAAATGGCTCGTCAGCGCGGGCGGGCTGGTGAAGAAAATCCACCGCCCGGTTGCTGATGCGATACGCCCAGGTAAACGTCTCATCAATGTTGTTGGCCTGTAAATCGTCTATGCTGTTCAGGCCGTTACGCCACAAGGCGATCTCTTTCTCACTCAGTTCCGCCAGGTAATTCGCCCCGTCGTACCAGTAGTCAGCGTCCCATTCCGGCGGGCATTCGCCAGTCCCAAAATAGTCGTGCCCGTCAAGGTGCCATTTCCCGATATAACAGGTGTGGTAGCCCGCATCTTTAAAATAACGCCCCATCGTGGAGATATTTTTCCCCGGCGCGACATTGTTCGTCCACGGTCCGGACTGATTGGCGTAGATGCCGGTAAACAGTCCCGCGCGGGCGGGCGTGCACACCGGCGAACAGGTAAAGGCGGAATTGAAGCGGATACCTTCGGCGGCCAGCTGGTCAATATGATGCGTGTTCAGCGGCTTACCGCTGTAACACCCAACCATATTGGTTGCCTGAGTGTCGGTCATGATGAACAGAAAGTTAGGCCGGGTCATGCGTTTTCCTTAGCGTCAGGGACACAGGTCGCAGCGGCAGAACGGCGGGTCTGCCAACTGCTGTAGATCAAATAAAAAATGACCAGCGCTGTTATGCCGTAACTGAGAATGGTCAGCCAGCGGGTAGAATAACCACCAAACTGCGCGAGGCCGGAATAGACGCCAATCATGGCGGACAGGATGCCAACGGAGGCGATCTTCGCGTTTTTCCACGGTTGCATGTCCACCGCAAACGCGTCCTGAAACCTGAACGGCGTGGCGCGCGGTTTGATCGCGCCGATGATGAGCATGACGAAAACATTGATGCAGAAGGTACAGGCCAGGACATAGAGGAAGTGAAAATCAAACTTCACCAGATAGTTGATGGTGATATAACTGACAATTCCCAGCGCCATCGCCACTTTTGCCGCCAGGGCAGGAATCCGCGGGAAGAAAAAGCCCATGATAATAATCGTCACCAGCGGTACGTTATAGATGCCGTTAAGCTGTTTCATCCAGCTGTAAAGCCCTTCCGGCGCGTTGGCGATCCACGGCGCCACCAGAACGGAAATAATGGCGATGAAAAAGCCGAATTTACGTCCGACGCGCACAAGCTGGTCTGGTTGCGCCTGCGGGTTGATGATGCGGCGATAAATGCCCATGCTGAATAACGTGCTGGCGCTATTAAGAAAACCGTTGAAGGTGCTGATCACCGCACCAAATAATACCGCGCCAAAAAAACCCACCAGCGGAACCGGCAACACATTATTCACCAGCGTCGGGTACGCCATATCCGCTTTAGGTAAATCCTGATACAGGTGAAACGCAATCAATCCCGGCAATACCAGCACCAGCGGGTCGAGCATTTTCAGTACGGCGGTTAATAACGCCCCTTTTTGCCCTTCCGCCAGGCTTTTCGACGCCAGCGTGCGCTGCACAATGCCCTGATTTGTGCACCAGTAAAAAGTGTTTACCAGAATCAGGCCGGTAAACGCCGCGCCAATGGGCAACGGATCGTTCGCCCCGCCAATGGAGTTTAATTTTTCCGCATGCACGGTAGTGAGCTGTTCAATACCCTGTAAAAAACTGCCTTTCCCCATGGCCATTAAGCCAAATATGGGCACTAACAGACCGCCAATCACCAGACCGATACCGTTGATAGAGTCGGCCACCGCCATTGCCCGCAGACCGCCGATAACCGCGTAAATAATCCCCGCCAGCCCGAGTAAAATAACCAACAGCCAGATCGCCGCGCCGTGGGATATTTGCAGCGATTCGCTGATATGAAACAGGCTGTTTAACGCCAGCGCGCCGGAATACAACACGATCGGCAGAAAACAGACGCCAGTCGCAATCAGAAAGCAGAAGTCAATAATAATGCGCGTCGTTTTGTCATAGCGCTCTTCAAGAAAATCAGGAATGGTCGCGATGCCGCGCTGGAGATAACGCGGCAGGAAGATCAGCGCGAGGAAAATTAAGGTAACAGCGGACGTCACTTCCCATCCCATGACCGACATCCCGCTCTTGTACGCCTGGCCAGAAAGGCCCACCAACTGTTCGGTGGACAGGTTGGTCAGCATTAACGACGCGGCGATAACCGGCGCTTTCAGCGAACGCCCCGCCAGAAAATATCCCTGTTGCGAACCGGTATCCGTTTTGCGTACTTTCCACCAGGTGATCGCCGCCACCAACAGCGTAAAGCCGACAAAGCTCAAAATTTGTAGCGTATTCATCTCTTAGCCCTTTTAGTGTTTATGTCCCGGCGCGCTCGGTGTAGGGAAGAGCAATAACAGGCCGGTTCAGGCAGTCAGATTTCTTAAAGTACATACGTCATATCCCTGAACGGATCCTTTTCTGTTATGTTCAGGTTGTGAGCATAATTCTCCGGCGAGAAATTAAAATGAATGGAAATTTGCAAAGTTCGCATGTAAAAAACGAAACGACGTACAATATTCCGCTGTTGATTAATGAAAATGTGATCTCCAGCGGCATTTCATTGATATCGCTGTGGCACACCTTCGCCGATGAACAGTATCGGGTTATTTGGCCACGCGATAAGAAAAAACCGCTAATCGCCAACGCCTGGGTCGCTGTGTATACCGTTCAGGGGTGCGGGAAAATACGCTTAAAAGACGGCGAACAAATTACACTTAATGGCAATTGCATCATTTTTTTAAAACCGACGGATATTCAGTCTTATCATTGTGACGGATTGCTGTGGGAACAATACTGGATGGAGTTTACGCCCACCAGCGTTATGGATATTCCTGTTCGTCAACAAAGCGTTATTTATCAGGGTGAGGATTATAATAATGAACTGGAATATGTCTCACAATTAATCACGTCGCCAGAGCCGATCAAAAATAACCTTGCCGTCGCGTTTCTCACCAAAATAATTTATCAGTGGATTTGTCTTATTGACGCAGAAGGTAAAAAAGATCCGCAACGTCTGCAAATTGAAAAACTTATTGCCACTCTCCATGCCAGTTTGCAACAGCGCTGGAGCGTCGCTGATATGGCGGCAACGCTTCCCTGTAGCGAAGCCTGGCTACGTCGGCTCTTTTTACGCTATACCGGCAAGACGCCGAAGGAATATGTACTGGATGCCCGGCTGGAACTGGCGTTGTCGCTGTTAAAGCAAGAGGGAAATACCGTCGGGCAGGTGGCGGACAGGCTCAACTTTTTTGATTCGTTTCACTTCAGCAAGGCGTTTAAACAGAAATTTGGCTATGCGCCATCGGCAGTGCTGAAACGTAAAAATGAGTATGCCGGATAAGCGCAATTCACAGCGCTATCCGGCAGCCAACGTTATCCTAACCCCCAAAAAATCACCGCCAGCAGTTGCGGCGTGATAATTCGCAGGAACATCACCAGCGGATACACCGTGGCATAAGAGAGCGCCGCCGCGCCGCTGGTGGCATGCAGGTTATTCGCAAACGCCAGCGCGGGCGGATCGGTCATTGAACCGGCCAGCATTCCGCACAGCGTCAGGTAGTTCATTTTGGCGAAAATTCGCGCCAGCAGACCAACGGTAATCAGCGGGATCGCGGTGATAAATATGCCGTAGCCAATCCAGCTTAAGCCTTCGCCCTGGGTCAGGGTATCGATAAAGTCACCGCCTGATTTCAGGCCGACAACCGCCAGGAAAAGCACAATACCCAGTTCCCGCAACGCCAGGTTGGCGCTCGGCGGCATAAACCAGTACAGCTTACCGACGCTGCCGATACGGCCGAGGATCAACGCCATAATCAGCGGCCCACCCGCCAGCCCCAGTTTTAAGGCCACCGGGAAGCCAGGAATGAACAGCGGAATGGAGCCCAGCAATACCCCCAAACCGATACCAATAAATACCGGCAACATCTGTACCTGCTGTAGCTTCTGCTGGGCGTTTCCAACGACATTGGCCACGGCATCGATCGAGGCTGGACGGCCCACCAGATTGAGAATGTCGCCAAACTGCAAGCTGGCATCGCTACTGGCGACCAACTCAACACCTGCGCGGTTGAGTCGGGAGATCACCACATCGTAACGTTCCTTAAAATGCAGATCGCGGATGCGCTTGCCGAGCACTTTTTCGTTAGTCACCACCACCCGCTCAACGCGCAGATCGGTGCCCCGCGTTGAAAGCGAGGTATCCACTTCCTGACCGATAACCAGCTGGGCGTTATGCAGATCGCCGGGCTGCCCAACCAGGTGCAACAGATCGCCAATCTGAATGACGGTGGTCGGCGACGGCACCATTAGCGTCTCCTCACGCTTCAGACGCGAGCAGATAATTTTGTCACTGTTCAGGATGGGCACATCCTGGATCGCCATATTGTTAAGGTTAGGGTTTTCAACGCGGATATTGATGGTCTGTATCAGTGAATGTCCATGAGTGAGCGTCGATTCATGCTGTCGCGCTTCCGCATCGACATTGACGCGGAAAATCAGCCGCATCAGCCACATGGTCAGCAAAATGCCGCAAATACCAAACGGATAAGCCATCGCGTAGCTCATCCCCATCTGATCCACCACCTCCATGGGCGTACCCAGATCGCGCAGAATTTGCTGCCCTGCCCCCAGCGCCGGGGTATTGGTCACCGCGCCAGAAAATATCCCCAGCACCACCGGCAGCGGGATAGCGAAGATTTTATGCAGGATTGCGGTGACCAGGCCGCCCATGATGACTATCAGAATCGCAAACAGGTTGAGGCGTAAGCCTGAAACGCGCAGCGAGGCGAAGAAGCCCGGCCCCACCTGAATGCCAATGGTGTAGACAAAAAGGATCAGGCCAAACTCCTGGATGAAGTGCAGCATATCGCCGCTCAGCGTCACGCCTGCCTGGTCGACAAAGTGTCCGACGATAATCCCGCCGAACAGCACGCCCCCAATGCCGAAGCCGACACCCCGCACCTTGATATTGCCGATCCATAATCCGACAACTGCCACCAACGCCAGAACGCTGACCGTCAATGCTATATCACTCATTTTTATTCCCTGTGAATAACATTTGAATTTATAAGGATTATGACTGAATCGTTCAGGCATATATGCAGACTGGCGCACATTATGATGTTACAAAAAACCGGAAAGGCGCTTAAGACGGGCGTGTTGTACGCTTCACACAAAAAAGCCCCGTCATTTCTGGCGGGGCAATGGCAAGGAGCTATTTTATTAGCTGTTTAACGCGGGACGTTCGCTAATGGCGATACGTTGCGGAGCAAGGGTTTCCGGCACATTGCGGGTTAAATCGATATGCAGCAACCCGTTAACGAAAGTGGCGCCGGAGACTTCCATATTTTCAGCCAGGGTGAAGCTCAGGCTGAACGCCTGGCTGACCAGCCCCTGATGTAACCATTTGGTCTCTTTTTCAGGCTGTACGGGGGTGCCTTTTACCGTTAACCGTGTGCCTTCCAGTTGAATGTCCAGATCTTCCTGACGAAAACCGGCCAGCGCAAGGGTAATGCGGTAGTGGTTATCGTCGCTTTTTTCGATGTTATAGGGCGGGAAGCTCTGGCTTTCACCGGCATTTTGCAACGCGCTGGCCAGTTTGTCGAAACCGATCCATTGACGCAGCAGAGGGGATAAATCGTAGTTACGCATCGTTGTTTCTCCTTCTAAGAAGCGAGTTAAGCTTGCGAATCCGCAGATTCGCCTGTGCTCCCTGACGGCAAGCACTGTTTAACAGGCCGCGCAACGCGGCCCGCGGAATTAGTTGATCTCGATACGGCGCGGTTTGTTCGCTTCCGGAATCACGCGCTCAAGCTCGATATACAGCAGTCCGTTTACCAGATTCGCGCCACGAACATGAATGTTCTCGGCTAACTGGAACTTGCGCTCAAAGTTGCGTTCCGCAATGCCCTGGTAAAGGTAAGTACGTTCTTTTTGCTCATCCGCGTGAGCGCCTTTCACCACCAGCAGGTTATCCTGCGCGGTAATTTCCAGTTCGCTTTCTGCGAAACCGGCAACGGCAATCGCAATGCGGTAGTGGTTTTCGTCTACCAGCTCAACGTTATACGGAGGGTAGCCGCCATTGCTCTGGCTCTGGTTGTTCTCTAGCAGGTTAAACAGGCGGTCAAAACCAATTGCAGAACGGTACAGCGGGGATAAATCAAAGTTACGCATAATCAATAGCTCCTGAAATCAGCGAGAATATATGACCTTCCATCATGGACAGGTCTGGTAGTCAGAACACCCATCAGGCGTGTCCTTCATTCGTCTACAACATCAAAATGGGTCTGATTGCGAACTTTTCAAGCGCGTCCGGCGGACTTTTTTTTTGCAGTTTGGTGTCTATTGCATAGACTGGGTGGGTAAGGCACGTAATGGTAAAGTGCGATAACCGCCACAGAGCGACATGATGAGGATGTTTTTCTGGCAAGGGACAGCTATAACTCATCATGCAAACACCCATAATCAATAGATGAATAAATCATGATAAGAAATGTGTTGTTAACGCTGATGATGTGCAGTGGGATGGTTTTACTGAGTGGTTGCTCCAGCGTAATGTCACATACTGGCGGTAAAGAGGGAACTTACCCAGGCACGCGCGCCAGCGCCGCGATGATTGGCGACGATGAAACCAACTGGGGCACCAAATCGCTGGCGGTTCTGGATATGCCTTTTACCGCGGTAATGGACACGATTCTTTTGCCGTGGGATTTGTTCCGCAAAGACAGCTCGGTCAGGTCGCGCGTTGAAAAAAGCGAGGAGAGCACTCAGGCCACCAATGCCGTGATCCCGCCAGCCAGAATGCCCGTACAATAATTACAGACTGGTTTCTGTCACCCAAAGCTGCCGGAAACCGTCAACGTCTTCCATCCATGCCACCCACTTGCCATCCGGTGAGAACACGACGGCATCCGCAGACGGCGGATTCCCGTGTTGCTGGGTCAGAAACGTCGTCACCCCGTTTTGCGCATCGCAGCAGGCGATGCGGTTATCCAGCACAAATCCCAGCCATTTTCCCGACGGATGCCAGTTAAACGCAGACTGTATGCCCGTAGCATGGCGCGTCAACTGCCGCGGTTCGCCACCCTGCGCCGGAATAAGCCAGAGCTGCACAATCCCTTTATCATCGCGCATCAAAAAGGCAATTTCGCTTCCCTGTGGATTGCTACGTACCCAGTGGCGCGGCACGTTGACCAGCCCCGGGAAACGACGCGAGTGGGTGAACGTCAGGCGACGCTGATTCACGCCGCGCGGCGGCGCGGGCAAGGTTGACGCCGTTCCTTCCAGCGGCGCGTCGCCGGGGGTTTTCCAGCCCGCCTCATCCTGAGGGAGATCGACCAGAAACAGTTCCGGCACCTTTTCGCCCGTCACGGAAAGCGTGTCGCCAATAAACGCCAGCGCAGCGTTGCCCACCCAGCCTTCTTCGTAGGCGCGGTTGATTTCATCGCTACCCGGCTGTGGCGAAGGCGTGGTCTGACTGACCAGCACACACCAGTGGCTGCCGCTGTACTCACGGGGATGCTCTGCGGAAACAGTAACCGGACCATACGGCGTCGCGACGCCAACGTTGCGTAAATCCAGCGCCAGGTCGCGCTCATGAAGCACATGATCGTTATAGGTAAAGCTGACAAATGTCCCGTTCGGGCTAAACACATGGACATGACTGCCGCCACGCAACGCGCCAGGCGTCCAGGGCGCGGTGATGTCCATCGCATCAAGAGTCGACACGCTTCCCGCTTCAGCGATGACTCCGCGACGGTGATGAAAATCGTACTGCCAGTGCGCATCCGGATGCTCCGGTCCGTGAATGAACACATATTTTTCAACCTGCGGATGAACGGTCACGACGCCAACGTGCGCCCCCCGATCGGCACGGTAAATCACCTCCCGCTCAGCGGTATGTATATTGACCCGCTCAATGGTATCTCCCGTAAACGACGCGCCGGACGGGCGAACATCAAAAACCAGCCAGCTGCTGTCCGGCGTCCAGGTATTGATATTGGTCAGCTGATGATGACGCGGCGTAAAGGTGACTTGCTTCATGAGTTAGCCCGTTGCAAAACGATTTTGCTCATCATACTTCACAAGGACTTCACTTTCAGGCTTTAGCGTAGCGTCATCTTTATTTTTGCGGACAGAAAGATGGAACATTTCGACGTTGCGATTATTGGCCTTGGCCCGGCGGGCGCAGCCCTGGCGCGTAAGTTAAGCGGTAAGATGCGGGTCATCGCGCTGGATAAAAAGCGTCAGTGCGAAAACGAAGGCTTTACTAAACCTTGCGGCGGCCTGCTGGCGCCAGATGCACAACGTTCATTTATTCGCGACGGAATGACGCTCCCTGTGGACGTGATCGCTAATCCGCAAATATTCAGCGTTAAGACGGTAGACGTTGACGCAGCCCTCACGCGTAACTACCCGCGCAGTTACATCAACATTAATCGCCATGCCTTTGATTTATGGATGAAGTCGCTGATCCCTGACGATGTGCAGGTTTACCATGACAGCCTGTGCCGTAAAGTCTGGCGGGAAGAGGGCAAATGGCACGTTATTTTTCGCGCCGACGGCTGGGAGCAGCAGATTAGCGCCCGCTATCTGGTCGGTGCCGATGGCGCAAACTCACTGGTACGCCGTGCTCTTTATCCACAACATCGGATTCGCAAATATGTCGCTATCCAGCAGTGGTTTGCGGAAATCCATCCGGTGCCGTTTTATTCCTGCATTTTCGATAACGCCGCCACGGACTGTTATTCCTGGAGCATCAGTAAGGATGGCTATTTTATCTTTGGCGGGGCGTATCCGATGAAGGACGGACAAGCCCGATTTGAAGCATTAAAAGCCAGGATGGAGGCATTTCAGTTCCGCTTCGGCAAACCGGTAAAAAGCGAGAAATGCACGGTTCTGTTCCCGTCGCGCTGGGCGGACTTCGTCTGCGGTAAAGAGAATGCCTTTCTGATTGGCGAAGCGGCAGGATTTATCAGCGCCAGCTCGCTGGAAGGCATCAGCTATGCGCTGGACAGCGCGGAGATCCTTCACGGTATTTTCGGGCAGAAAACAGCGGACAAAAATAGCGCTTACCGAAAAGCGACCCGCAAATTACGCCTTAAGCTGTATGGCAAAATCCTGAAGAGTCGGGTATTAACCTCGGCGATGACCCGTAGGTGGATCATGCAAAGCGGCGTGGCGCATATTCCCGTAACGCAGGATGACCAGCCCACCGTTAACGCTGGTAGGCTGGTAAATACGCCCTAACCGACGCGTTTTACATCCCCCACCAGCAGGATATAAGAAAGGGCGCCCACCAGGGCAACGGCTGAAATATAGACCAGCGCCGGGCCAAAGCCGTAATCCTGCGCCAGGTAACCAATAACCAGCGGTACGGTGATCCCGCCGAGCCCACCGACAAAGTTAAACACGCCGCCGGTCAGGCCGATCAGTCGCATCGGGGCAAGCGATGAAACCAGCGACCAGGTGATAGAGGCAAACCCATTGCCAAAGAAGGCCAGCGCCATCAGAGTCATAATCCAGACCGGATCGTTGGTGTAGTTCGCCCCCATAATACAGGTTGAGATTAACAGGCCGCAGATAATCGGCGTTTTACGCGCCACGCCGAGGGAGAAGCCTTTTTTCACCAGTTTGTCTGCCAGCCAGCCGGAAAGCAGGACACCGAAGAACGCGGCGAGGAAAGGCACCGTCGTCATAAAACCGGCTTTCAGGGCAGTGATGCCTTTTTCCTGCGTCAGGTAGTTCGGAAACCAGGTCAAAAAGAACCACAGCGTCGAGGTTACCGCAAACTGCCCCAGATAGACGCCCACCAGCTTGCGGTGAAACACCAATTTCCAGTCGGCTTTGCTCAGCGGCTGGCGCGCCTCTTTCTTCACCGGCGCGTCGCCGTCCACCAGGCCGCCGCCGTCACGAATATAGTCCAGTTCCGCTTTGCTGATACTTTTGGTCAGGCGCGGCGGCTGGTAGACCTTAAACCAGATCAGCGACCAGATGATGCCAATCCCGCCAGTGACGATAAACACCCAGTGCCAGCTTAGCAGCTCCTGGATCCAGATAAGGAGTGGAGTGAGGAATGCCAGGCCGACAAACTGCCCTGAGGTGTAAAAACCCACAGCGGAAGCGCGTTCATGCTCCGGGAACCAACTGGTCACCATCCGGTTGTTGGTAGGGAAAGCGGGCGCTTCGAAAATCCCGGTAATCGCACGCAGGCCAATCAGCGACAGCAATCCGGTCGCGAATCCCTGGAACAGGGTCGCCACCGACCAGCCGAGAATGGCAATAAAGTAAGTCAGGCGCGACCCCACACGGTCAAGGAACCAGCCGCCAGGGATTTGGCACAGCGTATACAGCCAGGCAAACGCCGAGAAAACATAGCCCATTTCCGCTTTGCTGATGCCAAACTCCTCCTGGATATGCGCTGAAGCCACGGCAAGGTTGGCGCGGTCAACATAGCAAATCACCACGGTAATAAAGATCATAATCAGCGTCACATAACGACGACGCCCGGTTTTTGCAGCAGTAACTGGAATATCCATCGCAATCTGTCTCCAGATTTTGGGCATAGCGAAGCCGCTCACCATGCCCTGTAATTTACAGAGGGTGTGTTTAATTTTTTTAATTAAAAACGTAACCGGAATGCGCGAAGTATGGCGCGTATTACCACTCCGCTACGCTGCCGTCTTCATGACGCCATAAAGGATTACGCCAGTCCGGCGCATTTTTGCTCAGCTCGATGACCTTCGCTTCATCAATTTCTACGCCCAGACCCGGTTTCATTAATGGCCTGAAGAAACCGCCTTCCATGTTGAAGTCTTCTTTATTCTTCACAAAGTCGAGCAGCTCCGCGCCCTGGTTGTAGTGAATACCCATGCTTTGCTCCTGGAACACCGCGTTGCGGGAGACAAAATCCACATGCAGACAGGCCGCCAGTGCGATGGGTCCAAGCGGACAGTGCGGCGCCAGGGCCACATCGTACGCTTCCGCCATCCCGGCAATCTTGTAGCATTCAGTGATGCCGCCCGCGTGGGAGAGATCGGGCTGTAATATCGCAATGCCGCCGGCTTCCAGCACGCGTTTGAATTCAAAGCGCGAGAACATACGTTCACCCGCCGCGATCGGAATGTGCGTCTGTTCTGCCAGTTTCGGATAGTATTCCGCCTGCTCGGCCAGTACCGGCTCCTCAATAAACAGCGGGCGATACGGCTCCAGCTCTTTAATTAGCACTTTTGCCATCGGCGCGCTGACGCGACCGTGGAAGTCCAGGCCAAACTCAATTTCGCTGCCAAAGGCTTCACGGATTTGCGCCACGGTATTGACGGCGCGGTCTATCGCCCGAGAATTGTCGATAACGCCCAGCTCTTCGCAGCCATTGAGTTTGAAGGTGTCAAAACCAATCCCACGCAGCTTATTGATGCCATCAATCACCTCTGCAGGACGGTCGCCGCCGACCCAGCTGTAGGCTTTGATTTTATCCCGCACCAGACCGCCCATCAGTTGCCATACCGGCGCGTTCAGCACTTTCCCTTTGATATCCCATAACGCCTGGTCAATACCGGCGATGGCGCTCATCATGATTGGGCCGCCGCGGTAAAACCCGGCCCGGTACATGACCTGCCACAAATCGTTGATACGCGCTGGATCCTGACCAATCAGGTAATCGCCAAATTCATGGACTGCCGCTTCCACCGTGCGCGCGCGTCCTTCAATGACCGGTTCGCCCCAGCCAACTACGCCTTCATCGGTTTCGATTTTCAGGAACATCCACCGCGGAGGTAAACGGTACGTGGTGATTTTCGTTATCTTCATTTCACTGCCTCTCGATACGCTTTAACAAATGCTGCCGCCTGCTGCGCGGTTCGTTCCACTGACTGACCCGCACGATAGAGATCGCTGCCCAGCCCCGCCCCCACACAGCCTGCGTTTATCCACTGCGTCAGGTTTTCCGGCGTTACGCCGCCCACGGCAAAGACCGGCACGCTGGGGGGTAAGACCGCTTTCAGCGCTTTGATGTAATCCGGGCCAAAGGCCGACGACGGGAAAATTTTGAGAGACTGCGCGCCCGCATCGAGAGCGGTAAAGGCTTCTGTGGCCGTAGCGCATCCCGGGCAGACGGTCATGCCGTAGCCCACCGCGCGGCGAATCACGTCTGGATTGATATTTGGCGTAACAATCAGCCTGCATCCCAACTGTGCGAGCTGGTCTACCTGTTCGGGCTTAAGTACCGTTCCGGCCCCGATCAGCGCCCTGTTACCAAACGCATCGACGACTGTCGAAATGCTTTTTTCCCATTGCGGAGAGTTAAGCGGAATTTCAACCGCATCGAAACCGGCGTCGATGACCGCGCCGACGTGTGCCAGCGCTTCGTCGGGCGTAATGCCGCGCAGAATCGCGATTAGCGGAAGATCAGTTTGCCACTGCATGTGCGATGCTCCTTATGCCTGCCTGAAATGCCGTATCGCCGGCTACCGTCGCCACCTCGCGCCCGACAGCGTG
This sequence comes from Citrobacter sp. R4, assembly GCF_026719175.1. Lineage (NCBI taxonomy): Bacteria > Pseudomonadati > Pseudomonadota > Gammaproteobacteria > Enterobacterales > Enterobacteriaceae > Citrobacter > Citrobacter sp. R4. The sequence goes on from NZ_JAPPSU010000014.1 coordinate 30,052, forward strand.
AAATGCCTGCTGATAGCGCGCGGTCAGCGATGAGCCAGCAACAAGGGTGATGGCCTGCTCGCCAAGGATAAAATCGCCCATACTGGCGACTTCCGCGCCAATCAGCAGGCCGGATAAAAATTCGCTGACCTGCTCTCGCGGCAGGCTTCCCAGCACGTGGGAAGCGCGAACTTCAAAGAGTTTTGGCAGAACGTCAGGCGAGGTGAGACCGCGCTCCAGACCGGCGGTGAACGCCTCCGGAGACGGAACCTGATCAGGCAAACCTGCGCCCACCAGCGAATGACGCAGCAGCAGGTGATGCAGTTCTCCTGTCATCACAGTGCGAAAATCGTGGATTTGCTCAGCATCGGTTTGCACCCATTTGCAGTGGGTTCCGGGCATGACATAGACAGCGGAAGGAGAGAGCGTACGAGCGCCCAGCAGTTGGGTTTCTTCGCCACGCATCACGTTATGATTATCCTCGCGCGAAACGCTAAGCCCGGGAATAATCCAGATATTGTCGCCAACAGACGTTACATGCTCGCCAATGGCCGAGAAACTGGCGGGAACCGGTAAATAAGGGGCGATTTTCCAGCCCACGTTACTGCCGATCATTCCCGCCATCACTACCGGCGTAGCGCCGTCGCGCCAGGCATCGGTCACTTCTGCTAACACCGCCTCCGGGGATTTACCGTTCAGACGCGTTACGCCCGCTTCGGATTGCTTGCTCTCCAGGCACTGCTCGCCCTGATATAGCCAGGCGCGCAGATTGGTCGATCCCCAGTCAATTGCGATGTAGCGTGCTGTCATGTGATTTCCTTGAGCCTTCGTGTCGAGCTGGCGATCATGGTTAAGGCCGCCTGCTCTGCCGCATCGCTATCCTGATGCCGTATTGCATCGAATAGCGCCTTATGTTCCTGGAGCGTTTTCGGCATGTTGGCCTCATCGCCCATCCAGGTCCGTTCAAAAACTGCCCGCTGTAGCGAGCTAATCGCCACGCTAAGCTGCTGTAAAACCGGGTTATGTACCGACTGCAACACCGCCTCGTGGTAGCGAATATCCGCTTCATTGAAGGCATCCCGATCCTGGTTGTTGGCGATCATGTCATTGAGCGCCGACTCGATTTCCGCCAGATCGCTTGAGGTCGCGCGTTCCGCTGCCCAGCGTGCTATAGCCGGTTCGACCAGGTTACGCACTTCACTCATTGCGCTAATCAGGCGCGGGTCGTAGTCGTTTTCCAGTACCCATTGCAGGACGTCAGTATCAAGGTAATTCCACTGATTACGTGGCGTAACAAACGCCCCGCGATAACGCTTCATTTCAATAAGGCGTTTCGCCATCAGCGAACGGAACACTTCGCGGATGATGTTGCGTGAGGTTTCAAATTCCTCACACAGCTCCGCTTCTGCCGGAAGCGCTGAACCAGGTACGTACTTACCGCTAACAATCTGTTTGCCCAGCGTGATAACGATGCGATCGGTTTTATTGAGAGTCATGAAAAGTCCTTCTGCTCTGAATGTACCGCTCTACTTTACCGTTACCGCTGAAATTCGCCTCAATTTTGTAGTACTAACGTGACGTCATTCGTCATTGCCATGCGCGCAATGTAGTACAACACCATTGTGTTGTACTACAATTTAGATCACAAAAACGACAATCGGTAATAAAAATGTTATGAGAGAGAAACGAAAGACATAAAAAAACCCGCAATAAATGCGGGTGGGGTTGTTTGCCGAATAACGGCTCGCGTGTTAACGATCAGGCATTAATTCAGCACAAACTTTTCAATTGCGTATGCCACGCCGTCTTCCAGATTAGATTTGGTGACAAAGTTGGCGATCTCTTTCACCGACGGTATAGCGTTGTCCATCGCCACGCCCATACCAGCGTATTCAATCATGGCGATATCATTTTCCTGATCGCCAATCGCCATAATCTCTTCCGGCTTGATCTCCAGCGCATCGGCCAGCGACTTCACGCCGGTGCCTTTATTGACGCGTTTATCCAGGATTTCGAGGAAGTACGGCGCACTTTTCAGTACCGTGTACTTCTCTTTCACCTCTGCCGGAATGCGGGAAATGGCTTTATCGAGGATCGCGGGCTCGTCAATCATCATCACTTTCAGGAACTGGGTTGCCGGGTCCATTTTTTCCGCTTCACAGAACACCAGCGGAATGGTCGCAACGTAGGACTCATGCACGGTGTAATAACTTATGTCACGGTTGGCGGTATATAACGTGTTGCGATCCAGGGCGTGAAAGTGTGAACCCACTTCGCGGGAGAGTTTTTCCAGGTAACGGTAATCGTCGTAGCTTAGCGCTGTTTGCGCAACGGTACTGCCATCGCCTGCTTTCTGCACCAGCGCGCCGTTATACGTGATGCAGTAGTCGCCAGGCTGTTCCATATGGAGTTCTTTCAGGTAGCTGTGCACACCAGCATAGGGACGACCGGTGGTTAACACTACGTTGACCCCCTTTTCCCGGGCAGCGGCAATCGCGTTTTTTACCGCAGGCGAAATGGTGTGATCGGGCAGCAGAAGGGTGCCATCCATATCGATAGCAATGAGTTTGATAGCCATGAATTCCCCGCATTAAATGAGTCCTGACTCATGCTAACGCGATTCCGCTCAAAAAACAGCTATCAAAAGGAGGATTGAAAGGGGAAACGGATTTCCCCTTTTGTGGTCCGATTAAATATCGATGTTCGCCGCTTTCAGGGCGTTTTCTTCGATAAAGGCGCGACGCGGTTCGACGGCATCGCCCATCAGCGTGGTAAACAGCTGGTCGGCGGCAATCGCATCTTTCACGGTAACGCGCAGCATACGACGGCTTTCCGGGTCCATGGTAGTTTCCCACAGCTGTTCCGGGTTCATCTCGCCCAGACCTTTATAACGCTGAATAGCGAGGCCACGACGAGACTCTTTCACCAACCAGTCCAGCGCCTGCTCGAAGCTGGCAACCGGCTGACGACGTTCGCCACGTTCGATAAATGCGTCGTCTTCGATCAGGCCACGCAGTTTCTCGCCCAGCGTGCAGATGCGACGGTATTCCGCACCGGTCACAAACTCGTGATCCAGCGGATAGTCGGTATCCACGCCGTGAGTACGTACCCGGACGATCGGCTCGTAGAGGTTCTGTTCCGCATTGTGCTGAATGTCGAACTTCCACATGCTGCCGTGCTGCTCTTTCTCGTTCAGCTCGGTGATCAGCGCGTTCACCCAACGAGTCACTTTCTGCTCGTCAGAAAGATCGGCTTCCACCAGCGTCGGCTGATAAACCAGCTCTTTCAGCAGTGCTTTCGGGAAACGACGCTCCATACGACCAATCATTTTTTGCGTCGCATTGTACTCAGACACCAGTTTTTCTAACGCTTCACCGGACAGCGCCGGCGCGCTGGCGTTGGCATGCAGCGTCGCACCGTCCAGCGCGATGGAGATCTGGTACTGATCCATCGCTTCATCGTCTTTAATGTACTGTTCCTGCTTGCCTTTCTTCACTTTGTACAGCGGCGGCTGAGCAATGTAGACGTGCCCGCGCTCGACGATTTCCGGCATCTGACGGTAGAAGAAGGTCAACAGCAGCGTACGGATGTGCGAGCCGTCAACGTCCGCATCGGTCATGATGATGATGCTGTGATAGCGCAGTTTGTCCGGGTTGTACTCGTCGCGGCCAATGCCGCAGCCCAGCGCGGTGATAAGCGTGGCCACTTCCTGCGAAGAGAGCATCTTGTCGAAACGCGCTTTCTCGACGTTAAGAATTTTCCCCTTCAGCGGCAGAATCGCCTGGTTCTTGCGGTTACGCCCCTGCTTCGCAGAGCCGCCCGCGGAGTCCCCTTCCACGAGGTACAGTTCGGACAGCGCCGGGTCGCGTTCCTGACAGTCCGCCAGCTTACCCGGCAGACCGGCTAAGTCCAGCGCGCCTTTACGGCGAGTCATTTCACGGGCGCGGCGCGCCGCTTCACGGGCGCGCGCCGCGTCGATAATCTTACCGACAACGATTTTCGCGTCAGACGGATTTTCCAGCAGGTATTCGCTCAGCAGTTCGTTCATCTGCTGTTCCACCGCCGATTTCACCTCAGACGACACCAGCTTGTCTTTGGTCTGGGAGGAGAACTTCGGATCCGGCACTTTCACGGACACCACGGCAATCAGACCTTCACGGGCGTCGTCGCCGGTGGCGCTGACTTTGGCTTTTTTGCTGTAACCTTCTTTATCCATGTAGGCGTTCAGGGTACGGGTCATCGCCGCCCGGAAGCCAGCAAGGTGTGTACCGCCGTCACGCTGTGGAATGTTATTGGTAAAGCAGTAAATGTTTTCCTGGAAACCGTCGTTCCACTGCAATGCCACTTCCACGCCGATACCGTCTTTTTCTGTAGAAAAATAGAAGATATTCGGGTGAATCGGCGTTTTGTTTTTGTTCAGATACTCAACGAACGCCTTGATGCCGCCTTCATAGTGGAAGTGGTCTTCTTTACCGTCGCGCTTGTCTTTCAAGCGAATAGAGACGCCAGAGTTGAGGAAGGACAGCTCACGCAGACGTTTCGCCAGGATCTCGTATTCGAACTCAGTGACGTTGGTGAAGGTTTCCAGGCTTGGCCAGAAACGGACCATCGTACCGGTTTTGTCGGTGTCGCCGGTCACCGCCAGCGGAGCCTGCGGTACGCCGTGCTCATAAATCTGACGGTGGATTTTGTTATCGCGTTGGATAACCAGTTCCAGTTTCTGGGACAGGGCGTTTACCACGGAAACACCAACGCCGTGCAGACCGCCGGACACTTTATAGGAGTTATCATCGAATTTACCGCCTGCGTGCAGGACGGTCATGATCACTTCCGCCGCCGAGACGCCCTCTTCCGGATGGATACCGGTCGGGATGCCACGCCCGTCATCCTGTACGGAAACGGAGTTATCAGCATGGATCGTGACGATAATGTCTTTACAGTGACCCGCGAGCGCTTCGTCGATAGCGTTATCTACCACCTCAAATACCATGTGGTGCAGACCGGTGCCGTCATCCGTGTCGCCGATATACATACCCGGGCGCTTACGCACCGCATCGAGTCCTTTCAGGACTTTGATACTGGAGGAGTCATAAGAATTCGACATCAACGTTTCTCGCTCATTTAATCTTGGGTTAATCCGTTATTTTACCCTTTTCCACGGTAAACATCTTCGAATTTTCATCCGACATGTCCAGAACGTGTTCAGCGCTGATTGCGCTGACGAAGACCTGCGATTGCGTCGCTTTTAAGCGGCTGGCCAGCAGCCCGCGACGCGCATCATCAAGTTCAGAGGCAAAATCATCTATCAGGTACAAACACCGCCGCCCGCTCTCGCGGGTGAGGTATTCGCCTTGCGCCAGACGTAAGGCGCACATTAGCAGCTTAAGCTGCCCACGCGACAAGGTATCTTCCACCGGCGCGCCATCGGCGCGAATGCGAAAATCCGCTTTGTGCGGACCGTGCGCGGTGTAAGTCAACATGCGGTCGCGTTCGAAACCGCGCTCCAGCACCTCGGCATACTCCGTCTCTTTCTCCCAGCCGCGCTGGAAAGAGAACGAGAGCGTGAATTCAGGAAGAAACTGCTGGCAGGTGTCCGCCATATCCTGCGCGATACCGGCGCTGTACGCAGCGCGCCAGGTGCTGATTTGTTCCGCCAGCGGAATGAGTTCTTTATCCCACGGACGCAGTTGTTCGTAACGACTCACCTGGCGCAGCGCGGCGTTACGCTGTTTCAGCAGCCGCTTCAGGTTGCTCCAGGCGGTAAAGAATCCGGTGTCGTTGTGAAAGCATCCCCAATCGAGGAACGCTCTTCTGTATTTGGGGCCGCCATTGAGCAAAGTAAACCCCTCGGGGGTAATCAGTTGCATTGGCATCAGGTGCGCCAGCTCCGCGACCTTGTGACCGTCGGTGCCATCGATGCGCACTTTGCTGTCGCCCTGTTTGTCTTTGGTCAGGCCGATGGCGGTTTCCCGCTCTGCACCCTGCAAACGTCCATGCAGAACAAACGCGTCCTGTTCATGGCGAATCACGCGGCCTGGCTGCAAACTGCGAAACGCCCGGCCATGGCCGAGCGTATAGATGGCTTCGAGCACGCTGGTTTTGCCGCTGCCGTTGGCGCCAACCAGGAAGTTAAAGCCGGGGGATAAAGCGAGATCCGCGCTTTCGATATTGCGGAAGTCTTTGATTAAAAGGCGCGTCAGTGACATATCAGGGTTTCTTCGGGCCAGGGCGTAATCGGCGCAGCCAGTTTCAACGCGGACTGCGCGCAAACCCTGAAGCGTACACGAAGTACGTGACAGGGGCGAGCACAGCCCAGGTTGATAATGGCAAGCAAGATAGCCCGATATTTTTCACTAAAGTCTCATAGGCATGACGACGTATGCCGCGCTTTGTGATGCGGCATCTTCAATCTGTACGCTGGAGACGGAGTCGGTCAGCATAATGCGCACGGTTTCACACTTCAGCGCATTCAGCACATCCAGCACGTAGCTGACGTTAAAGCCGATCTCCATTTCCGTTCCCGGATAAGTCACATCCAGAATTTCTTCTGCTTCTTCCTGTTCCGGGTTATTGGCGGTAATTTTGAGCTGGTTTTCACTCACGTACAGGCGCACGCCGCGGAACTTCTCGTTCGAGAGGATCGCCGCACGGGCAAACGCCTGCTTAAGAATATCGCAGCCGGCTTCCAGATGTTTATCCGGATTTTTCGGCAACACGCGACGGTAGTCCGGGAAGCGGCCATCCACCAGCTTGGACGTAAAGATAAAGTCGCCCACATGAGCGCGGATGTTGTTGCTGCCGATCTGCACATGCAGCGGGTTTTCGCCGCCGTCGAGCATACGCATCAGTTCAATCACGCCTTTACGCGGCACGATCACTGAATGACTCGGCAGCGACTGGCCGATCGGCATGGAGCAGACCGCCAGACGGTGACCATCGGTCGCCACCGTACGCAGCTCTTCACCTTCCGTTTCGAACAGCATACCGTTTAAATAGTAACGCACATCCTGATGCGCCATGGAGAATTGCGTGGCCTCAATCAGACGTTTCATCGTCGCCTGCGGCAACGTGAATTCGACCTCGCTCTGCCAGTCGTCCAGATTCGGGAAGTCGGCGGCAGGCAGGGTGGAAAGCGAAAATCGGCTGCGACCAGAGCGCACCAGCATGCGATCGCCTTCCAGTTGAACGGCGATTTCAGCGCCTTCCGGCAGGCCACGGCAAATATCAAAGAATTTGCGTGCCGGGACAGTGGTCGCGCCAGGCTCATGCGGTTGAATCAACGCAACGCGCGCCACCATTTCCATTTCAAGATCGGTACCGGTCAGCGAAAGCGTACCGTCAGCCACCTGCAGCAACAGGTTACCGAGAATCGGCAGCGTAGGACGACCACCCAGCGGGCCGCTGACCTGCTGAAGCGGTTTTAATAAATGTTCACGTTCAACGGTAAATTTCATAGCGTCACGAAGATAATGTTCTGATTAAATTGGAGAAATCTTCTTTAATATCATGGCTTTCTTCACGCAACTGCTCAATCTTGCGGCAGGCGTGGAGTACGGTGGTGTGGTCACGCCCGCCAAACGCGTCGCCAATTTCCGGCAGACTGTGGTTGGTAAGCTCTTTGGCCAGCGCCATCGCCATCTGACGCGGACGCGCTACCGAGCGAGAACGACGCTTGGACAGCAGATCCGCAATCTTGATTTTGTAATACTCCGCCACTGTCTTCTGAATATTGTCGATAGTGACCAGTTTTTCCTGCAACGCCAGCAGATCGCGCAGCGCTTCGCGAACGAAGTCGATGGTGATCGCCCGACCGGTAAAGTTGGCGTTAGCAATCACGCGGTTCAGCGCCCCTTCCAGCTCACGCACGTTAGAGCGCAGTCGCTTGGCGATAAAGAACGCCACTTCGCCAGGCAGACGAATGTCGTTTTCATCAGCCTTTTTCATCAGGATCGCCACGCGGGTTTCCAGTTCAGGTGGTTCGATCGCCACCGTCAACCCCCAACCAAAGCGGGATTTCAAACGATCCTCGACGCCGTTGATCTCTTTAGGATAACGATCCGACGTCAAAATGATCTGCTGATTACCTTCGAGCAAGGCGTTAAAGGTGTGGAAAAATTCTTCCTGGGATCGTTCTTTATTGGCAAAGAACTGAATGTCATCGATCAGCAGCGCGTCAACGGAACGGTAGTAGCGTTTGAACTCTTCGATCGCGTTGTTTTGCAGGGCCTTCACCATGTCCTGCACAAAGCGTTCGGAGTGCATATACACGACTTTCGCGTTGGGCTTGCGCGCCATAATACCGTTTCCTACCGCGTGCAACAGGTGGGTTTTCCCCAGACCGGTGCCGCCATACAGGAATAACGGGTTATAGGCGCCGCCAGGGTTGTCCGCCACCTGACGCGCCGCCGCGCGCGCCAGCTGGTTAGATTTACCTTCGACGAAGTTATCAAACGTGTGTTTCACGTTAACGTTAGAACGGTAGGTAGGCTCAGCGGGGGCCGGTACGTTGTCCCAGCCGGGACGCGCCGCCGCGGGTTCCTGACGCTGTGGTTGTACCTGAGCCACCTGAGCGGGCGCGGCAACATTGTTATTGACCGGCGTCTTCAGCGTCTGGGTGACCGGCTTCGTCCCGACCTCAAAGCGTAGCTGCGGGGCGTCAGCGCCGCAAAAATTATTCAGCAGCCCATTGATATTATTGAGATACTTGTCTCTTACCCAATCGAGCACAAAACGGTTTGGCGCATACAAAGCCAGCGTGTTATCGCTCAGTTCCGCCTGCAACGGGCGTATCCACATACTGAATTCTGTGGCTGGTAACTCATCCTGCAATCGGGCAAGACACTGCTGCCAAAGCGAAAGTGACACGGCGGACTCCACTCGAACAAAAGTCGATAAATGACAAAGGCTGAAACATTCATGATTGTTGACGCACATCGACAAGACCCTATGCAAAGGGTGACGTGCGAATTGCTATCTGCAATTTTACCCGATCAGGATCTCTGGAAACGATCGGGACCGCGGATCATAGCGTAAACTGAGAAAGAGATCTTCTGTTTCTCACAGATTCTTCCCGATTTATCCACAGGTCTTCACAAGACGGGGTAAGTGTAAACGATCCTGGAGAGGATCAGGGCGATTTCGCGCCCATATCGGAAAATTTAATGAGTAAAGACGGTTTACGCCTTAAACGATCTAATAAAGATCCCGGGCGATCCTTGCGCTTTACCCACCAGTCCGTATAATTCTCCACCCGTCGCGCGATGCCTGTGAAACGGCGTCAACGCTGTCTGTTTTTCGTGCGAAAAGGTGCGGAAAAAGGCAGGGATTTAAGGAAAGAGAATTGACTCCGGAGTGTACAATTATTACAATCCGGCCTCTTTAATCACCCACACTGTGGCGTAAGTCGTTCGAAACTCGTTCGGGTATACGCAAAAGTCAGTGAATTTATTCAAGTTTAGGTAGAAATCGCCATGAAACGCACTTTTCAACCGTCTGTACTGAAGCGCAACCGTTCTCACGGCTTCCGTGCTCGTATGGCTACTAAAAATGGTCGTCAGGTTCTGGCACGTCGTCGTGCTAAAGGCCGCGCTCGTCTGACCGTTTCCAAGTAATAAAGCTAACCCCTGAGTGGTTAAGCTCGCATTTCCCAGGGAGTTACGTTTGTTAACTCCCAATCATTTCACATTCGTCTTCCAGCAGCCACAACGGGCTGGCACGCCGCAAATCACCATCCTCGGCCGCCTGAATTCGCTGGGGCATCCCCGTATCGGTCTTACCGTCGCCAAGAAAAACGTTCGACGCGCCCATGAACGCAATCGGATTAAACGTCTGACGCGTGAAAGCTTTCGTCTGCGTCAGCACGAACTTCCTGCAATGGACTTCGTGGTGGTGGCGAAAAAGGGGGTTGCCGACCTCGATAACCGTGCTCTCTCGGAAGCGTTGGAAAAATTATGGCGCCGCCACTGTCGCCTGGCTCGCGGGTCCTGATAGCCCTTATTCGGGTCTATCAACGCCTGATCAGTCCGCTGCTTGGGCCGCACTGTCGTTTCACGCCAACCTGTTCAAGCTACGGAATTGAGGCATTGCGCAGGTTTGGAGTGATAAAAGGCAGTTGGTTGACGGTGAAACGCGTATTAAAATGCCACCCTTTACACCCTGGTGGTGACGATCCCGTCCCGCCCGGACCATTTGATACCAGAGAACACTAACGATGGATTCGCAACGCAATCTTCTTATCATCGCTTTGCTGTTCGTGTCTTTCATGATCTGGCAAGCCTGGGAGCAGGATAAAAATCCGCAACCCCAGACCCAACAGACCACGCAGACAACGACCACCGCAGCGGGTAGCGCCGCCGACCAGGGCGTACCGGCCAGTGGCCAGGGGAAACTGATTACGGTTAAGACTGACGTGCTTGATCTGACCATTAACACCCGTGGTGGTGATGTGGAACAGGCCCTGCTGCCCGCTTACCCGAAAGAGCTCGGTTCCAGCGAACCATTCCAACTGCTGGAAACTACCCCACAGTTTATCTATCAGGCCCAGAGTGGTTTGACCGGTCGCGACGGCCCGGATAACCCGGCTAACGGTCCGCGTCCGCTGTACAACGTTGAAAAAGACGCGTTTGTACTGGCCGACGGTCAAAACGAATTGCAGATCCCGATGACCTATACCGACGCCGCAGGCAACACGTTTACGAAAACGTTCGTCCTGAAACGTGGCGACTATGCGGTCAACGTCAACTACAGCGTGCAGAACGCCGGCGAGAAACCGCTGGAGATCTCCACCTTTGGTCAGTTGAAGCAATCCATCAATCTGCCGTCTCATCGTGACACCGGAAGCAGCAACTTTGCGCTGCATACTTTCCGTGGCGCGGCGTACTCCACGCCGGATGAGAAGTATGAGAAATACAAATTCGACACCATTGCTGAAAACGAAAACCTGAACGTCAACGCTAAAGACGGTTGGGTCGCAATGTTGCAACAGTATTTCGCAACGGCATGGGTTCCTCGTAATGACGGCACCAACAACTTCTATACCGCGAATCTGGGCAACGGCGTAGCGGCTATCGGCTATAAATCTCAGCCGGTACTGGTACAGCCTGGTCAGACTGGCGCGATGACCAGCACTCTGTGGGTTGGCCCGGAAATTCAGGACAAAATGGCGGCCGTTGCACCGCACCTGGATCTGACCGTGGATTACGGTTGGTTGTGGTTCATCTCTCAACCGCTGTTCAAACTGCTGAAGTGGATCCACAGCTTCGTGGGTAACTGGGGCTTCTCGATCATCATCATCACCTTTATCGTTCGTGGCATCATGTACCCGCTGACCAAAGCGCAGTACACCTCCATGGCGAAGATGCGTATGCTGCAGCCGAAGATTCAGGCCATGCGTGAGCGTCTGGGCGACGACAAACAGCGTCAGAGCCAGGAGATGATGGCGCTGTACAAAGCAGAGAAGGTTAACCCGCTGGGCGGCTGCTTCCCGCTGCTGATCCAGATGCCTATCTTCCTGGCGTTGTACTACATGTTGATGGGTTCCGTGGAGCTGCGTCACGCGCCGTTCGCGCTGTGGATCCATGACCTGTCCGCACAGGACCCGTACTACATCCTGCCGATCCTGATGGGCGTGACGATGTTCTTCATCCAGAAGATGTCGCCGACCACCGTGACCGACCCGATGCAGCAGAAGATCATGACCTTTATGCCGGTCATCTTCACCGTGTTCTTCCTGTGGTTCCCGTCAGGTCTGGTGCTGTACTATATCGTCAGCAACCTGGTGACCATCATCCAGCAGCAGCTGATTTATCGCGGGCTGGAAAAACGTGGTCTGCATAGCCGCGAGAAGAAGTCTTAATTCGGCGTCAGGCCGGGTAAGGCGAAGCCGCCATCCGGCACACGGAACATAACCTGAAGGGCGGTCTGATGACCGCCTTTTTTATTGCGAAATAACGAGATTTATCATGAGCCATAACGACACTATCGTCGCCCAGGCAACCCCACCGGGACGCGGGGGCGTCGGTATTCTGCGCATCTCCGGCCTGAAAGCGCGCGAGGTTGCCGAAGCCGTTCTGGGTAAACTGCCCAAGCCGCGCTATGCCGACTATCTGCCGTTTAAAGACGCCGACGGATCGGCGCTGGATCAGGGGATCGCCCTGTGGTTCCCCGGCCCGAACTCTTTCACGGGCGAAGACGTGCTGGAGCTACAAGGACACGGTGGCCCGGTCATTCTCGATCTGCTGTTAAAACGCATTCTGACCCTTCCTGGTCTGCGTATCGCCCGTCCCGGCGAGTTTTCCGAACGTGCGTTTCTTAACGATAAGCTCGATCTGGCACAGGCAGAAGCCATTGCCGATCTGATTGACGCCAGTTCCGAACAGGCGGCACGCTCTGCGCTGAACTCTCTTCAGGGGGCGTTTTCTACCCGCATTAATCATCTAGTGGAAGCGCTCACTCACCTGCGTATCTACGTGGAAGCGGCCATTGACTTCCCGGATGAAGAGATCGATTTCCTGTCGGATGGCAAAATCGAAGCGCAGCTGAATGACGTTATTGCCGACCTCGACGCGGTGCGCGCCGAAGCGCGTCAGGGCAGCCTGCTGCGCGAAGGGATGAAGGTGGTCATTGCCGGACGCCCTAACGCCGGGAAATCGAGCCTCCTGAACGCGCTGGCGGGACGTGAAGCAGCGATTGTGACCGACATTGCTGGCACCACCCGCGACGTGCTGCGCGAGCATATCCATATCGACGGCATGCCGCTGCACATCATCGACACCGCCGGTCTGCGCGATGCCAGCGACGAGGTTGAGCGTATCGGTATCGAGCGCGCCTGGCAGGAGATCGAGCAGGCCGACCGCGTGCTGTTTATGGTGGACGGCACCACGACCGACGCCGTCGACCCGGCGGAGATCTGGCCGGACTTTATCGCCCGTCTGCCGGCTAAATTGCCGATAACTGTCGTACGTAATAAAGCGGACATTACCGGAGAGACGCTGGGCATCAGCGAGGTGAATGGTCACTCACTGGTTCGCCTCTCTGCGCGAACCGGCGAAGGTGTAGATGTACTGCGTAACCATCTCAAGCAGAGCATGGGCTTTGACACCAATATGGAAGGCGGCTTCCTGGCCCGTCGCCGTCATCTTCAGGCGCTGGCTGAAGCCGCAGAACATCTCCAGCAGGGCAAAAACCAGCTGCTGGGCGCCTGGGCGGGCGAACTGCTGGCGGAGGAACTGCGTCTGGCGCAGCAGGCGCTGAGTGAGATCACCGGCGAGTTTACCTCGGACGATCTGCTGGGGCGGATTTTCTCCAGCTTCTGTATTGGTAAGTAACCCAAATAGCGCCGGATGGCGGCAGATGCCAACATCCGGTCAGCTTCTTTCTGACGCCACTTCTTTGGCATCTTTTCCCTGAAATGTAAAAGCACGTAAGAGACGCGGTTTCGGTCGCACTTTTTTGTGATTTCCTATGTCCATAAATCACGTAAATGTTACTCTCGTCATTATTAAGGACCATTAATCATGGAGCGAAAAATGGGGATACATTTTGCCAGAGGGATACTCACGGAGGGGCATTTGATTTCGGTGCGTTTACCCACCTCCTGCCACCTTGACGCGCGAAGCCTTCCGGCGCATCGACAGACACGTTTCCTGGCGTCCAGAGGCCTTCTCGCCGAGCTGATGTTCATGCTGTATGGCACGCTTGAGTTACCGGAAATCATCATAAAAGCGAAAGGCAAACCCGCGTTTCGTGAACAAAATCTCCCCAGTTTTTCTATCGCCTACGCAGGAAATGTCGTTGGTGTGGCACTGGCGACCGAAGGCGAATGCGGGCTGGATATGGAACTTCAGCGCGCCACCCGCAGCTTTGTCCCGCCTCACTGTTCGCCACCCCCTGTCTTCTCCAGTAATGAACGTCTGTGGATCAGCAAGCAAAACGATCCCAACGAGGCGCGCGCGCAGATGATCACCTTGCGTCAGAGCATCCTGAAACTCACTGGCGATGTTCGCAATGACGATCCCCGCGAGCTTCAACTGCTGCCGGGCGCGGGGCGCCTGAAGTGCGCGCATGTCGCACCGTTGGAAGCGATCTGCGATGCGGAAGATCTGCTGGTGTGGTCAGTGGCGGTTACGCCAGGCATTGATAAATTACAGGTTTGGGAGTTTGATGGTAAGCAGGGCTGGAAAAACCTGCCTGATATCCAGACCCGCGCTAATGCGGAAACGGGTCGTCTGATGCGATTCGCGCAATTATCCGCGGCGAAGTCTTATACGCATAACTGATGGAGTCACCATGTCTGAAACGTTAAAGGTTGTCACGTTACTGGGAAGTCTGCGCAAAGGGTCGTTTAATGGAATGGTCGCCCGTACGCTGCCGAAGATCGCTCCGGCAGGAATGGAGGTAAGTCCACTCCCGTCTATCGCTGATATTCCGCTTTACGACGCAGACCTGCAGCAGGAGGAGGGTTTCCCGGCGAGCGTCGAAGCGCTGGCCGAACAGATCCGCCATGCCGACGGCGTCGTCATCGTTACGCCGGAATACAACTATTCGGTACCCGGCGGTCTGAAGAATGCCATCGACTGGCTGTCCCGCCTTCCCGATCAGCCGCTGGCTGGCAAGCCGGTGCTGATTCAGACCAGCTCAATGGGCGCGATTGGCGGCGCGCGCTGCCAGTATCATCTGCGTCAGATTCTGGTGTTCCTGGATGCAATGGTGATGAACAAGCCGGAATTTATGGGCGGTGTTATTCAGAACAAAGTGGATCCGCAAAGCGGAGAAGTGATTGATCAAAGCACGCTGGACCACCTGACCGGGCAGTTAACGGCATTTGGCGATTACATCCAGCGCGTAAAAGCGTAAGCGCCAATCTTCTTAGACATTTGCCGGAGACGCCGTTGCGCCATCCGGCAACATCGCAATATTAGTGCGCGTCGATAAACACAATCTTCAGCACGAACAGCAGAGCAACCACCACCACACACGGGCTGAGATCGCGCAGTCGTCCGGTACCCAATTTCATCACGCAGTAAGAGATAAAGCCCAGCGCAATCCCTTCAGTAATCGAAAAGCTGAACGGCATCATCACCGCGGTAATAAAAGCCGGAACAGACTCGGTTAAATCTTCCCATTTCACGCGTGCCAGGCTGGAGGTCATTAGCACGCCGACGTAGATCAGCGCGCCAGCCGCTGCGTAACCCGGCACCATCCCCGCCAGCGGCGACAGGAAGATCACCAGCAGGAACAGCAGACCGACAACCACGGCCGTCAGACCGGTGCGCCCGCCAACGGACACGCCGGAAGACGACTCAATGTAGGCGGTCACGGAAGAGGTCCCGATAAACGACCCCGTTACGGAAGAGACGCTGTCGACAAACAGCGCCTGTTTCATGCGCGGGAATTTTCCTTTCTCATCGGCCAGACCCGCTTTATCAGTAACGCCGATCAGCGTACCGGAGGAGTCGAACAGGTTGACCAGCATGAAGGAGAAGATAACCCCCGCCAGACCGAGATTAAACGAACCCGCCAGATCGACATGACCAACCACGGTAGAAATGCTCGGCGGAGCGGAGACGATACCATTGTAATGCACATCACCCAGCAGCCAGCCCAACAGGGTGGTAACGATAATAGACACCAGCACCGCGGCATGAATATTGCGGGAGGCGAGGATCGCGATGATAAAGAAGCCGAGTACGCCCAGCAGCACGCTGTGGGAGGTCAGGTTACCAATGCTCACCAGGGTTTCCGGGTTCGCGACGATAACACCGGCGTTTTTCAGCCCCATCATCCCAATAAACAGGCCGATACCACTGGTGATCCCCACGCGCAGGCTGACCGGGATGTTAGCAATCATCCAGTAACGCACGCGGAAGATGGTCAGCAGCAGCAAACCAACCGCCCCCCAGAAAATCGCGCCCATACCAACCTGCCACGGCAGCCCCATCGCGCCAACCACAACGAACGCAAAGAAGGCGTTCAGGCCCATCGCGGGCGCCAGCGCCACGGGCAGGTTAGCGAACAGACCCATCAGGATGCTGCCAAACGCGGCAATCAGACAGGTAGTGACAAAGACGGCGCTGGTGTCCATGCCAGCGACGCCGAGAATTTGCGGGTTCACAAAAACGATGTAAACCATCGTCAGGAAGGTGGTGAAACCGGCGATCACTTCGGTGCGTGCCGTCGTGCCATGTTCGCGCAGTTTAAACACGCGTTCCAGCATCCCCTGACCAGAAGTCTGGGTTGTGTGTTGTTGACTCATTATCAATTTCCGAACAAGGAGGGAAAATTCGTCGCTATCCTATACCAAAATGCGACAATAGGGGGCGATTGTGCGATGTTTTTTTCATTGAATTTGCTTATACGGCAACGATTGCGTCTCACGATCGCGCAGTACGTAAACGTTAAACTCGTAAAAAGGGAAAGGCATGTCCGGAATTGAAGCGGTATTTTTCGACTGTGACGGTACGCTGGTTGACAGTGAAGTTATCTGTTCCCGCGCGTATGTGGCGATGTTCCAGGAATTCGGTATCACCCTCGATCTCGAAGAAGTGTTTAAGCGCTTTAAAGGCGTCAAGCTCTACGAAATCATTGATATCATTAATGAGGAACAGGGCGTTTCGCTGGCAATAGCCGACTTAGAACCCGTTTATCGCGCCGAGGTCGCACGCCTTTTCGACGCCGAACTGGAGGTTATTGCCGGTGCAAACGCGCTGCTGGATGCGATGACGGTGCCGATCTGCGTGGTCTCTAACGGGCCAGTAAGCAAAATGCAGCACTCGCTGGGCAAGCTCGGTATGTTGCATCACTTCCCGGAAAAACTGTTCAGCGGCTACGATATTCAACGCTGGAAGCCCGATCCGGCCTTGATGTTACATGCCGCTAAAGCGATGAACGTTAACGTTGAAAACTGTATTCTGGTGGATGATTCATCCGCTGGCGCCCAGTCGGGGATTGATGCGGGAATGGAAGTTTTCTATTTTTGCGCCGATCCGCACAACAAGCCGATCGAACATCCCAAAGTGACGACCTTTACAGATCTGGCGCAGCTGCCCGCTTTGTGGAAAGCGCGTGGGTGGAATATTACGCGTTAAATGAAAACAGGGCGGGTAAGCGCTAAGCGCCACCCGCCTTAAACCTTACTCTTTCGGATCCTTACCCGCCAGCAGCTTGTCCAGTTCGTCACCACCAACGTGTCGGAAATCCTGTCCCTTCACGAAGTAGAAGATGTATTCGCAGATATTCTGGCAACGGTCGCCGATACGCTCAATGGATCGCGCACAGAACAGCGCCGTCAGGACGCTCGGAATGGTACGTGAATCTTCCATCATGTAGGTCATTAGTTGGCGCACAATGCCTTCGTATTCCTGATCGACCTTTTTGTCTTCACGGTAGATACGGACCGCTTCGTCAAGGTCCATGCGCGCAAACGCATCCAGCACGTCGTGCAGCATCTGCACGGTATGGCGGCCCAGTGACTCCAGACTCACCAGCAGAGGCTGGTGCTGCTGAGAGAACTTCTCCAGCGCGGTACGGCAGATTTTGTCCGCCACGTCGCCAATACGCTCCAGCTCGGCGATGGTTTTGATGATCGCCATCACCAGACGCAGGTCACTCGCCGTCGGCTGGCGCTTGGCAATAATGCGCACGCAGGCCTCGTCGATCGCCACTTCCATCATGTTAACGTGTTTATCGCCGTCGATAACACGTTTCGCCAGTTCGCTGTCCTGGTTATGCATTGCGGTGATCGCATCAGAAAGCTGCTGCTCGACCATGCCGCCCATGGTCATCACCTGGGTGCGAATGCTTTCCAGCTCTGCGTTGAACTGGCCGGAAATGTGTTTATTAAGATTGAGATTGTCCATGGTTTCTCCACATGCACTAAGGCAAATCAACCGTAGCGGCCAGTAATATAATCTTCGGTTTGTTTCTTCGCGGGCTTAGTGAACAGATCGTCCGTGTTACTGAACTCAATCAACTCGCCCAGGTACATAAACGCCGTGTGGTCAGAACAACGTGCAGCCTGCTGCATGTTGTGAGTAACGATCACTACGGTGTAATCCTGCTTCAGCTCGGTGATCAGCTCTTCGATACGCCCGGTTGAGATCGGGTCCAGCGCTGAACACGGCTCATCCAGCAGCAACACTTCCGGGCGAATGGCGATACCGCGCGCAATGCACAGACGCTGCTGCTGACCACCGGAGAGAGAGTACCCGCTCTGGTGAAGTTTATCTTTGGTTTCGTTCCATAATGCGGCCTTGGTCAATGCCCACTGCACGCGCTCGTCCATATCCGCACGGGAGAGTTTCTCAAACAGACGCACGCCAAAGGCGATGTTGTCATAAATCGACATCGGGAACGGCGTTGGTTTCTGGAACACCATCCCCACTTTCGCACGCAGCAGGGCGATATCCTGGGTATTGGTCAGGATGTTGTCGCCATCCAGCAAAATTTCACCTTCCGCACGCTGCTCCGGATAGAGCGAATACATCTTGTTAAAGGTACGCAGCAGCGTGGATTTACCACAGCCAGACGGACCGATGAATGCCGTCACCTGGTTCTTCGCGATATCCAGGTTGATATTCTTCAGGGCATGGAATTTGCCGTAGTAGAAGTTCAAATCACGAACCTGAATCTTACCCGGGGCAGTATCAACCATACTCATTGACTCATTTCCTCATTCGGCGCCGCGATGTGCCGCGCCGTAAAAATTTAACCGTGTTTCTGCTTCGCGAAAATGACGCGCGCCAGAATGTTCAGCAACAGTACGCAAAGGGTGATGATCAGCACCCCGGCCCAGGCCAGTTGCTGCCATTCCGCGAATGGGCTCATCGCAAATTTAAAGATCGTCACCGGCAGGTTGGCGATCGGCTGCATCATGTCCGTGCTCCAGAACTGGTTGGAGAGCGCGGTAAACAGCAGCGGCGCGGTTTCACCGGCAATACGCGCAACAGCCAGCAGCACGCCAGTAATGATCCCGGAAACAGACGCCTTCAGGGTGATCGCCGAAATCATCTTCCATTTCGGCGTGCCCAGCGCGTAAGCGGCTTCTCGCAGGCTGTCCGGCACCAGTTTCAGCATGTTTTCGGTCGTACGGATCACGATTGGCACCTGCAGCAGCGCCAGCGCGATTACGCCAGCCCAGCCGGAGAAGTGCTCCATCTGCGCCACCACGATGGTGTAGACAAACAGACCGACCACAATAGACGGAGCGGAAAGCAGAATGTCGTTAATAAAGCGAATCACTTCAGCCAGCCAGGACTTACGACCATACTCAGCCAGATAAATCCCCGCCATAATGCCCAACGGCGTACCGAATACAGTCGCCCACAGAATCAGCAGACCGCTACCCGCCAGGGCGTTCGCAAGGCCCCCGCCCGCGGTATTCGGCGGCGGCGTCATTTCGGTGAACAGCGCCAGCGACATCCCGTCGATACCACGCGTAATGGTGGACATCAGGATCCAGATTAACCAGAACAAACCAAACGCCATCGTTGCCATAGAAAGCGTCAGGGCGATACGGTTTTTCACGCGGCGACGCGCCTGCATTTTGCGACGGGACTCTGCCAGCGCAGCGGTATTTTGCATTTCAAGCGTAGCCATTAGCGTGCCCCCTCGTTCTTCGCAAGGCGCATAATCATAAACTTAGACGCGGCCAGTACGATAAAGGTAATCACGAACAGGATCAGGCCCAGTTCCATCAGCGCCGCAACGTGCAGACCGGATTCAGCTTCCGCAAATTCGTTCGCCAGCGCAGAGGTAATGCTGTTGCCAGGCATGTATAGCGACGCGCTATCGAGCTGGTACGTGTTACCGATAATAAAGGTCACCGCCATGGTTTCACCCAGCGCGCGGCCTAAGCCCAGCATAATGCCGCCAATCACCCCATTTTTGGTGAACGGAAGGACGATACGCCAGATAACTTCCCAGGTGGTGCAGCCGATGCCGTAGGCTGACTCTTTCATCATCACCGGGGTTTGTTCAAATACGTCACGCATCACCGCCGCAATGTACGGAATGATCATGATGGCGAGGATCACGCCTGCCGCGAGGATACCGATACCAAACGCCGGGCCGGAGAACAGCGCGCCAACAAACGGAATGTTGGAAAGAATATTGCCGACCGGCTCCTGGAAGTAAGTGGCGAACAGCGGCGCAAAGATAAACAGCCCCCACATGCCGTAAACGATACTGGGGATTGCCGCCAGCAGTTCAATGGCGATACCCAGCGGACGACGCAGCCAGTTGGGAGCAAGTTCTGTCAGAAACAGCGCAATGCCGAAGCTCACCGGAACGGCGATCAGCAGTGCGATAAAAGAGGTCACCAGCGTACCGTAGATCGGCACCAGCGCGCCGTAGATATCGTTTGGCGCATCCCATTCTTTGGTCCACAGGAACGAGAAACCAAACTTCTCAATGCTCGGCCAGGAGGAGATGATCAGAGAGACAATAATGCCACCCAACATCAATAGCACAATCAGCGCAGCCAGTTTTACCAGCGCGCTGAAGATCATGTCACCCTTTTTACCCGGTGGGTTAAAAGCAGGCTTGGTTGCAGCCATAAATCACTCTTTAAGTTTGGGCCAGGAAGCGCGTATTTTATCGTGCTTCCTGGCTAACGTAATGCCATACCCTAAATAATTCGAGCTGCAGCCAATACCGCTGCGGCTCACAATATGCGGGTATTTAGTACAGCACTTTACCGCTGCTGTCCTTCACGTTGGTCTTCCATGCAGCACGAATCTGCTCAACCACGCTGTCTGGCAGGCTGGCGTAGTCCAGGTCGTTCGCCTGTTTGCCGCCATTTTTGTAAGCCCAGTCGAAGAACTTCAGCACTTCTGCGCCCTGCTCAGGTTTCTTCTGCTCTTTGTGGACCAGGATGAAGGTGGTGGACGTGATTGGCCACGCATCGTCACCTTTCTGGTTCGTCAGATCCTGAGCGAAAGATTTGCTCCAGTCTGCGCCTTTCGCCGCGTTGGAGAAGCTCTCTTCCGTCGGGCTAACCGGTTTGCCATCGGCAGAAATCAGCTTGGTGTAAGCCAGGTTGTTCTGCTTCGCGTAAGCGTACTCAACGTAACCGATAGAGCCCGGCAGACGCTGTACAAATGCGGCGATACCGTCGTTACCTTTACCGCCCAGACCGGTCGGCCAGTTTACGGTAGAGCCAGAACCCACTTTGGTTTTCCACTCTTCGTTCACTTTCGCCAGGTAGCTGGTAAAGACGAAGGAAGTACCGGAACCGTCAGCACGACGAACCACGGCGATATTCTGCGAAGGCAGTTTCAGACCCGGGTTCAGTTTGGTGATGGCTTCGTCATCCCACTTCTTGATTTTACCCAAGTAGATATCGCCCAGGGTTTTACCATCCAGTACCAGTTCACCCGATTTCAGACCCGGAATGTTTACCGCCAGCACCACGCCGCCGATCACGGTCGGGAACTGGAACAGACCTTCCTGGTTCAGTTTTTCGTCAGACAACGGCGCATCAGAAGCACCGAAATCAACGGTATTTGCTGTGATTTGTTTAACACCACCGGAGGAGCCGATACCCTGGTAGTTAACCTTACTACCGGTCTCTTTCTGATAAGTATCGGCCCATTTGGCATACACCGGCGCAGGAAAAGTTGCACCTGCGCCTGTCAGGCTTGCTGCTGCGAATACAGAGAAAGCGCTCATGGATAAGGTCGCGGCGACAACAGTTGCGACAGTGGTACGCATAACTTTCATAATGTCTCCTGCAAGATTTTCGTAAATCATTGTTAAGTGGCTACGATGAGCAAAATAGGACAAACAGGTGACAGTTAAATGTACGAAATATGACAGTTTTATGACAATGAAATTGTAAAGAGTAACCACATGAAAACTATAGTCATTAATTCACGTCTTGTTCATTTTTTTGTCATATACATTTGTTCAGCTCGCTTCCGGTAGAAGCAAAATGACAGCAGTTGTCATCTCAACCGCCGTAAATTCAGTTTTCAATCTCAATAGTTAATGTGGCGGTCGCGTTAAAAAAGCCAGGCTGGGGTTTCGCGCCGGTCGCACTGGCAGGGGTGCTGGAAAAGGTGATTTCACCGTTCTTATCGCCCATCATACCGGATGGTAAGGAGGTAATGTCGGTTACTAATTCGCCCCCGTTGACGTTAACCTCACGCCCCTGTTTATCATAGATTTTGATTCCTACATCAGGGTTGCTGGTCTGAATCATATCGTCTTCGGTGCCGGCAGAAGCCGCGCTGATATGCGCATTTATGCTCTGATATTTCCCGATATTGCTGCACCTGACGGCCACTTTGCGGGTAATTTTATGATCGTTCAACGCCTGGCCTTTCACGGCAGGAAACTCAGAGGCAAGAATTTTTTTAAAATCAATGACCAGCGTCTCTCCTTCACTAATTTCACAAGACTGAGGAACGGTTATCGATCCTTTAATCATAATGTCTGCGATGTAATGATGAGATACCGTATGCGGATCCAGCGTAGCGTAAATGCTGGAGATCAATGTCAATGGAATGGTCATGGTTCCGACGATCGGTTTTTTGACGTACAGGCTGACGGTTGCAGAACCACCGCTGTAAAAAGTGATATTGTTATCTACTCCCTCTTTACATCTGTGAGCGTCCTGTTCATTGGGAATGTGATCGTAGGGAAGCTTAACGAAGCCAACGCCGAGGATGTAGGTCTCCATTGCAATATCCAGAAAATCGTTTAGCCAGAAAAAAGACTGGTTATTGTGCGTTCCGGCCGACGATAACGATGGATTCATCACCGATGTAAAATACGTGGTCTCTGACACCTGGTTTCGCCCTGTGAGGCAATAACAGGTGCCTTTAAACGTTGCGTTATCCGCGCTGGTCGTTGATGAAACTATGATACCCGCCATATTGTCGTAGTAAGAAAACGTTTTGGTAACATCAAAATAGTTATGGTGCGTACCTTCATTCGCCACGCAATAGCCGGTAGGCGCGGCGCTAGCTGTCAATACCGGGATAAGCAGGGTGAAAAGCCAGAACCCCTTGGTTATTTTCATATATATTCCTTTATTGACACGTTGCAGGCAGCTGAATCAGCCCATTGTTTGATGGTTGGAGAATTTCGTAGTGCGCAGAGCAGGTCACGCCGTTTTGCAGAGTTAGCGTGAATAAGCCTGTTTCAGGCATACCGGCGAGATAAAGCTCGCCGTCACTGCCAACGATGCCGGTTACGATCCCTGACGGCAGGGAGACTGACGCCATTGCGCCAAACGGAGCGGGTTTGTTATTTTCCAAAACGACACGGAATAACACGCGATAACCGATGTGAGTGACAAACTCCGCTTTCGCCACGGCGCCACGGGTTGGAACCAGACTGAGAACATTTTTTTCTAACTCCACGTTACCTGAAGAAAAATAGTTGCTTCCGATAGCAATACGATTCTCTTCATAAGGCGTCATCTGTGTTTTAACGGTATAACCGCGCCAGTCAGTGGCAATACCCGTGGTGTTTTCCAGAGTTAACCCTTCTGCGCCGGGCGCTTTAATC
The DNA here is from genome assembly GCF_026719175.1 of Citrobacter sp. R4. Taxonomy (NCBI): domain Bacteria; kingdom Pseudomonadati; phylum Pseudomonadota; class Gammaproteobacteria; order Enterobacterales; family Enterobacteriaceae; genus Citrobacter; species Citrobacter sp. R4. The sequence continues at coordinate 53,542 of NZ_JAPPSU010000014.1, forward strand.
AATGCGACTGTTTCGCCCATTTCCTGTGAAAGCGTGATACCGTCGGCGTGCCATAAAATCCCACCGCGAACACCATAGTTCAGTTGTCTGGATTCATCACTCCAGCCATAATTCGCTTTTACAGAACCGTAGGTACCATCCCACGTCACGCCTGCGTTACCACTGTTATTCTCTCCCGTTTCATTGAACGACTGCTGAAGACTCCAGCCAACGTTATTCCTCTCAGCCAGACTTCCATTCAGTGCGATTTGGTGCATCGGGCTGCTATTACCATTGTGGGTATAGCTATAATTCAAATAACTTTGAGGAAGAAAACGAGACAGTGGAACAGAAAGCGACAACATAAAAACATGTTCGTTATCATTACCCTCTTGGCCTGTTGCTACCCGGTTAGCCATATCGCTGTAATTCCATGACAGGTTCCATAGCATCTGGTTCCAGTTGTTGCTGTAACCAAACTGAATCAGGCGTTCAACATTATCCGTCTGCCAGTATTGCTGCCTGCTGAGCATTAAATAGATATTGCCGAACCCTTCCGCGAAAGGCTGCGTCCATGTCCCTTCTAACCGGCTACGCCGGTTGCCGGTTTGCCAGAACAATTCGCTGTCGTCCTGTCGCGAAGCCCATTCATCAAGGGTATAAAATCCTTCTGTCGAATAGCGATAGCCAACAATTCGCAGATTCGTATTACTGGTTTCAAAGGTTTTGGAATACAAAAATCGCCAGGACTGACCCTGTTCGGAGTCATCAAAAAACCGGGACCGAGCGTGGGTTACATCCAGAGATATCGCGCCCATCTCACCGAGATCTTTGCCAACGCCAGCAGCAACAGCGGCATAGTCTTTGGCAATCTGCGTGCCACCATACAGGGTCATACCCCAGGGCAAGCCGCGCATGGCCTGGGCCTGAAACACATTCGGCGTAAAAAAGTCGTTGTTACGTAGCTCGCCAATGCTGATATCAACATCGGTTTGTCCTTCTCTTCGTAATATGGCAAGGGAAGCATAAGGCTGCGTGAAATGTGTTTCGCTGCCGTCTTCCTCTTTAACGGTAACGTCAAGATCGCCACCGCTACTGGTGGTCTTGAGATCGGTCAGCGCAAAAGGCCCCTGCGGTACTGCTGACTGATAAATCATGTAACCGTTCTGGCGGATAGTCACCACAGCGTTGCTTTTGGCGACGCCGCGAACCACAGGCGCAAAACCGTTCATGCTGTCCGGAAGCATATCGCTGTCGGTATATAGACGAAGCCCCCGAACTTGCGTACTGTCAAACAGGTCGCTTGCCGTCCAGGTATCGCCAAACATGACCTGACTTCGCAAAGCGGCGATGTCACGCTGTAAGTAAGTACTCACAGAGTGGTAGTCTCCCTGGCTGTTCACCGCATTAAGCGTGCTGTAATTACGTAATCGCCACGCCCCAAGATTGATCCCACTGCGCAAATTAAGATAATAAAGATCGTCACTGTCATACTGCGACTTCAGCGTCTGGGTCGTTGAAAAATCATAATTCAGCAGCAGCGCGTTAATCCCCTGCTCCCAACGAGAGGGGGGGATAGCGTCACGTGAGGCGGCATCGAGATAAATTTGTGGTATGGCGATGCGGAGCACCAACTTTTCGCTGTCCAGTTTCCCGAAAATACCTTCCGGCGAAGGAAGGTATTCACAGCGCCGGGCTTCCACGTTTTCCAGCGTCTTTAACGCCTTCACTTTGGTTCCAAAGCTACGCAGGGTACTTTTCAAATCATAGAAACAGGGCTGAAGCTCCTCTTCATTTTGACCTCTTCTGAACGTCACATGCCTTCGCTCAAAGAACCGTTCATTGATGTAAATATCGACGCTGTATTCCCCTTCCGGTAACGTATTCGCCTTACTGAACTGGCTGATATCCACATCAACCGGATGTTCAAACTCCAACAATCGAGAGTTAAAGTGTTCTTCTGCCTGAGCTAACGATGGAGGAATCGATATCCACAGAGTAAAAAACAGCAGTGATAAACGGGAGTAATTCAACGTACCGCCTCCCGGCAATTAAATTGACTGCTGGATTACTTCGCTGATGGCGCCGTAATCGTTAATACAGTGCCATGTCAGACGTTTGCCAGATATATCAATGGGTAATGTAATTCTTTGTATTTCAAATGGTTTTATCATAGCAATATCAATTGGTTTACCGTCGACAGCAACATCAATCATATTCACGTGAATCGCTGTCGGGTTGGTCACTACCAACAGTCGTCCTTCACGCCGCCATGTGAGCTTTTTGCTAGCCGTTTCGGGTGTTTCCTTAATGCTGGAGGGGCGCCAGAAAAGTTTGATCCGCGTTTTAATCGCAATCTCCAGCTTGCTGCTGTCTTTAGTTGGTGATGGTGGGATATTTTTTACATTTATCCAAAAAACCGATTCTCTGTTTGAGGGTAATTCACCCTGCGTTTTGATAATTCTCAATACGCGTTCCTGTTTTGGCTCCAGACGAGAAACTGGTGGTATAGCAGTAAAAGGTGGTTTATTTTTATCCGTAGCGTTAAAAGGGTCCACCCATACCTGGATCAGATAAGGTAAAGTCGTGTCTTTATTAATTACCGACAACGTCACGTCAGGTTTACTGCTTTGAAAGATAACTCTCGTTCCACCAATAACAATTCCTGAATAAGTTGGAAACGTAAAACAAAGAAAAAAAATAACACTAAAAAGACGCCAGCACATATTGAATCCTGTAGCAGGCCTGGGCTTGTTTCTAAAATTGGACAGGCAAAACAAGCCTTATCAGGCCTGAGGTTTTAAAAAGTAAGGACGAATTTTAATTGCTATAGGTAACAGTAAATTCAGAATCGGCGTTTGCCAGACCCGCTTTTATGGTATCAGAGGTGGCAATATAACGTGCAATAAAGGGGATTGTCGCTGTACCGTCAGTATTGATATCAGCGTAAGTGGATTCATTGTAAAGCTTCAACAAACTGTTATCGACTTTGTTGTAAAGAGCGACAGCCACACCTTCTGCGCCTCCGGTGTTAACTTTAAGATAACCATCTCCGTCTTCGGTACCGTCAAAACGCACGGCCGCCTTTTTATACGTATCAGGGCAATTAATCAGATCGATTTGAAATGCCTGAACAGAAGCGGTAGACCCCACGCCGGTAAAAGTTGATTTATTAACTTTACCAAGATCTACGATCTGGTCCTGAGAATTAGTCGTAACTTCACAGGTGCTATCAATAATTTCACCAGTAAAATGAACCACGCCATTGCCGTTAGCTGCATGCACCTGAGAAGTTACAAACAGAGCAGAACAAATTAAAGCACTACTTAATACTTTTCCTTTCACAATAAAACATCCTTAAATTATAAATAACAAAGAAGTATTTTTTAAACAAATACCATTAAAGTATTTCAGCGAAAGAATAGTAAACCTACGACAATGAAATCGCAATATAAAAATATTTATTTATTTTTTATGTAAAGGGCGGAAAAATAACAACTAAATAATATTATATTTTATAAACCACGAAAAACGCTCGTTACTATAGTTATTTTTTTAAAAAGATAAATCACCCGCAATTAATTTTCAGAAAATATTTACCCGTAACATAAAAAAAGCCCCGCAACCATAAGTTAGCGGGGCTTTTTTACCACGATATATTAAATTATTCCACTGTTACCGATTTTGCCAGGTTACGCGGCTGGTCCACGTCGGTGCCTTTAATCAGCGCCACGTGATATGCCAGCAGTTGCAGCGGAACGGTGTAGAAGATAGGGGCGATCACCTCTTCGACATGCGGCATCTCGATAATGTGCATGTTGTCGCTGCTGACAAAGCCCGCATCCTGATCGGCGAAAACATACAATTGGCCGCCACGCGCCCGGACTTCTTCGATGTTGGATTTCAGTTTTTCCAGCAGTTCGTTGTTCGGAGCCACCACAATAACCGGCATGTCCGCGTCAATCAGCGCCAGCGGACCGTGCTTCAGTTCCCCTGCCGCGTACGCTTCCGCATGGATATAAGAGATCTCTTTCAGCTTCAGCGCGCCTTCCAGCGCAATCGGATACTGATCGCCGCGCCCCAGGAATAACGCGTGATGCTTGTCAGAGAAGTCTTCTGCCAGCGCTTCAATGCGTTTGTCCTGCGACAACATCTGCTCAATACGGCTCGGCAGCGCCTGCAGGCCGTGCACGATGTCATGCTCAATAGCGGCATCCAGTCCCTTCAGACGCGCCAGTTTCGCCACCAGCATCAGCAGAACGGTTAACTGCGTGGTAAACGCTTTGGTCGACGCCACGCCAATTTCAGTACCGGCATTGGTCATCATCGCCAGATCCGATTCACGTACCAGCGATGACCCCGGCACGTTACAGATAGCGAGCGAGCCAAGATAGCCCAGCTCTTTCGACAGGCGCAGGCCAGCCAGCGTGTCCGCCGTTTCGCCCGACTGCGACAGGGTGATCATCAGGCTGTTGCGACGTACAGCGGATTTGCGATAGCGGAACTCTGAGGCAATTTCGACATCGCAAGGAATGCCTGCCAGCGATTCAAACCAGTAACGAGAAACCATCCCGGAGTTGTAAGATGTGCCGCAGGCGATGATCTGAATGTGCTCAACCTGCGCCAGCAGCTCGTTGGCTTTCGGTCCCAGCTCGCTCAGATCCACTTCACCGTGACTGATACGTCCGGTAAGGGTGTTCTTGATCGCATTCGGCTGTTCGTAGATCTCTTTCTGCATGTAGTGGCGGTAGATACCTTTATCACCCGCGTCATATTGCAGACTGGATTCGATATCCTGGCGCTGCACATCCGCACCGGTTTTATCAAAAATAGCGACGCTACGACGCGTCACTTCCGCGATATCGCCTTCTTCAAGGAAGATAAAGCGGCGAGTCACGGGCAGCAGCGCCAGCTGATCGGAGGCGATGAAGTTTTCGCCCATTCCCAGTCCGATCACCAGCGGGCTACCCGAGCGTGCCGCCAGCAGCGTATCCGGCTGGCGGGTATCCATGATCACTGTGCCGTATGCGCCGCGCAGTTGCGGGATCGCCCGCAGGACCGCTTCCCGCAGCGTACCGCCCTGTTCCAGCTCCCAGTGCACTAAGTGAGCAATCACTTCGGTGTCGGTTTCAGAAACGAAGGTGTAGCCGCGCGCTTTCAGCGTTTCGCGCAGCGGTTCATGGTTTTCAATGATGCCGTTATGCACCACCACAATGTGTTCAGAAACATGCGGATGCGCGTTTGCTTCTGAAGGTTCGCCGTGCGTTGCCCAGCGGGTGTGAGCAATGCCGGTACCGCCATGCAGCGGGTGTTCTTCCGCAGCCTGCGCCAGCATTTGCACTTTACCCAGACGACGCAGACGGGTCATATGACCTTCCGCATCCACTACCGCCAGACCCGCAGAATCATAACCACGGTATTCCAGACGACGTAAACCTTCGAGAAGGATTTCAGCTACATCACGCTGCGCGATTGCGCCAACAATTCCACACATATTTTTTTGATTCCGAATCCAGGCATTATGCCTCTCGTTGTCTTTCGACCTGTATTTATCCTTCGTCTTTCACGCCGTGGCTGTGCTGGCCGCACGCTTTCGCCATGGTCACTTACTCAGATAAGCTCCCATTGACTTATTCGCTTGCCGCTTTGCCACAATGCGAAATCCTTAAGATAAAACCCGTCTTTCCGGGCGCCCCGAGCCTTGTAGAGAGTGGGGTTATTTTTATGGGTACTGCATGTTGGCGGGCGATATATTTTTATCGCCTCATCCCGTGTCTGCCGGATATCGCTAACGCTTATCTGGCCGACAAAATCACTTTTTCTTCACCGGACGCTGCCAGCCTTGCTTATGAACCTGCGGCACGCGGCTCAGCACCAGCTCGTTATCCGCGATATCACGCGTCACGGTCGTTCCTGCGGCGATGGTCGCTCCTTTGCCTACGCTCACCGGCGCCACCAGCTGCGTGTCAGAACCGACAAAGACATCGTCGCCAATGATAGTTTTAAATTTGTTCGCGCCATCGTAGTTGCAGGTAATCGTCCCCGCGCCGATATTCACATTGTCGCCAATTTCCGCATCGCCCAGATAGGTCAAATGACCCGCTTTAGAGCCTTTGCCCAGACGCGCTTTTTTCATTTCAACAAAGTTGCCCACATGCGCGCCTTCCAGCAGCTCCGCTCCTGGACGCAGACGTGCGAACGGGCCAATGGTGCAGGCCGCTTCCAGATGCGCATCTTCCACCACGCTGTAGGGACTGATTTCGCAATCATCGCCAATAACGCTGTTTTTAATCACACAGCCCGCGCCAATCTTCACGCGATGACCTAACGTCACATTCCCTTCGATGATAACGTTAGTATCAATTTCAACATCGCGCCCGTGATTAAGGACGCCGCGCAGATCGAAACGCGCCGGGTCACGTAACATCACGCCTGCCAGCAGCAGCTTTTCCGCCTGCTCGGACTGGTAAATACGCTCAAGTCGGGAAAGCTGCAGACGGTTGTTCACACCGTCGGTTTCACTGATGCGAGCCGGGTGCACGGCGGCGATTTCACGCCCTTCCTGGTACGCCATCGCAATAATATCGGTGATGTAGTACTCACCCTGCGCATTGTTATTGTTCAGTTTCGCCAGCCAGCGCTTCATGTCCGCGCCGTTAGCAATCAGGATACCGGTATTGATTTCCTGGATCTGACGCTGTTCATCGGTGGCGTCTTTATGTTCAACAATGCCGGTAACCTGACCGTTCTCACGCGTAATGCGCCCGTAACCGCTTGGGTCATCCAGTTTAACCGTGAGCAGGCCAATGCCGCCCTGCGGTTTGGCGTCGCGCAGTCGGGTCAGCGTTTCAACGGAGATCAGCGGCACGTCGCCGTAGAGCATTAAAATGTCTTCGTCATCACTAAAGAAGGGCGCGGCCTGTTGCATCGCATGGCCGGTTCCCAGCTGTTCAGCCTGGAGTACCCAGTTAAGATTGTCATTTTTCAGCGTCTTTTTAAGCAGATCGCCACCGTGTCCATAGACAAGGTGAACCTGAGAAGCGCCTAATTCATTCGCCGCATCAATGACATGCTGGACCATCGCTTTACCGGCAAGGGTATGCAGCACTTTAGGAAGATCGGAATACATACGTGTGCCTTTGCCTGCGGCAAGGATCACTACGCTCATAGCTTTGTTCAACATACGCGTCCTGACTGTAATTTGAGAACGAATTTATACCGTTTCACTTTGAAAATACTACATTTTTTTCAGCGTGAAATGGGAAGAAGATAAAACGCTCATTATCGGACTTTCTCCGACGGCGAGAGCGACATTTTCGACCATTGACGCGGTTTTTGTCTTGCGAAAAGTCGCGTCGAACCTTGATTAAAGCGTTAGCACGATGTTTTTGTTATTTTTTTGAGACATAAAGAAAGATCGCGCCTGACGCCTGTTTCCCAGGCAAAAAAAAACCAGCCTGCAAAGAGACTGGTTTTTATGCTTTCAAGCCGGTGTTACATCGCTTTTTTGGTCAACTCGATAACGCGCAGTTTAGCGATCGCTTTGGCCAGTTCCGCAGACGCCTGAGCGTAATCCACGTCACCATGAGAGCTCTTAATGTGCTCCTCAGCCTTACGCTTCGCTTCCAGAGCTCGCGCTTCGTCGAGATCCTGGCCGCGAATCGCGGTATCAGCCAGAACGGTCACGCTACCCGGTTGCACTTCAAGAATGCCGCCGGACAGATAGATAAACTCTTCATGACCGTGCTGTTTAACGATGCGAATCATACCAGGCTTAATGGCGGTGAGCAGCGGGGCGTGACCCGGGTAAATACCCAGTTCACCTTCACTACCCGTTACCTGGATTTTCTCGACCAGACCAGAGAACATTTGTTGCTCTGCGCTGACGACGTCCAGGTGGTAAGTCATTGCCATATCACCCTCCGATTAAGGCGTTAAAGTTTTTTGGCTTTTTCCACGGCTTCGTCGATGGAACCGACCATGTAGAACGCCTGCTCCGGCAGGTGATCGTATTCGCCTTCCATGATGCCTTTAAAGCCACGGATGGTGTCTTTCAGAGAAACGTATTTACCCGGAGAACCGGTGAATACTTCCGCCACGAAGAACGGCTGGGACAGGAAGCGCTGGATCTTACGTGCGCGAGCTACCACCAGTTTATCTTCTTCAGACAGTTCATCCATACCCAGGATGGCGATGATGTCTTTCAGTTCCTGGTAACGTTGCAGGATAGACTGGACGCCGCGCGCGGTGTCGTAGTGCTCCTGACCAACCACCAGCGGGTCCAACTGACGGCTGGTGGAGTCCAGCGGGTCAACGGCCGGGTAGATACCCAGAGACGCGATCTGACGGCTCAGTACCACGGTTGCATCTAAGTGCGCAAAGGTGGTGGCTGGTGACGGGTCAGTCAAGTCATCCGCCGGTACGTATACCGCCTGAACGGAGGTGATAGAACCGGTTTTGGTTGAGGTGATACGTTCCTGCAGAACACCCATCTCTTCCGCCAGAGTCGGCTGATAACCTACCGCTGAAGGCATACGACCCAGCAGTGCAGATACTTCCGTACCGGCCAGGGTGTAACGATAGATGTTATCGACGAACAGCAGAACGTCACGACCTTCGTCACGGAACTTCTCAGCCATGGTCAGACCGGTCAGTGCGACGCGCAGACGGTTTCCCGGCGGCTCGTTCATCTGGCCGTACACCAGGGATACTTTGTCGATAACGTTGGAGTCGGTCATTTCGTGGTAGAAGTCGTTACCCTCACGAGTACGTTCACCCACGCCCGCAAACACAGAGTAACCGGAGTGCTCGATCGCGATGTTACGGATCAGCTCCATCATGTTTACGGTTTTACCTACGCCCGCACCACCGAACAGACCGACTTTACCGCCCTTCGCGAACGGACACATCAGGTCGATAACTTTGATGCCGGTTTCCAGCAGTTCCTGAGAGTTAGACAACTCTTCATAGGACGGCGCGGCACGGTGGATAGCCCAACGCTCTTCTTCACCGATGTCGCCTTTCATGTCTACTGGTTCGCCCAGTACGTTCATGATACGACCCAGCGTTGCTTTACCTACAGGGACTTCGATCGGGTGCTCAAGGTCTTTTACTTCCAGACCACGACGCAGACCGTCGGAAGAACCCATGGCGATGGTACGTACAATACCGCCACCGAGCTGCTGCTGAACTTCCAGCACCAGACGCTCATTACCATTCTGTACCTCAAGGGCGTCGTACACGCGCGGTACGGCATCCTGAGGGAACTCGACGTCAACTACGGCGCCGATTACCTGGACAATTTTTCCAGTAGCCATCTTGAATCCTCTACGAAATAACCTGGTTAAACCGCGGCGGCCCCCGAGACGATCTCGGTGAGTTCCTGAGTAATGCTGGCCTGACGAGCTTTGTTGTATACCAACTGCAGCTCTTTAATCAGGCTGCCGCCATTGTCGGTCGCGGCTTTCATCGCCACCATACGGGCGGCCTGCTCGCTGGCCAGGTTTTCTACCACGCCCTGATAAACCTGAGATTCCACATAACGACGCAGGAGGGTATCCAGCAGCGCTTTCGGGTCTGGTTCGTACAGGTAATCCCAGGCTTTACGTTTCAGTTCATCATCTTCTGAAGCCGGTAACGGCAGCATCTGAGTGATGGTTGGAACCTGAGACATGGTGTTAATAAATTTGTTGCTGACAATGTACAGCTTGTCCAGACGGCCTTCGTCGTAGGCCTGCAACATCACTTTAACCGGGCCGATCAGTTCGGACAGGGAAGGGTTATCCCCCATGCCCGTTACCTGGGCGACAACGTTGCCGCCAACGGAGTTAAAGAAAGACACGCCTTTTGAGCCGATCATTGCGAGGTCGCACTGAACGCCTTTATCGGACCATGCTTTCATATCCGCCAGCAGTTTTTTGAACAGGTTAATGTTCAAGCCGCCGCACAGACCACGGTCTGTCGACACCACCAGGTAGCCCACGCGCTTAACGTCGCGTTCTTCCAGATAGGGGTGCTTATATTCCAGATTACCGTTCGCAAGGTGACCAATCACTTTGCGCATGGTATCTGCATAAGGACGGCTGGCCGCCATGCGATCCTGCGATTTACGCATTTTGGAAGCGGCGACCATTTCCATCGCTTTAGTGATCTTTTGCGTGTTCTGGACGCTTGCGATCTTACTACGTATCTCTTTTGCGCCGGCCATGAGCTTCTCCTCAATGCCTTGCGGCCCGCCTTAAGGCAGGCCGCCAGACGTTACCAGGATTGGGTTGCTTTGAAGGAATCGAGGATGCCTTTCAGCTTGCCTTCGATTTCGTCGTTATAGCCACCGGACTGGTTGATCTCTTGCATCAACGGAGCGTGATCACGGTCGACGTAAGCCAGCAGAGCGGCTTCGAAGCTACCGATTTTCGCCAGTTCTACATCCGCCAGATAACCACGTTCTGCCGCGAACAGAACCAGAGACTGCTGCGCAACGGACATCGGCGCATACTGTTTCTGTTTCAGCAGTTCGGTCACTTTCTGACCGTGGTCAAGCTGTTTACGGGTTGCATCGTCAAGGTCAGAGGCGAACTGGGAGAATGCTGCCAGTTCACGATACTGCGCCAGCGCGGTACGGATACCACCGGACAGTTTCTTCATGATCTTGGTCTGCGCTGCGCCACCTACACGGGATACGGAGATACCGGGGTTAACCGCAGGACGAATACCGGCGTTAAACAGGTTGGTTTCCAGGAAGATCTGACCATCGGTAATGGAGATTACGTTGGTCGGAACGAACGCGGAAACGTCACCTGCCTGCGTTTCGATAATCGGCAGCGCGGTCAGAGAACCGGTTTTCCCTTTCACTTCACCTTTGGTGAAGGCTTCAACGTATTCGGCGTTAACACGCGCAGCACGTTCCAGCAGACGGGAGTGGAGGTAGAATACGTCGCCCGGGAATGCTTCACGTCCAGGCGGACGACGGAGCAGCAGGGAGATCTGACGATAAGCAACAGCCTGTTTGGACAGGTCATCATAGATGATCAGCGCATCTTCGCCGCGGTCACGGAAGTATTCGCCCATTGCGCAACCGGCATACGGCGCCAGGTATTGCAGTGCGGCAGATTCAGACGCGGTCGCGACCACCACGATGGTGTTGGACAGCGCGCCGTGTTCTTCCAGTTTGCGCACCACGTTAGAGATGGTGGAGGCTTTCTGGCCGATAGCGACGTAAACACACTTGATGCCGGAATCACGCTGGTTGATGATGGCGTCGATTGCCAGCGCGGTTTTACCGGTCTGACGGTCACCGATGATCAATTCACGCTGACCACGACCGATTGGGATCATGGCGTCAACGGATTTATAACCGGTCTGTACCGGCTGATCGACGGACTGACGTTCGATAACGCCCGGCGCGATAGCTTCAACTGCAGAGAAGCCGTCGTGCTCAACCGGACCTTTACCGTCGATTGGCGCACCCAGGGTGTTAACCACACGGCCCAGCAGGCCACGGCCTACCGGAACTTCCAGGATACGACCCGTACATTTCACCTTCATGCCTTCGGCGAGGTCAGCGTACGGACCCATCACCACCGCACCCACGGAGTCGCGCTCCAGGTTCAATGCGATAGCGTAACGGTTACCCGGCAGGGAGATCATTTCACCCTGCATACAATCGGCCAGGCCGTGAATACGGATAACACCGTCACTTACAGAAACAATAGTACCTTCGTTGTGAGCTTCACTCACAACATTGAACTGAGCAATGCGCTGCTTGATCAGTTCGCTGATTTCGGTGGAATTCAGTTGCATGCTCCAGTCCCCTTAAGACTGCAAGACGTCTGCAAGGCGCTCAAGACGGCCGCGTACGCTGCCATCTATGACCATATCACCCGAGCGGATGATTACGCCTGCCATTACAGACTTATCGATTTTGCAATTCAGCTTAACTTTGCGTGACAGACGTTTTTCCATCGCAGCGCTAATCTTCGCAAGCTGTTCTTCACTCAGTGCGGTCGCGGACGTGACTTCTACCTCAGAGATAGACTCACTCGCGGCGCGCAGGTGAATGAACTGCTCAAGAACATCCGGGAGCGCGTTCAGACGGTTATTCTCAGCCATGACCCGAATCAGGTTCTGACCGTTTTCGTCCAGTTGCTCACCGCATACTGCGATAAACGACTCAGCGAGCGTTTCCGGCGCCAGCGCGCCAGAGAGAAGCTCAGCCATTTGTTCGTTTTTCGTTACCTCGGCGGCAAACGCCAGCATGTCCTGCCAGCGCTCTACACTTTGGTGTTCGACGGCAAAGTCAAAAGCTGCTTTGGCGTAGGGGCGAGCTACCGTAACAAATTCAGACATCAGCCCCTCCCTCCTTACAGTTCAGCGACAAGTTTATCCACGATGTCGCTGTTAGCAGCTTCATCCACGGAACGTTCGATGATCTTCTCGGCGCCAGCAACAGCCAGGATAGCAACTTGCTTACGCAGCTCTTCACGGGCACGTTTACGCTCGGCTTCAATTTCCGCCTGCGCCTGGGCCACGATTTTAGTACGTTCCTGCTCTGCTTCCGTTTTGGCTTCGTCCAGGATCTGAGCGCGGCGTTTGTTCGCCTGCTCGATGATTACCTGAGCTTCCGCCTTCGCTTTTTTCAGCTGGTCGGTCGCGCTGGCCTTTGCAAGGTCAAGATCCTTATGTGCTCGTTCTGCAGAAGCAAGGCCGTCAGCAATTTCTTTTTGACGCTTCTCGATGGCAGCCATTAACGGCGGCCATACGTACTTCATGCAGAACAGAACGAACAGGACAAACGCGATGGCCTGGCCGAGGATTGTTGCGTTAAGATTCACAGCACAATGCCTCTATCTAGTTAACGTTCTGATATTGCTCTTAATTCAAGCAACGCTTACTACGCGACAGCGAACATCACGTACAGACCCAGACCTACAGCGATCATCGGGATAGCATCCACCAGACCCATAACGATAAAGAACTGAGTACGCAGCAGAGGAATCAGATCAGGTTGACGCGCTGCGCCTTCCAGGAATTTACCCCCGAGGATGCCGATACCGATCGCAGCACCGATTGCCGCCAGACCCATCATCACAGCGGCAGCCATGTACAGCAGATCCATATTCAGGTTTTCCATGACAGTCTCCAGTTTGTTTCAGTTAAAACGTAGTAGTGTTGGTAAATTAATGCTCTTCAGACGCCATCGACAGATAGACGATCGTCAGAACCATGAAGATGAAGGCTTGCAGCGTAATAATCAGGATGTGGAAAATGGCCCACGGCACATTCAGGATCCACTGTGACCACCACGGCAACAGACCAGCAATCAGAATGAAAATCAGCTCACCGGCATACATGTTGCCGAACAGTCGCAGACCGAGAGAAACCGGTTTGGACAGCAGACTTACCCCTTCAAGGATTAAGTTGACAGGGATGAACGCCCAGTGATTGAACGGCTGCAGCGTCAACTCTTTCGTGAAGCCGCCGATGCCTTTCATTTTGATGCTGTAGAACAGAATGAGGATAAATACGCCGAGCGCCATAGACAGGGTGATGTTCACGTCAGCAGACGGGACCACACGCAGTGCCGGCAGACCGAGCCAGTGCTCCGCGATGTACGGCAGCAGGTCGATAGGCAGTAAGTCCATCAGGTTCATCAGGAATACCCAGACGAAGATCGTCAGGGCCAGCGGCGCAATCAGCTTGCTTTTGCCATGGTACATGTCTTTCACGCTACCATGCACAAAGCCGATCACCAGCTCAATCGCGGTCTGAAACTTGCCTGGTACGCCGCTGGTTGCCTTCTTGGCCACGCTACGGAACATAAGCAGGAACAACAGACCCAGCACCACCGAGAAAAACATGGAGTCAATATTGAGCGTCCAGAAGGTGGCTGGGGGGTTATGCGGATCCACCAGCGAGAATGTACGCAGGTCCAGCTGAAGGTTGTTCAGGTGGTGTCCTATGTAATCCTGCGGCGTCATATTTTCTGAAGCCATGATGCCTTTTACCCTTTGTTGTTAATTTACAGCCGGCGCCAGTATCTGAACCACCAGCACCAAAACCCACGTAACGATCAGCGGCAAAAAAACCGCCTTCAAAACCGCCAGCGCCACCACCAGCAATATCAACATCGCTAACACCTTGAAGGCTTCACCGAAGGCGAACGTCCAGGCCACTCGGCCCTTAGCAGGTGTATGCGCCTGGTGACGCCAGGCAAATATCATAAACAACACGTTAGGCAGAAAGACTGCCATACCTCCGCAAAATGCGGAAGTGCCCCAGAAGGGGTCTTTGAGGCTGAACAGCAATCCACTTGCCACTACCGCCAGAAACTGAATGAACAGAAGCTTACGAGCAACGTTTCGACTCAAGAGCGACACAGACATCACGTTTTTAACTCCTGCTCCCTACGAGGTATGCCGCGTGTCGTATAAAACGTTCTTTAAGGCTTAGAGTCAAGCATCAAAAAGCGGACAAATTATACGGTGCGCCCTCGTGATTTCAAACAATAAGTAGCTAAAAGGTGAATAAATGTTTAAATATTTTTCGACAGGCCACATTTATTACTTTTTGCCAAACTGTGAACGTTCAAGCAAAACTGCAAATGCCGCGTAAACACTGGCGATAAAGCGTGCTTCAGATCACATATTGAGCATATTCGCCCCGACGCCATATATTTACTTGGCAAATGATGCCATTTCAACTTTCTGATATTTAAGCCTAAATTTACTCACTGTTTTAAAAACGGCAGCTTACACCTCGAAAACCTACCATTGACATTTTTAATAAAAACTTAACATGCCATTTTAATTGGTAGCCTCGATTTTTAGCAGGCTGATATTTTCCATGTTGACTAATTTTGTCTTTACCAAAAAAAGCCACGTTACCCAAGTGCTAACAGTCAGTGAAGATGGCGTTAAGCATACTCCGTTTTCGCGCCCCGAATGGCGCCGTCTGTTAACACGCAACAGGGCCATTTTTCTTTAATTTTTTTGATAAAAATTAAATTTTATTTGGCTTAATCACCACCAGATGACGCTCGCCTTCCAGCTGCGGCACCGCCAGTTTGACAATGGAATCAACCTGGAACGGCGCAGGCAACGCGGCGATTTCATCCTCTGGCAGGAGCCCCTTCAACGCATAGAAACGGCCATTCTCGCCAGGCAAATGGCGACACCAGCTAACCATGTCATTGAGTGAGGCGAACGCGCGACTGATCACCCCGTCAAACGGCGGTTCAGCGGGGAAATCTTCAACGCGGCTCTGGACCGGGGTGATATTTTTGAGCGCAAGCTCATGCTGTACCTGGCGCAGGAAACGAACCCGCTTCCCCAGGCTGTCGAGCAGGGTGAAATGTGATTCAGGACGGACTATGGACAACGGAATACCCGGCAGCCCAGGGCCTGTCCCCACATCGATAAAACGCTCGCCCTGCAAATGCGGCGCAACCACAATGCTGTCGAGAATATGACGGACCAGCATCTCGTTAGGATCGCGCACAGAGGTCAGGTTGTAGGCTTTGTTCCATTTATGCAGCATGTCGACATACGCAATCAGCTGATTTTTCTGGTGATCGGTAAGCGAAATGCCAGCGTCAGCCAGCAGGCGAGAGAGTTTATTGAGCACGGTGATTACCTGTTGAGATGCTTACGTGGCGGGTGGCACCTGGCTAACCCGCCCTACGGGTTTGTAGGCCCGGTAAGCGTAGCACCACCGGGCGTTTTTCAAAACGTTATGCGCTGCGGCGCAGCATTCCCTGTTTTTTCAGCCATACCAACAGGATGGAGATCGCCGCCGGCGTCACGCCAGAAATGCGCGAAGCCTGACCGATAGAGACCGGTTTGTGATCGTTAAGCTTGGCGATCACTTCGTTCGACAGCCCGGAGACCTGACGGTAATCCAGCGTCGCAGGCAGCAGCGTGTTCTCGTTGCGCAGTTGTTTTTCGATCTCATCCTGCTGACGGGCGATATACCCTTCATATTTCACCTGAATTTCAACCTGCTCAGCGGCCTGAACATCGTCAAGCGCAGGCGCAAACGGCGTCAGCGCGGTAAGCTGTTGGTAGGTCATTTCCGGGCGGCGCAGCAGGTCTTCACCACTGGCTTCACGGGAGAGCGGCGCGGTCAGGTGAGCGTTGACTTCGTCCGCGGTTTCCGCTGTCGGCGTTACCCAGGTGGATTTCAGGCGCTGGCGTTCACGCTCAATATTTTCCAGCTTCTCGTTAAAACGCGACCAGCGTTCATCATCCACCAGCCCCAGCTCACGGCCCATTTCGGTCAGGCGCAGGTCGGCGTTGTCTTCACGCAGCATCAGGCGGTATTCCGCACGAGAAGTAAACATGCGGTACGGCTCTTTGGTACCCAGCGTACACAGATCGTCCACCAGCACGCCGAGGTAGGCCTGAGAACGCGCAGGCGCCCAGCCCTCTTTGTCAGCAGACAGACGAGCCGCGTTAAGACCGGCAAGCAAACCTTGCGCAGCCGCTTCTTCGTAGCCGGTGGTACCGTTGATTTGGCCCGCAAAAAACAGCCCCTGGATGAATTTACTTTCCAGCGTCGGCTTCAGGTCACGCGGATCGAAGAAGTCATATTCAATGGCGTAACCTGGACGAACGATTTTGGCATTTTCCATGCCCTGCATTGAGCGAACAATTTGCATCTGCACATCAAACGGCAGGCTGGTGGAGATGCCGTTCGGGTAAATCTCGTTGGAGGTCAGTCCTTCAGGTTCGAGGAAGATCTGATGCTGGTTACGATCGGCGAAGCGCATAACCTTGTCTTCGATCGACGGGCAGTAACGCGGGCCGATCCCTTCGATCACGCCAGCGTACATTGGGCTACGATCGAGGTTATTACGGATCACATCATGGGTTTTCTCGTTGGTGTGGGTGATGTAGCACGGCACCTGCTGCGGATGTTGCGCCGCATTGCCCATAAACGAGAAGACTGGCATCGGGTTGTCACCATGCTGCTGCGCCAGCACGCTGAAATCAATGGTGCGCGCATCAATACGTGGCGGTGTGCCGGTTTTGAGACGGCTCACGCGCAGCGGCAGTTCCCGCAGGCGGCGGGAAAGGGGGA
Organism: Citrobacter sp. R4; assembly: GCF_026719175.1. Lineage (NCBI taxonomy): Bacteria > Pseudomonadati > Pseudomonadota > Gammaproteobacteria > Enterobacterales > Enterobacteriaceae > Citrobacter > Citrobacter sp. R4. The sequence continues at coordinate 70,597 of NZ_JAPPSU010000014.1, forward strand.
TAGACGGCGGATCGCCCGCACGGCCACCGCTGTAGTTATCCAGACCAATATGTATTTTGCCGTCAAGGAACGTTCCGACGGTGAGAACGACCGCTTTCGCACGGAATTTAAGCCCCATTTGGGTTACTGCGCCAACCACACGATCGTTTTCGACAATCAGATCTTCAACCGCTTGCTGGAAGATCATCAGGTTCGGTTGGTTCTCCAGCGCCGTTCGCACCGCCTGGCGATACAGAACGCGATCCGCCTGGGCGCGCGTGGCGCGAACCGCGGGCCCTTTGCTGGCGTTTAGTATCCTAAACTGAATACCCGCCTGGTCGATCGCTTTTGCCATCAACCCCCCGAGCGCATCCACTTCTTTTACCAGGTGTCCCTTTCCAATACCGCCAATCGCCGGGTTGCAGCTCATCTGCCCCAGCGTGTCGATATTGTGTGTCAAAAGCAGGGTTTGTTGACCCATACGCGCTGCGGCCATCGCGGCCTCAGTGCCTGCATGACCCCCGCCAATGATAATGACGTCAAAAGGATCCGGATAAAACATGGTAATTGCCTCGCATAACGCGGTATGAAAATGGATTGAAGCCCGGGCGGTGGATTCTACTCAACTTTAGCCGATGGAGAAAGTCCCGGGATCCTGGGTATTAAAAAGAAGATCTTTTTATTTAGAGATCTGTTCTATTGTGATCTCTTATTAGGATCGCGCCAGGCTGTGGATAAGCCGGATCCCGCCAGTAAGATCAATGGCCTGGTAAGGATCATTAGCTGTGAATGATCGGTGATCCTGGTCCGTATAAGCTGGGATCAGAATGAAGGGTTATGCACAACTCAAAAACTGAACAACGGTTATTCTTTGGATAACTACCGGTTGATCCAAGCTTCCTGACAGGGTTATCCACACTCGATCGCTCGATCTTTACACTTATTTGAGTAAATTAATCCACGATCCCAGCCAGGCTTCCGCTGGATCTTCCGGTATGTCGTGATCGAGAATGTTGATCTTCAGCGTTTCGCCAAGCTGCTTTGCTCCTGCGCCCTTCATTTCTGTTTCTATCTTTTCGATTGCGCCACAGAAAGTGTCATATTCGCGGCTACCGATGCCCACTGCGCCAAAACGAACCTGTGAGAGATCGGGGGTCTGCGCCTGAAGATCGTCATAGAAAGGCACCAGGTTGTCAGGAATGTCCCCTGCGCCATGTGTGGAACTGATTATCAGCCAGATCCCGGAGAGCGAGAGATCCTCTAACAGCGGGCCGTGCAGGGTTTCGGTTGAAAAACCGGCGTCTTCCAGCTTTTCTGCCAGGTGTTCTGCTACGTATTCCGCACCGCCAAGGGTGCTGCCGCTGATAAGGGTAATATCTGCCATGGATCGCTCGCTCATCTAAAGAGGCGGGTATTGTACGCTGTGAGCGAGCTGGGATCTACCTGTGGAAAAATGTGGGATTAAAAAAGCCGTTCATGGCTTGATGGTGCGCATAATCGGGTTCTGCAAGACGATCAGCGTTTCGGTGGACTGAATTTCATCAATTGTTTGGATCTTGTTGATAAGTACATGCTGGAGCGCGTCGATCGATTTGCACATGACCTTTATAAAGATGCTGTAGTGCCCGGTGGTGTAATACGCTTCAGTGACCTCATCAAGACTTTCCAGCCTGGCCAGCGCAGAGGGATAGTCTTTCGCGCTTTTAAGGATAATGCCGATGAAACAGCCAACGTCATAACCCAACTGCTTAGGACTGACATCGATGCGTGCGCCGGTGATGATCCCTGCCTGCTTCATCTTTTCTACACGTACGTGAATGGTCCCGGGACTTACGCCAAACTGTTTTGCCAGTTCCGCGTAGGCGGTGCGGGCGTTTTCCATTAAAGCGTCGAGGATGCCGCGGTCCAGATTGTCGATCTGATAATTTTCCATAGGTTTTTCTTATGTTGATTAATGATTCACTCTATTTTAGACCCGATTTTTATCGAATTAAAATCGGCAACGGCTTTTTGTTTGTTGATTATTGAATAATGACCGCATTCTGTTGCTTAATCAGAGGCAACAGGACGCAGGAGTAAATACAATGAAAACCGCTTATATCGCCAAACAACGTCAAATTAGCTTCGTGAAATCGCACTTCTCTCGCCAGTTGGAAGAGCGTCTGGGTCTGATTGAAGTCCAGGCGCCGATTCTCAGCCGGGTTGGTGATGGCACGCAGGATAACTTGTCAGGCTGTGAAAAAGCGGTACAGGTTAAAGTGAAGGCGTTGCCTGAAGCCCAGTTCGAAGTGGTGCATTCACTGGCCAAGTGGAAACGTCAGACACTGGGACAACACGACTTCAGCGCGGGCGAAGGGCTGTATACGCACATGAAAGCGCTGCGCCCGGATGAAGACCGACTTTCCCCGCTTCACTCGGTCTATGTCGATCAGTGGGACTGGGAGCGCGTCATGGGTGACGGCGAGCGTCAATTCTCCACCTTGAAAAGCACGGTAGAGGCGATCTGGGCAGGGATTAAGGCGACCGAAGCCGCCGTAAGCAAAGAGTTTGGTCTGGCACCGTTCCTGCCGGATCAGATCCAGTTTGTTCATAGCCAGGAATTGCTGGCGCGTTACCCGGATCTCGATGCCAAAGGCCGCGAGCGGGCGATCGCCAAAGAACTGGGCGCTGTATTTCTGGTCGGCATTGGCGGGAAACTGAGCGACGGTCATCGTCACGACGTTCGCGCCCCGGATTACGACGACTGGAGTTCCGATTCCGATCTGGGCTATGCCGGTCTGAACGGCGATATTCTGGTGTGGAACCCGGTTCTTGAAGACGCTTTTGAGCTGTCTTCAATGGGGATCCGCGTTGATGCCGACGCGCTGAAACGCCAACTTAAACTGACCGGCGATGAAGATCGTCTGAGCCTGGAGTGGCACCAGGCGCTGTTGCGCGGTGAAATGCCGCAAACTATCGGCGGTGGTATCGGCCAGTCCCGTCTGACTATGTTGTTACTGCAACTGCCGCACATTGGTCAGGTTCAGTGCGGCGTGTGGCCAGCGCAGGTGCGTGAAAGCGTCTCGTCTCTGCTGTAATTCTCTAGCGCCGCCAGCGTCTCAGCAGGCGGCTTCGCATCCCGGTGTCAAAGCGCCAGATATGATCGAAAATACGCATGATGCCGGGTTTGCCATGCGCGGACATCGCTACCGCATGAAACCGATGTTGATGAACGCGCTGGAGTTCCCCTACCTGACTTATCACGTCATCCGGCAGGCGCTGGGCAATAAAGTCCGAAATCACCACCGCGTCGGCATCAGACCACTCCCGTCCATCCATCCGTTCAATGATGGCGCGAAAACAGCTGGCGATATCCGTACCGCCGCGAAAGCGCTGGCTTAAAAAGCGAATCGCCTGTTCGATACCTTCCGGCCCGGAAAGCTCATAACGCACCACTTCAGTGGAAAACAACATAATAACGCAGCGACGGTTATCGGCGAGGGCGATGCGCATCAACGCCAGGCAAAACGCCTTTGCGCACTGTTCGTTGAAGCCGCCCATGGAACCAGACGTGTCCACACAGACGATAAACGGTCCGCGCGGCTGCTCGTCGACAGCCTGGTGAACCACCGGCCGCTCGGTGACTTTTTCGCGCCAGGCCTCGCCCTGCAGACGGTAAGTGAGCAGTTGCTTTTCCAGGAGCCGCCGATAAAACTCATATTCCAGCTCTGTAATGCCGAGCGTCGCCAGTTCCGGTGGCAGCAGACGCAGAATGTCATCACTCTGTTGAATGCCATCAACCTGCTCAGGCACCGTCGCGGGTTCGCGCACCAGCGTGCGGAAAGTCTCCATTGGCGCGTCCTTACGCGGGACGGATTTCGCCTCTCTGGAGCGCCCTAACTGTTCCGCCAGCCGCTGAAGCTCTGGCTGATCGGCCAGGAAGTCGCCGTATTTGACGATCAATTGATAATCGCCGCGCCTGAGCTGTCCGGCGCTCATGTCCCACAGGCGACCTGCCGCGGTATCGTTTTCCGCCAGCACAGGATCCAACTGGCCGCTGAGGGTCATTCTTTCCTGAACCTCACTGAGTAACTGCTCGCGTTCTTCTTCCAGCAACTGCTGGTTTAACGTGGTGGCTTGCACGACCAGGCTTAAGCGCCAGCGCTGGAGAAAAAGCGTATGCAGGGCAGGGGTAAACACCGCATTGTTGTCCACCAGCTGCTGCGCCTGCGCGGCCCAGGGAGAATGTAATCGGTGCAGCAGCGCGAGAATGCGTGGAAGCTGCACGACGAACTGAGCGCTGGAGAGAAGCTGGCTCTGCTGGTAGCACATCACCTCCTCCGTGAGCGCTGGCGGCACCCTCGTATCTTTTAGCCGACTACGTAACGCTTCACGCCAGCGCGGGAGATCGTTCGTTATCGCTGTTTTCAGGCGAGGAAATTTTTCAAAGAACACAGCCAACTGCGGCGAGGCCAGTAGCGCGAGGATCATCTCTTCGATCATCCCCTCTTCGCTGACGGCTAACATCACATTCAGCGTATCCAGCGTCAGCATTGTTGCGCCTGACGGATCTGCTCACCAACGTCCTGCAGGCTGGCTTCAATGCGTCCCAGCCAGTCGCTATGAATGAACAGGCATTTTTGCTGCTCGCTAAAGCGGGTATGTTGCAGATGCCAGTCGTTAGCCAGTTCTTCCAGCTGTTGTTTGATTTCGCCGGGCATGGCTTCTTCAGAGGAGCCGGGGAGCGCCAGACGTGTGCCCTGTAAGCTGACATCGCGCACGACCAGATGCTGAGCGCTATCCACCTCCATGTTCAGCGTCTGGGCAAATCCAATCCCGTTGAGTTTACCGCGGATCTCTCCACCTTTCGCCAGCCACTGCTCCAGCGCGCTACGTTCAAAAGCGATGTGGATCACTTCCATATCGTGCAGCTTCAGCGGCTGTTGTAGCAGTAGGGTCAGGGATGAGGCGGTGATGTCAGGCGGCAAGTCGTAATGTGGACGGCGGCTGAACATGCCGCCCTGGCGAATGACGGTAAATGCGGTTTTATCGCTTTGTTGCTGTTGAAGCTGAATGCGCCGCTGGACGATACCGGAAAGGCGTGTCAGCATTGCCTGCTGCTGCCAGGCGTGCCCGGTCATCAATATTTCGAGCTGTTGTTGCATCAAATTCAGGCTCTGGGCGTCGTACCACAGACAATCTTTCAGCAGAATAAGATCGATTGGCGCCACCGCGTCGCGTCCGCTGAAGAAGGCGCTGGCCTGCAACAGGCGTATGGCTTTCTTCCAGCGTCGGTCAGAAACATAGGGCGCGTTGGGGACATTTTCCAGCTGCTGGCGCAGGGTAAAAACCAGCTCAAATACATGATCGGGCAGCAAAACCGCGCCAATCTCCTTTTGCCACTGATGATACTCATCATCGCTAATCTGGAGCGACGCGGCGACGGGGTTTTCATTTTCGTCCTGCAGGCTGGTCAGCATGGCGCGGAAGTTGGTTTTGTCCTGGACTTTATCCAGCCACAGGCGGATCAGCATACGGTCATACAATGCTTCCAGACTGCTGTCCGCCTCCGGCAGTTCGTTGGACGCCGCCACCAGCAGGCGCATCGGAATTTTTTCTTCATGCGCGCCGTTACGAAAATGGCGTTCATTGATGGCGGTTAACAGCGTGTTCAGAATGGCCGGACCCGCTTTCCAGATCTCATCAAGAAAAACGATTTCAGCTTCGGGCAGATACCCGGCGGTTAAGCGTTCGTAGCGGCCTTCATCTTTTAGCGCCTGAATGGAAAGAGGTCCAAAAACCTCTTCCGGCGTGGAAAAACGGGTCATCAGATATTCGAACGCGCGCGCATTCTGGAACGCGAATTTCAGCCGGCGCGCGATCAGGCTTTTAGCTATTCCTGGCGGGCCGAGCAGGAAAACGCTCTCGCCGCTCAGGGCCGCCAGCAGACAAAGTCGAATGGCGTGGCTGCGCTCAAACAATCCTTTTTCCAGCGCACTGCTCAGACGTGAAATTCTTTCTGCTAAGAGATGTGGGTGAGCCATAATAGAGTGGCGTCCTTCTGTAAAAAGTACTGCGTTAACAGCGAGTATAGACGTTTCGCTCCGTGGGCTGAACGGGTCCGGGAGGTGGATTTATTTTTTTTGAGCCAGGTTAATCTGGACTCATTTAGGGGTACGATTTTGCGATTAATCGTGCATACTGTGCGCTTTTTTGTGGGCCAAGGGACCAGGTACACATTTCTTTTATAACGAAAGACTAGTCTATGAGCACTGATAAAAAGCAATCATTGTCTGCGATTACGCTCGCGGCCATTGGGGTTGTCTACGGTGATATTGGTACCAGCCCACTTTATACACTTCGTGAATGTTTGTCCGGTCAGTTTGGTTTTGGCGTTGAACGCGATGCCGTGTTTGGCTTTCTGTCGCTAATTTTCTGGCTGCTGATCTTTGTTGTTTCCATTAAGTATCTGACCTTCGTCATGCGCGCGGATAACGCCGGTGAAGGGGGGATCCTGACGCTGATGTCGCTCGCCGGGCGGAATACCTCTGCGCGAACGACCTCCCTGTTGGTGATCATGGGGCTGATCGGCGGCAGCTTTTTCTATGGCGAGGTCGTGATCACTCCAGCCATCTCGGTGATGTCGGCCATTGAAGGTCTGGAAATTGTCGCGCCGCAGTTGGATACCTGGATTGTGCCGCTGTCGATTGTCGTCCTGACGCTGCTGTTTATGATTCAGAAGCACGGTACCGGGATGGTAGGCAAATTGTTCGCGCCGATTATGCTGACCTGGTTCCTGGTTCTGGCGGTGCTGGGCGTGCGCAGTATTATCGGTAATCCGGAAGTCCTGCACGCATTAAACCCGATGTGGGCGGTACATTTCTTCCTTGAATATAAAACCGTCTCCTTTATTGCGCTGGGCGCGGTAGTGCTGTCGATCACCGGTGTGGAAGCGCTGTATGCCGATATGGGGCACTTTGGTAAGTTTCCGATTCGCCTGGCGTGGTTTTCGGTGGTGCTGCCTTCGCTGGTACTGAACTACTTTGGTCAGGGGGCGTTGTTGTTGAAGCAACCGGAAGCGATCAAAAACCCGTTCTTCCTGCTGGCGCCTGACTGGGCGCTGATCCCGCTGCTGATCCTTGCCGCGCTGGCGACCGTTATCGCCTCGCAGGCGGTCATTTCCGGCGTTTTCTCGCTCACTCGCCAGGCGGTTCGTCTGGGATATCTATCACCGATGCGCATTATTCACACATCCGAAATGGAGTCCGGGCAGATCTACATTCCGTTTGTGAACTGGATGCTCTATATCGCGGTGGTGATCGTTATTGTCAGCTTCGAGCATTCCAGCAACCTGGCGGCGGCATACGGTATTGCCGTTACCGGTACGATGGTACTGACATCTATTCTGTCCACCACCGTGGCGCGTAAAAACTGGCACTGGAATAAGTACTTTGTGGCGCTGATTCTGGTGGCGTTCCTGTGCATCGATATTCCGTTGTTTTCCGCCAACCTCGATAAACTTCTTTCCGGCGGCTGGCTGCCGCTTTCTCTGGGGCTGGTGATGTTCACTATCATGACCACCTGGAAAAGCGAACGCTTCCGTCTGCTGCGCCGTATGCATGAGCACGGAAACTCGCTGGAAGCGATGATCGCTTCGCTGGAAAAATCGCCGCCGGTGCGTGTGCCGGGGACGGCGGTGTATATGTCCCGTGCGCTGAATGTGATCCCCTTTGCGTTAATGCATAACCTGAAGCATAACAAGGTGCTGCACGAACGGGTGATCCTGCTGACGTTGCGAACCGAAGATGCGCCGTATGTGCATAACGTCCGCCGCGTACAGATTGAGCAGCTGTCGCCGACCTTCTGGCGCGTGGTGGCCAGCTACGGCTGGCGCGAAACGCCAAATGTAGAGGAAGTGTTCCACCGTTGCGGTCTGGAAGGGCTGAGCTGCCGGATGATGGAGACGTCGTTCTTTATGTCGCACGAGTCGTTAATTATCGGCAAGCGCCCCTGGTACTTGCGCCTGCGGGGCAAGCTGTATCTTATTTTGCAACGTAACGCCCTGCGCGCGCCTGACCAGTTTGAGATCCCGCCTAACCGCGTCATTGAGTTAGGCACCCAGGTCGAGATTTAAGTTTGCTTGAAATGCCGGGTGGCGCTTCGCTTACCCGGCATACTCCCCGCTTTATCTTCCCGCCCATATGACGTTCTGTTTCACGTAGCGAAACGTTTCGACGCCGATCACAAATCTGTTACGTCATGATGGTTTTCTGAACACCGTTAAGATAAAACTGATGTCAGCGAAACGTTTCGCTAGTGGAGCAAGAAAAATGAAGAAAGGCGCAGTACTTAACTCTGAGATTTCATCGGTGATTTCCCGTCTGGGACATACCGATACGCTGGTAGTGTGTGACGCAGGTTTACCCATCCCAAACAGTACAACGCGTATCGATATGGCATTAACCCAGGGCGTACCTTCGTTCATGCAGGTACTGGAGGTTGTCACCCGTGAGATGCAGGTTGAGTCGGCCATTCTCGCGACGGAAATAAAACAACATAATCCGCAACTCCACGAAGCGTTGCTCAATTCTCTTGAGCAGCTGCAGCAACACCAGGGAAACACTATTGAAATTCGTTACACCACGCATGAACACTTTAAACAACAAACCGCAGACAGTCAGGCGGTAATTCGCAGCGGGGAGTGTTCCCCGTATGCGAATATCATTCTCTGTGCCGGCGTCACTTTCTGAGGCCACCATGGACGCATTACTGCAACTCAAAGGGATCGATAAGTCGTTCCCGGGCGTGAAGGCGCTTTCCGGCGCCGCACTCAACGTCTACCCGGGCCGCGTGATGGCGCTGGTGGGCGAGAACGGTGCGGGCAAATCCACCATGATGAAAGTGCTGACCGGTATCTATACCCGCGATGCGGGGTCATTGGTATGGCTGGGGAAAGAGACCACTTTTAACGGACCGAAATCTTCGCAAGAAGCCGGGATCGGCATCATCCACCAGGAACTGAACCTGATCCCGCAGCTCACCATTGCGGAGAACATCTTTCTTGGTCGCGAATTTGTTAACCGTTTTGGCAAAATCGACTGGAAAAAAATGTATGCCGAAGCGGATCAACTGTTAGCGAAGCTCAACCTGCGCTTTAAGAGCGATCGGCTGGTAGGGGAGCTGTCGATTGGCGATCAGCAGATGGTCGAGATCGCCAAAGTGCTGAGCTTTGAGTCCAGAGTCATCATCATGGATGAACCGACCGACGCTTTGACCGATACCGAAACCGAATCTCTTTTCCGCGTTATCCGCGAGCTGAAATCGCAGGGGCGCGGCATTGTCTATATCTCCCACCGCATGAAAGAGATTTTCGAGATCTGCGACGACGTCACCGTTTTCCGTGACGGGCAGTTTATTGCCGAACGGGAAGTGGCCTCGCTGACCGAAGATTCACTGATCGAAATGATGGTGGGGCGCAAGCTGGAAGATCAGTATCCGCGGCTGGATAAAGCGCCGGGCGACGTGCGTCTGAAAGTCGATAACCTGTGCGGCCCCGGCGTGAACAATGTCTCGTTTACCTTACGCAAAGGAGAGATCCTCGGCGTGTCCGGGTTGATGGGGGCAGGCCGTACCGAGTTGATGAAAGTGCTGTACGGGGCACTGCCGCGCACCAGCGGTAACGTGACGCTCGACGGGCACGAGGTGATCACCCGCGCGCCACAGGACGGACTGGCGAATGGCATTGTCTATATCTCCGAAGACCGCAAACGCGACGGCTTAGTGTTGGGGATGTCAGTGAAAGAGAACATGTCGCTGACCGCGCTGCGCTATTTCAGCCGTGCCGGCGGCAGCCTGAAGCATAAAGATGAGCAACAGGCGGTGAGCGATTTTATCCGTCTCTTTAACGTCAAAACCCCGTCGATGGAGCAGGCGATTGGCCTGTTGTCCGGCGGGAATCAGCAGAAAGTGGCGATTGCCCGCGGGCTGATGACCCGCCCGAAAGTGCTGATCCTCGATGAACCAACCCGCGGCGTCGACGTGGGCGCCAAAAAAGAAATTTATCAGCTGATCAACCAGTTTAAGGCCGATGGCCTGAGCATCATTCTGGTCTCCTCTGAGATGCCAGAAGTATTAGGCATGAGCGATCGCATTATCGTCATGCATGAAGGGCATCTCGGCGGTGAATTCACTCGCGAGCAGGCCACCCAGGAAGTTCTGATGGCTGCCGCTGTGGGCAAGCTTAATCGCGTGAATCAGGAGTAAAAAAAATGACTACCCAGGCTGTTTCTGGTCGCCGTTATTTCACCAAAGCGTGGTTGATGGAGCAGAAGTCGCTCATTGCGCTGTTGGTGCTGATCGCGATTGTATCGACCTTAAGCCCTAACTTTTTTACCGTTAATAACCTGTTCAACATTCTTCAGCAGACCTCCGTAAACGCCATTATGGCGGTTGGGATGACGCTGGTGATTTTGACGTCGGGTATCGATCTGTCCGTCGGTTCCCTGCTGGCACTCACCGGCGCCGTTGCCGCTTCCATTGTTGGACTGGAGGTGAACGCGCTGGTGGCCGTTGCCGCCGCGCTGGCATTAGGTGCCGCCGTGGGCGCGGTGACTGGCGTTATCGTGGCGAAAGGGCGAGTACAGGCGTTTATCGCCACGCTGGTAATGATGCTGCTGTTACGTGGCGTGACGATGGTTTACACCAACGGAAGCCCGGTGAATACCGGCTTTACCGAAAACGCCGATCTGTTTGGCTGGTTCGGTATTGGCCGTCCGCTGGGTGTTCCGACGCCGGTGTGGATCATGGGGATTGTCTTCCTGGCGGCGTGGTACATGCTGCACCATACCCGGCTGGGCCGCTATATTTACGCGCTGGGCGGTAACGAAGCGGCAACCCGCTTGTCCGGTATCAGCGTCAGTAAAATCAAAATTATCGTTTATTCGCTCTGCGGCCTGCTGGCGTCGCTGGCGGGCATCATTGAAGTGGCGCGTCTTTCCTCCGCGCAGCCTACAGCCGGGACGGGCTATGAACTCGACGCCATTGCGGCTGTTGTGCTTGGCGGGACCAGTCTGGCGGGAGGTAAAGGGCGCATTGTTGGGACCTTGATCGGCGCATTGATTCTTGGTTTCCTGAATAATGGTTTGAATTTGTTAGGTGTTTCCTCCTATTACCAGATGATCGTCAAAGCGGTGGTGATATTGCTGGCGGTACTGGTAGACAACAAAAAGCAGTAACAACGACTACAGGACATCTTAAATATGAACATGAAAAAACTGGCTACCCTGGTTTCAGCTGTTGCGCTAAGCGCCACCGTAAGCGCGAATGCGATGGCGAAAGATACCATTGCGCTGGTGGTCTCCACGCTGAACAACCCGTTCTTTGTTTCCCTGAAAGATGGGGCGCAGAAAGAAGCCGATAAGTTGGGCTACAACCTGGTGGTGCTGGATTCTCAGAACAACCCGGCGAAAGAGCTGGCGAACGTTCAGGACTTAACCGTTCGTGGCACTAAAATCCTGCTGATTAACCCAACTGATTCCGACGCGGTAGGTAATGCCGTGAAGATGGCAAACCAGGCGAAGATCCCGGTCATCACCCTTGACCGCCAGGCGACGAAAGGCGATGTTGTCAGCCACATCGCGTCTGACAACGTGTTGGGCGGCAAAATCGCGGGCGACTACATTGCGAAGAAAGCTGGCGAAGGCGCAAAAGTCATTGAATTGCAGGGCATAGCCGGTACATCTGCGGCGCGTGAACGTGGCGAAGGTTTCCAGCAGGCGGTCGCCGCACACAAATTTAATGTATTGGCCAGCCAGCCAGCTGACTTCGACCGCACTAAAGGTCTGAACGTGATGCAGAACCTGCTGACCGCGCATCCGGACGTGCAGGCGGTATTCGCTCAGAATGACGAGATGGCGCTGGGCGCACTGCGTGCGCTGCAAACCGCCGGTAAATCTGATGTGATGGTCGTCGGATTTGACGGCACGCCAGATGGCGAGAAAGCGGTAAATGATGGCAAACTGGCTGCGACTATCGCTCAGTTACCTGACCAGATCGGCGCGAAAGGCGTAGAAACGGCAGACAAAGTACTGAAAGGCGAGAAAGTTCAGGCCAAATACCCGGTTGACCTGAAGCTGGTCATTAAGCAGTAGTAGGCGATTCAGACGACCTCACGTCGTCTGAGGGACATCAAATAAAGAAAAGTAAAGTGTGGCATACGCCACCGGGTCACACCGGTGGCGCTCTCTGATGGACACCCCGAACATGAAAACCGCAGGCAAACTTGTCGTTCTCGGCAGCATTAATGCTGACCATATTCTTAATCTTGAGACATTTCCTGCACCTGGTGAGACGGTCACCGGAAATCACTATCAGGTCGCTTTTGGTGGTAAAGGCGCGAATCAGGCAGTGGCTGCGGGACGCAGCGGGGCAAACATTGCGTTTATTGCCTGTACCGGTGATGACGATATCGGAAGTAGCATTCGTCAGCAGCTGGCGAGCGACAATATCAACGTCGACCCTGTCAGCGTAATTGACGGCGAACCCACAGGCGTAGCGCTGATTTTCGTCAACGGCGAAGGTGAAAACGTGATCGGTATTCATGCCGGGGCTAACGCGGCGCTGTCGCCTGCGCGGGTTGAGGCGCAGCGTGAGCGCATCGCTGAGGCTTCCGCATTGCTGATGCAACTGGAATCGCCGATCGACAGTGTACTGGCAGCCGCCAACATCGCGCATGAAAATCATACCACTGTCGTACTGAATCCTGCGCCAGCCCGCGTATTATCAGACGAACTGCTGGCGCTGGTGGATATCATCACTCCGAACGAAACTGAAGCGGAAAAGCTAACCGGTATCCGTGTCGAAAATGATGAAGATGCGGCAAAAGCCGCGCTGGTTCTGCATAAAAAAGGTATCGATACGGTGCTCATTACATTAGGCAGCCGCGGTGTCTGGGCCAGCGTGAAAGGTGAAGGTCAGCGCGTGCCGGGCTTTAAGGTCGAGGCTGTCGACACCATTGCCGCGGGCGATACCTTTAACGGCGCGCTAATTGCGGCGTTACTGGAAGACAAGGCGCTGTCTGATGCGATTCGTTTCGCGCACGCCGCCGCAGCGATTGCCGTTACCCGTAAAGGCGCTCAGCCTTCCGTACCGTGGCGTGAAGAAATTGAGGCGTTTTTAGGTCAGCAGAGGTAACGCTTGGCTACAATGAAGGATGTTGCCCGCCTGGCGGGCGTTTCCACTTCTACCGTTTCGCACGTCATTAATAAGGATCGCTTTGTCAGTGAAGCGATTACTGACAAAGTCGAAGCGGCGATCAAAACGTTGAATTACGCCCCTTCAGCCCTGGCGCGCAGCCTGAAGCTGAATCAAACGCGCACCATCGGTATGCTTATCACCGCGAGTACCAATCCCTTTTACTCTGAACTGGTGCGCGGCGTAGAACGCAGTTGCTTCGAGCGCGGCTACAGCCTGGTATTATGCAATACCGAAGGCGATGAGCAACGTATGAACCGCAATCTGGAAACGCTGATGCAAAAACGGGTAGATGGTTTACTGTTGCTTTGTACCGAAACGCACCAGCCGTCGCGCGAAATCATGCAGCGTTACCCGTCGATCCCCACCGTAATGATGGACTGGTCGCCCTTTGACGGTGAGGGCGACAGCGATCTCATTCAGGATAACTCATTGCTCGGCGGCGACTTAGCCACGCAGCATCTTATTGCTAAAGGCTTTACCCGTATCGCCTGTATCACCGGGCCTTTGGATAAAACGCCGGCCCGGCTGCGTGTTGAGGGGTATCGCGCCGCGATGCAGCGCGCGGGGCTTACCGTTCCTGCGGGCTATGAAATCATGGGCAATTTTGAGTTTGGCGGCGGGTTTGCGGCTATGCAGGAACTGCTCGCGCATCCGCAGCGACCCCAGGCCGTGTTTGCCGGGAATGATGCGATGGCTGTCGGCGCGTATCAGGCGTTGTATCAGGCTGGATTGCGGATCCCGCAGGATATGGCGGTGATTGGCTATGACGATATCGAACTGGCGCGCTACATGACGCCGCCGCTGACTACCATTCATCAGCCCAAAGATGAACTGGGTGAGCTGGCCATCGATGTGCTAATACATCGCATGGCGCAGCCCGATTTGCAGCAACAGCGTTTGCAGCTCACTCCTGTTCTGATGGAGCGGGGGTCGGTTTAGGCGCGTGACGGTCTTTGATCAGGTTGCGACCATCTTTCGCTTTCAGCAACATGAACATCAGCGCAGACACGATCGTGATCGCGCCCATCGTAATAAAGGTGTAGTGGAACTGTTCAACCGTACTGGTTCCCTCTACGCCTTCATAAATGCGCAGCACGGCGGCGCTTATCGCCACTCCTAAGCTAATCGAAAGTTGCTGTGTTACGGCCAGCACGCTGTTGCCGCTGCTGGCATTGTCATCGGTCAGGTCGGCAAGTGTGATGGTATTCATCGCTGTGAACTGCGTCGACATCGCCATGCCGAGCACAAACAGCGGCAGGATCAGCATCCAGACTGGCATTGCGGGCGATTGCAACGAGAATTGCGCAATCATCAGGCCGATAAATACGGTTATCCCCACCAGCGTGGTGCGATAACCCAGACGGCGCAGCACCTGGGTCACCATTGATTTAGCCAGAATTGAGCCCAGCGCGGTGGGGGCCATCATGCAACCCGCGATTAACGCCGGAAAACCAAATCCCACCTGGAGCATCAGCGGCATCAAAAAAGGCACGCACCCGGTCCCCAGCCGTGTCGCAAGGTTGCCGGTAATTCCGACGGAAAAGGTCCGTGTCTTAAATAACGACAGAGAAATGAGCGGTGTGGGATGGCGGCGAGCGTGGCGTACATAAGCCAGCAACAGCACAATGCTGAGCAGGATAATGCTCAGCGCAATCCAGGTGGCGACTATCTTTTCGCCGAACAGCTCCATTCCGCTGGAAAAGAGCACCAGGCTGAGGCCAAACAGAAAGAAGCCAGTCATATCAAATTTGCGGCGCGGTGTGGTGAAATTCGGCATATATTTGCGCGCGTAAAGAATACCGGCGACGCCAATCGGAATGTTTATCAGGAAGATCCAATGCCAACTGGCCCAGGTGACCAGTACGCCGCCCAGCACCGGACCCAGAATCGGTCCTACCAGCCCCGGCATGGTGACGAAGTTCAGAACGGGCAGCAGCTCGCTACGTGGATAGGCGCGCAACAGCGCCAGACGAGCAACCGGCATCATCATCGCCCCGCCAATGCCCTGAACAACGCGAAAGATAACCAGTTCCGGAAGCGAGCTGGAAAGCGCGCAGGCAAGTGAACCGAGCGTAAACAGGCTCACCGCCAGCATAAACACACGACGGGTGCCGAAGCGGTCGGCCAGCCATCCGCTTACCGGTATCAGCATCGCCACCGTCAGGGTATAACAGATAATGGCGGACTGCATGGCCAGCGGTGAACGGTTGAGACTCTGCGCAATGGCAGGTAAAGCGGTGTTCAGAATGGTGGCGTCCAGCGCCTGCATAAAAAAGGCCATTGCCGCTATCCACGGCAATCCAGCCATACTGCGCGCTTTTTTTCTGATCATTCTGTATCCCGTTAGTTTCCCGGACGCTCGTTAGGCGCCATCAGTAAAGCCTGGCAGGCTTTAAACGCGCCGTCAGCGTCGCTTTGCGCAATGGCAACTACTATCGCCTGGTGCAAATCCAGTTTCACAACGGTGTTATAGGTAATGGCATTGAAATAGGTGTGATAGACAGAGTGAAACAGTGAGGCAAAAGAGGTGAGGAACGGGTTCGCGCTCATCTCATAAATATGCTCATGCCAGGCCATATCCACTTCAATCCAGCGCTCACGTTTAAAGTTCTTTTTTAGCGCGACCATTTCTTCCATTAAGGTATTCAGATGCGCTTTTTGTTCTGCCGTACCCACCGTTGCCGCCAACGCGCAAGCCTGTGGCTCAAGGCTTATCCGCATCACCAGAAAATGATCGATCACCTGCTGGAAGTTTTCCTCTGTCATCCACCAGTTCAGTAACTCCTGGTCGAGAAAATTCCAGTTAGCCTGTGGCATGACCCGTGTTCCGATACGTGGGCGCGGTAACACCATGCCTTTGGCGGTTAACGTTTTGACGGCTTCTCTTACTGCGGTGCGGCTAACACCAAACTGATCGCCCAGTTCAATTTCACCGGGAAGAATGTCGCCGGGTGCGTAATCCCCTTTTAAGATCCGCTGCGCCAGCTTTTCAGCCAGTACCCAGGAAATGTTTTTCTGTGCAGCCAATTGTTGTGCGCTTAAAGGCATGACTGATTGTCCTTTCTCTTTTTCTTATTCATTAGTATGCCATCAGGAAGTGTGATTGCGGCTGCAAAAACAGCAAATCGCTTATTTTATGGCACGTTAACGCCTGTTTTGGCGAAAAAAGGAACAGTTGCGAAATTATTTTAAATTTCCTCTTGTCAGCCCGAAATAACTCCCTATAATGCGCCACCACTGACACGGAACAACGGCACGCAAGCCGCCGGGTCAGCGGGGTTCAGACCAGAACCTCACGGAGAAAAGCAAAAATAAATGCTTGACTCTCAAGCGGGAAAGCGTATTATGCACACCCCGCGCCGCTGAGAAAAAGCGAAGCGGCACTGCTCTTTAACAATTTATCAGACAATCTGTGTGGGCACTCAAAGTGACATGGATTCTTAACGTCGCAAGACGAAAAATGAATACCAAGTCTCTGAGTGAACACGTAATTCATTACGAAGTTTAAT